>MIAK01000062.1:62395-154245 GCA_001829085.1 Sphingomonadales bacterium RIFCSPLOWO2_12_FULL_63_15 | reverse complement strand
TCCGCCGACGAAATCCTCGCCTCGGTCAAGCGCTTCTGCCAGAAAACCGAGCAAAACTTATGTGGCGAACTTTAGATTCACGTGACTAGCGTAGTTTAGCGATGTTCAATCCGTCTTCCTTGGCGCGGGCCTTGGTCGATTCCTCGGTGCGGGTCAGCGCCTTGGCGATGGCCTTCAGCCCCATGCCCTTCTTGGCCAGCGTGTGCAGCTTCTGGATTTCGTCCTGGGTCCAGGGCTGCCGGTGCCGTTCGAACTTCTCCGCCATCGCGCTTAATCCGCGAAGGGATCGCGCACGAGGATGGTATCCTCGCGCTCGGGACTGGTGGAGACGAGCGTGACCGGGCAGCCGATCAGTTCTTCGATCCGGCGGATATATTTGATCGCCTGCGCGGGCAATTCGGCCCAGCTGCGCGCGCCTGCCGTGGTGTCATGCCAGCCTTCGATGCTTTCATAGATCGGCTGCGCCTTGGCCTGATCCTGCGCATGGGCGGGCAGATAGTCGAACGTCTGGTCGCCAATCTTGTAGCCGACGCAGATTTGGAGCGTGTCGAACCCGTCCAGCACATCAAGCTTGGTGAGCGCGATGCCGGTGACACCCGATACTGCGACCGATTGGCGCACCAGGACCGCGTCGAACCAGCCGCAGCGGCGCTTGCGCCCGGTGACGGTGCCAAATTCATGGCCGCGCTCGCCCAGCCGCTGGCCGGTGGCGTCCTCCAGTTCGGTCGGGAACGGGCCGGAGCCGACGCGGGTGGTATAGGCCTTGACGATGCCCAGCACGAAACCCGCCGCATTGGGGCCAAGGCCGGTGCCACTCGCCGCCGTACCTGCCACCGTGTTGGACGAGGTGACGAAGGGATAAGTGCCATGGTCGATGTCGAGCAACGTGCCCTGTGCGCCTTCGAACAGGATGCGCTTGCCCGCCGCCTTGGCGCGGTTGAGCGTCAGCCAGACCGGCTTGACGAAGGGCAGGATGAAGTCGGCGATTTCGGTCAATTCCGCCATCAGCGCGGCGCGGTCAATCGGCGGTTCGCCAAAGCCGGTGCGCAGCGCGTCATGATGGGCGGTCAGGCGATCGAGCTGTGGGCCAAGATCGTCGAGATGCGCGAGGTCGCACACGCGGATGGCGCGACGGCCGACCTTGTCTTCATAGGCCGGACCGATGCCGCGCCGGGTGGTGCCGATCTTGCCCGCGCCGCTCGCATCTTCACGCAGCCCGTCGAGGTCGCGGTGGAAGGGCAGGATCAGCGGGCAGGTTTCGGCGATCTGAAGATTGTCGGGCGTAATGGCCACGCCCTGCGCCGACAATTTCGCGACTTCATCGCGGAAATGCCAAGGGTCCAGCACCACGCCATTGCCGATCACCGACAGCGTGCCGCGCACGATACCCGACGGCAGCAGCGAGAGCTTATAGACCTTCTCGCCGACGACGAGCGTGTGGCCCGCATTATGACCGCCCTGGAAACGAGCGACGACATCGGCGCGCTCCGACAGCCAGTCGACGATCTTGCCCTTGCCCTCGTCACCCCATTGGGCGCCGATCACGGTTACATTTGCCATGGATACAGATCTCCGCCCGCCGCGCGGACCGGCCATGCCCTTCGACGGGACTCGGCATGCCGGTAGGATCGATTGGACGCAAAGCCGCCCTGTTCGCGCGGCGGTTAGCCCTGCCGCAGCCCTCAAGTCAAGTCAGAAGGGGCGAAGCTCCGTGCCGTCGAGCCAGTGCGAACAGCGCAGCTTCGCGCCATCCTCATCCCCGACCAGCGCCGCGACGGTGTGCCAGCCTTCGGCGCGCAGTTCGGCGGCGCGGGTCGCATCGGCGCCCAACGGCAGGAACAGGCGCTTGGGCGTTTCGCTGCCAAAGCCTGCGTCGATCAGCGGATCAGGGTAAAGCGAGAAGCCGATTGCCGGTTCGTCCTGCCCATTGGCATGGCAGATCGCATAGCTGCCACCCCGGCCGATTTCGCCGATAAAGCCTTCCGCGAAGATCGAGAAGCCGAACCAGTTCTGATATTCAAAGCCGTGTCGTTCGGTCGGGTCGAGCGTCAGCGTGATGTCCCAGCCGATCGGTTTCGCGATCGCGCGCAGGCCCGCGATGCGGCTATCGATCGCGCCACCCAGGCTAGTGTTGAAGGCTTCCAGGCGCTCCATTGCGGCATGGAACGGCCCGGTCGCTTCAATGAGGGACAGATAGGCGGCGGCCTGCGGGCCAAGCGCCACCAGCGCGCCCGCATCCTTGGCGTCGAGTTCGGTACGCACCGCTTCCAGTTCGCCCGCCGCCAGCGGCAGCGGCCCGGCGGCCAGCATGTCGATCAGGTCGGGCAGGGTGAAGTCGATGGTGAGGCCGGTGACGCCTGCCGCCTGCAACGCTTCGATTGCGACATTGACGATCTCCACGGCAGCGGCGACGCTGTCGGTGCCGATCAGTTCAGCGCCGACCTGCAATTTCTCGCGCTCAGGGCGAAGCTGGTTGGCCTTGAGGCGGATGACTGGCCCGGCATAGGAAAGGCGCAAGGGACGCGGCGCGGCGGCGAGGCGCGTGGCGGCGATGCGGCCGACCTGCGCGGTAATGTCCGGGCGCAGCGCGAGGCTGCGTTGCGACACGGGATCGACGGCGCGGACCAGATCCTGCGCGCGCATGGATTTGAGGCGCTGGGTGAGCGTATCTTCAAATTCCGCGAGCGGGGGCATGACCCGCTCATAGCCATGGGTCGCCACCGTATCGAGCACGCGCCGCGCGAGGCGGGCGGAGGCTTCGGCCTGGGGCGGCAGGCGGTCGGATAATCCTTCGGGAAGAAGGCCGGGCGGGATCATGGTCATGGCTTGCGCCTTTAGCGGATTATGGCTTCGACGCCAGCCCTCCCCGTTCGGGCTGAGCGAAGTCGAAGCCCTCTCCCGAACGGAGTGAGGGGCTTCGCCTCCGGCTCAGCCGAGCCCTTCGACAGGCTCAGGGCGAACGGGTTAAGAGATCAGTCCTTCATGCAAAGCGCAGCAATTTGACCTGCTTCACGCCGGTCAGGTTGCAGATTTCCCAGCGCAGCGGTTCGGTGACCGTGCCGTCGACCGAGAGCAGCAGCACGGCTTCGCCGCCCTGGTTGCGACGGCCGAGGTGGAAGGTGCCGACATTGACGCCCGCCTCGCCCAGCGTCGACCCCAGACGACCGATGAAGCCGGGCGCGTCCTGATTGACGATATAGAGCATGGTGCCGTCGAGATCGGCCTCCACCTTGATGCCGAACAGTTCGACGAGGCGCGGGCTGGTGGGGCCGAACAGCGTGCCGGCCACCGACTTGTCGCCATTTTCGGTGGTGACGGTGACGCGGATCAGTGTCTGATAGGCGCCTTCGCGGTCATGGCGCACTTCGCGCACGTCGAGGCCGCGTTCCTTGGCGAGGAACGGTGCGTTGACCATGTTCACCGTGTCCGAATAGACGCGCATCAGGCCGGCGAGAACGGCGGCAGTGATCGGCTTCTGGTTCAGTTCGGCGGCATGGCCTTCGACTTCGACGGCAACGCCGGTGATGGCGTCGCCTTCAAGCTGGCCGACCAGGCTGCCCAGCTTTTCGGCGATCGCCATATAGGGCTTGAGCTTGGGGGCTTCCTCGGCCGACAGCGACGGCACGTTGAGCGCATTGGTGATGCCGCCGTCGAGCAGATAGTCGGACAGCTGGTCGGCGACCTGCAGCGCGACATTGACCTGCGCTTCGTCTGTCGACGCGCCCAGATGCGGGGTGCAGATGAAGTTGGGCGTGCCGAACAGCGGCGAATCCTTGGCCGGTTCGGTCTGGAACACGTCGAGCGCGGCGCCCGCGACCTGACCCGAATCGAGCGCATCCTTCAGCGCGGCTTCGTCAATCAGGCCACCGCGCGCGCAGTTGATGATGCGCACGCCCTTCTTGGTCTTGGCCAGATTTTCGCGGCTCAGGATATTGCGAGTCTGGTCGGTCAGCGGCGTGTGCAGCGTGATGAAGTCGGCCTTGGCGAGCAGCGTGTCGAGATCGGCCTTTTCCACGCCCATTTCGATGGCGCGTTCGGGCGTCAGGAACGGATCGAACGCGACCACCTTCATCTTGAGACCCAGCGCGCGGGTGGCAACGATCGAGCCGATATTGCCCGCGCCGATCAGGCCCAGTGTCTTGCCGGTGACTTCCACGCCCATGAAGCCGTTCTTGGGCCAGAGACCTTGTTGCGTCTGCGCATTGGCTTCGGGCAGCTGGCGCGCCAGCGCGAACATCAGCGCGATGGCATGTTCGGCGGTGGTGATCGAATTGCCGAACGGGGTGTTCATGACGATCACGCCCTTGGCCGAGGCATAGGGGATGTCGACATTGTCGACGCCGATGCCGGCGCGGCCGATGACCTTCAGGTTGGTGGCGGCGTCTAGGATCGCCTTGGTCACCTTGGTCGAGCTGCGGATGGCGAGGCCGTCATAGTCGCCGATGATGGCGATCAGTTCTTCGGGCGTCTTGCCGGTGATTTCATCGACTTCCACGCCGCGTTCGCGGAAAATCGCGGCGGCGCGGGGGTCCATTTTGTCGGAAATAAGGACTTTGGGCATGGATTTGATCCTTAATATTACACCGTTCGGGCTGAGCCTGTCGAAGCCCTGCCCTTCTTGAAACGGTCAAAAGAAGTGCGGCCCTTCGACAAGCTCAGGGCGAACGGATGGTGGGAGTTCAGGCGGCCTTGGTCTGCGCATAGGCCCAGTCGAGCCACGGACCCAGCGCTTCGATATCGGCCGTTTCCACGGTCGCGCCGCACCAGATGCGAAGGCCCGCCGGGGCATCGCGATAGCCCGCAATGTCATAGGCTGCGCCTTCCTTTTCGAGGAGGGCGGCGAAGGCCTTGATGAAGGCTTCGTCGGCACCCGCGACGGTCAGGCAGACGCTGGTCTTCGAGCGCGTGGCTTCATCGAGCGCGAGATGGCCAAGCCAGTCGCGTTCGGCCACGATCTTGCCGAGCGCAGCGGCATTGGCGTCCGAGCGGGCAATGAGGCCCTGCAGCCCGCCCAACGATTTGCCCCATTCCAGCGCGAAGATCGCATCTTCGACCGCCAGCATGGAGGGGGTATTGATCGTCTCGCCCTTGAAAATGCCTTCGGCGAGCTTACCCTTGGCCATCAGGCGGAACACCTTGGGCAACGGCCAGGCGGGCGTGTGGGTTTCGAGCCGTTCGACCGCGCGGGGGCCGAGGATCAGCACACCATGGCCGCCCTCGCCGCCCAGCACCTTCTGCCAGGAGAAGGTGGCGACGTCGATCTTGGCCCAGTCGACGTCATAGGCGAACACCGCGCTGGTCGCGTCGGCGAAGGTCAGACCTTCACGATCGGCGGGAATCCAGTCGGCATTGGGCACGCGCACGCCGGACGTGGTGCCGTTCCAGGTGAACAGGACGTCATGCGCAAAGTTCACACCATCCAAGTCGGGCAGCTGGCCATAGTCGGCGCGGATGATGGTGGGGTCGAGCTTCAACTGTTTCGCCGCGTCCGTCACCCAGCCCTCGCCGAAGCTTTCCCAGGCAAGCGTGGTGACGGGGCGTGCGCCGAGCATCGTCCACATCGCCATTTCGAAAGCACCCGTGTCGGAGCCGGGCACGATGCCGATGCGGTGGGTGTCGGGCAGGCCGAGCAGTTCGCGCATCAGGTCGATGCAATAGGAAAGGCGGGTCTTGCCGATCTTGGCGCGGTGCGAGCGGCCGAGCGAGTCGGTTGCCAGCTTGTCGGCGCTCCAGCCGGGTGGCTTGGCGCAGGGACCGGAAGAAAAGAAGGGGCGGGCCGGACGGGTGGCGGGCTTTTGCGCACGCGCAATGGTGGCGTCAACGGCAGTCAAATCAGTCATGTAGCGTCTCCTTACAGAGAGCAGCGCGGCGTTGGGGCCGCGTGGCCCGTCGATCGCCCTAGAGATTTCGGCGGGCCTGTCAAGGATGTTGCGAAAATGGGACGAGCTGATCGCGGCGTTAACTATCGTAAAGATTCGGGCTGCTACAGTGGCGACTCATGGAAAAGCAGGCGAGCGATATGACCCTATTGCGCGGCGCGGCCCTGGCCGTGACCATGGCGATGATGCTGAGTGCGTGCGGCGGCGATCTGGTGCCGCGCAGACGAGTCGAACGCGCGTCGAAACCCGTGCGCGCCGCCGTGGTGCCGACCATGGAAGCGCGCCAATGTTTTGCGAAGCTGCAGTCGCAGGATGTGGCCTTCACCCCCCTGCCCGACCGCACCTTCGGCGGCGGATGCAGCGCGTTGAACAGCGTCAAGCTGCTCGACATCGGCGTGCCCGCCACCAATTTGGGGGCGATGACGTGTAATCTGGCGGCCAATTTCGCCGCCTGGGCGCGCTATGGCGTGCAACCGGCCGCGCGCAGCATATTGGGCGCGGAGATCGTGCGGATCGAGACGTTCGGCACCTATAATTGCCGCCCGATCGCGGGCAGCGGCAAATTGTCCGAACATGCGCATAGCAATGCGATCGACATTGCCGCCTTTGTGCTGGCCGATGGCCGCAAGATTTCGGTGCAGCAGGGCTGGCAGGGCGACCGGGATACGCGGCAGTTCCTCAAAACCGTGCACGCCAGCGCGTGCAAGCGGTTCAACACGGTGCTGAGCCCCGATTATAATGCGGCGCATCACGACCATTTTCATTTCGACATGGGCGGGCGCGGCGGCTTTTGCCGCTGAGCGCAAAAAAGGCATGCGGCGGCTTCTGTCGGTAATCCGACTTGGCAATGTCATCTCCACTCCTTAAATCGTGGGGATGACTAAGAAAGAGATTGAAGAACGTAAATTCCGCCCGGCCCGCGAAGAGGCCGACGATGCGGCCAAGCAGGCCGGCACCCCCCAGACCCAAAGCGCGGCCTATCGCCTTGCCTTTCAGGATACCGAATTCCTGTTGCGCGAAGATTTGCGCCCGGTGCGATTCCAGCTGGAATTGTTGAAACCCCAGCTATTGATGGACGAGGCGCGGATCGAGTCGACCTTCGTCTTCTACGGATCGGCGCGGATTCCCGAACCCGACCAGGCGCAGGCGCGGATCGACGCGGCAACCACGCCGCAGCAGCGGAAAATCGCGGAGAATCTGGCGGCGAAGGCGCGCTACTATAAAGAGGCGCGCGCGCTGGCGCGGATCGCGGCGCAATATCCGGTGAACGAAGCAGGATGCCGCCATTTCGTGGTGTGTTCGGGCGGTGGCCCCTCGATCATGGAAGCAGCCAATCGCGGCGCGCAGGATGTCGGCCAGACGACGATCGGCATGAATATCGTCCTGCCGCACGAACAGGCCCCCAACCGGTTCGTCACCCCGGAATTGAGTTTCCAGTTCCATTATTTCGCGCTGCGCAAGATGCATTTCCTGCTCCGCGCCCGCGCGCTGGCCGTCTTCCCCGGCGGTTTTGGTACGTTTGACGAGATGTTCGAGCTGTTGACGCTGATCCAGACCGGCAAGATGAAGCCCATCCCCATCCTGCTGTTCGGCAAGGATTTTTGGAACCGGGTCGTGGATTTCGAGGCGCTGGCCGATGAAGGCGTGATTTCGCATGCTGACCTTGACCTGCTGACCTGGGTCGAGACGGCGGAGGATGCCTGGCAGGCCGTGCAGGCTTTTTATCATGATGGCGAGCCGCTGGGATGTTGATGCCTCACGTCATTTAGCGGCGGGTACGTCGATCTGAGGTGGGGAGATGGGTCCCGGCCTTCGCGGGGATGACGACCAAGAGGGGGGTTGTGATGCTGCTCGCCCCCTTGCCCTTCCCTGCGCACGAGATTAGGGCGCGGCCATGCTTGGCGCACTGGACCATGTCGACACCTGGATCTTCGATCTGGATAATACGCTTTATCCGGCGAAGACGGACCTGTTCGCGCTGATCGACGTGAAGATGGGCGAGTTCATCCAAGGCTTACTGGGATGCGATCCCGTCGTCGCCCGCGAAACGCAGAAGCGCTATTTCATGGAGCATGGCACGACGCTGTCGGGGCTAATGCACCATCATGGCATCGCGCCGCATGATTTCCTCGACTATGTCCATGATATTTCGATGGATCGACTGGAGGTCGATGCCGACCTTAACGCGCATATCGCCGCATTACCGGGCCGTCGGCTGATCTTCACCAATGGCGATGCGGCCTATGCGGGGCGGGTGTTGGACAAGCTCGGCCTGGGCGACGCATTCGAGCTGATCCACGATATTCATGCCTGCCAATATGTGCCCAAGCCCGATCCGTCGGGTTACGCCGAATTGTGCCGGGTCCACGCCATCGATCCGAACCGCGCCGCCTTTTTCGAGGATATGGCCCGCAATCTGGCGCCCGCCAAGGCGATCGGCATGGCGACCATCTGGGTCAATAATGGATCGGAAGCGGGCAATCACGATCATCATCCCGATTTCATCGATTTCGAAACCGACCATCTGAGGCCTTTTCTGGCCAGCATCCTTGGGGAAACCGCATGACCGACCTTATCGCCACGATCGACGCCGCCTGGGAAGACCGGGCCAATGTCAGCCTTTCGACGCAGGGCGCGATCCGCGATGCCGTAAATGAAGCGCTGGCGTTGCTCGACAGCGGCAAGGGCCGTGTGGCTGAACCGACGGCGGACGGCTGGCAGGTCAATCAGTGGCTCAAGAAAGCCGTGCTGCTGTCGTTCCGGCTGAACGACAATGTGCTGATCGAAAACGGCCCTGGTGGCGGTTTCTGGTGGGACAAGGTGCCGAGCAAATTCGCTGGTTGGGGCGAGGCGGAGTTTCGCGCCGCCGGTTTCCGCGCGGTGCCGGGCGCGTTCGCGCGGGCGGGCGCGCATATCGCCAAGAACGCGATCCTGATGCCCAGCTTCGTCAATATCGGCGCGTTCGTCGATGAAGGCACGATGGTCGATGCTTGGGTGACGGTGGGTAGCTGCGCCCAGATCGGCAAAAATGTCCATCTGTCGGGCGGCGTCGGCATTGGCGGCGTGCTGGAACCACTGCAGGCCGATCCGGTCATCATCGAAGACGACTGCTTCATCGGCGCGCGGTCCGAAGTGGTGGAGGGCGTGCGCATCGGCAAGGGATCGGTGCTGTCGATGGGCGTGTTCATCGGCCAGTCGACCAAGATTATCGATCGCACCACCGGCGAAATCTTCATGGGCGAAGTCCCACCCTATTCGGTGATCGTGCCCGGCAGCCTGCCCGGCAAGCCCCTGCCCGACGGCACGCCCGGCCCCAGCCTCTATTGCGCGGTGATCGTCAAGCGGGTGGACGCGCAGACCCGGTCCAAGACCGGCATCAACGAGCTGTTACGCGACTGATGTGTAAGCCGGTCGGTGCTCCCTCCGGGGTGCCGACCGGCCGCCGACCGGCGCTTAGTAGCCCGCCTCGATCGCCAGGCGGATCGCTTCGGCCCCGGTACGCACGCCCAGCGCCTTGAGCATGGCCGCCCGGTGCATCTTCACCGTGCGTTCGGTCAGGCCCATGTCCCAAGCGATCTGCTTGTTGAGCTTGCCCGCCGTCATCGCCACCAGCACGTCGCGCTGGCGCGCGGTGAGTGCGTCGATCCGCAGCCGCGCTTCGGCGGATCGCTGGGTCGCCTGTCCGTCCGGCTCGCCCACCGCCATCTGCGATCCCAGGAAATATTCGACTTCGCCCGTGTCGCCAAAGATCGGCGCGACCATCACCGCATTGCGGAACGGCGTGCCGTCCTTGCGATAATTCCACAATTCCACGATCGCCGGGCGTCTTTCGCGAACGGCCTGACGCAATTCGTCGGTTCGCTCCGCTTCGGTCGCTGCGCCTTTGAGGAAGCGGCAATTATGGCCGATGATCTCGTCGCGACCATAGCCGGTGAGCGCCATGAAGGCGTCATTGCAATCGACGATCGGATTGTCGGGCAGGCGCGGATCGCTGATGACGGCGGGGATCGCGCTGTTGGCGATCATGTCGGAAAGAGGCATGGACAAACGCACTCACATGGGGGGAGCGGGCAACAGAGACGAAACCGCACCCTTTGGTCCATATTGCCCCATATATAGTGCTTCCTGCAAGGGTATGGCCACAGCGAGGGCACAATTTCCCCGTGCCTGCCCCTGACCTTCACCGCTGTCGTTTGCATGCGCCGCCGCTCGGTCTTGCATCCGATTATTTCCCTTCGCGTTTTTTATCTGTCCTACATATAACCATATGGGATAAATGATTCGCCTCTTCAATATCTGGGAGGCGGATATGGACGTTGCAGAACTGATCGACGAAGTCATTGCGCGGGAGGGTGGTTATAGCAACCATCCGGCCGATCGCGGCGGGCCGACCCATTGGGGGATTACCCAGGCCGTGGCGCGGGCGAATGGCTATGTCGGCCCGATGCAGGCGCTACCCCGCGCGCAGGCGGTGGCGATCTATCGACGGCTCTATTGGGACCAGCCGGGCTATGGCTTCGTTGCCGAACTCGCGCCCGGCATCGCCGCCGAACTGTTCGATACAGCCGTCAATATGGGCGTCGCTACGGCCACCGGCTTTTTGCAGCGGTCGCTCAACGCGCTCAATCGCAACCAGAAGGATTATCCCGACCTCAAGCTCGACCGCGTGATCGGCGCGCGGACGCTGGCAGCGCTGCGGGCCTTTCGGGCGTTGCGGGGTGCGGCGGGCGAACGCGTGCTGCTCAAGGCGATCGAGGCGATGCAGGGCGAACGCTATATCGCGCTCGCCGAAAGCCGCCCTGCCAATGAGGCCTTCCTCTATGGCTGGCTGGCCAACCGGATCGGTTAGGGAGGAACACATGACGCAGGCACATCCCGCAACGCCCGCCGCCGACCCCTGGACGCGGCGGGCGCGACCGACCTTCCTCTATGTCATCTATGCCCTGCTGCTCTGGTCGGTGCCGATGGGCCTGATCGCAGGCTGGCGACCAGCGGTGGCAGGCGCGATCATCGGCGGAATGCGCGCCTATTTCAACGCTCTGCCCGAACCGCTCTATGCGCTCTTTGGCACGGGCTATCTGGGCTACACCGCCGCGCGCGCCTGGGGCAAGGCGAAGGGCGCGGACCGATAATCACTTAACGGCCGATCGTGAGCAGCGAAACCAGAATGGCGGTCAGAAAGGCGGCGACGAACACCATGATCGCGCCGCCCCACGCCCGCAATGGGCGCATGGCCAACATCGTGCGGAACAGCATGGATTGGACCCACAGATACCAGAGCGTCGCGAACCCGGCGCCGCTCAGGCCCAGTGCCCATTTCCATGCACCGATATGCTGGGCCGTCATGGTCGAGATCGCAACCATCAAGGCGTAAGCCGATACGAGATAGCATTGGCCAAAGAAGGGCGGCCGCAGATATTTGCGCTCCAGCGGCTGCCCCTTGCGCCGCACGACATGCAGGGCGGCGAACAGCGGGAGCAGGCCATAGACGAAGGATCGCCACAGGATGAGATTTTGATCTGAACCCACCACCATCGCGCCCACCGCATTATGCGCCTGGATATGCTGCGTGTTGAGGCCCAATTCCAAGGCATGGAGCAAAGCCAGCGTGATCAGCAGCAGCAGGGGCGGACTGAGCGTATCGGTATATTGATCCTCGTCGGCATCGGTCTGTTCGTGATTGGAATAATCGATCATGCGCAGCGGGTGCCGCACCACCAGCCAGAGGGTGCGGGGATAATAGATCAACCAGCATAGCAGTTCGAAGAGCAGATCTTCGAACGAACGGATGAGCTTGAGAAAATCCAATCCCCGTCCCTTTCCTCTTGCGATCGTCAGAAGCGTCGATGCGCTGCGGCATCCACGGTATCGCAGGTGCCGCGAAAGGCGTAATCGGCCATTCCTTTGATGCTGATCTGTCCACTGGTGCGATTGATGTCGATCCGGGGCTTGTTAAGGCCATTCAGCCGATATTCGCCGGTAATCCGGTCGGGCTGCATCGAGACGTTATAAATGTCCCACCAACCATCCTCGGTGCCGCGCGAATGGAGCGGCGGGATGAGCTTCTTGGGCAGCTTGATATGGCCGCCACCTTCCCAGAACTGGATCATGACCGAAGCATCGAACTGTTCCGCCGTCATTTCGACGCGATTGCCATAGCGGTAGCGCTTTTTGTCGGAGTCCCAAGTCCAGCCATAGCTGTTGGCCACGCCGGGCCGCTGCCCATCGCCAAAGCAGACCAAGCCGAGTTGAACCCGATCGTTCGTTTGGGCGCTGTCATCGGCAGCATAGCTGGGCGCGACACGGTCGGGCCGGGGCCGCGCATAGCCGATATCGGGTCGATGGGGCGCACCACCATGGCTGCCTGGCGCGCTGGCGGATTCGCCGCAATCGGGCGCGGGGGATTCAGTGATCGCCTGATAGCGGCCGTCATAAGTGACAACGCTGAGGCATTGTCGCCGATCGCCGTTCCACCAAAAGGTCCATTTGCGGTCATCGCCGGTTTCGATCCGCACGAAGCGGTAGCCGCGCGCTTTGAGCTGAGTCTCGCCGCCTGCACCCTTGGCACCGACCAGATCCGCAACGTCGGCGGGCGTTTGGGCCATCGCCGACGCGGATAAGGACAGACCGAGAATGAAAAAGATATGGGACGCATGCATTACGGACATGGAGATACTCCCTGTTTCGTCCGCCCGCCTGCCCGCGACGGAGCATAGCGACTTCAAGCGTCGGGAAAATAGCAAAATGAAGCGGTGCGCTGACAATGAGAGGGGCCGCCGAACCCACGGTTCGACGGCCCATCATTGACATGGTCAGCGGCCGAAAGTGCCGCCCAGGGGAAATGATTGTCGCGCTATCCTGCCTGTACGGGGATGGCCTGTCTGTTGGCGCTTGAAATCCCGTTTGCAGGGAGGATCGACGGCACAGCGTCGCTCAGCGGCGCATTTCCCGAATGGACTTGACCGACCCCATTGCTGAACCATGAGACATCGGATCACCTCCTTTCGCTATGTTGAAGCCCGCGTGGCCCGCTTCAGGCGTCTGCCCTTGGTCTGTCCACACCGCGAATGTGAATCAGGTGGGGAGGATGATCAAGCCTTGTAAAATTCTTTTTTCGAATCATACTTCTTCGTCCGCGCTTTTGGCGAGTGCGTCGAAATCCGCTAGCCCCGGCAATCCTCGATCACGCGCGCGACTTCCGCCCAGGCAGGCAGGATCAGCGGGGCAAGCCCCTGCACCTCCACCGCAAACTTACCCCGGCTATAGGCAATCTGGTCCAGCGTGACGTCGGAAGCGGCGCGGACGGCCTGGACCTGCGATTGCGGCGCGGCAATGCTGGTGGTCGGCCACAGGACGGCCCCATAGCTGGTGCGCAGCGTCATCGCCCCCTGCCCTGTTCCCATACGCACTACGGCTATCCGGCTCATCGCCCGGTCGCAGCGGACGGCGAGTTGCGGGGCGGTCGCGCTAGGACCGAATGACGCGACCGATCCGGTCGGTTCCGGCCGGTAGGTCCAGGTGCCGGGCGTCGCCGGACGATTATGCCATTCCGTGGCCACCGGCGCGGGGGTGGCGGGCGCGATCGGCGATGTTGCCGGAGCCGGGCGCGGCGCTGGCGTCGGCGCTGGAGCGGGTGCCCGCTGTGCGGGGCCGACACAGGAGCCGAGTAGGACCATCAGGGGGGACAGGGCGGCAAAGGAAGGGATGAGGCGCATCAGCAACCCATGCCGGAGCTGGACGGGCGGCTCAAGGCGAAAAGGCCCAAGTGACGCTTAGCGCCGCCAGCGCGCCCAGATGGCGGTGGGCAACAACAGGCCGCGTGCTTCCTCCCGCACGGCCAGTTCTCCCACCTCGACCGTGCCGGGCAGGTCGGCGAACGCCTGCCGCAGCAATTCGCCGATCGCCAGTGCCGACATGCGGACGGCATAGACGGTCAGGAACAGGAAGCGGCTGTCCGCATCAAGCAACTGGCGGCAATTGGCGATGAGGGCGGGTAAATCCTCCTCCAATCGCCAGACTTCGCCATCGGGGCCGCGGCCATATTTGGGCGGGTCGAGCAAGATGCCGTCATAGCGGCGGCCGCGCCGGACTTCGCGGGCGACGAATTTGGCCGCATCCTCGACGATCCAGCGAATCGGCTTGTCCGCCATGCCGGATAGATCGGCATTGGCGCGCGCCTGTGCGACGGACTTTTTGGACGCATCGACATGGACCATGCGCGCGCCGCTGGCCGACATGGCGAGCGTGCCGACGCCGGTATAGCCGAACAGATTCATGACTTCGGCCTCCGCCTTGTCGGCGGTGCGTTCCCGCATCCAGTCCCATACGGGGGCCATGTCCGGGAAGAAACCGAGATGGCGGAAGGGGGTGCAACTCGACTGGAAGGTCACGTCCTGCCAGTGCAGTGGCCAGCCATCGGCGGGGACTGGCTGGTCATAATACCAGCGACCGCCGCCATCCTCGTCCGATCCGGGCACGAATTCGGCGTCGGCCTTCCAATCTTCGGTCGCGGGCGCCCACATCGCCTGCGGTTCGGGGCGGATGAAGCGGTAGCGGCCGTAGCGCTCCAGCTTGCGGCCGTTGCCCGAATCGATGAGGCCATAGTCGGCCCAAGGTTCGCCGATGAGGGTTTGCAGATTCATACCAACCTCCGTTCGCCCTGAGCCTGTCGAAGGGCCACACTGTTCTTCAAGAAAGGACAGGGCTTCGACAAGCTCAGCCCGAACGGTGGTTGTCAGGCGCGCGGCGTCGCGCGCTCGGCGACATAGGCGGTTACCGCCTCGAACGTGCCGGGCAGCTTCACATAGCTTTCCTCGCGCGCGAACAGGTCGCCGACGCGCGCGGGCAGCGGCGGGCGGGTGCCGGTGGCGCGCTCGACGGCGTCGCGGAACTTGGCCGGGTGCGCGGTCGCCAGCGTGACGACCGGGATCGACGCATCGACACCTGCTTCGCGCGCAGCGGCAAGGCCGATGGCGCTGTGCGGATCGATGATCTGCCCCGACCCGTCATAGGCCCAGCGCATCGCCATGGTCATGCTGTCGGCATCGATGCGTGCCGAAGCGAAGAGCACCGCCGCCCCGTCGCGCTGGGCGTTGGTCAGGCGCATCGCCTTGCTGGCTTCGAACCCGCGCATCTGGTCGGCCAGCGCCTGGCCGTTGCGCCCGCCCGCGTCGAACAGCAGCCGCTCGAAATTGGAGCTGACCTGGATGTCCATGCTGGGCGTCGCGGTCGGCACGACCTGGCCCTGGCTGTAGTCGCCATCGGACAAGGCGCGGTGCAAGATGTCGTTGACGTTGGTCGCGACGATGAGCTTGGCGACGGGCAACCCCATCTTCGCCGCGACATAGCCCGCGAACACATCGCCGAAATTGCCAGTGGGGACCGAGAAGGCGACCGGGCGTTCGGGCGCGCCCAAGCGCACGGCGGCGTAGAAATAATAGACGACTTGCGCCATCAACCGCGCCCAGTTGATCGAGTTGACGGCCGACAGGTTGAACCGGCGCGAGAAATCCGCGTCGTTGAACATGCGCTTCACCAGCGCCTGCGCATCGTCGAAACTGCCGTCGATCGCGATATTATAGACGTTGGGCGCACGCACCGTCGTCATCTGCCGCCGTTGCACGTCGGACACCCGGCCATCGGGATGGAGCATGAAGATGTCGATCTTCTCGCGCCCGGCCACAGCATCGATCGCCGCCGATCCGGTATCGCCCGACGTTGCGCCAACGATGGTCAGATGATCATCGCGGCGCGACAGGAAGCGTTCGAACAATTGCCCCAGCAATTGCAGCGCGACATCCTTGAACGCCAGGGTCGGGCCGTGGAACAGTTCGAGCAGCCAATGCTGATGATCGAGCTGGACCAGCGGCACGACCGCCTGATGGCTGAACCGGCTATAGGCGGTGGTGCATAGTTCGCGCAGTTCGTCTTCGGTCAGCGATCCCGCGACGAAGGGGGTCATGACCCGCACCGCGGTTTCGACATAGGACAGGCCGCCAAGGGCGCGAATGTCATCCGCCGAGAAACTGGGCCAGCTTTTGGGCAGATACAGCCCGCCATCGGACGCCAGCCCCGCCAGCGTCACATCCTCGAAACCGAGCGACGGCGCGCTCCCCCTGGTGCTTTGATATTGCATGATGGGAAAGCGCGGTAGCGACCCCTGCGCCGCTGGGCAAGTATTTACGGGGCTTTGGGCGCGGTCCGGCGGCGCAGCGCGAGAATATAGATGACGATGGCGATCGCGGCGAAGAAGAACCACTGCACCGCATAGGCGAGATGATTGTTGGGAACGTCGGCGGCGCTCGGCGGGGCGCTCGCCTTCATGCCCGTTGGCGCGGTGCGCGCGATGAGCATGGGCCGCAGCGGCGTCGCCTTTCCGCCTATGCGCGAAATCAGCGCCCGATGGTCCGGCTCTTCGCTGATCCAGCCTGCAATCTGACCGCCGGTCCAATCGGGCTTAGCATCGGGCCGCTGGGTCACGCCGACCGCGACGAGTGCGCCCGGCCCTTCCGCACCGGTCGCGCACTGGGCGATATGGCGATAGCCGGTGCTGCCGTCAGCCGCGCGACCAGCCTCCACCTGCCAGCCGACCACGCGCAGGCAATGGAGCGACGAGGGGCGAAAGAGCAGGTCGGGTCCGACCGGGGGCATCGCCGGAAAGGCGACGGGCGGCTTACCGGGATTGCTGGCGGCGAGGTTCAAGGCCGCTGCCTTTTCCGCGCGGCGATCGATCTGCCAGATGCCGAGGCCGATCATCACCAGGACGGCCAGCGCGACGATGATGGTCGGGATCAGGGGGATGCGCGTGGTGCGCGGGGCGGGATCGGGCAAGGGGTCCATGGGCTGGATGCATAGCGCCCCGCAGCACAAAAGAAAACGGCCGGAGCGATGCCCCGGCCGTGCGTCTCATTATAGTCGATGGTGCTTAGCCGTGAATCGGCGCGCCCCAGCCACCCCAGACATAGATGGCGACGAAGAGGAACAACCACACCACGTCGACGAAGTGCCAATACCAGGCGGCGGCTTCGAAACCGAAATGCTGGCGTGGGGTGAAGTGGCCCTTATAGGCGCGCGCCAGGTTGACGATCAGGAAGATCGTGCCGACCAGAACGTGGAAGCCGTGGAAGCCGGTCGCCATGTAGAAGGCCGAGCTGTAGGGGTTGCCGCCGAAGTCGAACGGGGCGTGGGCATATTCATAGGCCTGCACGCAGGAGAAGACCGCGCCCAGGATGATGGTGCACCACAGACCCTTGATCATGCCATCGCGATCACCGTGGATCAGCGCATGGTGCGACCAGGTGATGGTCGTGCCCGAACAGAGGAGGATCAGCGTGTTGAGCAAGGGCAGTTCAAACGCATTCATGACTTCCACGCCCTTGGACGGGAACAGGCCGTCGATCGGGGGAAGCGCGCTGGGGAAGAGCGCGAAGTCAAAGAAGGCCCAGAACCAGCCGACGAAGAACATGACTTCCGACGCGATGAACAAGATCATGCCGTAGCGCAGATGGAGTTGCACTACCGGGGTATGATCACCGGCATGGGCTTCGGCGACGACATGCGCCCACCAGCTGTAGAAGGTGAAGAGGACGCCAGCGAAACCGAGCATGAACACCCAGCCACCGCCAGCGGGCATGGCGTCGGGGTGCATCCACATGATCGCGCCCATCGCCATGACGAGCACCGACATCGAACCGAACAACGGCCAGATGCTGGGCGGGAGAATATGATAATCGTGATTCTTGGCGCCTGCCATGACGTGCTCTTCCCTGTTCGCGTTATCGTTGCTTGCCTTAGCTTGCCTTCTTGCCCGGCTCAACCGGGTAGAATGTGTAGCTTAGCGTAATCTGTTGCGTGTCCTTGTTGTCGGCATCGTCGAGGATCTTGGGATCGACGAA
The DNA here is from genome assembly GCA_001829085.1 of Sphingomonadales bacterium RIFCSPLOWO2_12_FULL_63_15. Classification (GTDB taxonomy): domain Bacteria; phylum Pseudomonadota; class Alphaproteobacteria; order Sphingomonadales; family Sphingomonadaceae; genus Sphingobium. The sequence continues at coordinate 136,472 of MIAK01000062.1, read as the reverse complement.
ATAGAGGACGGGCATCCGCACCTCCTGGCCCGGCTGCAAGGTCTGCTCGGTGAAGCAGAAACACTGGATCTTGGTGAAATAGGCGCCCGCCTGGGTCGGCGTGACGTTGAAACTGGCGGTGCCGGTCACGGGCTTGTCGGACATGTTCTTCGCGATGAAGATCGCCATGTCCTTGCGTCCCACGGTGACGGTGTCCGTCCGATGTTCGGGGTAGAATTGCCAGGGCATGCCCGGCTGGACGTTCGAATCGAAGCGGATCGACATGGTGTGGCCAGCCGCTTCGCTCACCTGCACATTGGCGTCCGCGCGCATGGTGGTGCCACCGAACCCGGTCTGTTCACAAAAGATGCGATAGAGCGGAACCGACGCGAAGCCAAGCGCCAGCATCGACAGGCCGACGCCCGCCATGGTCAGCATGGTCCGGCGGTTACGCCGGTCGCGGTCGAAGGGGGACGGCGGTAGTGTGGCCATCATAGCGTGTCGCTCGTGCCGATCTTCGCCAGGGTGATGGCGAAGAAGAGGATGACGAAAAAGCCGAGCAGCAGGCCCGTAACGAGCGAGCGCGACTTCTGCCGGGCGCGGATGATGTCTTCTTCTTCGGGGGTCATGCCATTACCCAGCGGTCGACGACCACTGCTCCAAAGAGAAGGAAAAGATAGAGGATCGAATATTTGAACAAGCGCCGCTCTGGCTGCATCCGCGCCTGATCGCTTTCGCGGCGGCGATAGACCTGGAAGGCAAAAACCGCGAACAACGCTGTGCCGAGCAGCGCGACGGTGCCGTAGACCGGCCCGGTCAGGCGCAACAGCACCGGCGCCATGGCCGCGACCGCCATGATGGCGGTGTAGAACCAGATCTGGCGGCGGGTGACGACCTCGCCCGACACGACGGGCAGCATCGGGATGCCAGCAGCGGCATAATCGGTCTTCACGAACAGCGCGAGCGCCCAGAAATGCGGCGGCGTCCAGAAGAAGATGAGCATGAACAGCGCGATCGGCAGCGCGGTGATATCGCCAGTGACGGCGGCCCAGCCGATGACTGGCGGGAATGCACCCGCAGCGCCACCGATCACGATATTCTGCGCCGTGCGGGGCTTCAGCCAGATGGTGTAGACGAAGACATAGAAGAGGATCGAGACGGCCAGTACCGCGGCGGCGAGCCAGTTGGTCGCCATGCCCATCAGGATGACCGAAAAGAAGGACAGGCCAACGCCGAAATGCAGTGCCGATTGGCGATCCATACGCCCGGCGGGCAGCGGCCGGTTGGCGGTGCGCTTCATCTTCGCGTCGATATCCGCCTCATACCATTGATTGAGGCTAGCAGCGGCTCCGGCGCCAAGGGCGATGCAGAGGATGGCCGTGAAAGCGAGAACCGGGTGGATGGTGCCGGGTGCCGCCAGCAGGCCGCACAGGCCCGTGAACACGACCAATGTCATGACGCGCGGCTTGGTCAGCGCGAGGAAGTCGCGCCAATGGGCCGTGATCGGGGTCGATATCATCGTCGCGGTCGTCATACTTGTTCCGGCCCCACCATTTGGGGGCATATAGCATAAGGGGGGCGGGCGACTGTCACCCGCCCCCGATCATGTCAGTCCGTCCAGCGATCAGTGATGCGCCGCATCATCGATCACGGGCAGGGTTTCGAACTGGTGGAAGGGCGGCGGGCTGGACAAGGTCCATTCCAGCGTCGTTGCGCCTTCACCCCAGGGATTGCCTGCGGCCTTCTTGCCGGCCGCAAGCGACCAGAAGATGTTGATGAAGAAGATCAGCACGCCGACGGCCATGATTTCATAGCCATGGCTGGCGATCTTGTTCCAGTAGGCGAAGGCTTCCGGATAATCGGGGTAGCGACGCGGCATGCCCGAAAGCCCTAAGAAATGCATCGGGAAGAACAGCAGGTTCACGCCCACGAAGAACACCCAGAAATGCAGGTGGCCGAGGAATTCGTTATACATGCGGCCCGACATCTTCGGGAACCAGTAATAGAAGCCCGCGAACAGGCCGAAGACGGCACCCAGCGACAGCACATAGTGGAAGTGCGCCACGACATAATAGGTGTCGTGCAACACGTCATCGACGCCGCCATTGGCCAGCACGACGCCGGTGACGCCGCCCACGGTGAAGAGGAAGATGAAGCCCAGCGCCCAGACCATCGGGGTCTTGAAGCTGATCGATCCACCCCAGATGGTCGCGATCCACGAGAAGATCTTGATGCCGGTCGGCACCGCGATGACCATGGTAGCAGCGGTGAAATACATCTTCACATTAACCGACATGCCGGTGGTGAACATGTGGTGCGCCCACACAACGAAGCCGACGACGCCGATCGCGACCATGGCATAGGCCATGCCGAGATAGCCGAACACTGGCTTGCGGCTGAAGGTCGAGATGATCTGGCTGACGATGCCGAAACCGGGCAGGATCATGATGTAGACTTCGGGGTGACCGAAGAACCAGAAGAGATGCTGGTAGAGTTCAGGGTCGCCGCCACCGGCAGCGTCATAGAAAGTGGTGCCGAAGTTGCGGTCGGTCAGCAGCATGGTGATCGCGGCGGCCAGAACCGGCAGCGCGAGCAGCAGCAGGAAGGCGGTGACCAGCACCGACCACACGAATAGCGGCATTTTGTGCAGGGTCATGCCCGGCGCGCGCATATTGAGGATGGTGGTGATGAAGTTGACCGCACCCAGGATCGAACCAGCGCCTGCGATATGCAGCGACAGGATTGCCATGTCGACAGCCGGACCAGCCGAACCACTGGTCGACAGCGGCGCATAGACCGTCCAGCCAGTGCCCGCGCCATAGCCGGTGCCGCCGGGCACGAAGGCCGAGCCGAGCAGCAGCGCGAAGGCGGGGATGAGCAGCCAGAAGCTGATATTGTTCATCCGCGGGAAGGCCATGTCCGGCGCGCCGATCATGATCGGCACGAACCAGTTGCCAAAGCCGCCGATGATCGCGGGCATCACCATGAAGAAGACCATGATGAGGCCGTGCGCGGTGATCAGCGCGTTCCAGAGGTGATAGGCCTGGTCGAGCGAGGCAGGCTCCGCGCCCAGCATCGCATGCTGGATGTTGGCCCAACCCTGCAGATATTGGATGCCCGGCTCTGCCAGTTCGACGCGCATCAGACCCGAAATCGCGCCGCCGACGACGCCGGCGAAGATCGCGAAGATCAGATAGAGGGTGCCGATGTCCTTGTGGTTGGTGGACATGAACCAGCGCTGGAAGAAGGCCGGCTTGTGATCGGCGTCATGATGATCATGAGCATGATCGCCGTATTGATCTGCGGTGATGGTGGTCATGGCGTATCTGCCCTCTTAAAGCGCGTTGTTGCCGACGTCGTCGGACGGCGGGGCGGGCAGCACACTGCCCTGTTGCGGGCCCATCGGTGCGTCTGGCGCGGCGGTGCCGTTCTTGAGCGACCCACCCTGCGACAGCACCCACTGGTCGAACTGCTCAGGCGGCAGCGCTTCGATCGCGATCGGCATGAAGCCATGGCGCGCGCCGCACAGTTCCGAACATTGCCCGTAATAGACGCCGGGCTTCTCGATGGTGAAGCTCTTTTCGTTCAGACGGCCGGGAACCGCATCCATCTTCACCCAGAGCGACGGCACGGCGAAGCTGTGGATCACGTCTGCAGCAGTGATGATGAGCTTTACCGGACGACCGGCGGGCAGGATCAGGCGGTTGTCGACGGCCAGCTGGAACGGTTCGCCACCGGCCTTCGCCTGTTCCTTCGTCAGCATGTTCGACACATATTCAGGGATGCCCGCGTCGGGATATTCATAGCCCCAATACCATTGATAGCCGGTGACCTTGACGGTCAGCGCATCCTTAGGCGCGGGCTTATACTGGTCGGCGAGCAGCCCGATCGAGGGCACCGCGATCACCAGCAGGATGATGACCGGAACGACCGTCCAGATCACTTCGATGAAGGTGTTGTGCGACGTCTTGGACGGCACCGGGTTGGCGCTGCGGCGATAGCGGACCATCACATAAAGCATCAGCACCAGCACCAGCACGGAGATGAGCGTGATGAGCGGCAGCAGCATCACGTCATGCAACCAGCGCGCGCTGTGCCCGGTCGAGGTGAACTGCTCCTGCAGGGTGATCTCGCCCGGTTTAGGCATGCCGATGCCTTCGGTCGGCTTCATGCGCGGCGGCGCGGCGACCTTGGCGGCTGGCGCAGCGTCAGCGGCGGGCGCAGCGGCGTTCGCTGCCGAATCAGCAGGCGCGGCGACAGTGGCCGCCGCCGGAGCGGCAGCGGTTGCATTGTCCTGCGCGAAGGCCGGACCGTTCATCGCCATTGCTGGCGCAAAGGCCAACAATCCTGCGAGAACGAGCGATTTCACCTGTATCATAGCGTCTTCTTACCCCGTAACCCCTTGGCGCCGCTGCAACGAAGACGCGCGCATGCACATCGTCCCCGCCCGGTCGGTTCTGCCGCGGCTTATAGGCATGGTTTTTTGATGCCTCAAGCTAGCAGGAGCAGATTTTCTTCGCTGTTGCAACGTTCCCTTCCGGCCCCTATTTCGCTGCTGCGCGCACAGGGGCGCGTTCATGGCGCGCCGGTGCGTGCCGTGCCGATAGGGAAGCGGGCCGTGCCATATAAGGGCCGGACCGCGCGACAGGATAGATAAACGGCATGACCGACGAAGAAGTTTTGGCGGAATTCCGGGCCGCGGGGGCGCTGCTCGAAGGACATTTCATCCTGTCTTCGGGCCGGCGCAGCGCCAATTATCTGCAATGCGCCCGCGTCCTGATGAGCGCGGAGCGCGCGGGCAGGCTCGCGCTGGCCGTGGTGCAGAAATTGCCGCGCGAATTGCGGCAGGAGATCGACCTGGTAGTTTCGCCAGCCATGGGCGGCCTCATCATCGGTCATGAAGTCGGCCGGGCGCTGGGCAAGGACGCGGTGTTCCTCGAACGCCCCGAAGGGACGTTCGAACTGCGCCGGGGCTTTGCCATATCGCCGGGGCAGAAAATCCTGATGGTCGAAGATGTCGTCACCACTGGCTTGTCCTCGCGCCAGGCGATCGAAGCGGTCGCAGCCGAAGGTGGCATCGTCATCGCCGAAGCGGCCCTTGTCGATCGCTCGGCGGGCGAAGTGGATCTGGGCGTGCCCTTCTATCCACTCGTATCGATCAATTTCCCGGTCTATGACGCCGATGCCCTGCCGCCCGAACTGGCGGCGATCCCGGCGATCAAGCCGGGCAGCCGGAAGGTCTAGCCGATGCCTCACTCCCCCGCTCCGCTGCGCCTGGGCGTCAATATCGACCATGTGGCGACCATCCGCAACGCGCGTGGCGGGGATCATCCCGATCCAGTCAAGGCGGCGCTGCTGGCGGTGAAGGCGGGGGCAGACGGGATCACGGCGCATCTGCGCGAGGACCGGCGGCATATCCGCGACGAAGATGTCGCGACGCTGATGGCGGCGCTCAGCGTGCCGCTCAATCTGGAGATGGCGGCGACGGCCGAGATGCTGGACATCGCCCTGCGCTACAAGCCGCACGCGGCCTGCATCGTGCCGGAAAAGCGCGAGGAGCGCACGACCGAGGGCGGGCTGGACGCGGCCGGGCAGTTCGAAACGCTGCAGCCAATCGTCGCGGCGCTCAATGATGCGGGCATCCGCGTCAGCCTGTTCATTGAAGCTGACGCTGCCCAAATCGACGCGGCGATCCGGCTGAACGTACCCGTCGTGGAACTGCATACCGGCGCCTATGCCCATCTGACCGGCGAACCGCGCGCCGCCGAACTGCGCCGTATCGCCGACGCGGCGGCGCTGGCCGCGAAGAACGGCATCGAGCCCCATGCGGGCCATGGCCTGACCTTTGACAATGTCGGGCCGATCGCCGCCATCCCGCAGGTCGCGGAACTCAATATCGGCCATTTCCTGATCGGCGAAGCGATCTTCGGTGGCCTGGAAGGCAGCATCCGTGAAATGCGGCGGCAAATGGATCTGGCGCGGTGAGTGCTCCCCGGAACGGGGAGGGGGACCAGCCGCAGGCTGTTGGAGGGGGCGTGCCTCCTGCCACTCCCTATTGCGTTCTGCCGCTTTCCTCCTCCACCACCGCTGCGCGGCGGTCCCCCTCCCCGTGCCGGGGAGGAATGGCGTGATCATCGGTCTCGGCTCCGACCTCTGCAATATCGAGCGTATCGCCAATTCGCTCGACCGCTTCGGTGCGCGTTTCGAGAGCCGCGTGTTCACCGATGTCGAGCAGGCCAAGGCTAATCGCCGCCCCTTCACCAAGGCGGGGACGCTGGCCAAGCGCTTCGCCGCCAAGGAGGCCTTTTCCAAGGCGGTCGGCACTGGATTCAAATCGGGCGTGTTCATGAAGGATATCGGCGTGGTCAATGCCCCTTCCGGCGCGCCGACGCTGAACCTCACCGGCGGCGCGCTGGCCCGTCTCGACGCGTTGGTGCCAGCCGGGCATAGACCCGTCATCCACCTGACCCTGACCGACGATCATCCCTGGGCGCAGGCCTTTGTCATTATCGAGGCGCTTCCCCTGTGACGACCGATCCCACCAGCCTGCACGACACCACCGCCGACGCGCATAGCCCTTCCGAGGACGTGATGCCCAAATCGGACGTCAACTGGTGGCAGGAGATCAAGAGCATCACGCTGCTGATCCTGGCGGTGCTGGCCTTCCACAGCTTCGTCGCCAAGCCCTTCTATATCCCGTCCGAATCGATGATGCCGGTGCTGCTGACCGGCGACCGGCTGGTGGTGAGCAAATTCCCCTATGGCTGGTCCTATGTCTCGCCCAGCTTCCATCCGCTGCCCTTCCTGAAGGGCCGGATTTTCGGGCGACTACCGGCACGCGGCGACATCGTCATCGTGTCGCCGCAGAATCGGCGCGAGGATTATATCAAGCGAGTCATCGGCCTGCCCGGCGACATCATCGAAGTGCGCGGTGGGCAGGTGCTGCTCAACGGCGTGGCGGTGAAGCAGCGCATCTTGAAGCCGCTGCGCCTGCCCGTCGATAGCAATGCCCCCTGCCCCCCGCTGCAATTCCCCGGCGCTCGGATGCAGGGTGCGGACGGCAAGGATTATTGCGAATTGCCGGTGCGGCAGGAAATCCTGCCCAATGGCAAAACCTATCTCACCATCGACATGGGGCCGAGTGCGCTCGATTGGTATGGCCCGGTGCGCGTGCCGGAAAATCACGTCTTCCTGATGGGCGACAATCGCGACAACAGCGCCGACAGCCGCGCACCGCTGGAGGGAAATGGCCTGGGCGGCCCCGTGCCCTGGGAAGCGATCGGCGGCCGCGCCGAGTTCATCACCTTCAGCCTAGACGGCGATTCAAGCTGGAACCCGCTGACCTGGTTCGGTGCTTTCCGCAGCGGCCGGGCTGGCAATAGCTTGCGGCCGCAGAGCGTGACCGAGGTAGAATAGTCCGTTGGTGGGCGAGGCGTAGGTGGGGAGATGGCACCCACTCTGCGCTTGGAAGACAGATCAGCCTTGCGCCGCCAGCCATTCCCGTGCGGCCTCCAGCGTCAGGAACACACGCAGTCGCGGGTGAACCAGCGTCCGTTCGGCCTGCGCCTTGTTGAGCTGGCTGCCGACAACAACCGCAGCATAGCCATTGGTGAAGCTCATGCCGCCCCGCATGATGTTGGTCAGCATATCCGCCACATCGTGCGCCTGAACCGGAAATTCGAATGATTCGACCAGCACGTTGAAATCATCCCGAATCGCCTGCGCCTCACGGGCCTTCGATCCCACTTCCCTGGCGAGAGGTGCTACATCTTCAGGCTTCCAGAAGCCCTTGACCGTCAGGGTCAGGCAATTGGTCGTCCGGTCATAGTCTACCTGAAACATGGCTCTGTCATCCGATGCACAAAAAAGGGGCCGATTGCGGCCCCTTTTTCCCATCTCATTTGGCTGTGGCGATCAGTTGCCCGGCATCGGCTGGGGCGCTGCACCCGGCGCGCCGCCCTGCTGTTGCTGCATCATCTGCTGCATCTGCATGATTTCGGCGCGGGACTTGAAGTCGTGCAGTTCGACGTCGAACACTAGCACGGACCCGGCCGGGATCGGGCCAGCGGCCTGATCGCCATAGCCCAGTTCCGCCGGAATCCAGAGGCGGTATTTGCCGCCCTTCTTCATCTTCTGCAGGCCTTCGGAGAAGCCTGGCACGACGCCATCGACTGGCATCGGTGCCTGCGGATTCTCGTCAAACACAGTGCCATCGAGCAACGTGCCCTTATAGCCCACCAGCGCCACGTCGGCGGTGGTCGGGCTGGGGCCGGTGCCTTCGGTCAGAACCTTATACTGCAGGCCCGATTCGGTCGTCACCACGCCTTCGGCATCGGCATTGTCCGCCAGGAACGCCGAGGGCGTCGATTCGACATGCTGCTGGCCCGCCCAAGCGAGACCGCCTGCCGCCAGCGCTATGGCAGCGACACCGATCCAGAGACGCGTCAGCGACCCCTTGGCAATCGAACGAAGGGGAACAGCTGTCGTGGACATGGCGACAAGTCTCGCAATTAGGGGCGGGATAGCAGCAGGAAAGCGGGACGGCGCATGCCGCCCCGAACGGCGCTTACTTCGCGCCGTCGCGTTCGGCGCGCTTGCGGTCCATCTTGCGCGCGCGACGGACAGCAGCAGCCTTTTCACGGGCACGCTTTTCCGAAGGCTTCTCGTAGTGACGACGCAGCTTCATTTCGCGATACACGCCTTCACGCTGCAGCTTCTTCTTGAGCGCGCGGAGGGCCTGGTCGACATTATTGTCGCGAACGATGATCTGCATAAGTCCGTCTATCTCCAATCGAAAACGAGCGGTTCGCCGGGATTCTATGATCCGTCCCGACGGCCCGACCGAATAGCAAAGCCAATGAGTCGTCGCAGGTCACCCTACGCCGTGTGGAGCGCGCCCTACCAGCAGAGTCGCGGCACATCAACCCTTAAGCATGCAGAGTCTCGACTCCCGTGCCGGAAAGGGCGATGGTGTCGGGCAAGATTATAAGAGAGGATCGCCCATGGCCAGCGCCGCAACACGCACCGACATGTCCCCCGCCGAATGGGAGGCGCGCCAGCAACTTGCCGCATGCTACCGCATTTTCGAGCATATGGGCTGGTCGGAACTGATCTACAACCACATCACCCTGCGCGTGCCGGGGGAGGATAATGCCTTCCTGATCAACCCGTTCGGCCTTGGTTATGCGGAGGTATGCGCATCCAACCTGGTCAAGATCGACATTGATGGCACGGTGCTGGACGGCAGTCCCTATCCGGTCAACCGCGCGGGCTTCACCCAGCATAGCGTGTTTCACCGCTATCTGCCCGATGCCCATTGCATCATCCACACCCATACGACAGCCGGGATGGCTGTCAGCGCGACCCGCGAAGGGTTGCGGCCGATAAGCTTCTACGCCGCCGCCTTTACCGGGCAGATCGCCTATCATGATTTCGAAGGCATCACGATTCGCCCCGAAGAAGGCGAGCGACTGGTCGCCAATCTGGGGGACAAGCGCGTGATGATGCTGCGCAACCATGGCACGCTGGTCATGGCGTCCACCCTGCCCGAAGCCTTTTTGAAACATTGGTCACTCCAGCGCGCCTGCGAAATCCAGGTGGCCGCTGGTGCGGCGGGCACACCGATGGAGATCGCGCCGGAGGTGATCGCGGTGCATCAGCGCGACCTGTCGGGGATTCAATTGCCGGTGGGGCCGGGCGTGCCCGATTTTCAGGCGATGATGCGGGTGATCGACCGGATCGACAAAAGCTGGCGAGAGTGATTCGGCTGGATTTAGCCTGATCGCTTGAACAGCCAGCCGATGCTCGATCCGCCCGGCAGCGCTTCGCTGGTCACAACCAGCTGGCGCGTCGGATGTGGGCGGCCATCACCATCGACCCACAGGCTTTCCTCGACACTCAGTACGCCGGTGCCGGTGCGGAACTGCCAGAGCGCGCCCATATCGACGCGCAGTAGCGCCCCTTGGCTGTCGGCGGTCAGCGTCGGCTCGACACCGGGCGCAAGGTGGAAGCGCAGCATGACGGGCAGCTTCGATGGCTTGCGCCGTCGTTCGGCCGGGGTCAGCATATCTTCGCCCCGTATTTCCTTGCCGTCGCCACTGACCAGCAGCAGGCGACGGTGGATATAGCCCAGCCGCCGGACATAGCCGTCATGCGACAGATCGACCCGGCTGCCATTGTCCAGCTCCTGCCGGTTCAACTCCACCTCGGTCACGCCCTTGCCGAGCGTGCCGTCCGGCAAGAGCGCGGTGCTGTTGCAATCGTCCAGAACCAGCGTGCTGTGCGCGGCGGTGGTACGCAGCCCTTGCGCGAGGTCGGCGGGAATCCACGCCCCCTCCAGCCCCGCGCCGCCGCAATTGACGACCAGCCGGTGCGGGCCGTCGCTAATCTCGATCGCGCCTGTGGAAGCGCAGCCGGCTTCGGCGAGCCGGGCGACCGGCGGCGGCGCGGCATCGACCTGCACCACGGTCGCGCCCGCCGCAATCCGTTGATAGCCCCAGTCGCGCGCCTGCCGCAGCGGGCGGCTGCGCACCCGGCTGGCCTGCACCACGGCGTTGACTGTGACAGGATCAATCGCGCCCGCGCCCTGCCAGCTGCCCAGCCCGCCATCGCCATGGATGAGGCCCAGCAACGCCGGGACTGCGCGGCCAAGGCCTTCGTTCAGAAAGGCAGGTATCGTTTCGCGGCGGACGTCATAGACCGCACGCAGCATGGCAAGCGCCATCACCGCCTCGACCTGCGCCAAGGGTGATCGCGACACGATGCCGCCATCGGGATGGAAGCTGCTCTCGATCGCGCGCTTGAGGCCCGCTTCGCCGAAAATCTTGCGTGACGCACCGCCGGGGATCAGCATCGAGGCAGCGACGATCGCACTCCAGGCGACGATGCGCGGCAGGCCCATGGGGGCCTTGTCGGCAATGCGGTCGAGATGCCGGGCGGTGCGAGCAATGCAGTTGAGGACCAGCGAGCGATAGACAAGGTCGCTCGATGACAGGATCAGCGGCGCATGGGCGGTCCAGAACAGCAGCCGCCAGCCGGCATTGTCCGCGCGCCAGGCCGGTTCGCTCGGCGTTTCGGCATGGGCCGCCAGCCAGCGCCGCATTACCCCTTCGGCGATCGGCGCAGCCTGCTCGCGGGTCGCCGTGCTGGCAAGGTCGCGCAGCCAGCGGAAACTGTGGATATGATCGGCAAAGGCCGGGCCAAGATCGAGCCGGGCGAAATCGACAGCGTCGATGATCTGCTTGCGGCCGCGAAACAGGAAATAGCCCGCCCGCAGCGCCTGCCCCGCCCGTGCATCGCCGGGAATATCGTCGTCGGGCACGGCCAGCAGCTTGAGCGGATATTTGCCGCGCAGCTTGCGACCGTGGATCGGCGTCTTCCAGCTGAGCAGGTAGAAATGATTGGCGATCCGCTGCGCCAGCGACAGCCCCTTGTCATCCGCGACGCGGATGAGGCGCTTGCCCTGTTCTATTCCATCGTCCGTGGCCACGGGATCGGCCGCTTGCCCGGTGGAAGCGGGGGAGATGCGCCGCGCGTCGTTCACCCGCCCCGCAGCTTCCGAATATTGTCGGCATAGGCGTCCGGCCCGCCCCGGAAGGTAGCGGTGCCCGCGACCAGCACGTCGGCCCCCGCCGCGATCGCCATGGGCGCGGTGGTGAGGTCGATGCCGCCATCGACCTGCAGGCGAATGTCGCGGCCCGACTTGTCGATCATCTTGCGGATCGCCTCGATCTTGCGCAGCTGGTTCATGATGAAGCTCTGCCCGCCAAACCCCGGATTGACGCTCATCACCAGGATGAGGTCGACATCGTCGATCAGATAATCGAGCATCTTGGCCGGCGTGCCGGGATTGAGCACCACACCCGCCTGCACGCCCAGCGACTTGATATGCTGGATCGAGCGATGGATATGCGGCCCGGCTTCGGGATGGACGGTGATGATGTCCGCACCGGCCTGGGCAAAGGCGTCGAGATATTGATCGACCGGCGAGATCATCAGATGGACGTCGAATGGCTTGGCGCTATGCGGGCGCAACGCCTTCACGACGGCGGGACCAATCGTGATGTTGGGCACGAAATGCCCGTCCATGACGTCGATATGCACCCAATCGCAGCCAGCCGCATCGATAGCGCGAACCTCCTCGCCCAGGCGGGCGAAGTCGGCGGAGAGGATGGACGGAGAGATGAGAATGGGCCGGGTCATTAACCGGTTGCCTTAGCTACGGCTTGGACTCAGGGCAACGGGGATTTGGCGATGAAGCGATAGTTTGTGCGGTGCGCCTAGAGCATCACGAAGACGGTCGGGTCGAGGCGGCGCGAGCAAGGTGCGCCGGGCGGCAGCAATTGCTTGACGCCATGCAGGGCGGTCACCTCGCCCGCTTCGTCCAGCAAGGGGGCCGCGATCAGGCGCAGGGCACATTGGCCCATGCCGTCGGCCTGATGGATATCGACATCGAGCGTGAAGCCGCGCTTGTGGCGGATGGCATAGCTGCGCAACCGTTCCATGGGTTCCCGCGATTCCGATGCGTACAGCGACACGGACAAGGTTCGTGGTACGACACTATGCCGTTCCAACCCGAACATGTCATAGACGCCCGCCGTCCAGCTCAACGTTTCGTTCGCCAGATCGCAATGCCATAGGCCGAGGCCCCGTTCGGCCAGGGCGACGTCGTTGCGCGCCAGCGACGGGTCAAGCGCAACCGGTGCCAGATAGTCATGCAGGTCGAACAGCGGCCAGCTATGATGCAGGGGCAGAGGCTCGATCGGTCTCAAGATGCACCTTTTCTATGAGGGCGGGCTGCAACGTAACTGTCTAATGGTTAAGAGTTAGTTCGCCGCCCTGGCAAGCCGTACAATGAAAAATCCGTCTGCCCCGCCGCGATCAGACAGCGTATCGGGCAAGGTGCGCAGCCAGCCGCCCGCCGTCGGCGCAAAACCGTCGGGCAATTCGCCGGGCTGCACCGGATCGATCGCGAAATCGGATCGCGCAGCGAGGAAGCGGGTAATCTGATCCTCCCCCTCGGCCTGTTCCAGCGAGCAGGTGGCGTAAATGATGCGCCCGTCCGGCTTGACCCAATCGGCGGCGCGGGCGAGCAGGTCGCCCTGCAACGTCGCCAGTTCCTCGATCTGGCGCGCGCCGATGCGGTGCAGCACGTCGGGATGGCGGCGATAGATGCCGGTCGCGGTGCAGGGCGCGTCGAGCAGGATCGCATCGACTGGCGCGTCAGGCTGCCATGTACGCAGATCGGCTTGGGCGACTTGGGCAACAAGGCCGGTGCGCGTCAGATTTTCAGTCAGCCGCGCCAGTCGCTTGGCGGACTGGTCGAGCGCGGTGACATGCCACCCCGCCGCCGCCAGTTGCATCGTCTTGCCGCCCGGTGCAGCGCACAGGTCGAGCGCGCTGCGCCCTCCCCCTTGCCCTAGCAGCCGCGCGGCGCAGGAGGCGGCGATGTCCTGCACCCACCAGGCGCCTTCGGCAAAGCCGGGCAATTCGGGAATAGGAACGCCATCGGGCAGACGGACATGGCCGGGGGCGAGGCTGGTGCCGCCCAATTCTTCGGTCCAGCGGGCGGTTTCCGACGGATCGCGCAGGCTGATTTCCACGGGCGGCCGGATGGCATAGGCGCGGGCCGCCGCGTCGACCATCGCCGCGCCCCATTGCGCGTCCCAGCGGGCGGCGACCTCGGCGGGTAGCGTGGGGGGTACGGGTAGCGTCGGCGTGGCGCGGGTCACGGTGCCGAACACGCCATGGACCAACTTGCGCGGGCCGCCATCGACCAGCGGCAGCGCGGTGGCGATCGCGGCATGGGGCGGCGTGTCGAGCGCCAGCGTCTGGACGAGCGCAATGCGCAACACCATCCGCGCCTTGGCATCGGGCGGCAAGACCTGCTGCGTCGCGCCGTCGATCAGCGCGTCGAGATCGGGCAGATGGCGCAGCGTTTCGGCTGCAATGGCATGGACCAGCGCGCGATCGGCGGGCGGCAATCCCTGCGCCGCGCCGTGCAGTGCCAGTTCGAGCGGATCGCCCCGCCGCAACACCGCATCAAGCAGCCGGAGCGCGGCGCGGCGGGCGGGAAGGCCAGGAACAGTGTCGGGATGGGGTTGTGATTTACGGACCATGGACGGTCCCTAGGCGGAAACGTCCGAAAAGACACGCTTGATTGGCGCAGACTAATCCCGCCCGTGCGGATCGAGGGCGCTGCGGCGGCGCGGGGGCGGGGCGACGGGCGAGAGGGCCGAGGCGCGCGGTGTCGTGTGCAGCGCCGAGGTGCCCATGTGCACGGCCATGCCCTCCAGCGCGGCAATGCGCTTTTCGGTCGCGGGATGGGTGGAGAAAAGTTCGCTGACATGGGTCGGCACGATATAGAGCTGGGCGGCAGCCGGATTGCGCTGCGCCACCGGATTGGGGATGCGTTCGGCCTGGCCCGCAATCTTGGCGAGTGCGGACGCGAGCGCGCGGGGATTGCCGCTGATTTTAGCGCCGCCCGCGTCCGCGCCATATTCGCGATGGCGACTGATCGCCATCTGCACGATCATCGCGGCAAAGGGCGCGACGATCACGGCCAGGATGGTGGCGATCATATTGCCATGGCCATTTTGGCTGTCGCCGCTGCGGAAGAACAGGCCGAAATTGGCGAGCATCGAAATGGCCCCCGCGATCGTCGCCACCATCGTCATGATCAAGGTGTCGCGATTTTGCACATGCGCCAGTTCATGCGCCATCACGCCCGCCACTTCGTCGCGGTTCAGCATCGCGAGCAGGCCGGTGGTCGCGGCAACGGCGGCATGATCGGGATCGCGGCCGGTAGCGAAGGCATTGGGCGCAGGCTGGTCGATCAGATAGACGCGCGGCATCGGCAATCCGGCCCGTTGCGCCAGGTCGCGCACCAGCCCGTAAAATTCCGGCGCGCTGCTGGCATCCACTTCGCGAGCATTGTGCATCGACAGCACGATCTTGTCGGCGTTCCAGAAGGTGACGAGGTTCATCCCCGCCGCCACCATCAGAGCGATGATCGCCCCACCGCTGCCGCCCAGCATATAGCCAAGCCCCATCAACAGCGCCGTCAGCGCCGCCAGCAACATGGTGGTCTTCAACCCGTTCACTTGCACTTGCCTCCGTTGCAACCCAGATAGATCATTGCAGATGAATATGGGGTTGCTCCGGCAGCGCCGCAATCGAGAGGCAGCAGGATCATGGGAAGTTTCAACGGCAAGCGCCCCGCGCATGTGCAGGCTCCCGCGCACCTGTCGAAAAGCCCCCCCGTGCCGCAGCCCGACCCGATCGACGCCCCGACGCGCCATACCGAAGAGATGAGCCCGGTGCGCTATGGCGATTGGGAGCGGAAGGGAATTGCGATTGATTTTTGAGGCTTAGCGCCTTTCCTCCGCTCGCCGCCCTTTTTGCACGGCTGCCGCTGGCCCGTGCCCATGATGCGAGCGGACACATGTCCGGCTCTGGCCTTTTGTTCCGCCTCCTGTGCAGAAATTGGACAAAGGAGTGCGGGGCGTGGGGTTACAGTTAGTTTCCAATATGACGATGAAGCCGGTTTCGGATTATGCGCCGCAGGATGCCGCCCTGCTCTGCGCAGTGGGGCGACTGGTCTGCGCCTGGACGATGCTCGAACAAAGCCTGGAGGCCAAGATCGGCTTGCTGCGCGAGGCGATGGGCGACATTCGCACCGTGGGCGCACGCACCCGGCCGAGCATGGCCAAGCTGATGACCGAATTGCGCACGATGGTCGCGATGCGCGACCGGCGCAACGCCAGCGCGCTCACCGAAATCTCTGCGATCGAGCGCGACATGCAGCGGATCGACCGGTTCCGTTCGCTCATCATCAATGGCTTCCAGCAACCGGCCGAGGGTGGCTTTACCTGCCGCGACGGGCGCAATACGCAGATTCATGTGTCGCTGGATCAACTCGAAATCGAGATCGGGTCGCTCGATCATCTCGCCCAGCGACTTCTGGCGGTATAATAGCCGCGTGGGATGAACATCGCTCTATCAAAGGCGTTATCGTCCTGTCGTAAGGCTTGACCTTTGCGACGGGGATGGCGATGCCTTGCTCCATCCCGCGTTGCAGCGAGAATGGAGTAGCATGTCCAACAAACCTATCCGCAAAGCCATTTTCCCCGTTGCGGGACTTGGCACCCGCTTCCTGCCCGCGACAAAGGCGGTGCCCAAGGAATTGCTGCCGGTCGTCGACCGTCCGTTGATTCAATATGCGGTGGACGAAGCGTTGGAGGCAGGGATCGAGCAGATGATCTTCGTCACCGGGCGCGGTAAGGGCGCGATCGAGGATTATTTCGACATCGCCTATGAGACGGAGGCGACGCAGCGCGAGCGCGGGAAGGACATGTCGGCGCTCGATGGTACGCGCCTAATGCCCGGTAATGCCGTGTTCCTGCGTCAGCAGGAGCCGCTGGGCCTGGGCCACGCCATCTGGTGCGCGCGTGACATCATCGGCGACGAGCCTTTCGCTATCCTTTTGCCCGACGAATTCATGAAGGGCGCGCCGGGGTACGGCTGTATGAAACAGATGGTGGAGGCCTATGACCAAGTTGGTGGCAATCTGGTCTGCGCCCTCGAAATCCCGATGGACGAGACGCCCAATTATGGCGTGATCGATCCAGGGCCACGGGACGGCACGCTCACCCAAGTCAGAGGGTTGGTCGAAAAGCCTGCAGTGGGCACTGCACCGTCCAATCTGATCGTTCCAGGCCGCTACATATTGCAGCCAGAGGTGATGGATATATTAGAAACCCAGGACAAGGGCGCGGGTGGCGAAATCCAGCTGACTGACGCCATGGCGTCGCTGATCGGACGTCAGGCCTTTCATGGCGTGACCTTCGATGGGCGTCGATTCGATTGCGGGTCGAAGGCAGGCTATATCGAGGCCAACCTCGTACTGGCGCTGGAGCGTGAAGACATGGGTGCCCACATCCGCGCTTTTGCTGCCGCCGAACTGGCGCGCGGCTGACGTAAAAAAAGGGGCGGTTTACGCCGCCCCCTTTTTTTAGCGATTGAAAGCACAGATCAGAACGGCACTTCGTCGTCCAGGTCGTTGTCGAAATTGGGGCTGCCTGCGCCGCCGCGGCTGCCGCCGGATGCACCACCCGAAGCGCGGCCGCCACCGAAGCCGCCGCCCTGGCCACCACCAAAGTCGTCGGCATCGCCGCCGCCATAGCCGCTCGATCCGCCGCCCCAGTCGCTCACGCTCTGCTGCGCGCGGCCACCACCGCCATAGCCGCCACCCTGACCGCCGCCGCCCGGCGCGCCGTCCAGCATGGTGAGGACCGAGCCGAGCCCCTGCAACACGACTTCGGTCGAATAACGGTCGTTACCCGACTGGTCCTGCCATTTGCGGGTGCGCAGCTGACCCTCGATATAGACTTTGCTGCCCTTGCGCAGGAAGCGTTCGGCGACGCCGACCAGACCTTCGGAGAAGATCGCGACCGTATGCCATTCGGTACGCTCCTTCTTTTCGCCGGTCATCCGGTCCTTCCAGCTTTCGGATGTGGCGATGCGCAGGTTGCACACCTTGCCGCCATTCTGGAAGCTCTTGACCTCCGGGTCCGCGCCCAGATTGCCGACCAGAATGACCTTGTTGACAGACCCTGCCATGATTCCTCCGAATGCCTTGAAAGCGGCCCCTTATAGTCCCGCTGCGGTCGCCGTCCAGTAAGTGACGCCTGCCGCGACATAGGCGAGCGCAAACAAATAGCCGACCATGAACATGGGCCATTTCCAGCCATTGGTTTCCCGCCGCGTGACGGCGATCGTCGAAATACATTGCGGCGCGAAGATGAACCAGGCGAGGAAGGCGAGCGCGGTGGGCAGCGGCCACTGGTCCTTGAGCCGGTCACCCAGGCTTTTTTCCAGCAGTGCCTCGTCATCGCCCGCGTCGATCGAATAGACGGTGGCGAGGGCCGACACCGCCACTTCGCGCGCCGCCATGGCCGGGATGAGCGCCAGCGAAATGTCGCGGTTGAAGCCGATCGGTTCCAGCACGACGGTCAGGCCATTGGCGATACGCCCGGCAACGGAATAATCGACCTGACTGACCGGACTGCCATCGGGGACTTTGGGGAAGGTCAGCAACAGCCAGAGGATCACGGTCGAAGCGAAGATGATCGTGCCTGCGCGCTTGAGGAAGGTCATGGCCCGCTGCCACAGGCCGAGCAGGATGTCCTGCGCGCGCGGCCACTGATATTTGGGCATTTCCATGAGGAAGCCGCCGCTTGCGCCCTTGGTCACCGTCATCCGCAGGATCAGCGCCACCAGCATCGCGCCGACAATGCCCGCGACATAGAGGCAGAAGAGGACGAAGCCCTGCAACCCCACGCCCGGCAGCACGTCGCGCGCGGGGATGAAGGCCCCGATGATGACGGCATAGACCGGCAGGCGCGCCGAGCAGGTCATCAGCGGCGCGATGAGGATCGTCGTCAGCCGATCGCGCGGGTCGGCGATCGTCCGCGTCGCCATGATGCCGGGAATCGCGCAGGCGAATGAGGACAGCAGGGGAATGAACGCCCGGCCCGACAGGCCGACCCTGGCCATGATGCCATCCATCAGGAAGGCGGCGCGGACCATATAGCCGGTCGCCTCCAACATGAGGATGAAGAAGAAGAGGATCAGGATCTGCGGCAGGAACACCACCACGGAACCGACGCCGTTGATGACGCCATCGACCAGGAAGGAGCGGATGATGCCATCGGGCAGCGTGTCGCGCACGGTGCTGGCGGCGGCTTCGGCCACCCCCTCGATCATCGCGATCGGCGCTTCGGACCAGGCATAGACCGCCTGGAACATGACGAACAGTAAGGCGAGCAGCAGCATCAGGCCAAAGACGGGATGCAGTGCGACCCGATCGACGGCCGCCGTCAGGCGGCGTGAGGGGGTTTCGCGCACGATCCCGGCGCGGGCGATGCGTCGCGCTTCAGCGCGCAGGGCATCGAAATCGCGGTCGGGCGCTGCGGCGCGCACCGCGCGGCCCTCGCCCAGCATATCGCCCAGTGCTTCGCGCAGATGATCGAGGCCGCGCTTGCGCACCGCGACGGTGGCGATGACGGGTACGCCCAGTTCGCGCGATAGCGTTGCAGCATCCAGTTCGAGCCCGTCGCGGGTGGCGAGATCGACCATGTTCAGCGCCACGATCGTCGGCAGGCCGAGCGCGATCAGTTCCAGCGCGAACCGCAGATGATTGTCGAGATTGGCGGCATCGACCACGATCACCAGCGCGTCGGGGCGTTTTTCGCCCACCTGCTTGCCCATCACGACATCGCGGGTCACCTGTTCGTCGGGGCTACCGGGATCAAGGCTGTAGGTGCCGGGCAGGTCGACCAGTTCGATCGGGCGGCCATCGCTCAGCGACAGGCGGCCCGCCTTGCGCTCGACGGTGACGCCGGGATAATTGCCGAGCTTCTGCCGCGCGCCGGTGAGCGCATTGAACAGCGCGCTCTTGCCGGCATTGGGATTGCCGACCAGCGCGACCAGGGGCAGCGCGCTCATGCGGCGCGGTCCTGATCAAGGCTATCCGGGCCAGTGCGCACCGTTACGGCGGCGGCATGGCTGCGGCGCATGGCGATGGTCATGCGGCCGACCTTGCAGGCGATCGGGCCGCGCCCGAAAATACCGCCCCGGTGCAGTGCCTCGACGCTTGCGCCCTCGCACAGGCCGAATTCACGCAAGCGCTGGCCTTCGGAGGGGGACAGAACGGACCAGTCGATCAGATCAACATAAGCGGGCTGGCGCAGCGGCAGGTCGGTCAGGCGCACGGTAAGGGATACTCTCAGCATGATTGCTGCGAGTGACTATCAATACCGATTGGGAAAGGCCAGCGCGAATCGCGTCTACGTCAGATCGCGGGGTAACGCAGCCGCCCGACGAAGCGCGCGAGGCTGAGCCGTTCGCCGCCGCCGACGCCCTTGATCTTGGCCTTTAGCTTTTCAAAGCGCATGACGCCTTCGATCCGCCGGGCAAGGAAAGCGCGGCTGTCGGCATGGCCTTCGCTGGCGTCATCGACGAACACCAGCAGCGTGGCGGCATAGACGCCAGCCAGCGTCATCCGCTTGGTATAATGGGCCAGGTCCGTGCTGGTGTCGCCCGCGGCGCGCCACATGGCATCGGCGGCGCGCCAGCCCAGCCGGGCAGCGCGCGCGGTATTGGTCGGCATGGCGAGGATCGCCAGCGCGCGGCGCAGCGCTTCTCGATCGGGCGCGACCAGGGCGAGCCGTGCTTCGACCAGCGCGATGATTTTCTTGCGGATCGACAGCGCGTCAAGCGTTTCGGGCGGCAGCGCATCGAGCATGGCCGCATCGATGCTGGCGAACCACGCGTCGATCATGTCGACCGGCCCATCGGCGAAGGCGAGCGCGGCGATATCGGCATCCACGCCTTTTTCCGCCGCCGCCATGATGACGGCCTCCTTGCGCCAGCCGTCGAAGGCGGCATGGCGGGCAAGCACGGGGGCCAGAAGATCGCGGATTTCGTCGAGGGTCATGTCCTGGGTCATGACCCCAATCTAGGAGCGGGTCGGCAGTCGCACAAGCACCAGCGCCGCCCCAACCGCAACCGTTCCGATCATGTCGGTGATGCTGAGCCATTCGCCGAACATCAGCCAGCCCAGCAGCACCGAGACGGCGGGTTGCAGCAACAAGCTCAACCCCAATATCAGCGGCGAAAACCAGCCGATCGCATAGGTAAGCAGCCCCTGCCCGATCAACTGGCTCGACAGGGCCAGGATCAGCAGCGGAGTCCAGTTGCCGGGCATGATCCGTTCGCCCAGCCATAATGCGCAGAGCAGCAGGGTCGGTGCGCTGGCGACGCTCGACACCGCCAGCACCGACCAACTGTCGAGGCGGCCGCGCGCGCTCTGGATGATCAGGATATAGGCGGTGTAGAGAATCCCCGCGAGCAGGCAGAGCAGGTCGCCGCGCAGATTGACCGGCGAGAGGTCATAGCTGCCGCCCATCAATATCAGGGCGCCCGCCCCCGCCAATAGCAGCGCGATGGCCTGGATGCGCGTCGGCCGCTGACGCAGCACCAGCAGCGCCCAGGCGGGGAGCAGCAGCGCGCTCATATTGCCGAAGAGAGTCGCATTGGCGACCTTGGTATGGATGATGCCCAGATGCCAGGCCGCAAGGTCGCCCGCGAACACCACGCCCGCCAGCAGCATCACGCCCCATTCGCGCCGGGTGGGCGGTGTGCGTGTGAGCCGCGGGATCGCCAGCAGCAACAGGACCGGTAGCGCCAGCGTCAACCGCCAGAAGGCCGCCGCAACCGGCCCGACATCGGCCAGCCGCACCAGGACCGGGCCGAGCGACAACATGATATTGGCCAGGATCAGCGCCGGAAAGGCCAGGCGCGGTATGTCCATCGGGGGTGCAGGGGTTGAACTGGGCATCGCGGCTCCCTAGCTGGCTTTGGCACCCAAGTCCCGTTGCAAATTGCAACCTTGAAAGTTCGGGAGATTCCATGACCAGCCTGTTCGACCCTATCCAGATCGGCACGATCGACGCGCCCAACCGCATCTTCATGGCACCACTGACCCGTGGCCGCGCGACCCGCGACCATGTGCCCACCCCCATCATGGTGGACTATTATCGCCAGCGCGCTGGCGCGGGCCTGATCATCAGCGAGGCGACCGGCGTTTCGCGCCAGGGGCTTGGCTGGCCCTATGCGCCTGGCCTCTGGTCCGACGAGCAGGTCACCGCCTGGCAACCCGTGACGCAGGCGGTGCATGATGCAGGCGGGCGCATCATTGCCCAGCTATGGCATATGGGGCGGCAGGTGCATTCGAGCGTCACTGGCGAACAGCCGGTATCGTCCAGCGCCACCGCGACGGCGGGCGACGCGCACACCTATGAAGGCAAGGCGCCGTTCGAAACCGCCCGGCCGCTGGCCGTGGAGGAAATCCCCGCGCTGATCGAAACCTATGTCCGGGCCGCGCATAATGCGATTCGCGCCGGGTTCGACGGGGTGCAGATCCATGCCGCCAATGGCTATCTGATCGACCAATTCCTGCGCGACAATGCCAATTTTCGCGACGATGATTATGGTGGCAGCGTCGAAAACCGCGTTCGCCTGCTGCGTGAAGTCACCCAGGCAGTGGTCGATGCGATCGGCGCGGACAAGGTTTCGGTGCGCCTGTCCCCCAATGGCGACAGCCAGGGCGTGGACGATAGCGATCCCGCCACGCTGTTCGCCCATGCCGCCGACGTGCTGAATGCGATCGGCATCGCCTCGCTCGAACTGCGCGAACCGGGTCCGAACGGCACCTTCGGCTCGACCGACGTGCCACGCCAGTCGCCGCTGATCCGCCAGCATTTCAAGGGGCCGCTGATCCTGAACAGCGATTATGACAAGGCGCGGGCGCAGGCCGATCTCGACAGCGGCCTTGCCGATGCGATCAGCTTTGGCCGTCCCTTCATGGCCAACCCCGATCTGGTCGAGCGGCTGCGCGCCGATGCGCCGCTGACCCCGCCCCAGCCTATGCCGACCTGGTATGGTCCGGGCGAGGCTGGCTATACCGACTACCCGACGCTGGAGGCGGTCGCTCCCACCGCCTGATCGGGTCGATAGTCGGCCGGACCGTCTCCCCCTCCGGCCGACTATCGCTTTTTCAAGAGGGGAATTTAGACCGCGAACTTCTGGCGCAGGCCGAGCATGGCGATCGCTGCCTTGGCGGCCTCGCCACCCTTGTCCTTTTCCGTCATCTTGGCGCGAGTCAGGGCCTGCGCCTCATTTTCGACCGTCAATATGCCGTTGCCGATCGGGATACCGTCCATCGACAAGGCCATCAGGCCGCGTGCGCTTTCGTTCGACACGACTTCGAAATGATAGGTTTCGCCACGGATCACCACGCCGATGGCGATGAAGCCGTCATAGCGCCCGGTTTCCGCCGCCAGCGCCACTGCGCCTGGAATCTCCAGCGCGCCCGGCACGGTCACCACCTCATATTTATGCCCCTCCTCATCGAGCGCGGCGGTCGCCCCCTCGATCAGCAGGTCGTTGAGATGGTCGTAGAAGCGCGCTTCGACGATCAGGAATTTGGCCATGATAAATCCTTTACAGCTCGATCGGACGTTGCCCAACCACGGCCAGGTCATAGCCGTCAAGCGCGATGAGGCTATGGTTGCTGTTGGTCAGCAGGATCATGTCATGCACGCCGAGTTCGGCCAATATCTGCGCGCCCGCACCATAGTTGCGCAGTTCGTCCATGTCGCCCTGCGCGATGCCGGCATGATGTTGCAACATGCGGGTCAGCATGTCCGGTTCGTCGCCGCGCAGGACGACGATGATGCCAGCCCCTTCTTCGCCGATGATTTTCATCGAGCGGGCCAGCATCCCGGTGCGCGGGCCTTGCTGCCCGAATGTGTCGGTCAGCGGTGCCATTTGGTGCATGCGAACCAGCGTTGGCTTGTCGGGCGATACATGCCCCTTTTGCAGCACCAGTTGTTCGGTCTGTGTCGCCTTGTTGTAGAAGCTCATAGCCTTCCAGTCGCCGCCCCATTGGCTCTCAAAGGTCGTTTCCGCACGGCGTTCGACGATATGGTCGTGGCGGCGGCGATAGGCGATGAGGTCGCGGATCGTGCCGATCTTCATCTTGTGCTTCTGGGCGAAGGGAATGAGGTCATCCAGGCGCGCCATGGTGCCATCGTCCTTCATCACTTCGCAGATGACGCCCGATGGGTTCAGGCCCGCCAGACGGGCGACGTCCACCGCCGCTTCGGTATGGCCGGTGCGGACCAGCACGCCGCCATCCTTGGCTACCAGCGGAAAGACATGGCCCGGCGTCACGATATCGGCCTTGCCCTTCGACCCGTCGATCGCGACCGATACGGTGCGCGCGCGGTCGGCCGCACTGATGCCGGTGGTCACGCCTTCGCGCGCCTCGATCGATACGGTGAAGGCGGTTTCGTGGCGGGTGCCATTGTTGCGGCTCATGAGGCCCAGGCCCAATTCTTCGACCCGCGCCTTGGTCAGCGCCAGGCAGATGAGGCCGCGGCCATGGGTGGCCATGAAATTGATCGCGTCAGGCGTTGCCATTTGCGCGGGAATGACCAGGTCGCCTTCATTTTCGCGATCCTCGTCATCGACCAGGATGAACATGCGGCCATTGCGGGCTTCGTTGATGATCTCTTCCGGCGAGGCGAGCGCGGTGCCGCCCTCGCGCTTCAACAGATAGGCTTCCAGCTTGCCCAGCGTGTCGGCTGTAGGGTTCCAGTCGCCCTCGCCCAGCTTACGCAAGGAATTGGCATGGAGACCGGCGGCGCGCGCCAGGCCGGAACGGGACATGCCGCCGTCTGTGACGAGGCGGCGAACGGTATCGAGAAGTGCGGACGACATGAAAACGACTCCTGCCCGGAAAGGACTGGAGCCGTATATCACATTTCAATGTGATTAATTCAAGCCGCAATCACATTGCGCGATTGCGAAGGCTCATCATCCGGTCGAGATAGCGCGCCAGCACGTCGATCTCCAGATTGAAGGCGCGCCCTTCCGGCAGCGCATTGAGCGTGGTGGCCGCAGCCGTATGGGGGATGATGTTGAGACCGAAATGGACGCTGCCATCGGCCTGATCCTCGACACTGTTCACGGTCAGCGAAATGCCATCGAGCGTGATCGACCCCTTGGCCGCCAGCGCCGCCGCCAGGGCAGCGGGTGCGGCGATGACCAGGCGCATCGAATCGCCTTCGGGTGTCGCTGATACCAGATGCCCGACACCATCGACATGGCCCGTGACGATATGCCCGCCCAATTCGTCACCGACCTTGAGCGCGCGTTCGAGGTTCAGACGACCCCCTTGCGCCCACAAGCCGGGCGCGGTGCGCTCTACCGTCTCGGCCGACAGATCGACCGCGAACCAGTCCGCGCCCTTCTCCACCACCGTCAGGCATGCGCCCGAACAGGCGATCGACGCGCCGATCGCCACGCCGTCCATGGCATAGCCGCTACCGATAACCAGCCGCAGGTCGCCGCGCTGCTCCGCGCTGCGGATGGTGCCGATGTCGGTGATGATGCCGGTGAACATGCGTCCTGATCCATCTGTTGAGGCCTGTGCCTCGGCCTCTAAGCGCTCCGAACCGCCTCGTAAACCTCAAGTCCGTCGGCCCCCAGCCGCCGTTCGTCGATCAGCCGCCAGCGGCCACGCGCCTCACTCAAGTCGGTCAGTCCGATGTCGCCGATACCAGCAAGGCCATTACCGATGAGGATCGGCGCGCGATAGAGTGTCAGCCGATCGACCAGATCCGCGCTCAGGAAGGCCGCCGCCGTCGCCGCGCCGCCCTCGACCAGCAGATGATCGACCCGGTCGAGCGTCGATATGTCCTCCGGCGCGCCGATCCGTTCCCAGCCATGGGGTGCCGCGCCCCGGCTCAGCAGGATGCGGCGCGGGCTGCGCCCTTCAAGCCCGGCGATCCGCACATCGAGTCGCGGTGCATCGGCGCGCAGCGTGCCGCCGCCGACCAGGATCGCGTCGTGCCGCGCTCGTTCCATATGCGCGTGGGCGCGGGCTTGCGGTCCCGTGATCCAGCGGCTGGAGCCATTGGCGAGCGCGATTTGCCCGTCGAGCGAGAGGCCGAGCTTGAGCGTCACATGCGGCCGCCCCAGCGTCTGGCCCAGCACGAACCCCGCCATGGCGCGGGCGGCATCCTCTGCCATCAGGCCCATCTCGACCGCGATGCCCCGTTCGCGCAGCCAGGCCGCCCCCTGCCCGTCGGTGCGCGGATCGGGATCACGCAGCGCGATCACCACGCGCGCCACGCCGGCGCGCGCCAGCAGGTCGGCGCAGCGCGGGCCGCGCGGGGACAGATGAAAACAGGGTT
This sequence comes from Sphingomonadales bacterium RIFCSPLOWO2_12_FULL_63_15, assembly GCA_001829085.1. GTDB lineage: Bacteria > Pseudomonadota > Alphaproteobacteria > Sphingomonadales > Sphingomonadaceae > Sphingobium. Next base: position 110,670 of record MIAK01000062.1, on the reverse strand, counting down.
CCAGCGTCACATAGCAGCAAGCACCATGCGCCCGGTCGAGCGCCTGTTCCAGCGCCTGCGCCTCGGCATGGGGTCGCCCGCCCTTTTGCGTCCAGCCACGCCCCACGACCCGGCCGTCCCGCACGATGATGCAGCCGACATTGGGATTGGGGGTGGAAAGCCCGCGTCCGCGCCGGGACAGCGCGATGGCGGCGGCCATGAAGCGCCGGTCGGTGGCCGGGTCGGCTATCGGCATCGATGCGCTCAGGGCTGTTGCGCCCCTTCGGCCTGCTTGGCCTTGGCGAGTCGTTCGTCCAGCATTGCGTTGATCCGCGTCAGCGCTTCCTTGCGCTTGGCGCTGTTGCGTGCGGCGTCTTCGCGCCATTCGATCCCGACCATATCGGCAACCTTCTGCATGTCCTTCTGGCTGCGCGACAGCGCCACTTCATAGCGGGCGATGTCCATCTTCTGCTGCAGGATCACGGCCGCGTCGGACCGGTTGGCGTCCCAGCTCTTGACATAGATGATCTTGTTGCGGGTCGGCATCGTGTTGGTGTTGCCATCGACGATGAACGCCCAGATGATGACATAGGTGATCGCGGCCGACAGGCCCAGCAACGGCCATTTATGCGGCCGGCTTTCACGAAAATAGCCCCACAGATCATTGGCTGCTCTTTTGGGGGAAACGGGACGGGGGAATATCGCCATATCGTCCATATAGGCCAGCCTGCGCCAGGATGCAAAAGGGTCCGTCACGCCCGGCGCAAATGAACGGCTCCCGCCCTGCCGAACGGACAGGGCGGGAATCGCAGCCTTTAGCGGTCCGTCAATGTGAACCGCACGGTCAATATTTTGGTCGTCGCCACTGCCACGCCATCGCGGGTCGCGGGGCGGAACCGCCATTTGCGCAGCGCGTGCCGTTCCGTCGCACGCCAGAAACTCTCGTCGCTCGCAGCAATGCGGGCAATGTCGGTCACGCGACCCTGCGCATTGATCGTCACCCGCACCGTCACGCTGCCTTCCAGCCCCTGCCGGATCATGACGCCTGGATAGTCGGGCTGGAATGCCGACAGCGCGCGCGGATCGATCGCTGCCTCGACCATCACCGGCTCGCGCGGCGGATCGGCGGGCGGCAGGATGATCGTGGGGGCTGGGTTGATGCCCTCGCCCGACCCGGTGCTGCCGGTCAGGACGGAATCGCCTCCGCTCGACGGCACGATCGGATCGACCGCGGTCGGGCGCTGCTCTGTCGGCCGGGTCGGTATCCGCTCCGTGGTCGTCGGCTCGGTCTGTTCGGACGGGGGCGGATCAAGCAGCGGAACGTTGGTGGTGATCAGCGGCGGCGGCGTGAACACCTCGTCGATCATCTCCTGCGGGATCATCAGCCAGACGCCGATCGCCACCATATGAACCGCAATTGCGCCACCGATGCCGAACGGCGACCCCTTGCCGCCCTGATAGCCTGATGGCGCCGCTACTCCCGCCTCTGTCCGTTGGTTGCCCGTCGCTTGAATCGCCAATTTGCGCATCGCTCGACTCCTCTCCACACCGCCCGCCTTTGGACGGATCATGACATGTTACATCATATTTCTATGATATGTTGCAACATCATTTTATCGAGTCGCTGGAGAAGCTGTCGGGAGGGGTTAAAGCGCCACGTCAATGGCATGCAGGATGAGCCCGACGAGGCCGCCGACCAGCGTGCCATTGATGCGGATATATTGCAGGTCGCGCCCGACCGCGCCTTCCAGGCGGTTGGTGATGGTGCCCGCATCCCAGCCGCGCACCGTGTCGCTGACCAGCCGCACGATCGCATCGCCATAGGTTGCGGTCGCGCCCACTGCTGCACGCCGCACGAAGCGGTTGATAACCAGCCGCAGCCGCGCATCCTCCTGCAAGGTGCCACCCAATTGGCGTAGCGCTTCGCCCAGCCGCCCCGCCATCGCCTTGCCCGGATCACGCACCGCGCGCAGCAGGCCGCCGCGCGCCTGTTCCCACAGGCCGTCGATCCAGCGCTGCATGGCGGGATTGTCGAGTATCTCGTCGCGGATCTTCGCCGCCTTGGCCTGTGTTTCCAGGTCGAATTGCAGGTCGAAGGCCAGTTTCGCCATGCCCTCTTCCGCCTTCAGGCGCAGGTCATGGCCCGGATCGGCCGCCATTTCGGCGAGCATCCGGCGCAGGCCGTCGATGATCGCATTGGCCAGATTTTCATCCAGTCCGGTCCAGCGCAGCACTTTGCCAGCCTTGTCATGCACCATCTGGCGGATCAGATGATCATTGGCTTCCAGCGTCTTGTCGGCCCAGTGGATGATGCCGTCCATAACCGGGGTGTGGCGACCATCGCGCATCGCCGCCTCGATCGCCTGGCCGATCAGCGGGCCGACATTTATGCCGCGCAACCGCTGGCCGATCGCGCCCTTGACCATGCCGCCCAGCCGTTCCTGGTCCAACGCTTCGAGCATGTCGGCGATCAGGCGCGACGCGCCCGCGCGGAGCCGCCCGTCACCCGCCGAGGGACTGGCGAGGAAGCGGCCTGCTGCCGACGCCACATCCATCGTCCGCATCCGCCGTGCGACGACGGCGGGCGTGAGAAAATTGTCGCGCAGGAAGACGGCCAGCGTCTCGCCGATCCGGTCCTTGTTGCGCGGGATGATCGCGGTGTGGGGGATGGGCAGGCCGAGCGGATGGCGAAACAGCGCGGTGACTGCGAACCAGTCGGCCAGGCCGCCCACCATCGCCGCTTCGGCAAAGGCCTGCACGAAGCCGATCGCGGGATGGATATGGACGGTCGCCCGCGCCGCGATGAATATCGCCGCCATGACCAGCAGCATCGCGGTCGCGAACATCCGCATGCGCCGTGCGGGATTGGGCAGGATGTCACCGGTCGACCGGGAGGCGCGGAGCAATGTCATGGCTGCTTAACGGTTACGCCGCCGTTTCGTTCAGGCAAAGCCCTAATCCATCCGGCTATTCCGCAGGCAGGGCGACTCCCTTGTCATCGCCCGGCTTGTACGTCAGCAGCCCCCGGCCAAGGCGCGGCCCAACCCAGCTTTCGAGCGCGACGGCCAGGCTAAAGGTCGCGGGCACGATCACCAGCGTCAGCACGGTCGACAGCAGCAGGCCGCCGATCACGGTGATGCCCATCGGCGCGCGCCAGGCACCATCGCCCGACAGCGACAACGCGGTGGGCACCATGCCCGCCACCATCGCCACCGTCGTCATGACGATCGGCTGGGCGCGCTTATGCCCGGCGTCCACGATCGCCTCGAACTTGGGCACGCCCTTGTCCATTTCCTCCAGCGCGAAGTCGATGACGAGGATCGAGTTTTTGGCGACGATGCCCAGCAGCATCAGCAGGCCGATGAACACCGGCATCGACAGGGGCTGTCCTGCGACATGCAGGGCAAGCGCCCCGCCCAGCGGCGCGAGCAGTAGCGAGCCGAGATTGACGAAGGGCGGCATGATCCGCTTGTAGAGCAGCGTCAGCACCGCAAGCACGAGCAGGATGCCCGACGCTACGGCGATGGCAAAATTGACCAGCATTTCCGCCTGCCACTTGGCATCGCCGGCGTCGATCTTTTGCACGCCCTGGATACGGCCTTCGTTGATCGCTTTCATCAGCGGCAGGGCGTTGATCTTCTTGGTCGCCTCACTGGTCACGACGCCCGGTGCCATGTCGGCCCCGACGACGATGCGACGAATCTGGTTGTAACGGCGAATCTGCGTCGGCCCGGCGCCGAAGGTGATGTCGGCTACCACCTTGAGCGGCACCGATCCGCCATTGACGGTGGGCACGGGCATATTTTCGATCGTGCCGAGATCCTTGCGGCTATCCTCCGCAATCGCCACGCGGATCGGAATCTGGCGATCGGCCAGCGAGAATTTCGCGCTATTCTGGTCGATGTCGCCGATCGTCGCGATACGGATCGACTGGCTGAGTGCAGCCGTCGTCACGCCCAGGCTGGCCGCCAGGTCGAGCCGGGGCTTGATGATGATCTCAGGCCGCTGCATGTCGCCCTGGACGCGCGGCGCGCGCAATTCGGGGATGCGGGCCATTTCCGCGACCAACTGGTTTGCGACCTGCTCCAGTTTCACGGGATCGTCGGACCCGAACATCATGATGATGTCGCGGCCAAAACCGCCGCCCGACTGCGATTGAAAATTCACCCGTGCGTCGGCGATCGTCTGGAACTTGGGCGCAATCTTGCGCTCCCATTCGACCGACGTCATCGGCCGGTCCTTTTTCAGCGTCAGGAAGATATCGGCATTGGTGGTTTCGATATCGGCAAAGGCCGCATCGACCACCTTCGTATCGGCCGCCAGCATGTCGGCGACCTTGCGGGTGATCGCCGTCGTCTGGGCCAAGGTGCTGCCCGGCACGGTTTCGATCTTCACCTGGCTGAAATCGGTGTTGGTCGTGGGCTGGAAGGTCATAGGCAGCGTCGCGAAGGCGATGATGGTCGCGATGAAGGCCAGCGCGCCAAAGCCGACGGTCCACATCCGATGATCGAGGAAAATCGCGGTGAACCGCCGCCAGCCCCCACGTGCGCGGTGCGCGATGGCACGCCGCTCGTCGAGCGACCAGCGCAGCACGCTCATATAGCGGTCCATCAGCCAGCCTTCGCCATGGCTTGCCTCGCCATGGGCCTTGAGGAAATAGGCCGCGATCATCGGCGTGATCAGGCGCGCGACAGCCAGGCTCATCAGCACCGCGACCACGACGGTCATGCCGAACTGAATGAAGAACTGTCCCGAAATGCCCGGCATCAAGGCGACCGGCAGAAACACCGCGACGATCGCCATGGTGGTCGCCAGCACGGCAAGGCCGATCTCGTCGGCCGCGTCGATCGACGCCTGATAGGCGCTTTTGCCCATGCGCATGTGGCGCACGATATTCTCGATCTCCACGATCGCGTCATCGACCAGCACGCCCGCGACCAGGCTGAGCGCCAGCAGCGAGATGCCGTTGAGCGTGAAGCCCATCATGTCCATGAACCAGAAGGTCGGGATCGCCGAGAGCGGGATCGCCAAAGCGGATATCATCGTCGCCCGCCAATCGCGCAGGAACAGGAAGACGATGACGACCGCCAGCACCGCGCCCTCGATCATCGCGGCCATGGCCGAATGATATTGGTCCTTGGTGTAATCGACGCTGGTATAGAGCTGCTTGTAGGTAACCTTGGGGTTTTCCTTGCGCAGCTTGTCCAACTGAACCATCGCATCGTCATAGACGGTGACGTCCGACGAACCCTTGGCCTTTTCCAGGCTGAAACTGGTGACCTGCCGCCCGTTCATCAGCGCGAGGCTGCGCTGTTCGGCATACATGTCGCGCACGTCGGCTATGTCGGCCAGCTTGACGGTGCGGCCGCCGGTAATGGCGATCTGGGTCGCGCCCAGGTCACGCGCATTGCGGGCATTGCCCAGCACGCGGATCGACTGTTCGGCCCCGGCGATTTCGGTGCGGCCGCCCGCCGCGTTCAGATTGACCTGATTAAGCTGCTGATTGACCTGTGCAGCCGTGATGCCGAACGCCTGCAATTTGGCGGGGTCCAGGATGACGCGGATTTCCCGGCTGACGCCGCCGCCGCGATTGACCGCCGCCATGCCGCTGACCGACAGCAGCCGCTTGGCCACCGTATTGTCGACATACCAGGACAATTCCTCCAGCGTCATGTCGGTCGCTTCGGCGCTGAAATAGGCGATCGGCCCGCCATCCACGTCGATGCGGGTGACCTGCGGCTCCAAAATCCCGTCGGGCAGGTCGCTGCGGATCTGGTCGACCGCATTCTTGACATCGTTGACGGCGCGATCGACGGGCGTGCCGATCTGGAACTGGACGTTGGTCAGCGACTGGCCTTCGGAGGCGAAGGAGGTGATCTCGTCCACGCCGCTAATGCCGCGCACCGCCGCCTCGATCCGCTGGGTGACCTGCGTTTCCAACTCGGTCGGGGCAGCGCCCGGCTGGCTGACAACCACGCTGACCGCCGGGAAGCTGATGTCGGGATTATTGTTGACGTCCATCCGCGTGAAACTGACGATCCCCGCCAGCAACAGGGCGGCGAACATCACCAATGGCGTCACCGGATTGCGGATCGCCCAAGCGGATATATTGCGAAAACTCATGACGGGCTTTCCCTCGCCGGACGGATCGCCGTCCCTTCCAAATCCATCCAGCGCAGGCCGCGACGCGGCCCCGCCAGCCCTAACTGCCCTTGATCGCTTCCGGCTTGACCTTTTGCCCCGGTGTCAGGAAGGCGCCGGCCGACGTCACGATCTTTTCCGTGCCCGTGATGCCGCTGGTTACCGCGACGCCCGCATCGGACACCTGGCCAACGGTCACGTCACGCCGCTCGACCATATTCTTGGCATTGATGACATAGACATAATTGCCCTTGGGATCGCTCTGCACCGCCGATTCCGGCAGCAGCGGCGCGGTCCCCGATCCGCTGGTGATCGTCACCGCGGCAAAACCGCCGGGCCGGATCGAGGGGTTATAGGGAATGGCGACGCGGGCGATGCCCTGCCGCGCGGTGGGATCGACCACAGGAGATACTTGCCACACGCGGCCGGCGAACTGGTCCTTGCCGCCGATCGGCGTCACCATGGCACTGTTGCCGGGGCGCAGCGTCGCAAGGTCGCCCTCGGCCACCTGCGCCTGCAATTCCATCTCGCCATCCTTGGCCATGCGGAACAGCACGCCGCTGCCCGAACCGACGATCTGGCCCGGTTCGACCGCGCGAGTCAGGATCAAGCCCTTGGCGGGTGCGCGAATGTCGAGGCGTCCCGTCCGGGCGCGCTGTTCGGCCAATTGCGCAATCGCGACATTGACGCGCGCTTGCGCCGCATCCCGTGTCGCCGTGCGTTGATCAATGTCGGCCGCACTGATGAACCCGCGCCCGACAAGCGCCTTGGCGCGGTCGAGTTGCGCCTGTGCCAGTTTCGCATCGGCGCGCGCCACTTCGACCTGCGCCGCGAGCGAGCGGACCTGCTCGACCTGGACCGAGCGTTCGATGATGGCGAGCGGCTGGCCCGCGCGCACCCAGTCGCCCGGCTGCACCAGCACGCGGCTGACCATGCCGCCTTCGCCGATCACGCCGACCGGCATTTCGACGCGCGCGGCGAGCGATCCCGTTGCCGTGACGGTGCGGGCGACGGTCGATTGGCCAGGGCTTGTTACCGTTACCACCGGCACCTGCGCGCTTGGCGCAGGCGCGGCTGCATCGCCGCCGCGCATGGACATCCATATCGCCACCGCAATCAGTATCAGCGCGACCACGCCGCCCACGATCAACAGCTTCTTGCGTCCGTTGCGTGAGTCGTCGTCGCCAAGGACAACCGACGAGTCGCGCAAGACCTGGGTTTCGTAATTCATGCCGATTCCATCTTTCCGGCCTCCGCCATCCAGCGACTGTGTTATATGAATATAGCACCTGCCTCAACCCCCAATATCACGGGGTCGGGCGCGAGGGCAAAGCGATAATGCGCCGACATGGGACGGTGAATAGTGGATGCCGGTTCGTTACGCCTGCATAGGATATTGCCAAGCGAACCGGACTGTGGCGCTATATCGACGCGGGGCACGGGAGAGGAGCGCGCCATGGACTTGTTGGGATGGATCGTCATCGGCCTGTTGGCCGGGGCACTTGCAAAGCTGATCATGCCGGGGCGCGACCCCGGTGGCTGCGTCGTGACGATGTTGCTGGGGATCGCCGGGGCGCTGCTGGTCGGCTTCATGGGCAGGCTGGCGGGCCTTTATGCGCCGGGGCAAAGCGCCGGGTTCATCGCCGCCGTGCTGGGCGCGATCGCCATATTGATCGTGTATCGTTTCTTGGCGACCAAGCGATAGCGGCCGCATTGATAAAAAAGGGCCGCGCTTCGGATGAAGCGCGGCCCTTTTGAGCGGAAGGTCGCGTCGGGCGGGTTAGCGCACCGAACCGCGACGGACCAGATTGATGATCGCCAGCAGAATGATCGCACCGACCAGCGACACGAGGAAGCTGTAGAGCGTAACGCCGTCGTTGATCGAACCGCCGCTGAAAATCAGACCGCCGATGAAAGCGCCGACGATGCCGACGACGATGTTCAGCAGGATGCCCTGCTGTGCGTCAGTGCGCATGACCATGCTGGCCAGCCAGCCAACGACGCCACCGATGATAAGCCACAGAATGATGCCCATGATAATCTCCTTGAACCACGCCCCCTGCGGGTTGGTAGCTGTTCAACGGGGCACAAGGCTTCTCGTTCCATCGCACAAAAATGATTCCGCCCCTGCAACCATCGCGGCTTTGCACCGTTAGGACGCGCCCGCAACGGAATGCAAAAAGGGCCGCTGGAGCGATGCTCCGACGGCCCCTGCCAATCCCGTCGCGCCGACCGGCGGAAATTCAATATTTCTGCTGCCGCTCATAGAGAGACTTATAATATTGGATGCGCGTGACGCGCAGCCCATGCATGCCTGACCGATCGACCGCGCGCTGCCAGCCGGCAAATTCCTCCAGCGTCAGATTATAGCGGGCGCATGCCTCATCGACGGTCAGCAGACCGCCATTGACGGCCGCGACCACCTCGGCCTTGCGCCGCACCACCCAACGGGTCGTATCCGCAGGCGGCAGGCTATCCAGCGTCAGGGGTTCTCCGAGCGGCCCGACGACATGGGCAGGCCTGATTTTCTGGTTCTCGATCATTCTTAACCCTCAACTTGCGGCATTTGGTGTTGCAAAATCCAACGACGGAACCCTGTTTGCGCTTCAGCCCTGAACATCGACTAAAGCGCCACGGTAAACGTCATCTTCATCTTAACTGCCCCCCGGCTAGACGGCTCGCGACGAGCGGATTGAAACTTCCCGCGAGACGAACGGCCTCGATCATGCCGTCGGAACGTGGCGCAAATACTGCCGCCAGTTCCTGAACCCAGTCTTCCTGTTCGCCCTGCCCCCGCAGGACGCCCGCAACCGCCTGCGCCGTCGGACTGGCCGCCTGTGCAGCCGCGCAAGCGGCTCGCAGGAACGGCCAGACCGGCATGCGCGGTCGGTCGAGGGCTCTGGCATGAACGGGTTTAAGCCCGCTTGCCCGAAGGAAACTAAGGTCCATGCCCTCTTTCTAGGTGGCAATGGATAAGGGTCCGTAAACTCGGACCAACGCTTCGTCGCATAGCGGGGCGGGCCATCGCATCACTCGCCACTGGCATGGCAGCCGCGTGGAGCGTATAGGCGCGACCATGCAGCCAGAATTTCAGCTAGCCCAGCCGCTCGACGCGCGGCGGATTGTCGTTGCCATGTCGGGCGGCGTGGATTCCTCCGTCGTCGCCGCGCTTGCCGCCAAAACCGGCGCGGAAGTCATCGGCGTGACGCTCCAGCTCTATGATCATGGCGCGGCGGTAGGCCGCACCGGCAGTTGTTGCGCGGGGCAGGACATACGCGACGCGCGCGCCGTCGCCGACCGCATCGGCATCGCCCATTATGTGTTCGATTATGAAAGCCGCTTTCGCGAGTCGGTGATCGCCGACTTTGCCGACGAATATATGGCCGGGCGCACCCCCATCCCCTGCGTGAAGTGCAATATGGGGGTGAAGTTCACCGATCTGTTTCAGATCGCGCGCGACCTGGGCGCCGATTGCCTCGCCACCGGCCATTATGTCCGCCGGGTCGAGGGGCCAAACGGCGCGGAACTACACCGCGCCGCCGACCCGGCGCGCGACCAGAGCTATTTCCTGTTCGCCACCACGCAGGCGCAACTCGACTATCTGCGCTTTCCGCTGGGGGGATTGCCCAAGCCGATGGTGCGTGAAATCGCCGCCGAACTGGGACTGGCGGTGGCGTTGAAGCCCGACAGCCAGGACATCTGCTTCGTGCCCGATGGCGATTATGCGAAAATCGTCCGCAAATTGCGTCCCGACGCGGATGAGGGTGGCGACATCGTCCATATCGATGGCCGCGTGCTGGGTCGGCACAAGGGGATGATCCATTTCACCGTCGGCCAGCGCAAAGGGCTGGACATTGGCGGCCAGCCCGACCCGCTCTACGTCATCCGCCTGGATGCTCCGGCCAAGCGCGTGATTGTGGGGCCAAAGGCGGCGCTGGCGGTATCGGGCGCGACGTTAAGCGACATCAACTGGCTGGGCCGCGACTTTACAGGGCCGTTGACCGCCAAGGTGCGGTCGATGGCGAAACCCGTGCCTGCGCGGCTGGTGGACGGGCAATTGCTGTTCGACGCCCCGGAATATGGCGTCGCGCCGGGACAGGCAGCGGTGCTCTATGATGGCGACCATGTGCTGGGCGGCGGCTGGATTGCCAGCACGCAGAGTGCGATGGTGGAGGCTCTATAACCCTCTCCCTTGAGGGAGAGGGATGCGTAGACTTGGCAGCTTGCTGCCTTAGTCGTAGCTGGGTGAGGGTGTACCGCCCTAACCATAGCGCACCGCCACCCTCATCCAACTCCGCCTAACCTCACTCCGTTCGGTAAGGCTCCATATCCTTCTCCCTCAAGGGAGAAGGAGTATGCCCCCCCAAATCCTTGCCCTGCCCCCCGCGCCCGGCTAAGGCCCGCGCGTCATGACTCGCACGCTCACCTTCGCCATTCCCAAGGGCCGCATCCTCGATGAAGCGCTGCCCTTGCTCGCCAAAGCCGGTATCGAGCCGGAGGCGGAGTTTCATGACAAGAAAAGCCGGGCACTGCGCTTCGCCACCAACCGCCCCGACGTGTCGATCATCCGCGTGCGCGCGTTCGACGTCGCCACCTTCGTCGCCCATGGCGCGGCGCAGATCGGCATCGTCGGATCGGACGTGGTGGAGGAGTTCGACTATTCCGAACTCTATGCGCCGGTAGATCTCGACATCGGCCATTGCCGCCTGTCGGTCGCCCAGCCCGCGGACGCCGCCGATGAAGATGAGGCCGCGATCAGCCATGTCCGCGTCGCGACCAAATATCCGCACCTGACGCGCAAATATTATGAAGCGCGCGGGCTGCAGGCGGAATGCGTGAAGCTCAATGGGGCGATGGAATTGGCGCCTTCGCTCGGCCTGTCGCGGCGGATCGTCGATCTGGTTTCGTCGGGCGCAACGCTCAAGGCCAATGGCCTTGTCGAAACCGACATCATCATGCCGATCTCCGCCCGCCTGATCGTCAACCGCGCTGCCTTCAAGATGCGCTCGGCGGAATTGGCGCCGATGGTCGAGGCGTTTCGCCGGGCCGTGGGGGTGCGGGATGCGGCTTGAAAAGGGAAATCGCCCCTCCCTTTTAAGGGAGGGGTTGGGGTGGGTCGCGACCGGAGGGAGCATCTGCCCTATCGAGATGTCGGCATGCTCGCTTCGCTCGCCACCCACCCCCGTCCCCTCCCTTGAAAGGGAGGGGGGATAAATATCATGACCCAACGCCTTACCACCACCTCACCCGACTTCGCCGCCACCTTCACGACCTTGGTCGATGCGCGCCGCGAGGCTGATGACGATGTCTCGCGCGACGTCACCGCGATCCTTAAAGCCGTGCGCGCAGGCGGCGACGCGGCGCTGGCGGACTATACGCAGCGTTTCGACCGGCACGACCTGAACGTCAGCGGCTGGGCGGTCACGCGCGCGGAATGCCGCGCCGCGCTCGACGGCATTTCCACGACGCTGCGCGACGCGCTCGAACTCGCCGCCGCGCGCATCACCACCTATCATGAAAAGCAGCGCCCGGTGGACAGCGACGGCGTCGATAGTGCGGGCGTGCGCTTGGGCGCGCGCTGGAGCGCGGTCGATGCGGCGGGGCTTTACGTCCCCGGCGGTCGCGCCGCCTATCCCAGTTCGCTGTTGATGAACGTCATCCCGGCCAAGGTCGCGGGCGTGCAGCGCATCGCGATGGTGACGCCGACGCCGAATGGCGAGATCAACCCGCTGGTGCTGGCCGCCGCGCAAATTGCGGGGATCGAGGAGATCTGGCGCGTCGGCGGGGCGCAGGCCGTCGCCGCGCTGGCCTATGGCACTGACCGGATCGCGCCCGTGGACGTCATTACCGGCCCCGGCAATGCCTGGGTCGCCGAAGCCAAGCGGCAGTTGTACGGCGTGGTCGGCATCGACATGGTCGCCGGCCCATCGGAAATCCTTGTCGTCGCCGACGCCAAGAATGATCCCGACTGGATCGCCGCCGACCTGCTCAGCCAGTCGGAACATGACCCGACCAGCCAGTCGATCCTCTTCACCGACGATGCCGCCTTCGCCGATGCGGTCGAACAGGCCGTGCAGCGCCGCCTGCCGCTACTCTCGACCCAGGCCGTGGCGACCACCAGTTGGGAAGCCAATGGCGCGATCATCGTCGTGCGCGATTTCGAAGAGGCGATGCCGCTGGTCAACCGGCTCGCCGCCGAACATCTCGAACTGGCAGTGGACGATCCCGACGCGCTGTTCGCCAAGGTGCGTCACGCAGGCTCGGTATTTCTTGGCCGCATGACGCCTGAAGCGGTCGGCGATTATGTCGCCGGGCCGAACCACGTCCTGCCGACCGGCCGCCGTGCGCGCTTCTCATCGGGCCTGTCCGTGCTCGACTTCATGAAGCGCACCAGCTTCCTGAGCCTCGACACGGCATCCATCGGAGCGATCGGGCCTGCCGCGGTTGCGCTGGCGGAAGCGGAAGGCTTGCCCGCCCATGCCGCATCCGTATCCCTTCGCTTACCATAAATTCCGTTCGCCCTGAGCGAAGTCGAAGGGCTGGGCAGAGCCGAAGGCGAAGCCGCTTCGCTTCGCTCAGCGGAGGGCTTCGACAAGCTCAGCCCGAACGGCTAAGGAATAGATTATGAACGAACGATCCAAATCCCGCTCCGCCGCGCGCCTTGCCGCGGTCCAGGCGCTCTACCAGCTCGAAATGGAGGGCACGCCGCTCCATATCCTGTTGCATGAATTTCACACTCATCGCCTCGGCGCGACGATCGAGGATGTGACCTATGCCCCGGCCGAACAATCGTTTTTCGACGATGTCGTGTCCGGTGTGGACAAGCGTCGCGACGAGATCGACGCGCTGATCGCCGCCCGCCTGTCGAGCGGCTGGAGCCTTGACCGGCTCGACAAACCGATGCGCCAGATATTGCGCGCAGGCACCTATGAACTGCTCGCCCGCGCCGATGTCGGCACCGGCACGGTCATCAGCGAATATGTCGATGTCGCCCACGCCTTTTACGACAAGCGCGAATCGGGCTTCGTCAACGGCCTGCTTGATGGCGTGGCCAAGGATGTGCGGGCGTAAGCACCGCCCTCCGTTCGTTTCGAGCGAAGTCGAGAAACCTGCGCGCGGCGTTTCTCGACGTAGTTTATCCAGAGCGCCTGCCGCAGGCGGGCAGTCGAAGGGCTCGAAACGAACGGAGGAAAGCATTTCGGATTGGTGGTGAGAAGGTTAGACTCCCGCCATGTCCGCCGAATCCCGCTTCCTCACCCTGCTGCGCCTATTGGCGAATGATCCCGCCGCGCAAGGGTTGATGGATGATGTCGCGATCCTGCCGGTTGGCGACACCCGCCTGATCCTGACCAGCGACACGATGGTCGAGGGCGTCCATTACCTCCCCACCGATCCGCCCGCCGATATCGGCTGGAAACTCGCGGCGGTGAACCTGTCCGACCTGGCGGCGAAGGGCGCGCGGCCGGTCGGCTGCCTGCTCAACTATGCGCTGTCGGGCGACGAAGCATGGGACGCAGCCTTTATCGCGGGGCTGGGCGAAGCGCTCGATCGTCATGCCATGCCGCTGCTCGGCGGCGATACTGTCGCCATGCCGCCCGCCAGCGCGCGGAGCTACAGCCTCACCGCCATCGGGGAGGCAACCGGCCCCATCCCGACGCGCAACGGCGCCCAGCCGGGCGACATCCTCTATGTCACCGGCCCAGTCGGCGAAGCGGGCATTGGCCTCGACCTTGCCCGCGCCGACCCGGCCGCGTCCGGGCCGCTGGTCGATGCCTATCGCCGCCCCCGCCCGCGCCTGGCCGAAGGCGCGCTGCTCGCCCCCCACGCCAGCGCGATGATGGACCTGTCGGACGGGCTGTTGATCGACGCCCAGCGCATGGGCCAGGCCAGCGGCGTCGCGATCACCATCGACCATATCCCCCTCTCCCCGGCGCTCGAAAAGGCGCGCGGGGCTAGCACCGCCGTCCAGATCGCCGCCGCGCGCGCGGGTGATGATTATGAGTTGCTCTTCACGTTGCCGCGGGGGCTGGCTCCCCCCGTGAGGGCCATTCCGGTCGGGCGTATCAGCGCGGGAGCGGGCCTCACCCTGATGATCGACGGTGCCATCGTGCCGCTGCCCGACCGGCTCGGCTGGGAGCATGGATAGGCTGAGAGTATCCGTTCGTTTCGAGCCCTTCGACTGCCCGCCTGCGGCAGGCGCTCTGGATAAACTACGTCGAGAAACGCCCCGCAATCGTTTCTCGACTGCGCTCGAAACGAACGGATGACGTTTAGACAGTTTCTGCGCCAACCCGCTTGACGCGCGCCTTCCACCCTGTAGCTTCGCTTCACCCTATTCTCAGCCCGTTTGGACCGCTTATGTGCGTGTGCCCACTGCTGATTGACGCGGTGATCGATGCCGGACCCAACCCGCCCGGCCGCCCGCCCCTGCGCCTTTCGTTCGCCCGTCATTCCCTGCGGAGCGGCCGATGACAGCCATAACAGGGGGAGAGGAACAAGCATGCAGATCGTCTATATCGCCATAGGGTGTGGCCTGTTGGCCATCCTCTATGGCCTGTTCACCAGCCGACAGGTGCTAAGTGCGCCCGCAGGCAACGCCACCATGCAGCAGATCGCGGGCGCGATTCAGGAGGGGGCGCGGGCCTATCTCGGCCGCCAATATACCACCATCGCCATCGTCGGCGTGGTTGTCGCCGCGCTGGTCCTGCTCTTTCTGGGCATCACATCCGCCATCGCCTTCCTGATCGGCGCTATCCTGTCGGGGGCGGCGGGGTTCATCGGCATGAACATTTCGGTGCGCGCCAATGTCCGCACGGCCGAAGCCTGTCGCGGCACGCTGCAAAGCGGGCTGACGGTGGCGTTCCGGGCGGGCGCGATCACCGGCATGCTGGTGGCGGGCCTGGCTTTGCTCGCGATCAGCGTCTTCTTCTGGTATCTGACCGGCCCTTCGGGTTACGCGCCCGACGATCGCCTCGTCATCGACAGCCTCGTCGCGCTGGCCTTTGGCGCATCGCTCATTTCCATCTTCGCGCGTCTGGGCGGCGGCATCTTCACCAAGGCCGCCGATGTCGGCGCGGATTTGGTGGGTAAGGTCGAAGCCGGCATCCCCGAGGATGACCCGCGCAACCCCGCCGTCATCGCCGACAATGTCGGCGACAATGTCGGTGACTGCGCTGGCATGGCCGCCGACCTGTTCGAAACCTATGTCGTCACCATCGGCGCGACCATGGTGCTGACCGCGCTGCTCGTCACCGGCCTCGACAATGCAGTGCTGCTCAACCTGATGGCGCTGCCGCTGATTGTGGGCGGCGTGTGCATCATCACCTCGATCGTCGGCACCTATATGGTGCGGCTCGGCTCCAGCCAGTCGATCATGGGCGCGCTCTACAAGGGCTTCTGGACCACCGCTCTGCTCTCCATCCCGGCCATCTATTATGTCACCTGGCGCACGCTGGGCGACATGAACGCGGTGTTCGGCGCGGACCTGGATGGCGTGGGCGGCTATACCGGCATGGCGCTATTCTGGTCGATGATGGTGGGCCTCGCCGTCACCGGGCTGCTCGTCGTCATCACCGAATATTATACTGGCACCAATTATCGCCCGGTCCGCTCCATCGCCAAGGCGTCGGAAACCGGCCATGGCACCAACGTCATTCAGGGGCTGGCGATCAGCCTGGAATCGACTGCCCTGCCAACATTGGTGATCGTCATCGGCATCATCGTCGCGCATCAACTGGCGGGCCTCATCGGCATCGCCTTCGCCGCCACTGCCATGCTGGCGCTCGCGGGGATGGTCGTCGCATTGGACGCTTATGGCCCGGTGACCGACAATGCGGGCGGCATCGCCGAAATGGCGCATCTCGACGATAGCGTCCGGGTCAAGACCGACGCACTGGACGCGGTGGGCAACACGACCAAGGCGGTGACGAAGGGCTATGCCATCGGCTCGGCGGGCCTGGCCGCGCTCGTCCTGTTCGGCGCCTATACCGAGGATCTGAAATATTATAACAGCGCGCTCGGCCTCACCGCGCCGGTCGATTTCAGCCTCTCCAACCCCTATGTCATCGTCGGCCTGCTGCTCGGCGCGCTGCTGCCCTATCTGTTCGGGGCGATGGGGATGACCGCCGTGGGCCGCGCGGCGGGCGACGTGGTCAAGGACGTCCGCGCCCAATTTGCCGAAAATAGGGGCATCATGGATGGCACCAGCAAGCCCGACTATGCCCGCACCGTCGATCTGGTGACGAAGGCCGCGATCAAGGAAATGATCGTCCCCAGCCTGTTGCCGGTGCTGGCGCCGATCGTGGTCTATTTCGCCATCTCGGCGGTCGCGGGCGTGTCCAACGGCTTCGCGGCGCTCGGTGCGTTGTTGCTCGGCGTCATCGTCTCCGGCCTGTTCGTCGCGCTGTCGATGACATCGGGCGGCGGCGCATGGGACAATGCGAAGAAATATATCGAGGATGGCCATCATGGCGGCAAGGGCAGCGAAGCCCATAAGGCGGCCGTAACCGGCGACACGGTGGGCGATCCCTACAAGGATACCGCCGGGCCAGCGGTCAACCCGATGATCAAGATCACCAATATCGTCGCCCTGCTGCTGCTCGCCGCACTGGCGCATGGTGCGTAATTGAAGACATGGCCCGCCCGGCGCGATCCGAGCGGGCTATTCACCTTATGGATATTCCGGCGGCCATTGCCGCGCCGTGTGGATCAGGACGAGTATCCACGCCGTTTCGTCCATAACTTCGTAGATGATGCGATAGCTGCGATGCGGGGTCAGTTCGCGCGTGCCCGCAACCTTCCCCACATGACCAAGCATGGGAAAGTCCGCAAGCTGGGCAACGGCTTGGCTGAATAGGCCATCCAATCTCACCGCAGCAGCCGGGTCACGCACAGCAAGATAGTCAAAGATCGCCGCGCGGTCCTGCTCCGCCTCCGGCGTCCAGACGATATTCACGCCTGATCGAGCAACCGCGACCGGCGGGCGGCAAAGTCAGCATCGACAGCCTCATTCGAGCGCCCCTGCCCCTCCTGCGCCGAAGCGCGGGCCTTATCGACCTTGCGCTGCAGAAAGTCGCCATGGTCACGCTGCGCCTGCTGCTGCTGAATAAAGTCCCGCATCAACTCGCGAACAACCTGAGAGGCTGGCCGATGGCTGGCCTCGGCTTCGGCCATGAACGCGGCGCGCAAATCGGCTTCCAGCTTCATGGTGAACACTGCATTCTTTGCCATCACGCCCTCGCCTTAGTACTGACTAAGTATATACCTGTGAGGGATGCGGGGGCAAGCAGGGCGTCAAAGCAGATCATCCCAACCATCTGAGCATCCGTCAAAAAAAGCAGATGACGGCGCGTCGACCTCACCCTATTCCCTGGGGCGGGGTCGATCTGTCTGGGGGGAAATCGATGAAGGCTGTTCTTACGTCGCTGATGGGCAGCGCGCTGTTTCTGGCGTTGCCGGTATCCGCCCAATCCCCGGCCCCTGACAGTGCGCCGACCTGGACCGTCAAGGATTTCGCTGCCCTGCCCTTGATGGAGCAACCTGCCCTCTCGCCCGACGGCTTGCACATCGCCAGCCGGGTCGCGGTTAACGGTGAACAATTGTTGGTGATCGCCGATGTGCATGACGGCCCGAACCGCGTCCGTTCGCTTGCTCTGGGCGACAATGATCTCAACTGGTGGCAATGGGTCAATGACGACTGGCTGATCGCGGGCATCGGCGCCGAAAGCAATGTTCAGGGCATGCCCTGGTATGTCAGCCGC
Source organism: Sphingomonadales bacterium RIFCSPLOWO2_12_FULL_63_15 (assembly GCA_001829085.1). Taxonomy (GTDB): domain Bacteria; phylum Pseudomonadota; class Alphaproteobacteria; order Sphingomonadales; family Sphingomonadaceae; genus Sphingobium. The sequence continues at coordinate 92,791 of MIAK01000062.1, read as the reverse complement.
GTCGCCAGCGTGAAGCGCAACGGCAGCAAGATCAATATGCTCGCCAAATCGGCCGCGGCGCAGAATGCCGATGACGTCATCTGGATCGCGCGCGATGGCACGCCACGCATCCTCCTCGCCTACCAGACGTCGATCTTCTCCAACGACCCCGGCTTCTGGCCGAAGGTCGATGAGGTCGATGTCGGCACGGGGAAGATGCGCAGCGTCATTGCCTCCCGCCAGCATGTGCGAAACTGGTATGCCGACGCCACCGGTGCGGTGCGCATGGGGGTGGGCTATAATGACAGTAGCCGCGCGGGCAAGCTGCTCTACCGCCCCGATGGGCGGGCCAATTTCCGCGTCGTCGACCGCGCCGATCGCCGCCGCGATGAATCGCTGGTGGTGCCGCTGCTCTTCACCGCCGACCCCGCCAAGGCGATCGCCAGCGATGATCGCGAAGGCACCGATGCGCTCTACGAACTGGATCTCGCCACGCTCGAACTGGGGCGCAAGCTATTCTCGGCGCCGGGTTTCGATCTGGGCGGGATAACCGAGGATGCCGCCGGGACCGGCCTTGCCGGGGTGCGCTACACCGGCGACGCGCCTGCGGTTCATTGGTTCGACGCCAATCTGGCGAAGATTCAGGCGGATATCGACAAGGCGGTCGGTGAGCGGCGCGCGCGCATCATTTCCACCAGCCGGGACGGCCAGCGCATGGTCGTGCATGTCGGCACGCCGGATCAACCCGGTGCCTATTATTATTACGATACGGCGGCAGGCGCCATGAGCATCCTGTCCAGGGTGAGCGACCGCTTCACCACCAAGACCCGCCTCGCACCCGTCAAGACCATCCGCTACAAGGCGCGCGACGGGCTGGAGATTGCCGCCGTGCTGACGGTTCCGGCCGGGCGGGACGCGAAGAATCTGCCGTTCATCCTGATGCCTCATGGCGGCCCCTTCGCCCGCGATGCCGAAGAGTGGGACTGGTGGGTCCAGTTTCTGGCGTGGCGCGGCTATGCCGTGCTGCAACCCAATTATCGCGGCTCGTCTGGCTATGGCAGAGCCTTCGCCGAAAAGGGCGAGGGGCAATGGGGTCTGGCCATGCAGGACGACCTCAACGACGCGGTCGATTGGGCGGTGCAGCAGGGTATTGCCGATCCCAAGCGCGTCTGCATGGTCGGCGCATCCTATGGCGGCTATGCCGCGATCCGCGCGGCCCAGCGTGACCCCGCCAAATATCGCTGCGCCGTATCCTATGCCGGCGTTTCCGACCTTGCCGCCATGATGCGTTATGATCAGCGCTTCCTCTATCATAGCACGCGCAAGGATTGGATGAAGGAGCAGGCCCCCGATTTCGCCGCCGTCTCGCCGATACACTTCGCCGGACAGTTCGCCACGCCCATCCTGTTGATGCACGGCAAGAAGGACCGCCGCGTTCAGGTAAGCCAGTCGCGCGAAATGGCCGAAAAGCTCAAGGCCGCCGGAAAGGCCCAGGGCCGCGACTATCTCTATGTCGAACAGCCGCTGGCCGATCATCACTTCTCGCGCGAGGCCGATAGGCTGGAGTTTCTGGAAAAGCTCGATGCCTTCCTGAAAGACCATAACCCGGCGTGATTTTGGGGCTCAGCCCGGCTGAAGCGGCATTATTGGGGTAACGGCCCTGTCCGGCAGGCCGCCATTCTGCTAGGAAGAACCCACGGCGATAGACAGGCTCGAACGCGCGATATCCCATGCCGTCCCGGGCCTGTCTTAACCCTTTGTTCAGAACCCAGGCCCACTCTGGCGCATCGGTCGGCCCAGGGGGGTGGGCTAGGCCACGCCGGATTTCCCCGCCATGCCCCAATCGGCAAGGCATAATATGATAACCGGATGCCGTGAAATGCCCTGTGCCATAGCTATCGATGAACCCGCCCGGATCGCGGCGCTGCGCCGCTATGGGATTTTGGACACTCCGGCCGAAGGGGCGTTCGACAAGGTGACCGATCTGGTGCGGACCTTGTTCGATGTGCCCATTTCGGCCGTGTCGCTGATCGATACCGAACGCCAATGGTTCAAGTCGATCACGGGCCTCGACATATCCGAAACCGCGCGCAGCATGGCCTTTTGCGACCATGCCATCCGCCAGGACGAACCGCTCGTCATCACTGATGCGCAGGCGGATCCGCGCTTTTGCGACAATCCGCTGGTGACCGGAGAGCCGGGCATCCGCAGCTATGCCGGGGTACAGTTGCGCACGCCCGACGGCCATAATCTGGGGTCGCTCTGCGCCATCGACACCCGGCCCCGCACCTTTTCGCCCGAACAGATGGAAGTACTCAAGGGCCTCGCCCCCATCGTCGTGGAGCAGATGGAATTGCGTCTGCTGGCCGAGCGCGATCATCTGAGCGGGGCGCTGACCCGGCGCGCCTTCATCGCCGAACTCGACAAGCGGATCGCGCTCTTCACCCGCCACCGCCGCCCGGCCGCGCTGGTGCTGCTCGACATCGACCATTTCAAGCAGATCAACGACCGCCATGGCCATCCGGCGGGCGACCGCGTGATCGAAGCGGTCGCGGCGCTTTGCAAAGGCCTGTCCCGTCCCAGCGATGCGTTCGGCCGGATCGGCGGCGAGGAATTCGGCCTGTTGCTGCCCGAAGCGCAGGAGGCCGATGCGCTGGCCGTCGCCAACCGGATACGCGCCGCGATCGAGCGGTTCGAAATCACCAACAATCCGCCGCTCCATGTCACCGCCAGCTTCGGCGTCGCCACGATCGGCGCGGGGCGCATGTCGAGCGAAGCCTGGCTGTCGGCCGCTGACGCCGCTCTCTATCAGGCCAAACGCGCAGGGCGTAACCGCGCCGTGCTGGCCCCGATAGAGGCCGTCCGCGCCGCCTGATCCGCATGGGGTGACGCGACCATAATGGACGGAAATCCAGCCTGATCCCGGCCCGTTATTTTGCGCCATATCGGACCAGCGCCATAATGGTCCAGGGTCCGCTTGGCGCGGATCGCCCCTCCATCCACCCCGTCTCCCTCGTCATAGGGGGAGGGCAGGGATGCGGCTCAGCTGGCCGGAAATTCGCACGAACGCGGCCCATTTCGCTGCCGAATGGCAGGGCAAGGGCTATGAAAAGGGCCAGACCCACAGCTTTTACGACGAATTTTTTGGCATTTTCGGCGTGCCGCGCAAGCAGGTCGCCGTCTACGAACAGCGGGTCAAATCGCTCGATCCCGCGCGGTCGGGTGGCTTCATCGACCTGTTCTGGCCCGGCACGCTGATCGTCGAACAGAAAAGCGCGGGCCGCAACCTTGACCGCGCCATGGCCCAGGCGCTCGATTATTATGACTGGCTGCCCGACGTGCAGCGGCCCCGGCACATGATGGTGTGCGATTTCCAGCGTTTCGAGCTGGTCGACCTGGAAGCCCGCCGCGAATGGCGCTTCCCGCTCACCGATCTCAAACGCCATGTGGAGGCCTTCGGCTTCATCATCGGCGTCCAGCCCCGCCTCTTCCGCAACCAGTCGCCGGTCAATCGCCAGGCGTCGGAACTGATGGGCCGCCTGCACAATGCGCTCGCGGCCGACGGCTATGTCGGCCATGATCTGGAACGGCTGCTCGTCCGCCTGCTCTTCATCCTCTTTGCCGACGATACCGGCATTTTCGAGCGCAAGGACCAGTTCCTTACCTTCCTCGAACGGCGCACCCGCGCCGACGGCCGCGATCTTGGCCGCTGGCTCGGCGAACTGTTCCAGACGCTCGACACCCCGCCCGACCGGCGACAGCAGAGCCTCGACGCCGATCTCGCCGACTTTCCTTACATCAACGGCGAACTGTTCCGCGAACGCATCGCCATGCCCAGTTTCGACGCCGCGATGCGCACGATGCTGCTCGACGCCAGCCTCTTCAACTGGGGCGATGTGTCGCCCGCGATATTCGGGTCGCTGTTCGAAAGCGTGATCGACACGGTGACGCGGCGCAAGCAGGGCGCGCACTACACGCCCGAACAGGCGATCCTCAAGGTCGTCGAACCGCTGTTTCTGGACGATTTGCGCGCCGACTTCACCCGCGCCAGCGCGCTCAAATCGGGCCGCGAGCGTGCCTTGCGCGCGCTGCATCAGCGGCTGGGGACGATGGCTTTCCTCGACCCGGCCTGTGGCGCTGGCAATTTCCTGGTCGTCGCCTATCGCGAGCTGCGCGAACTGGAACGCGACATATTGCGCGAATTGCTCACCATCGACGGCCGGGTCGAACTGGTGATGGATGTCGCGGCGCTCTCGAAACTGGATGTCGATCATTTCTTCGGCATCGAAATCGACGAGTTTCCCGCCATGATCGCGCAGGTGGCGCTGTGGATGACCGACCATATCGCCAACACCCGCCTGGCCGAGGATTTCGGCCAGCATTATGCCCGCATCCCGCTAGTGAAGGCACCCGGCATCCACCATGGCGACGCACTGGAACTGGACTGGAATCAGGTCATTCCGGCGCAGGGCTGCACCTTCGTCTTCGGCAACCCGCCCTTTGTCGGCGCGAAATATCAGAGCGAAGCGCAGCGGTCGCAGGTCCGCCGCCTCGCCGCCCTGCCCGGCAGCGGCGGCACGCTGGACTATGTCGCCGCCTGGTTCCTCAAGGCCGCCCGCTATGTCGCGGGCGGCGACGCGCGCATCGCCTTCGTATCGACCAATTCGATCGTGCAGGGACAACAGGTGGCGCAGCTCTGGCCGCTGATCTTTCGCGCAGGCGTCGAAATCGCCTTCGCCCACCGCACCTTCGTCTGGCCCGGCCGGGCGGCGGTCCATTGCGTCATCATCGGCCTCGCCCAGCGCCGCGACGAACCCGCGCAAAAGCGGCTGTTCAGCTATGCGGACGCGAAGGGCGAGCCGACCGAAACTCGCCATAGCGCGCTGACCGCCTATCTGTTCGACGCCCGCGATGCCGACCGCCATCTGGTGGTGCGGGAGGAGAGCCGACCGATCAACGGCGCACCGCGCATCGTCATCGGGTCCAAGCCGATTGATGGCGGCTATCTGATCTTCGACGCCGACGCGCGGGCGAAGTTGCTGGCGCAGGAACCGGACGCCGAACCCTTTTTGCGCCCCTATGTCGGCGCACAGGAATATCTCAATGGCGGCGAACGGTGGATATTGGCGCTACAGGATGCCGCCCCGGCGGATATTCGCCAGCTTCCCACCGTCCGGCAAAGGCTGCGCCAGGTGACGGCCTATCGCCGCGGCGAGATTGCGGCGCTGGGCAAAGCGGAAGAGAGCAAGAAGACGCCCGGCCGGTCCTCGCTGGCGCTGGCCGATACGCCATCGGCCTTTCACGTCACCGTCATCCTGACCCTGCCTTTCCTCGCCATCCCCGAAGTCAGTTCGGAACGGCGCGACTATATCCCGATCGGCTGGCTGGAACCGCCGACCATTCCCAGCAACAAGTTACGCATCCTGCCCGATGCGACGCTGTGGCATTTCGGTGTCCTGACCAGCCACATGCACATGGCATGGACGATGCACATCGGCGGCCGCCTCAAGAGCGACTTTCAATATGCCATTGGTCTGAATTATAACTGCTTCCCATGGCCAGATTTCTCTCCGGCCCAGCGCGCCAGGATCGAAACCCTCGCCCAAGCCGTCCTCGACGCCCGCGCCCTCCCCCGCAATGCGACATCGACCCTGGCCGATCTCTACGACCCCGGCACCATGCCCACGCAATTGCGCAAGGCGCATCATGACCTCGATCTCGCGATCGACCGCCTCTATCGCAAGGCGCCCTTCGGGTCCGACCGCGAACGGGTGGAATATCTCTTCACCCTCTACCAGCGACTGATCGACCCGCTCCACAATGCAAAGCGCATCCGACCTGTCAGGCCTGCTTAAAAATCCGGCTTTTCATAATGAGGCGGCGGCGCGATCACTTCCATCCGTTCCGACAATAACGGCCGGAAGGACGGGCGCGACTTGAAGCCCGCATACCAGCGCCGCACCGGCTCATGCCCCTGCCAGTCGATCCCGCCCAGATAGTCCGCGACCGACAGATGCGCCGCCGCCGCGATGTCCGCGAGGCTGAGCGTACCGCCCGCCATCCAGCTGCGATGGTCGAGCAGATAGTCCATATAATCCATATGCACATTCGCGCGCTTCATCGCTTCGCGCAGGATGCGGGCTTCGGGCGGCGCGCGCTCGATCAGACGCTTCTTCATCCGTTCGTGCAGCAGCGGGCCGACCACGTCGCCATAGAAATTCTGGTCGAAAAAGGCGGTCAGCCGCCGCACTTCGGCACGCCCGGCGGCGGTGCCGGAAATCAACGGCACCTTTTCCACCGTCTCTTCGAAATATTCGCAGATCGCCTGGCTGTCGATCAGGGTCAGCCCCTTGTCATGATCGGCCATGACCGGCGTGGTGCCGGCCGGGTTGAGATCGAGAAATTCGTCGCGCATCGCCCAGGGCGATTCGCGGACCAGATCATAGCCGATCCCCTTTTCGCCCAGCAGCAGCCGGACCTTGCGAGAGAAGGGGCAAAGCGGAAATTGATAAAGCAGCCACATAGGCGATCCTTGTTAGGCGCGCGCGGGTCGGGGGGGAAGCGGCAAAATGGCAGAAGCCGCCTCACGAATTTCGGTCATATCGTCCAAAAGCATGGCAAGAAACGGCATGGTCCGACCTTCCGATCCGCCGGGCGGGACGATAGAAGAGACTGCGATAATGATTACGCGATGGAAAGGATGCCCCCATGCCTGACGATTTCTTCCCGGTGCCGGGGAACTGGGCCAGCCGCGCGCTGATGGACCGGGCCGCGCGCGATGCGGACTATGCGCGCTCGATCGAGGCGTCGCACGACTATTGGCTGGAGCGTGCCCACCGGCTCCACTGGATCACGCCACCGACCAAAAGCGACGAAAGCAGCTTTGCCGAGGCGGATTTCGGTATCCAGTGGTTCGCGGACGGGGTGCTCAACGTCAGCGCCAACTGCGTCGACCGCCATCTGGCGACGCGCGGCGATCAGGTCGCGATCCTGTGGGAACCGGACAGCCCCGACGAGGCACCGCGCCGCTACACCTATCGCCAACTCCATGAAGAAGTGTGCCGCTTCGCCAATGTCCTGAAAAGGGCTGGCGCGCGCAAGGGCGACCGCATCACCATCTATATGCCGATGATCCCGGAGGCCGCCTTCGCCCTGCTCGCCTGCGCGCGGATCGGTGCGGTGCATAGCGTGGTGTTCGGCGGCTTCTCGCCCGAAGCGCTGGCAGGCCGCATCATCGATTGCGATTCGACGCTGGTCATCACCGCCGACGAAGGCCGCCGCGCGGGCAAGGCCGTTCCTTTGAAAGCCAATGTCGATGCCGCGCTCAAACATTGCCCTGGCGTCAAGCATGTCGTGGTCGTGCAGGCGACCGGCGGCGCGGTGACAATGGTGGAAGGCCGCGACCTGTGGCTGCATGAGGCCGCGGCGCGCGTCGAGGCCGACTGTCCGCCCGAACCCATGCAGGCCGAAGACCCGCTGTTCATCCTCTACACGTCGGGATCGACCGGCAAGCCCAAGGGCGTGCTGCACACATCGGGGGGCTATCTGCTCTGGGCCGCGCTCACCCATGAACTCTGCTTCGACTATCGGCCCGGCGACATCTACTGGTGCGCAGCGGATATCGGCTGGGTCACGGGGCACAGCTATATCGTCTATGGCCCGCTGGCGAACGGCGCGACGACGCTGATGTATGAAGGCGTGCCCAACTGGCCAACCCCGGCGCGGATGTGGGAAGTGGTGGACCGGCATCAGGTCCAGACCCTCTTCACCGCCCCCACCGCGCTGCGCGCGCTGATGAAGGAAGGCGACGCCCATGTGAAGGCGACCAGCCGGGCCTCGCTGCGCCTGCTCGGCACCGTCGGCGAACCGATCAACCCGGAGGCATGGCGCTGGTATCATGGCGTCGTGGGCGAAGGCCGCTGCCCGATCATCGATACCTGGTGGCAGACTGAAACCGGGGGCGCGATGATCGCGCCGATGCCGGGCGCGACCGACCTCAAGCCCGGTTCCGCCACCTTACCCATGCCGGGCGTGATGCCGCAGATCGTCGATACCGAGGGGCAGGTGCTGGAAGGCGCGGCCGAGGGCAATCTGGTTATCGCGCGCAGTTGGCCGGGGCAGATGCGGACCGTCTATGGCGACCATGACCGCTTCTTCCAGACCTATTTCACGACCTATCCCGGCAAATATACCACGGGCGATGGCGCGCGCCGCGATGCGGACGGCTATTATTGGATCACCGGCCGCGTCGACGACGTCATCAACGTATCGGGCCATCGCATGGGCACGGCGGAGGTCGAAAGCGCGCTTGTATTGCACGAAAGCGTCGCCGAAGCGGCGGTGGTCGGCTTCCCCCATGATATCAAAGGACAGGGCATCTATGCCTATGTCACGTTGAACGCGGGGATCGAACCCAGCGACGAACTGCGCCAGACACTGGTCAAATGGGTCCGCACCGAAATCGGCCCGATCGCCACCCCCGATGTCATCCAGTTCGCGCCCGGCCTGCCTAAGACCCGCTCCGGCAAGATCATGCGCCGCATCCTACGTAAAATTGCGGAGGGCGAAGTCTCGGCGCAGGCGCTAGGCGATACCAGCACCCTGGCCGATCCTTCGGTGGTGGACAATCTGGTCGCCAATCGTCACGGTTAGGAAACGAACAGAAGGAAGCGCTGCCATGGACCGCTATAATGGAGTCGCCCGCGCCCTGCATTGGGCCATGGCCTTGCTCATCATCCTCGCCCTGGTGCTTGGCATTGGCCATGATGCGCTGCCCAAGGATTGGGCCGTGATCCCGATCCACAAGTCGATCGGGCTGACCGTCCTGGCGCTGACTTTGGTGCGGATCGTCTGGCGGCTGGCCAATCCCGCGCCGCGCTTGACCGTCGCCATGCCCAGTTGGGAAAAAGGCGCGGCGCACGCCACCCACGCGCTCTTCTATATCTTCATGATCGTGCTGCCCCTGTCGGGCTGGATCATGACGTCGGCGGGCACGCGGCCCTTGAACTGGTTCTTCCTGTTCGACGTCCCCAAATTTCCGGTGACCAAGGGCGACCTGATCGTCGATCTGGCGGGCGAAGGGCATGAGATTATGGGCTTTGTCTGGGCGGCGTTGATCCTGCTCCATATCGGCGCGGCGTTGCGGCATCATTATCTGCTCAAGGACAATGTGATGCGGCGGATGCTGTAGGCACCCGCCGACCAAAGGACGTTCGGGTTCGACCAACGACGTTGTAATAGCATTACATCGCTTGACCGACGCAGCGAAACGGTTGATCCCGCGTTGCATCAGGGCGCAGAGCCATGTGGCCGCGCCGTCAAGACGTGTCGGAGTCTCAAAAGCCTATGTCCCTCGCCAAAATCCTGCCGCTGCTGCTGGCCGCCGCCCCCATCGCCCTTGCCACGCCCGCGCTGGCGCAGACGGCTCCTGCCGGCCCCGCTGCCGGGATCACCACCCAATTGCCGCGCGGCGCCGTGCCCAGCCATTATGCGATCACCGTCACCCCCGACGCCGCCAATCTGAAGTTCACCGGCAAGGTGACGATCGACGTCGCTGTCAGCACGGCCATGCCGACGCTGGTGCTGAACGCTGCCGACCTGAGCTTCGGCGACGTCATGTTGACGCCCGCCAGGGGCAAGGCGATCAAGGGCACCGCCAAAGTCGATGCCGATGCGCAGACGGTGACGCTCGACTTCGGCAAGCCGCTGGCACCCGGCAACTATAAGCTCGCCATCGCCTATGCCGGCGTCATCAACACCCAGGCGAACGGCCTGTTCGCGCTCGACTATACCGACAATGACGGCGCGGCGAAGCGCGCGCTCTTCACCCAGTTCGAAGCGCCCGACGCCCGCCGCTTCGTGCCGAGCTGGGACGAGCCAAGCTACAAGGCGACTTTTGACCTGTCTGCCATCATCCCCACCGGCGAACTGGCCGTCGGCAACATGCCGGTCACATCGACCAAGGATCTGGGCGGCGGCAAGACCCAGGTGACGTTCGGCACCAGCCCCAAAATGTCCTCCTATCTGCTCTTCTTCGGCCTTGGCGAACTGGAGCGCGCAACGAAGATGTCCGGCGCGACCGAAATCGGCGTCATCACCGGCAAGGGCAATACAGGCAAGGCACAGCTGGCGCTCGACGCCTCGGTGTCGATCCTGCCCTATTTCAATGATTATTTCGGCGTTCCCTATCCGCTGCCCAAGCTCGACAATGTCGCTGGCCCCGGCCAGAGCCAGTTTTTCAGCGCCATGGAAAATTGGGGCGCGATTTTCACCTTCGAGCGCGCTTTGCTCGTCGATCCGCGCTTCACGTCAGAAGCCACCAAGCGCCGCATCTATGAAACCGTCGCGCATGAAATGGCGCATCAATGGTTTGGCGACCTCGTCACCATGGCCTGGTGGGACGATCTATGGCTGAACGAAGGCTTTGCAAGCTGGATGGCCACCAAGGTCACTGACAAGCTGCAGCCCGACTGGCAGATGCTGCTGACACGCGTCGATGGCCGCGAGGCGGCAATGAGCCTCGACTCGCTCGCCACCACCCACCCCGTCGTCCAGAAGATCACCACCGTCGATCAGGTGAACCAGGCGTTCGACGCCATCACCTATCAGAAGGGCGAAGCCGTCATCACCATGCTGGAGGGCTATGCGGGCGAGGATGTGTGGAAGACCGGCATCCGCAGCTATATGAAGGCCCATGCCTATGGCAACACCGTCACCGACGACCTGTGGAAGGCGGTCGAGGGCGCAGGCGCCAAGGGGCTGGTGTCGATTGCGCATGACTTCACGTCGAAGCCCGGCATCCCGCTGGTGAAGGTCGATAGCGCGCAATGCCAGGGCGGCAACACGCTGCTGACGCTGAGCCAAGGCGAGTTCAGCCGCGACAAGAAGGACAAGACGCCCTTGAGCTGGAATGTGCCGGTCATGGCGCAGACCATCGGCGGCGCACCGCAGCGGCTGATCCTGCAGGGCAAGGGGCAGATGACGCTGCCAGGCTGCGGTGCCTATGTCGTCAATGCCGGGCAGACGGGCTATTACCGTTCGCTCTACCCCGCCGCCAATGTCGAGGCGCTGGCCGCCGGTTTCACCAAGCTGCCCGCAATCGACCAGACCGGGCTGCTGGCCGATAATTTCCAGCTTGGCTTGGGCGGTTATCAGCCGATGGGCCTGGCGCTCGACCTGATCGACGCCGTGCCCGCCACCGCCACCCCTGCCGTGCTGGCGCAGGTGCCCGGCTATCTGGACAGCGCCTATGCCATGCTGGAGGGCGACACGGCCGGGCAGGCTAAGGTCGCGGCCTACACGTCGGCCAAGCTGTCGCCCGTGCTGACCGGCATCGGCTACGACGCCAAGCCGGGTGAAAATCCGCAGGTGCCGGTGCTGCGCTCGGCGCTGGTGGGCACGCTGGGCGAGATGGGCGACAAGGCCGTGGTCGCCGAAGCCAATCGCCGCTTCGCTGCGCTGGCGAGCGATCCCGCCGCGCTCGACGGCCCGCTGCGCAACGTCTGGATGGCGATCATCGCCAAAAATGCCGATCAGGCGACGTGGGACAGGCTGCGCGCGCTGGCCAAGGGGGCTAAGACCGACCTGGAAAAAAGCACGCTCTATGCGCTGCTCGGCGGAGCCAAGGATGAAAAGCTCGTCCGCCAAGCGCTCGACCTGGCGCTGACCGACGAACCGGGCAAGACCACCAGCGCTGCGATCATTTCGCAGGTGGGCTATGAGCATCCGATGCTGGCGGTGGACTATGTGCTGGCGCACCGCGCGCAATATGAAGGGCTGATCGACGTTTCGGCCCGCAGCCAGGCGCTCGCGCGGCTGGGCGGCGGATCGGCCGACCCGGCAATGGCGACCAAACTGGACGCCTATGCCACCCAATATCTGACGCCGGAATCGCGCAAGGTGGTCGATCGCGCCATCGCCGCAATCAACACCCGCATCGAAACCCGCACCCGGCTAAAGCCCGCGCTGACGGCCTGGTTCGCCAAGAAGTAAGACGAAAAGGGCGGCTGAGGGGCCGCCCTTTTTTTGCCAACTCCCTTAAATCCTCCCCTGTAAGGGGAGGGGGACCACGAAGTGGTGGAGGGGTGTCACCCTATCGATAGCGCGACACCCCTCCGTCAGGGCTACGCCCTGCCACCTCCCATACAAGGGGAGGATGTTATTTTTCTCGACCTCACTCCTGCAACGACACGCCCGGACTGCGCGGATCGGCGGCGCCCTGCCAGCGGCCATCGGGCAGACGCTCGGCCGCATTGGCCTTCAGCCCCATGCGCGACAACGACACGCGATGGCCGAGCTTTTCGAGCGGTGCCTTCATCGCCTCCAGCGACGTGCCCTGCTCCAGCACCAGCCCTTCGCCGTTGAAGTAGATCAGCCCGTGCGCGATCGACTCCTGCGCCGACAGGCCCCAGTCGAAATGGGCGATCAGCGCCTTGGCCACCTGCATGATGATGGTCTTGCCGCCCGCCGCGCCGACGGTGAAAATGGGCGTGCCCTTGTCGTCATAGACGATGGTCGGCGACATGGACGATAGCGGGCGCTTGCCCGGCTCCACCTGGTTGGCGACCGGCGCGCCGTCCTTTTCCGGGGTGAAGCTGAAATCGGTCAGTTCATTGTTCAGGATGACACCGTTGGCGATCAACTGGCTACCAAAGAAGCTCTCGACCGTCGATGTCCAGGCGGCGATGTCGCCATCCCGGTCCACCGCGACGAAATGGCTGGTGCCGCTTTCGGGCTGCGGTCGTGAAGCGGTGCGCGGCTGCGCGCCGGGCGGCGTGCCGGGCTGATAGTCGTTGAGCGCTTTGTTCAAACGAATGCGTGCCGACCGCTGCTTGAGATAGGCGGGATCGATCATCCCCGTCAGCGGCACAGAGACGAAGTCGGGATCGCCTAGCCATTTTCCGCGATCGGCATAGGCGAGTTGCATCGCCTCGCCGATGACATGCCAGGACCGGGGATCATCCTTCCCCCATGTGCCGAGCGGAAAACGCTCGACCATGCCCAATATCTCCAGCACCGTCACCCCGCCCGACGAAGCCGGACCCATACCGCACACGGTATAGACGCGATATTTGCCGCAAACCGGCTTGCGCAGCTTGGTCTGGTAGCCCGCAATGTCCGCTTCCGTCATCGGCACCGGGTTCTTGGGCGCGTTGGTCACGGTTTGCACCAGGATGCGGGCATTTTCGCCCGTATAGAAAGCGTCCGGCCCTTCCGCCGCGATCCGCTTGAACAGCGCGGCGAGCGGCGGGTTTTTGAGCATCGTGCCCATCGGCGCGGGCTTGCCATCGATCCAGAAATATTTCTGGATTTCAGGGAAGTCGGCCCACACCCCCGCGACCGCCTTCATCGCGGTGTCGAGCCGCTGGCGCACCTCATAGCCCTCTTCCGCCGCGCGGATCGCAGGCTGGAACAGGTCGGCCCAGGGCAGCTTGCCCCATTTGCGATGCGCGTCCCACGCCAACCGCACATTGCCCGGCACCCCGACCGAATAGCCGCCCGGCCAGGCGTTGCGGAAGGACAGCGGTTGGCCATCGGCCCCCATGAACCGGTCTGGCCGGGCCGCAGCCGGGGCCGTCTCGCGCCCGTCGATCGATTCCAGCAGCCCGGTCTCCCCGTCATGATGCATCAGGAAACCACCGCCGCCGATGCCGCTATTATGCGGCTCGACCACGTTGAGCGTCAGCATCATGGCGATGGCGGCGTCGGTGGCGCTACCGCCCTTGCGCAATATCTCCTGCCCCGCCTGCGCCGCGCGCGGATCGGCGGCCGAAACGGTGGCATTGGTCGATACCGGCTCGCGCGCGACGGCGGGCAGCGGAGCCAGAGCAATAAGGGCGAAAGGGGCCAGCAGGCCAGAAAAACGACATGTCATGGGGCTTACCCTATAGCGGGAGTTGCCGATCGCAACCCTTTCCAACCCCTTGGACGGATCAGCCGTCGATACCCACCAGATCGGCGATCGTCGCCACCCCGTCGCGCGCCATCAGCGCCTTCAACTCCCGGTTGATCCGCCGCGCCAGATACGGCCCTTCATAGACCAGCGCGCTGTAAAGCTGGATCAGCGACGCCCCCGCCCGGATGCGGGCATAGGCCTGCGCGCCGGTCGCGATGCCCCCCACCCCGATCAGCGGCAGTCGATCGCCCAGGAGGCGACGGAAATCCCGCAGCCGCGCCAGCGACAGGTCGGTCAGCGGCGCGCCCGACAGCCCGCCCGCTTCGCCCGCATGGGCCGATCGCAGCGCGGGCCGCGTAATGGTGGTGTTGGACACGATCAGCGCATCGACCCGATGGTCGATACAGGCCGCGGCGATATCCTCGATATCGGCCGGTTCCAGATCGGGCGCGACCTTCAGGAAAATGGGCGGGCCTCCCGGCGCGCGCGCGGCCATCACGGCACTCAGCAAAGCGTCGAGCGCGCTGCGATCCTGCAGCGCGCGCAGGCCCGGCGTGTTGGGGGACGAGATGTTGACCGTCAGATAATCGGCGAGAGGCGCCATGCAGGTGACGCCGGTGACATAGTCGGCAATGCCTCGCCCGGCGGCGGCGGCATCCTTGTTCGCGCCGATATTGATGCCGATCACGGGGCCGTCGCCGACCGGCCGGCGATAGCGGGCGATACGATCCGCCGCCGCGCCCTGCCCACCATTGTTGAAACCGAACCGGTTGATCACCGCCTTGTCCTCGACCAGCCGGAACAGGCGCGGCTGCGGATTGCCCGGCTGGGCCAGCGGCGTCAGCGTTCCCAGTTCGGCAAAGCCAAAGCCAAGGCCGTGCATCTTGTGTGCGATCCGCCCATCCTTGTCATAACCCGCCGCCAATCCGACCGGATTGGGAAAGCGAATGCCCGCCACCATGGTCGCCAGCATCGGATCAGGTGCCAGCGGCGCGCGTGTCGGCATCATCCGCAGCGCAGCAAGAGAGAGATGATGGGCACGCTCGGCATCGAGCGCGAACAGCAGCGGGCGGATCAGACGATAGGACATAGGACGTGCCTATGCCAGCGCCGCGCCGACACGTCGAGTCGCTGTGGCCAAAGCGCCACAACCGCCTGTTAGTGACATATCATGACAGGAAACGTCATGAATGAGACGGTTTAGGGCAGTGGAATGTCTGATTCATCCAATAATATTACGGCGATTCCGGCGTAAAGCACCCCTGCGACCCGAAGGCTCGATGGCTTCCAGCCGATGAGACCTTTTCCTGACCCGGCGATGAAAATCGCCGGGTCATTTTTATGTGCAGTGCAGTAGCGAGGCAGAAAAGTAACAGTTCTTTCACCATGTTACTTGCGCGCGGATGCAGTTGGCGCATAGTAAACCCCTTGGGGTGAAAAAAATGGGGTTGCACAAATTCGGAATGGCCGGGGGCGCAGTCGCGCTGCCGGACGAAGGGGGTCCGCTGTCCTATACAGTGGCCGCCGCGCAGGGACCGGTGCGGCTGCGCTATTTCGCGCCGCCTGAACAATTGCGTGCCTATTTCGGTTCGCTTTATCTGTTCACCGTCGACGCCGATCATTATGGCGACGCCACCCGTGCTGACGTGCCACAGCTGCGTTTCATGCTGTCGGGCGGCGGCAACTATCATTTTCAGGACGACGTCGTGATGCCGACGCCCGACGTCTGTCTGCTCGGCCCGACCATGGGTGCGACCCGCTTCGAATTGAACCGGCCCAGCCGGGTCGTCGGCATCTCCCTCCTGCCCGCCGGGTGACAATCGCTCCATGGCGGCGACGCCAGCCTGTTGGCCGATCGCCTGTGCGACCTCGCGGCGGTCGGCGGCGCGCATCATGCCGATCTGCTCGCGGAATTGCGGGCGATCGACGAGACGGAGGCCGACGAGATCGCGGCGCGTTGCTGGGCCGCGCTTGGCCGCCTGGTCAAACCGCTGCGCGGCACCACCTGGGCCTTGCTCGATGCGGTCGATGGTTGGCTGATGGGGGAAGGATCGCCGCGAATCGAGGCGCTGGCCGAAGCCACCGACCTGTCTCCGCGCCAGCTCGCGCGCCTCACCAACAAATATTATGGTGCCCCGCCCAAGCTGCTGGCACGCAAATATCGTGCCCTGCGCTGTTCCGCCCGAATCGCACTGGACGGCGAAAGCTGGCAGCAATTATGCGAGGAGGCGGGCTTCTACGACCAGTCCCATTGTATCCGCGAAATCAAGCACTTCATCGGCCTGACCCCGCACCAGTTACAGAACGAGCCCTCCGCCGTCGCCCAGCTCACCCTGCTGCGCCGTTCGCTGGGCAGCGACGTGGCGATGCTCAACCGCCTGTCCTAATTAGCCCTTGATTCCCGAGCCTGAGAGGACCAAATGCCAATCGGACGATATTGATCCGATTTAAGAATGGTTCGCAACTGGCATGAGATTATCAAGCTTCGCTGATTATGCGGTCGTGCTGATGTCCGCCGCGGCGCGCCATTGCGGGGCGGCCAAGATGAACGCGACCACCCTGGCCGCCGAAACCGGCATCCCGCTGCCCACCGCGCAAAAGCTGGTGGGTCGCCTGTCATCGGCAGGCCTGCTCGAATCGAGCCGCGGCACCGGCGGCGGCGTCCGCCTCTCACGTCCGCCCGCCACCATCACGCTCGCCGATGTGGTGGAAGCGGTCGAAGGACCGATCGCCATGACCGCCTGCGCCGACACGGGCACGCATGACTGCACGCTGGAGCAGGATTGCCGCATTCGCCCGCATATGAACGTCGCCAATGAAGCGATCCGCGCTGCCCTGGCTGGCGTGACCATCGCCAGCCTTACACGAGAAATGGCATGACCGAGCAAATCACGACTGTCCGTAACCAGGAAGCGCAGGACGCGGCCGATCGCGCCTCGACCTACGAACATGGCTGGTCGTCCGCCATCGAACAGGATTTCGCGCCCAAGGGCCTGAACGAAGACACGGTCCGCTTCATTTCCGCCAAGAAGAAGGAGCCGCAATGGCTGCTCGACTGGCGGCTAAAGGCGTTCGCGATGTGGAAGACGATGACGCCGCCCGACTGGGCGAAACTTAACGTGCCCCCGATCGACTATCAGGACGCCTATTATTACGCCGAGCCGAAAAAGAAGGTGGAGCTGGATTCGCTCGACGAGGTCGATCCCGAAATCCTCGCCACCTACAAGAAATTGGGCATCCCCATTGCCGAGCAGGAAGTGCTGGCCGGGGTGAAGGGCAGCCGCCGCGTCGCGGTCGATGCCGTGTTCGATTCGGTGTCCGTCGCCACCACCTTCCGCAAGGAGCTGGAGGAAGCAGGCGTCATCTTCCGCTCGATCAGCGAAGCGGTGCGCGAATATCCCGATCTGGTGAAGAAGTGGATGGGCAAGATCGTACCCATGCACGACAATTATTTCGCGACGCTCAACTGCGCTGTCTTTTCTGACGGCACCTTCGTCTACATCCCCAAGGGCGTGCGCTGCCCGATGGAATTGAGCACCTATTTCCGCATCAACGCGGAAAATACCGGCCAGTTCGAACGCACGCTGATCGTAGCGGACGAAGGCAGCTATGTCTCCTATCTGGAAGGCTGCACCGCGCCGATGCGCGACGAGAATCAGCTCCACGCCGCGGTCGTTGAACTGGTCGCGCTGGACGATGCCGAAATCAAATATTCGACCGTCCAGAACTGGTATCCCGGCGACGCGGACGGCAAGGGCGGCATCTATAATTTCGTCACCAAGCGGGCGCTGTGCCAGGGCAAGAACAGCAAGGTCAGCTGGACCCAGGTGGAAACCGGCAGCGCCATCACCTGGAAATATCCGTCCTGCGTGCTGAACGGCGACAACAGCGTCGGCGAATTCTACTCGGTCGCGCTGACCAATAATAGGCAGCAGGCCGACACCGGCACCAAGATGATCCACAACGGGAAAAACACCCGCTCGACCATCGTGTCGAAGGGGATCAGCGCGGGCCGATCGAACAACACCTATCGCGGCCTCGTCCGCGTCGCCCCCGGCGCGGAGGGCGTGCGCAACTTCACCCAATGCGACAGCCTGCTGCTGGGCGACCAGTGCGGTGCACATACCGTCCCCTATATCGAGGTCCGCAACCCCAGCGCCCAGATCGAACATGAAGCGACGACTAGCAAGATCAGCGACGACCAACTCTTCTACGCCATGCAACGCGGGCTGGATGCGGAGAGCGCGGTCAGCCTGATCGTCAACGGATTTGCGCGGGAGGTTCTGCAGCAATTGCCGATGGAATTCGCGGTCGAGGCGCAGAAATTGCTGGGTATCAGCCTGGAAGGCAGCGTGGGATGACCCCCGCCACCTCCCCCCACGTCATGCCGGACTTGATCCGGCATCCCGCTTTTTCTGGTACGGCGCTTGAAGGCAGCGAGACCCCGGATCAAGTCCGGGGTGACGATGTGTGTGACGAGAGGCCTCGCCCAACCCGTCATGCTGAACTTGTTTCAGCATCCATTTCTCGTTCCGCGATGTGGGTGGATGGGGCACGATGGACCCTGAAACAAGTTCAGGGTGACGCTGTGAGTAGAAGCGAGAGATGATAGTTATACTCCCCCTTTTGGTCGCTGCGCAGATTACCACACCACCGCCGATGCCTGATCCGGCTGACTGGTATTTGACATGCGTTGCTGCAACGACGCGAAGCGAGGCTACTAAGTCGATTCTGGATGAAGGCATTTTGGTCGAGGTTGAAAAGCGCTGTGGCTTTATTGCGGATAAGGTCCCCGGTCGTGCGTCTGCATTGCGGGTGACAGGGGAGACGCGCGCAAAATTGATTTCTGCTTCCGTACGAAGCCAGCGCCCGCCCGCGACAGATTAGATTGATAAAGGACTGAAAATTGAGCGACGAAGACGATATTCAGGATGCCCTCGCGGATTTCGCGGAGGATGTCGGCAATGGCCAGTCATGGACCGCCGCGATCCGTATCCTGACCGAGGATTATGAGCTGGAAGAGGGCGAGTTGGAGCCCCGCGCCCGCGCCGATTTCGGCGATCTCGACGCGTTCGAGGCGGCGAGCCGCGATGCCCTGCAAAAGGCGGACGCGGCGATGACCGAGAAGCTACGCAAGGACAAGGCGTTCCACAAGGCGAAGGCGCCCAACCTCGCCCGCATGGGTCCGGTCAGCGAATTCGTCGTCGCGCTGCTGGAAAAGGGACCGCCTGAGGGCGAGGCCGACTGGTGGCCCTATATGCCGGTCAAGCGCTACATCGACACGCTCTTCCCCGCGCCGGGCGACGTGCGCGACATGGCCTTCTGGACCGCCCGCACCCTCCAGCGCGCGCACGAAGGATAAGACGATGATGCGGCGAACCGCCTCAATCCTCCCCTGTAAGGGGAGGGGGACCACGAAGTGGTGGAGGGGTGTCGCCCCATCGAGAGGGCGACGCCCCTCCATCAGGGCTACGCCCTGCCACCTCCCCTTCCAGGGGAGGATAAATATAGAAGCGCTGCTGCCGGGAATGATCCATGCTTAATATCGACAACCTGACCAACACCATCGACGGCAAGACGATCCTGAAAGGTCTGTCGCTCACCATCAACGCGGGCGAAATCCACGCGATCATGGGGCCGAACGGCGCGGGCAAGTCGACGCTGGCCTATACGCTGGGCGGACGGCCAGGCTATGACGTGACCGGCGGCGAGGCGCTCTACGACGGTGTGAACTTGTTCACATTGGAGCCGCACGAGCGCGCCGCGGCCGGGCTTTTCCTGGGCTTTCAATATCCGGTCGAGATCCCCGGCGTCTCCAACCTGCAATTCCTGCGCGAAAGCCTCAACAGCCAGAAGCGCGCGCGCGACGAGAAGGAACTGAACGGCGGCGAATTCATCCGCCTCGCCAAGGAAAAGGCCGCGCTGCTCGGCCTCGACATGGACATGCTCAAGCGGCCGGTAAATGTCGGCTTTTCGGGCGGCGAAAAGAAGCGCGCCGAAATGGTGCAGATGGGCATACTCGATCCCAAGCTCGCGATCCTCGACGAGACCGACTCCGGCCTCGACATCGACGCGCTCAAGATCGTGGGCGCAGGCATCAACGCGATCATGCGCAAGCCCGACAAGGCCGTGCTGCTCATCACCCATTATCAGCGGCTGCTCGACTATGTGAAGCCCGACTTTGTGCATGTGCTGGCCGACGGCCGCATCGTCAAATCGGGCGGTCCCGAACTGGCGCTGGAACTGGAACGCGAAGGCTATGCTGAAGTGGTTGCCGCATGAGCGCCGCAGTCATCTCCCTTTTTCTCCGCGTCTCTGCGCCTCCGCGTGAGATGACTTTGTTCACGCGGAGACGCAGAGACGCGGAGGAGTCGTGCCTGTGACCGCCCTCGCTCTGCCGACCCGCCGCCAGGAAGACTGGCGCTATAGCGATCTGGAGGCTGTCGCTTCCCTGTGGCCCTTGCCCGCACCGACCCGCATCGATGTGGCCACCGGCGAAACCGCCAACCATCATTTGTTGCAGGACGCTGCCGATGGCAGCGCGGCCGTGCATGACTATGTCATCACCGTCGCCGACGATGCGCGCTGCGATTTCCACCTGCTCAACATCGGTGGCAAGCTCGGCCGCGTGACCTTTGCCGTCAGGCTGGGCGCGCGCGCGCATTTCGGGCTGCATGGCGCGATCATCGGCGGCGGCGACCAGACGCTGGAGATCATTACCTCGGTCACCCATGCGCAGCCCGACGCGACCAGCGGCCAGACCGTCCGGTCGGTCCTGGGCAGCCGCGCCACCGGCAGTTATCTCGGCAGCATCAACGTCGCCCGCGATGCGCAGCGCACCGACGCTTTCCAGTCTATCAAGGCGATGCTGCTTGATCGCACCGCGACCGCCAACGCCAAGCCCGAACTGGAAATTTACGCCGACGACGTCAAATGCGCCCATGGCGCGACCGTGGGCGAACTGGACAAGGCGGCGCTCTTCTACATGGCCTCGCGCGGCATGGACCCGGCGACCGCCAAGACGCTGCTGCTGCGCTCCTTCGTCGCCGGCGTGTTCGACGACATGCCCGACGAAGCCCTGCGCGAACAATTCGAAGCGGCCGCGATCGCCAAGCTGGAGTCGTTGGTATGACGAGCAACACCATCCTCCCCGGTACGGGGAGGTGGCTGGCCGCAGGCCAGACGGAGGGTGCCATCCCCCAACGCTGTGCCGCGCCGATAGCCCCCTCCACCGCTCCTCGTGCCGGGGAGGAACTGGCATGACCCTCTCCCTCCGCCACGACTTCCCAGGCGTCCGCGACTGGCACTATCTCGATAGCGCCGCCACCGCGCAAAAGCCGCAGGCCGTCATCGACGCCATCGCCCGCGCCTATGGCCCGGACTATGCGACCGTCCATCGCGGCGTCTACGAACGCTCGGCCAATATGACGCTCGCCTACGAAGCCGCGCGCCGCAAGGTTGCCAGCTTCATCGGCGCGGCATCGGACAGCGAGATCGTCTATGTTCGCGGCGCGACCGAGGGGATCAACCTTGTCGCCCAATGCTGGGCGGGCGAGCAACTCAAGGCGGGCGACCGCATCCTGCTCTCCACCCTCGAACATCATAGCAATATCGTGCCGTGGCAGATGGTGGCGGAGAGGGTCGGCGCGCAGATCGACGTTCTTCCCCTGACCGCCGATGGCCGGATTGATCTCGACGCGATGCGCGCGATGATCACGCCGCGTCACCGCATGGTCGCGCTGTCCCATGTATCGAACGTGCTGGGCAGCGTGCTGGATTGCCGCCGCGCCGCCGACATCGCGCATATGGTCGGCGCCAAGATCCTGATCGACGGCTGCCAGGCGGTGCCCCGCATCGCCGTCGATGTGCAGGCACTGGATTGCGATTTCTACGTCTTTTCCGCGCATAAACTCTATGGCCCGACCGGAATCGGCGTGCTGTGGGGTCGTGGGGAACTGCTCGACGCCATGCCCCCCTATCAGGGTGGTGGGTCGATGATCGACAAGGTGACGTTCGAGAAAACCACCTACGCCCCTGCCCCGACCCGGTTTGAGGCAGGCACGCCGCACATCACCGGCGTCGTTGGCCTGTCGGCGGCCATCGACTATGTCGAGGCGATCGGGCTGGACGCGATCCATGCGCATGAAGGCGCGCTGGTGGCCAAGGCCCGCGCGGCCCTGGAAAACCTCAACAGCATCCGTGTCTTCGGCCCCGAAGACTCGGCCGGCATCCTCTCCTTCGCAGTCGAGGGGGTGCATCCGCATGATGTCGGCACCATATTGGATGAAACCGGGGTCGCGATCCGGGCCGGGCATCATTGCGCCCAGCCGCTGATGCGGCACCTGGGCGTCGAAGCGATCGCGCGGGCGAGCTTTGGCATTTACAGTGACGAAAGCGACGTGGACGCGCTGGTGCGCGGCCTGGAGCGGGTAAGAAAGATTTTTGGATGATGAGCGAAGAGCGCAAGATCATGGTGGAAGAAGTCGAAACG
This sequence comes from Sphingomonadales bacterium RIFCSPLOWO2_12_FULL_63_15, assembly GCA_001829085.1. Classification (GTDB taxonomy): domain Bacteria; phylum Pseudomonadota; class Alphaproteobacteria; order Sphingomonadales; family Sphingomonadaceae; genus Sphingobium. The sequence continues at coordinate 70,427 of MIAK01000062.1, read as the reverse complement.
GTCGAAGCGCCGCCCAAGGCGCGCGTCGACAGCCCCCCCGCGTCCGGCGAACGGCAGCGCGACTATCTCGACGGCTTCCTCGCGGCCAAGCCGACGCCGATCGCCGCTGGCGAGCCGGGTGGCAATCTCTATGATGCCGTCGTCGATGCGCTGAAGGAGATTTACGACCCGGAAATCCCGGTGAACATCTATGACCTTGGCCTCATCTACGGCGTCGATGTGACCGACGAGGCGCATGTCGTCGTCACCATGACACTGACCACGCCGCATTGCCCGGTCGCCGAATCCATGCCCGGCGAAGTCGAACTGCGCGTCGGTGCGGTGCCCGGCGTCGGCGACGCGCAGGTCAACCTGATCTGGGATCCGCCCTGGGATCCGCAGAAGATGAGCGACGAAGCCAAGCTCGAACTGGGAATGTTGTAATGACCGTCGAGACCAAGACCCGCGCCCGCCCGGCCGCCGTCATCCTGACGAAGAGCGCCGAGCAGCGTATCGCTGACCTGATGGCGCAGGCGCCCGAAGGCACGATCGGCGTCAAGCTCTCGACCCCCAAGCGCGGCTGTTCGGGCCTTGCCTATTCGGTCGACTATGTGACCGAAGAAGCGAAATTCGATGAGAAGATCGAGACTCCCGGCGGCGTCTTCTACATCGATGGCGGGTCGGTTCTCTATCTGATCGGTTCGACCATGGACTGGGTGGAGGATGATTTCACCGCCGGTTTCACCTTCGCCAACCCCAATGCCAAGGGCAGCTGCGGCTGCGGCGAGAGCTTCACGGTTTAATCTCTACAGCCGTTCGTTTCGAGCGCAGTCGAGAAACATAGACGCGGCGTTTCTCGACCTTGGCCGGTCCTGAGCGCCTGCCTTAGCAGGCAGTCGAAGGGCTCGAAACGAACGGAGATATGGTTTTTGCCCCATATGCTGATCTTCGGGCTGGGCTATACCGCGTCCCGTCTCGCCGCGCGGCTGCGAACCGAAGGCTGGCACGTCACCGGCACCCGCCGCAGCGCCGGGGCCGACACACTCGCCTTCGATAACGAATCCGCCGTCCGCGCCGTCATCGCCAGCGCCACGCATATCCTCTCCTCGGTCCCGCCCGAAGGCGACGCCGATCCCGTCCTGGTCCGCTACGGCGCTGCCATCGCCGCCGCGCCCGCGCGCTGGACCGGCTATCTCTCCTCCACCGGCGTCTATGGCGATACCGGCGGCGCGTGGGTGGACGAAGCCAGTCCGATCGGCGCAGGCCGCCGCACCGCGCGCGCCGATGCCGATGGCGATTGGGGGGCGTTACGCCCCGACATGCGGCGCTTCCGTCTGCCCGGCATCTATGGGCCGGGCCGATCGGCGCTGGACCGTGTGCGGGAGGGGCGCGCGCATCGCATCGACCTGCCCGACCAGGTTTTCAGCCGCGTCCATGTCGATGACATTGTTGCGGGCATCATCGCCTCGTTCGACGGCCCGCCCGGCATCTATAATCTGTCGGACGACCTGCCCTGCGCCCAAAATCGGGTCATTGAGGCCGCCTGCGATATGCTGGCCTTGCCCCATCCGCCGCTGATGACGATGGATCAGGCCCAATTATCGCCCATGGCGCGCGGCTTCTATGCCGAAAATCGCCGCGTCGCCAATGGCCGCGCCAAACGGGTGCTGGGGTGGCAGCTTCGCTATCCCACTTATGCCCAGGGGCTGGCGGCATGTCTGAAGGCGGAAATCGGTTCGCCGCAAGCATCGGCCATGCTTACCCCTTCTTAACCATATCAACGCGAAGAGGGCCTTGCCGCAACACAGCAGGACGCCCCCATGGACAGTATCGAAACCACCTTCACCGCGCTCAGCCGCCGCATGACCCGCCTGTCCCCGCCCGCACCGATCGCAGGCGTCCAGCCGTCGCTGTCCAGCCTGATCGACCGGGTCAATGCCGCCAAGCAGCACTATCAGCCAGGCCTGCGCCGCTAAGCCTTTTTCGCGCGCAACGCGATCACCATGCCGACGACCGCCAACAACGCGCCCGACGCCGCAAGCCCGGTCCAGCGGTAGCCCTCGACCAGCGTCGAAATCAGCATCGCGATCACCGGTATCAACACCGCCGTATAGGCCGCCCGCCCCGCACCCAATCGCTGGATCAGCCGGAAATAGAGCGGGAAGGTGACCACCGATCCCGCCAAAGCCAGCCAGCCTATACCCAGCAAGTAGGTCAGGCGCAGTTCGACCACCGGCGGCCCGGCCGTCACCCAGGCGAACAGCGCGTTGATCCCCGCCCCGATCAGCATCGCCCAGGCCAGCATCGCCACCATCGGCAGCCGCCGTGCGATATCCATGCCCTGCATCACATTGGCGGCCGAAGCGCTGAACAGTCCGATGACCGAAAAGCCGATGCCCAAAAGAACCTTGTCCGGATCGACGCTGGCGGCGCGATATTCATGCACCAACATCATCGCGATCCCGGTCATGGCCACCGCCGACCCGGCGATGAAGGTGCGGCTGACCGGCTGACGAAACACGATCCACGCCAGAATCGAATTGGGGATCAGCAGCATCGCGTAGAAAACCGCGACGACGCCGGATGTCAGATGTTCTTCGGCGCGATAGACAAAGTTGAAGTTCAGCACGAACTGCGCCGTCCCCAGCAGGGCCGCAAACAGCATCCCCGCCCCACCAATCCGCAGCGACACGCCGCGCATCCGGGCAAAGGCCATCATCGCGACCCCGGCCAGCGCGAAGCGATAGCAGACCGACCAGCTGGCGGGCACGCTGCCCAGTTGATCGCGGATGACGATCCAGGTCGAACTCCAGATCAGCGTGACGAGGATGAAGGGCAGGACGATGCCGCCCCGATCGTCGTCAGCCATGGTCGAGCCTGCGCAGCGCATCCGCGAGCGGCGCAACACTGTCCGCGTCCTGCGACCAGTTCGTCACGATCCGCGCCGCGCCCGCACCCCAATCATAGAAATCGAACCCCTGCGCGCGCAGGCTGGCGGCTTCCGGTGCGGAAAGGCGCAGGAACAATTCGTTCGCCTCGACCGGATGCAGCAACCGCCCCGTCGCCGCCCCGGCCAGCGCCTGCGCGGCCGCATTGGCGGCGCTGGCATTGGCCAGCCACAGCCCATCCTCGACCATCGCCAATATCTGCGCGGCGAGGTAGCGGCCCTTGGAAAATAAGTGGCCCGACCGCTTGCGCCAGCGCATCGCTTCTGCGGCCCGGCGCTCTCGCTCCGCCCCAAAGAAGAGCAGCGCTTCGCCCACCATCCCGCCATTTTTGACGCAGCCGAAACTCAGCGCATCGACGCCAGCGCGCCAGGTGACGTCGGCGGGCGCGCAGCCCAGGAAAGCCACCGTATTGGCGAACCGCGCCCCATCCATGTGAAAGCCCAACCCATGCGCGCGCGCAATGGACCCCAGCGCCGCCACCTCGTCGGGGGTATAGACGCGACCATATTCGGTGGCATTGGTGATGCTGATCGCGCGCGCGGGCACCTGATGCACATCCGGGCGAATCGCCGCCAACCGCGCCGCCACCACGTCCGGCGTCAATTTCGCGCCCTCGCCCGGCAGCGGCATCAGGCTCGCGCCATGGGTAAAGAACCCCGGCGCACCACATTCGTCGACGACGATATGCGCCTCGTCATGGCAGAGGATGCCGCCATAGGGCGGGCACAGACAGGCCAGCGCGATGCTGTTCGCCGCCGTACCGGTCGCCACCCACAACGCGCTGACCGGCGCTTCGAACAGATCGCCAAAGGCCGCGTCGAGCCGCGCGCTCCACTGGTCGCCATCATAGCCATGGTCCTCCCGGTCGGCGGCGGCGATCGCAGCTATGACGGGCGGGCAAAGCGGGGTGGCGTTGTCGGAGAAAAAATGCATGGGCCAGCGTTAGCGAGGCTATGGCCCAGCGCCAAGAGGCCAGCTTGAGCCAAGCGGCCCGATGGGTCAGCATAGGTGACGTTGTTTCCCGCCCCGCTTTGTGACATAGGCAGCCCGTCCAACCCAAGGAGACAGATTATGGACGGCCAGCATAGTTCGCGTTTCACCGTTACCCGCAGCAGCAAGACTGTGGCGGCGAACGAGCGCGCCACCCTGCTGGAGGATCCCGGTTTCGGCCGCCTCTTCACCGACCATATGGTGACGATCCGCTATACCGAGGGCGAGGGCTGGCACAGCCACAGCGTCGGTCCGCGTGAACCATTTCAGATCGACCCGGCCTGCGCCGTGCTGCATTATGCCCAGGAAATCTTCGAAGGCATGAAGGCCTACCGCCTCGCCGACGGCAGCATCGCGATGTTCCGGCCGGAGGAAAATGCCCGCCGCTTCGCCCAGTCGGCCGAACGGCTCGCGATGCCCGAAATCCCCGAAGACCTGTTCCTCGAAGCCGTTGCAGAGCTGGTAAAGATCGATGCCGACTGGATTCCCACCGGCGAAGGCAGCCTCTATCTGCGCCCCTTCCTGTTCGCGAGCGAGGCCTTCCTCGGCGTGCGCCCGTCGAAGGAATATATTTTCTGCGTCATCGCGTCGCCAGCCGGGGCCTATTTCAAGGGCGGCAAGAAAGCCGTGACCCTGTGGGTGTCCGAACATTATACCCGCGCCGCGCGCGGCGGCACGGGTGCGGCCAAATGCGGCGGCAACTATGCCGCCAGCCTGGTCGCGCAGAAGGAAGCGACCGAGCAGGGCTGCGACCAGGTCGTCTTCCTCGACGCCGCCGAAAATAAGTGGGTCGAGGAATTGGGCGGTATGAACGTCTTTTTCGTGATGGAGGATGGCTCGATCGTCACCCCGCCGCTGACCGGCACGATCCTGCCCGGCATCACCCGTAACAGCATCATCACCCTTGCGCGCGCCAAGGGCCATGATGTGCGCGAAGAGCCCTACAGCTTTGCCCAATGGCGCGCCGATGCCGCCAGTGGCACATTGCGCGAAGCCTTCGCCTGCGGCACGGCGGCGGTTGTCACTGCGATCGGCACGGTCAGGAGCAAGGATGGTGACTTCACCATCGGCAATGGCGATGGCGGCCTCGTCACCGAAAGCCTGCGCGGCGAACTGACCGGCATTCAGCGCGGGACCGTCGCTGATCCGGCGGGTTGGGTGCATATCGTCTGAGGTGATCAGGCTGGCCCCTGCCCTTTTGGGCGAGCGGGCCAGCCATCGCTTTTCAAGTCGGCCCCGACCGCCTAGATAGGGGCCATGGAACGCTTCGACGTCGTGATATTGGGCGGTGGCCTTGTCGGCCTGACCCTTGGCATAGCTCTTTCCGGCCATGGGGTTCGCACCGCCATCGTCGATCCCGCCGATCCGGTGGATACCACCGCGAGCGGCTTTGACGGGCGCGTCTCGGCCATCTCCTCGACCAGTTGCGCCATGCTCTCGGCGATCGGGGTCATGCCCTTCCTCGATGGCAAGGGTTGCCCGATCGACCGCATCTGGGTGAGCGATGGGTTGGAACCCGGCGCGCTCGATTTCGTGCCGGACGCCGACGATGACGGCGTGATGGGCACCATGTTCCCCAATCGCGACCTGCGCATCGCGCTCGAAAAAACCGCCCAACGGGCCACAAACCTCACTCGCTACCAGCCCGACCGCGTGACCCATGTCGATCGCAACGAGGATGGCGTCGTGCTGACGCTGGCCGGCGGCGCGACGATCCGCGGCGCGCTGCTGGTCGCGGCGGAGGGGCGCAACAGCCCGACTCGCGAGGCGGCGGGCATCCGCACCACCCGTTGGCAATATAGCCACACCGCCATGGTCAGCGCGATCGACCATGACGTGCCGCACGGCAACACCGCTTATGAGATTTTCTATGTCGGCGGCCCCTTCGCGCTGCTGCCGATGCTGCCGGGCACCCGCTCCGCAATCGTGTGGACCGTGCCGAGCGAACAAGCGCCCGCCATGCTCAAACTGTCCGAACGCGCCTGGCTCGCCGAAGCACAGAAGCGCATCGGCGGTTTCCTGGGCGAAATCCGCATGGCTGGCCCTCGCTCCTCCTATCCGCTGGGCTTCCATCATGCCGCCCGCATCACCGACACGCGGCTGGCGCTGGTCGGCGACAGCGCCCATGCGATCCACCCGATAGCGGGCCAGGGGCTGAACCTTGGCCTGCGAGACGTCGCCGCTTTGGTCGAAGTGTTGGTCGACGGCATGCGCCTCGGCCTTGATCCGGGCGATGCGCAATTGCTCGCGCGCTATCAGCGCTGGCGCGGGCTGGACGCGATCATGACCAGCGTCGCGATGGACGGCCTGGTGCGCCTGTTCGACATCCCCGGTCGCTTGCCCAAGCTGGCGCGGCGCGCGGGCCTTGCAGCGGTGCAGCGCACATCGTTGCTCAAGGGGCGCTTCATGGCAGAAGCGCGCGGCCAGTCCGGGGCGCTGCCCCGGCTACTAACCGGCGAACTGGTCTGATCGGCGCTCAGCCCCGGCCGCGATAGCCGGGGACATCCTGCGCGGGCAGCCACAGCCCCGCAGGCGGTTCGCCCGATTGCCAAAACACGTCGATCGGAATGCCGCCGCGCGGATACCAATAGCCGCCGATTCGTAGCCAAATGGGGTTCATTTCGGCGAACAGCCGCTCGCCGATCCCCACCGTGCAATCCTCATGGAAGGCCGCATGGTTGCGGAACGCCCCCAGGAATAGTTTGAGCGACTTGGATTCAACGATCGTCGCGGCGGGCGCATAGTCGATCACCAGATGGGCGAAATCGGGCTGGCCGGTTACCGGGCAGAGCGAGGTGAATTCGGGCGCGGTAAAACGCACCAGATAGGGTTTGCCCGGACGCGGATTGGGCACATAATCGAGGATCGCGGCTTCCGGGGTAGCGGGAAGCGCGCTGGTCTGGCCCAGATGGAGCGGGGTTTGGCTAAGGTCGGTCATGCGCGCCCCTTACGCGATTGCCCGCCCGCTGTCATCGGTCCAACGGGGCAGGCGACGTTGTTCACTTGCCATTCAGCGTGGCTTGTGCCTTGGACACGTCATGGGGTCTGTTCGTTCACTTATGCTCGCCGCGCCGCTTCTGCTGGCCGCGCCCGTCCATGCCCAGCAGGCCGACGAGCCTGCGCCGGGCGGTTTCAGCCTGCCGCCGTCGCGGACAGCGCCGCCGGTCGATACCCGGCGACAGGGGCCGGAACTGGATGTCTTCCGCGCGCCCGACACCCCGGTCGCGTCGCCCCCCATCGTCGCGCCGACCGTGACGCCGCCGCCCGTTGCCGTGCCGGTCCCAACTCCAGCACAGCCAGCCACGCGGCAGCCTACTCGACCAACCGAAACCCGCCCTGCGCCAACACCCGCCGCCCGCGCTGAGCCGGAACCGGAACCGGCCAATGACAGCGCGCCGACGCCAGAAGCGCCCCTGCCCCAGCCTGTGGTCAATGAGACCGCCCCCGCCGTCACCGTCACACCGCCCCCAGCGGCAACGCCCGCGCCAACGGCCAGCGCCGATACGACGCCTTGGGGCTGGATCATCGCTGGTCTGCTTGCCCTCGCAGCCATCGCCGTAGCCCTGTTGTTGCGCCGCCGTCGCTCGCCCGTCGAAGCCGAGACGGTCGAAGCGGCACCTGCCGAACAGCCCATCGCTGCCCCTCCGCCCCCACCACCTCCGCCCCCCGCGCCCGTCGCGCCACCCCCGCCGCCGCCTGCCCCCGTCGACACCGACCGCGCCTGGATCGACATGCAGCTTATCGTGACGCAGGCGCGCTATTCGCTGATGGGCGTCACCATCGCCTATGGGCTGTTGCTGCACAATCGGGGGGTGCGCCCGGCGCAGGATGTGCTGGTGCGCGGCATCATCGGCAATGGCGGCGCGAACCAGCAGGCGCTGCTCGACGGCTTCTTCATCGGCGAAACCGGCCTGCCGCTCCACGCCGCCGTCGCGCTCTCACCGGGCGAAACCCTGCGGCTGGACGGCGAACTGCGCCTGGCACCCGATCAGATCGTGCCGGTGCCCATGGGCGATCGCAGCCTGCTGATCCCGATCGCGGCCTTCGATACGACCTATCAATATAGCGACGCGGCGGACGACAAGGGCCGCACCGCCCGCGCCTTCATCGTCGGG
>MIAK01000062.1:40732-62280 GCA_001829085.1 Sphingomonadales bacterium RIFCSPLOWO2_12_FULL_63_15 | reverse complement strand
TTTCCAGCCCCCGCCCCCCGGCCTAGAAGGGGCGGCAAGACGCAGGCCATAGGGGACCGCATGACCATTTTCGTTTCCACCGACTGGCTCGCCGCGCATCTGGGCGCGCCGGACCTCTGCATCCTCGACGCCAGCCTGTTCCTGCCCGGCACTCCGCGCGATCCGCTCGCCGAATATGCGGCCGCGCATATCCCCGGCGCCGTGTTTATGGACCTGGCGACGCTCAACGACCCTGATGACGCGACGCCAGGCATGCTCCCGCCCGATGCGCTGATGACTCAGCGCAGCCAAGCGCTGGGGATCAATCCCGACAGCCGGATCATCGTCTATGACAATAGTCCGCTGCATAGTGCAGCGCGCGGGTGGTGGATGATGCGCCTCTATGGCCTGGGCGCGTCGGTCGCGATCCTCGACGGCGGCCTGTCCAAATGGGTAGCGGAAGGTCGCCCGACCGAGGCTGGCATCGTCACCCCCACCCCCGGCACCGCCATCGCCCACCGCGCAGCCGGACAGGTACGGACCAAGGCGGAGCTGATCACCAATCTCGCCACCGGCGCGGAGCAAATACTCGACGCGCGCGGCGCTGGCCGCTTCACCGGTGTCGAAGCCGAACCGCGCCCCGGCATGGCATCGGGCCATATCCCCGGATCGCGCAACCTGCCCTCGCCGTCTCTGTTCAATCCCGACAACAGCATGAAGTCAGGCGACGAATTGCGCGCTCTTTACGCCGATGCCGGAGTCGATTTCGACCGTCCGGTCATCACCAGTTGCGGCAGTGGCCTCACCGCCGCGATCCTGCTCGCCGGACTGGAGTCGCTCGGCAAGAACGATGTGACCCTCTATGACGGCAGCTGGTCCGAATGGGGTTTCGATCCCGCCACGCCGAAGGCGACCGGCCCGGCGGCATGAGTGAAGACCGCAAGCCGCTGACGAAACTGGTGCAGGCCGGGCGCAAGCCCGAATGGACCGGCATGCCCGGCCAGCCCGGCGGCATCGTCAGCCCGCCGGTCTGGCGCGCCTCGACCATCCTCTATGACGATGTCGCCCATCTGCGAAAGGCCGCGGGCAGCAGTACGCATGAACGTCTCTTCTACGGGCGCAAGGGCACGCCGACCGCCTGGTCGCTCGCCGACGCGCTGACCGAAATGGAACCGGGCGCGGAAGGGACGATGCTCTTCCCATCGGGTGTCGCGGCGATCGCCTGCGCGCTGATGGCGGTGCTGAAGCCCGGCGACCGGCTGCTCATGCCCGACAGCACCTATGATCCGACCCGCAGCTTCTGTGATCAGATGCTAAATAGTTACGGTATCGAAACAATCTATTATGATCCGTGCGATGCTGTCCGGGTCGCTGTCCGTCTTGCCGATGAAAAGGTGCGCGCCATCTTCTTGGAAAGCCCCGGCAGCCTGACGTTCGAAGTGCAGGATATTCCCGCCATCACCGCCATCGCGCGGGAACGGGGCATCGTCACCCTGCTCGACAATACCTGGGCGACGCCGCTCTTTTTCCCGGCGCTGTCTCATGGCGTGGACATCACGATCCTGGCCTGCACCAAATATATCGTCGGCCATAGCGATGTGATGATGGGCAGCGTCACGGCAAACGCCCATTGGTTCGGCAAGGTCCGCCAGACCGCCTATCTGTTCGGCCAGATGACCAGCCCCGACGATGCCTGGCTTGCTTCGCGCGGCCTCCGCACGCTGGGCGTCCGCCTGCGCCAGCATCAGGACGGCGCGCTCGCGGTCGCCCATTGGCTCAAGGACCAGCCCGGCGTCGCGCGCGTGCTCCACCCCGCTCTGCCCGACTGCCCCGGCCATGCGCTATGGCAGCGCGACTTTTCCGGCTCGACCGGCCTGTTCAGTTTCATCCTCGACGGTGGCGATGAAGCCACCCGCGCCGCCCTGATCGACGGCCTCGCTCATTTCGGCATTGGCTATAGCTGGGGCGGCTTTGAAAGCCTCGCTCTGCCGGTCGATCCCGCCCGCCACCGCACCGCAACTCGCTGGGAAGCAGAAGGGCCGATGGTGCGCCTGCACATCGGCCTGGAAGACCCCGACGATCTGATCGCCGATCTCGACGCAGGCCTCGCCCGCTTCCGGGCAGCGCGATGACGCTCAGCATCGCCTGGCTGCTCAACCGCGTGCCCGATAGCGGTGGGTTGATCCATCCGCTGATCGCGCTGGGCGTCGCGCTCCTGCTGCACCTCGCCGCTGCAGGCCTCTCGCGCCGGGTCGAGCCGCGGTTGCGCGGCCCCATGGAAGCCTTGGGCGAATCCTTCGCCACCCGGCTGCGGGCGATCTTGCGCTACGCTTTCTCAGCGCTGTTGATCGGAGTCGCCACCGCCTTCTGGCCCGCCGATTCGGTCGGCCATCTGGTGCTCGGCATCGGCCTTGGCCTCTCGGTCGCTTTGCTGGCTGGCTATGCGCTACGCACCCTCTCCATCCCGCGCTGGGCCACGCTGCCGCTGGCGCTCTTGCTGTTCCTGACGATCGTCTCCGGCACCAATGGCGGTCTCGCGCCCGTCGGCGCAACGCTCGACACGGTCGGAATCAGCCTGGGCAAACGCCGGGTCACGCTGCTCAGCCTGCTGTCGATCGCCGCCACTTGCGTCGCGCTGTTCGCGCTCGTTCGTCTCGCCAACAAGCTGATCGGCCGATCGATTAGCCAGGCGGATGGCTTCGACCCCACCCAGAAGCTGCTGGCGCAGAAACTCGCCGCCATCGCCATCATCATCGCCGCCTTCTTCATCGGCGTCGACATGCTCGGCATCGACCTCACGGCCTTTGCCGTCTTTTCCGGCGCGCTGGGCCTCGCGGTCGGCTTTGGCCTGCAAAAGACGTTCGGTAATCTGATCGCGGGCATCATCCTGCTGATGGACCGGTCGATCAAGCCGGGCGACGTCATCGTCGTTGGGGAGAGTTTCGGCTGGGTGAACAAGATCGGCGTGCGCGCCGTCAGCGTCATCACCCGCGACGGCAAGGAGCATCTGATCCCGAACGAAAATCTGATGACGCAGGAGGTGGAGAACTGGTCCTATTCCGACCGCAATGTCCGCGTCCGCATTCCCGTCGGCATCGGCTATGACAGCGACCTCAAACTGGCCCAGGCGCTGATGCTGCAAGCCGCCGCCGAAAGTCCGCGCGTGCTGCGCAATCCCAAGCCCAATGTCTGGCTGACCGGCTTTGGCGAAAGCCGCGTCGAACATGATATATTGGTGTGGATCAGCGACCCGGAGGGCGGCGTCGGCAATGTGAAGTCCGATGTGCTGGGCCGCGTCTGGCAGCTCTTCCGCGACAATGGCATCACCATTCCCTATCCGCAGCGGGTCATCCATGGCGCGGCCGAACTACCCCAAAAGCCGTAACTTTACGGGGTCGCTTCCATCGGCCTGCGCGCCTATATCAAGCCAATGAACCTTGTCCTGCTCCTGCTGATCTTCCTCGCTACGGTCATCGCGATGGAGGGTTTCGCCTATGTCATGCACCGCTGGATCATGCACGGTCCCGGCTGGTTCCTGCATGCCAGCCACCATCGCCCCCGCCTTGGCCGGTGGGAAGCCAATGACCTCTATTTCGTGATCTTCGCCCTGCCCTCCATCCTGCTGCTGCTGGGCGGCGTGCAATGGGATTGGGGCGGCTGGGCGACGGCCGTGGGTGCTGGGATCGCCGCCTATGGTGCCATCTATCTCGGCTTCCACGACATCATCGTGCATCAGCGCATCAAAAACCGCTATGTCGCCCGCTCTCCCTATATGAAGCGGATCGTCCAGGCCCATCGCCTGCATCATGTGGTCGAAACGAAGGAGGGCAATGTCAGCTTCGGCTTTCTCGTCGCCCCGCGCCCGGAGGATCTAAAGCGCGAACTTGCCCGCCGCAACCGGGCGGGCATGCGCGCACCTTCCGCTGCCGATCCGGTCACCCCGGCAGGTCAAGCCCCGCCACGTTGAACGCAAAGGGCGCGGTCTTGTCCTGCGGGCCGACCACCAAATCGACCTTCACCGTCTTGGCCTTGGCGATGACGTCATAGGCATTTTGCGACGGCATGATTTCGATCCCGTCCTTGGCATCGGTCAGCCGACCTTGCCAGCTATGCGTCTTGCCGTCATCGCCCTTAGCGCTGACCGTGCAGGCCGAAAGGTCGCACTGAAAGGGCGCGCCGACCAGCTTCACCGTCACGGCCTTTTCGCCATTGCTCATCGGCTGTACCAGCAGGACCGCGAATGTGTCGGGCGCCGTCATCGTCGCGATCGTATTGGCGCTGCCGATATAGGCGACCTTCGCGGCGTCGCCGGTCCCGCCTTCATATTTCCACGCCTGCCCGATCTGCTCGCGCTGGCTCGGTTCTTCGGGTTCCGGCGAACAGGCGGCCAGCAATGCCATGGCCGTCATCATCAAGGGGATGCGCATAGGCTCTTGTCCTTCCATCTGGTTACGGAAGGACAATGGTCGACGCCCCATGCGGGTTGCAGCGTTCAGCCGGTGTAGCGACCAGCCGTTTGCCGGATAAGGGCAATCATGTTGGGAATACCCTGCGTCCGGTTGGAACTCAGCTGATTGCGCAGATCAAAGGGGGCCAGCGCGTCTTCGATATCCGCCGCGGCGATCGCGGCTGGCGGCTGGTCCTGCACCGTCAGCAGCACGAGCGCGATGATCCCCTTGGTGATCGCCGCATTGCTGTCCGCCAGGAAATGCAGTCGCCCATCGTCCAGCACGGTCGGATAGACCCACACGGCGGCCGAACAGCCGCGCACCAGCGTCGCATCGGTCTTGAGCGCGTCTGGCATCGGCTCAAGCGCGCGGCCAAGGTCGATCAGCAAGCGATAACGGTCATCCGCATCGAGAAACTGATATTCTTCTTGGATGTCGGCAAGGTTGGTCATGCCCGCCCCTATAGGGGGAAAAGGACGGCAGGTAAGCCCCCCACTTGGTCAGGCCGCTACCCAATCCTTGCGCAGCGCCCGGCCGCCCAACGCCATGAACAGCCCGGCGAGCAGATAGAAGCCAAGCGCCGCGACGATGGCGTAGCGCAGCGCCTCGATCCCATAAGCCGGGGTCAGCGCGTCGGACAAAGCGCCGACGAACCAGCTGCCAAGCCCCAGCCCCACCAGATTGTTGATCAGCAGGAAACTCGCCGCCGCGCTGGCGCGCATATGGGCGGGGACCAAATGCTGCACGGCGGTCAGCACCGGGCCGAGCCAGACATAGACCAGCGCCTGCGGCACGAGGAACAGGGCAAAGGCAAAGCCGACGCTGTCGGATAGAACCCCGATGACGAAAAGCGGCATCCCCACCACATAGCTGATCGCGGGCACCCAGGCATAATAGGCCTTGTCCTTGCCACCCATCGCGTCGCCCAGCCAGCCACCCAGCAACACGCCCGCCACCCCGCCGATCAGCAGCAGCCCACCCAGAAACTGCCCGGCCCCCATCAGGTCGAGGCCAAAGCTGCGCATCAGCAGGCTGGGCAGCCAGAAGGCGACGCCATAGCCGCACATCGAACTGCACGCCGCGCCCACCGCCAGGAACCAGAAGCTGCGCTTGGCCGCGAGGATGCCGAATACGGCGGACACGGGCGCGGCGTCGCTCGCCTGCACCGGCCGCACGGGTTCGCGCACCACCAGGCGGAACACGGGCGCGATCAGCAGGCCGAGCAGGCCAACAACGATGAAGGCGGTACGCCACTCCACGGTCTGGGCGATATAGCCGCCGAGCAGCACGCCGCCCGCAGACCCCAGCGGGATGCCGAGCGAGTAGATGGACAGCGCCCGCGCCCGCTGATGCGCGGGAAAATAGTCGGAGATGACCGCATAAGACGGCGCGACCCCGCCCGCTTCGCCCACGCCCACGCCGATGCGGCACAGGAATAGCTGCATGAAATTGCCCGCCAGCCCGCATAGCGCGGTAAAGCCGCTCCATACCGCAAGGCTGACGGTAATGACCCAGGTGCGGCTGGTGCGATCGGCCAGCAACGCCAGCGGGATCGCCAGCGTCGAATAGAGCAGCGCAAAGGCGATACCGCCCAGCGCCCCCAACTGCGTATCGCTCAGCCCCAGCTCCGCCTTGATCGGCCCGGCAAGGATGCCCAGGATCTGCCGGTCGAGGAAGTTGAACGTATAGACCAGCAACAGCATCGCCAGCACGACGCCGCGATAGCCGGGGGAAGCAGCGGGGGCGGATCGGTCGGTCATAGGGCTTTACCCATCTCCGTTCAGTTCGAGCTTGTCGAGAACCGTTGCGCAAGGGTTCTCGACAGGCGCGAACCGAACGGAGATCGGGTGGAGATCAGAACTTCACCGTCCCCGTCAAGAACACCTGCCGGGGATTGCCGTAGAAGGCGGTCAGCGTGCCTTCGCGGCCCAGGGTCGCCGTGGGAAAACCGGCGGCATTGTTTGCCCCAACGAAGGTATAGCCCGACGTCTTATATTCCTTGTCCATCAGATTCTTGCCATGCAGGCCCAGCGTCCAGCGATCGTCAGGCGCGGTATAGACGATGCTGGCGTCCCACAGCGCGTAGCCCTTCTGGTCGATATAGGGGTTGGGGATTTCAAACTGATAGGTCTTGCTGCGCCACGACACGCTGCTCGCCAGATAGAGGCTGCCCGCGCCGATCAGGGTGGTGTAACTCATCGTACCGCTGGCGGTCCATTTGGGCGTATTCTGCACCTCCCGGAATGCAGCGACATTAGTCGGCACATTTTGCGTGGGATTAAGGGGGTTCGGGACATTGGCGATATATTCGCGATATTCCGCGTCGATATAGCCGATCGCGGTTGACAGATTGAGTCGATCACCTGGCGTCATCAGGTCACGCCCAAGCCGTGCGGTGCTTTCAAACTCCAGCCCCTTGAACCGGGCCTTACCCGCATTGGACACGACGCCGCAGAAGGAAGGAATGCCGCCAACCGAGCAGGCGACGGACCCCGGAATCTGCACATCCTTATAATCGGCATAGAAGCCCGCGACCGCGACATAGAGCGCGCCGTCCAGGAAATTGCCCTTATAGCCGACTTCATAGCTATCGACCTGTTCGGGCGCGAAGCTCAGGAAAGACGCGATTTCATCGTCCTGCCGGATGCCGTCGCCATTAAGGTCAGGCGCATTGGTGCCGACGCCGCGCGGATCGAAGCCGCCGCCCTTGAAGCCCTGCGAGAAGCTGGCGTAAATATTATGATCGGGCGTCGGCTTGTAGCTGATGGAAACGCGCGGGGTGAATTTCTTATATTCGCGCTCGCCGTTGAAATTGGTGCTGGGCGCACCGAACGCCACGCCCGCGCCGCCGAACAAGGGCGACCCGCCACCCAGATAATTCTGCCGCAATATGTCGGCCCGGCGCTTGTCCCAGGTGTAGCGGCCACCGGCCGACAGGCTGAGCTGTTCCGTAATGTCGAAGGTAAAGTCACCGAACACGGCATAGGTTTCGGTGTCCACATCGGCCTGCGTATAGGCGGTCAGCCCCGCAACCGTCGTGAACAAGCGGACGTCGAACGCGGTGTCGGCCTTGGCATCAAGATAATAGAAGCCGACCATGCCGTGCAGCGGCCCCTGATCGTAGAGCAGCTGGAATTCCTGGCTCAACTGCTCGTTGAAGTAGAAAGCGGGCACATCGACATCGACCGCGGGCAGCGCATCGAAATCGATCGGCGAGGCGCTGTCATCCTTGCGCCACGCACTGATCGACCGCAGCGTGACCGCGTCGCTCAGCTCCGCCGTGATGTTCATGGATAGACCATAGGACTTCACATATTGTTTGGGATCAGTGAGGCCGCCGCGCGTGTCGAACACATGGTCCAGCACCGGCGCGCCAGACACTTGGCCGGGAATCAGCCGATGGCCGCCGCGCGCGCTGCTGTTATCCTTGGTATAATCGCCAGTGATCCGCATCAGCACGGGCTGGCCATAACCCCCCATTTCAAAGGTGGCGCGGCCCGCCCAGATATCCTTGTTGTAATTTTCATCGCCGGTGGTGAGGTTGTCGCCAAAGCCACCACGCGACAGCCGGGCAAAGGCCCCGCCGACGCGGATAAGGTCGCTCAACGGTGCCGACACGCTGATGATCCCATCGGCCTGGTCATAGCTGCCATAGGTGCCCTTGAGCTTGAGCGAAAATTCCTGCGGCAGCATCTTGGTCACATATTTGACCGCGCCGCCGATGGTGTTGCGGCCATAAAGCGTACCCTGCGGCCCGCGCAGCACTTCGATCCGCTCGACATCATAAATGTCGAGGATCGCACCCTGCGGCCGGTTGAGATAGACATCGTCGAGATAGATGCCCACGCCCTGTTCGAAGCCCGAAACCGGGTCTTGTTGGCCCACGCCGCGGATGAAGGCCGTGAGCGTCGAATTGGTGCCGCGCGAGACTTCCAGCGTGGTGTTAGGGGTCATGTTGGCAAGGTCGGTAATGTCGATCGCCCCGCCCCGTTCCAGCGCTTCGCCCGAAAAGGCGCTGACCGCGATCGGCACGCTGACCAGCGTTTCCTCGCGGCGCCGGGCGGTGACGACGATCGCACCCTCCTCCTCGACGGCCGGGACGGCGGCGTCCTGCGCAAGGGCAGGCAAGGCCAGCGCACCGCTCCAGGCGGCGGAGGCAAGGGCGATGGCGCGGATGCTGAAATGGGCCTTCATGGTCGGTCCTCTCCTGAAAATGCGGTGCCCGGTCTGCCGGATCACTTTGCGTTGCCCGATTCGATAATGAAAGTTGAACCATCTTTCAACTTCAAATAGAGAGGCGGAGACAAGGCCGGTTCAGTGCGGCAAAAAGAACACAGATTTTGCAAGGAGTGGACATGGCCGAGGATGCCGCCGCCAAGGACGACAAGACGCCGCGCACCGCCAGGGGCGAGCGAACTCGCCGCGCATTGCTGGCGGCGGCGGCGGCCGAATTTGGCGAAAAGGGCTTTCACGACGGCTCGATCAGCGGCATCACCCGCCGCGCGGGCTGTGCGCTGGGCAGTTTCTACACCTATTTCGATAGCAAGGATGATATCTTCCGCGCGCTCGTCGCCGACATGTCGGGCCAGGTGCGCGATTATGTATCCCCGCGCATCGCCGAAGCCCGCGACGGGATCGATGCCGAGCGTATTGGTCTACTCAGTTTCCTGGAGTTCGCGCGCGAACATAAGGAAATCTATCGCATCATTGACGAAGCGGAGTTCGTCGATCAGGCCGCTTACCGCGCCCATTATGAAAATACCGCATCCCGCATGACCGCTCGCCTGACCAAGGCGGCGGCCCGCGGCGATGTCCGCGCCGATGTCGAAGAAGTCCATGCCTGGGCGATCATGGGCATGAACGTGTTTCTGGGCCTGCGTTTTGGCGTATGGGACGACAGCCGCCCGGCCGAGGAGGTCGCTGCCATCGCCAATGCATTGGTGGAACGGGGCATCGGCACGAAAATCTGACCAGGCCGGATCAACGCCCCGATTCCGAGAGGGAGAGCGGCCCGCCATTATGCATCCCCATGCTGGACCGCAGCATGTCCGCCCAGTCCGACCCGGCGCACAGACCGATCATGCCGGGTGCATCCCACTTCGCCAGGATAGGGGCGATTTGCGATCGTGCCATGGGGCGCCCGAACAGGAAGCCCTGACCGACATCGCACCCCTTGACCATCAGATGCGCCGCTTGTGCAGCCGTCTCTATGCCTTCGGCGACCGTCGTTATGCCCAGATTTTTCGCAAGGTCGATGACCGCCCCGACAATAGCGGCATCACCCGTTTCCGCGGCATTGAGGCGCGACACGAAAGACCGGTCGATCTTTATCGTGTGAACCGGAAATTGTTGCAGGTGCGTCAGCGACGCATAGCCTGTTCCGAAATCATCCAGGGCAATCGTCACGCCCGCCGCGGCCAACGTCTCCAGGCAATTATGGACCCGATCGGACAATTGCCCCACGAACACGGTTTCCGTGACCTCCAGTTCCAGCAGGCTGGCGGGCAGCCCCAACTTGTGCATCCGCCCCAGGATGCGATCGACGAAATCACCCCGGCGGAAGTCGCCCGGTGCGCCGTTGAACGCGATCCGGCCAAAGGCAAGGCCCTGGTCGCGCCAGGCGACCATATCCGCCATGATGCAATCGAGCATCCGATCGGTCAGCCGGACGGCCAGATCCGCGTCTTCGAACGCCGCGCGGATTGCGCCAGGCGGCTGCAGCCCCTGCTGCTGGTCATGAATGCGCAGCAAGGCTTCGAAACCCTCCAACGCCCCGGTGCGCAGGTTCACCTTCGGCTGATAAAAGGGGATGATATGGTTGTTGGTCAGGGCCGCCCGCGCCTTGGTCAACATGGCCTTTTCCATGTCCACCGCTTCGCGCATGGCGGGCGTGAAGCCCCGTATCTGACCTGGTCCCTCGCTCTTGGCGGCATAGAGGGCCAGGTCCGCGCATTTATGCAGTTCTTCGGCGTCCAACCCATCCCGAAACGCCAGCGCGCCACCCGCGCTCAGGCTGACATCGATATGGCGTCCATCATGCAGCAGGGAACCCGTCAGGCTGCCCATGATGGTGTCGACGGTTTCCTGTTTAGCCTGTTCTGGTGTCAATCCTGGCAGGATGATCGCGAACTCGTCCCCGCCCAAACGCGCCAATGTGGCGCCGACCGGCAAACGTTTGTTCAGTTTGGCCGCCACGTCATGCAGCACCGCATCGCCCGCATGATGGCCCAGCGTGTCGTTGATGGTCTTGAACCGGTCGACATCCAGCACGATCAGGCCGACGCACTGCCCCTGTCGGCGCGCCTCGTCCAGCGCCTCGTCCAAGCGCTCGGCAAACATCGCGCGATTGGGCAGCCCTGTCAGGGCATCATGCGACGCCGACCATTTGAGCTTGGCCTCATATTGCAACTGCGCGGTGACATCATGCAGCGAGCCCAGCAGACGGACCGGCTTGCCATCCTTGTTGCGCACGACATAGCCCCGCGCGACGAGGTTGAGATAGCGCCCATCGGCTGCGCGAAATCGGAATTGTTCGACCCATTGGTTGAAATGCGCGTCCTCCAGGCTTGCCAGATTATCGACCACGCGCTTTTGATCGTCCGCATGGATATGGTCGACCCACCATGACCGGGACGTGCCCGTGCGGGTTTCGGCATAGCCCAGAACATCGAAAGCGGCCTCGCTCCAATCGATCCGATCCTGTTCAAGTGAGCAGTCCCAGATGATGTCGTTGGTCGCCCGCGACGCGAGGCGATACCGCTCCTCGCTCTCTCTCAGCGCATTTTCCGCTTTGACCTGATCATCGATATCCTCCAGCGTACCATACCATTTCAGGATGGTGCCATCTTCAGCCCGACGCGGCTGCGCGCGGGCGCGATGCCAGTGATACACGCCACCACGATCGCGCAAACGATAGCGCACATCCACGGCCGAGGCATCGGGTGCGCTCGTCGTTCGGTGCCACAGATCGAGAATTGCGGGGAGATCGGCGGGATGGACAGCGGCCGTCCACCCGCTTCCCAAGGCATCCGCCGTCGGCATGCCGGTCACCGCCTCCCATTTGGGACTGAGTTCGAGGATGGCGCCAGCAGCGTCGCTGATCCACGGCATTTGCGGATTGAGGTCGACCGAATAGCGATAATGGTCTTCACTCTGCCGAAGCGCGGCGACCACAGCGCTCATCTCGGACCGCGAGATCAAAAGCTTGCTAAACGCCGACTGGCTGGTCGCGAGGGTGCGCACGATAACGGCGGCGATGATGAGGAAAGTGACACCGATCCCAATCAGGTAGACGTCGGACGATGTCAGCAGGCACAAGGTGACCGGCGCCGCACCGAACAGCAGGACAAATCGGCCGGCAACGGGTAAGGATTGCAAGCAATAACAACAGCTGATCGAGCCAACGAACACATAGAGCGCAACCGATGTGATGCGGTCGGTCGCCACTTCATTGAGCAGGAACAACCCCCAGGCCCCGAACGCGGCGCTCAGGACCGCCGACATGACGATGGTACCCGCCAGATGCCGCCGCATCTTGCTTGGGGAGGGCACGCTCCTCTTGCGCGCCATCCACAGGAAACCCCGGACGACGATAATGACGGACAGGGTGGCCGGAACGCTGAGGCTCAGCCAGACCGGCACATCGCCATAGGTCACCATCGCCAGACAAAAGACGTTGATGAACATCAAGGCGTACATCAGGGGAATCTGCCCCGTCAGCGCCTTATACTGCTCGTGCAACGCCACCTGCGATTTTTCGGCAATCCGTCTGAACCGAGCAAATACCATATATGCGCACCAAGCTCTCCCTCGCTATATATAGGAGCAACCTGTTAACAAACGCATAGAGCCAGCAATATCGAACGTTCATGCAGGAAGCATGGTCGATGCGCGTGAGCGTCCCGCTATCTGATCATATTTATTGGGGGGAGAGTAAAAATGGTGCCCGGAGACGGATTCGAACCGCCGACACAGCGATTTTCAATCGCTTGCTCTACCAACTGAGCTATCCAGGCACAGCCAACTGCGGAGTGTTCCGCCCGATGGAGGCGTGCCTATAGGCGTCAATCCTGTTCGCTGTCTAGCCCATAATCGCCGATTTTTTGCGTGTCATCCTCGGCGGGTGGCCCGGCGACGCGATAACCTTCGCCAAGCCATTGCAGCAGGTCGCGGTCGCGACAGGCCGCGCTGCAAAAGGGGCGCGTGTCCGCGCTGGCGGGCTTTTTGCAGACCGGGCAGGCGGCGGCTTTAGGCGACATGGCCACCCGCGATCGCGAGGGTGGCATCGACCTGCATGCTGATCGCACCGCCGCGACGCTTGGCAAGCTGTTCGATCCAGTTGGGCCGCTTGTGCAGATAGTCGATGATGGCAGGCGCGGCGACCAGCGTCGCGGGACCACCCTGGCCATGCCGTTCGGCGCGCCGCAACAAGGCGAGCGCAGCGGTCGCCACCGAATCTTCGCGCAATAACTCCATCAGGTTCGCGCGCTCGCGGCGGCGGATGATCTGGACGAAGCCGAAGCCGTTGACCGCCGTGCGCTCGAAGGGGAGCGGCAAATATTTGTCGATCTGGGCGGCGGCGATGATCCGCTCGTCCTTGTTGTTCATCGTCGGCAGGTCGATGCCGATCGATCCGCTCAGGCCCATGCGCCGCACCGTTTGCGCCGCGAGCTTCGCGCCCTTGGGGCCCAGCTGCGCGGGTGGGAGCGACCCGTCAATGTCGATCAGCAACATGGCAGGCGTTAGATAGAGGCGCAGCGCCGCGGCTTCGGTGCCGACTTCGCCGCTGATCGCTTCTTCCATCAGCTCGCTCCAGCCATGCGCTTCCAGCCGATCTTCCTCATGCGCGGGGCATGGGACGACGGGGACGCCGGTAGCACGGATACGCTGGAGCAGGCTGGGACCGGCCTGCGCCTTCATCCCCGGCTGAGTGCTGCGGCCCTTGGCGCGCTTGGGGCGGCCTTCTTCGGGGATTGCTTCGCGCAGGATTTCGACCAGCAGGTTCGCGCCTTCCGCCAGCCGGGGCGGGATCGGCTCGATCAGTACTTCCTCGCCGCTGATCAGGCGGACGATGCCGCGCTTCTTGGGGATGACCGTGGTGATGAGTTTGCCCTGCATCACCGCGCCCGCGCGTGCGGCATCGCCTTCGCGCTCGATCAGCGCCTCGACCAGCTTGCCCTTTTCGATCAGCGCGGCACGGGCCTCGCCAATGCCTTCTTCATAAAGCCACTCGGCCATGTCGGGTTCCTAATCGAGGGGATGGCCCGCTGCCTTGAGCAGCGTGCGGGTTTCGTAGAGCGGCAGGCCCATGATCGCGCTATGGCTGCCCTGGATCGCGCGGATCAGCCCGGCGGCCTTGCCCTGGATCGCATAGCCGCCCGCCTTGCCGCGCCATTCGCCGCTGGCGATATAGCGGTCGATCTCCGCCGCCTCCAGCCGCTTGAACGTCACGATATTGGTCGACAGCCGATGCCGCGCCACGCCCGCGCCGTCGATCAGCGTGATGGCGCTCAGCACGCGATGGCGACGGCCCGACAGCAGTGTCAGGCAAGCGCGCGCTTCCGCCTCGCTTTCCGCCTTGGGCAAGATGCGCCGTCCAGCAGCCACCACCGTATCGCCCGACAGAACCAGTGCGCCGTCATGGCGCGCCGCCACCACCACTGCCTTTTCAGCAGCAATGCGCGCGGCATAGAGCGCGGGCAGTTCGGCCTTGCCGGGCGTTTCGTCCAGATCAGCGGGATCGACCGCATCCGGGACAACGCCGATTTGCCCCAGCAGCGCGAGCCGCCGGGGGGATGCCGAAGCCAATATGAGTCGCATCAGATACGACTTATTTGAAACGGTACGTGATCCGACCCTTGGTCAGGTCGTAAGGGGTCAGCTCGACAAGAACTTCGTCACCCACCAGCACGCGGATGCGATTCTTGCGCATCTTGCCGGCGGTGTGGCCGAGAATTTCGTGGTCATTTTCAAGCCGGACACGGAACATGGCGTTGGGGAGAAGCTCCACAACCTGTCCGCGCATTTCAAGCAGTTCTTCTTTCGCCATAATATCCCAAATTCGCAAAATCGCGCCGCCATAGCGCCAAACTGCGCAAAATGGAAGTCACGCTTTCACGCCGAACCGATCCCCTGCCGCGATGATCGCTGCGAAAATGTGATCGAGCTGTATTTCATCCAGGCAATAGGGCGGCATGAGATAGATGCTGTTGCCCAAGGGCCGCAGCAATATGCCCCACTCCAGGAAGAAGGCCCGGAGCCGGGGCGCAAGGTCCGACAGATAGCCCGCATCCGGCGCGATCAGATCGATCGCCGCGATTGTCCCCAGTTGCCGCGGATTGGCGAAGGCGGAATGCTGCGCCAAGTCTGCGAGACGCGTCGCGATGCCATCGCTCAGCCTCGCGATCCGGCCCAGCACATCCTCTTCACGCCAGATGGCGAGATTGGCGGCCGCCGCCGCGCAGGCGATGGCGTTCGCGGTATAGCTGGACGAATGGTAGAAAAGCCGCGCCCGGTCGGTGGAGCGATGCGCTTCGAAGATCGGCGCGGTCGCCAGCGTCGCCGCCAGCGGGATCGCGCCACCGGTAATGCCCTTCGCCACTGCCATGATGTCGGGCACGACCCCTGCCTGTTCGCAGGCAAACAGCGTGCCGGTGCGGCCCCAGCCAGTCATCACTTCGTCCACAATGAACAGCACATCATGGCGGCGGCAGATCGCGGCCATCTCGCGAAGGATCGCAGGCGGGTAAACCAGCATCCCGCCCGCGCCCAAAATCAGCGGCTCGACGATAAAGGCGGCGGGCTTTTCGCGGCAAGCGGCATCAAGCGCATCAAGGCAGGCCTGCTCCTGGCCCGGCGCAGGAAAAGGAATCGTCCCGACATCGAACAGCAACGGCGTCCAGGCGGCATTATAGACGCCCCGCTCGCCGATCGACATCGTGCCGATCGTATCGCCATGATAGCTATGGTCCAGCACTAATATACGACTGCGCGCCTCGCCCAGCCCGTCCAGCGCGCGGTTATGCCAATAACCAAGCGCCATTTTCAGCGCGACCTCGACCGCGGTGGAGCCGCTGTCGGAATAGAAGACATGCGCGAGACTGGGCTGATCGGGCGCGTGCGGGGCGAGGTCGATCAGGCCACGCGCTACTTCCTCGGCGGGCGCATGGGTGTAGCCCGCGAAGATAAGCTGATCGAGTTGCCCCGCCTGCGCCGCAATGGCGGCGGCGATACGCGGGTGGCAATGGCCATGGGTCGTGACCCACCAGCTCGAAATCGCGTCGATCAACGTGCTGCCATCGGCCAGATGCAACAGCGCACCCTCGGCGCGCACGACCTGGGGGATCGGCTCGTTCAGGCCATGCTGGGTGAAGGGGTGCCAGACAGGAGAAGTCATGGCCCGTCTTTAGGCGAGAGCCGCCTGCAAGGCTATGGCTTCTCCGCGTCCGGCGCATCCACCGGCACGGCGAGCGGGATGACAACCGGCGGCGGCGTGACGCGCACCTCGACCCGGCGATTCTTGGCCCGGCCTTCGGGATCGTCGCTACCATCCTCCTTGGCATTGGGCGCAATCGGTCGGGTTTCCCCCAGCGCGACCAGCGTGATGCGCTCGGCCGCCACGCCCTTTTCGACCAGATAATCGCGCACCCGCTCGGCGCGGCGGCGCGAGGTAACACGGTTGTCGCCATCGGTGCCCAGCGAATCGCTATGCCCGCGCAACGCCACCGCTCCACCCGCCTGCATCGCCGGGGTCGTCATCAGCGCGTCCAGAGCCGCCTTCGCCGCATCGTCCAACTGGAGCGACAGGGCACCGAAGCCGATCAGCAATTCTTCCGGCTCGATCTTGGGTTCTTCCACCGTGGGCACGACTTCGGGGCGCAGGATGGAGCGTTGCGGCTCGACCATATTGTCCGCGCCATTGTTCGCCACATTATTGTCGGCGATCGCATTATTGGCAGCCTCCTGCCCAGCAGGCGGCTGACACGCAGCCAGGCTCGCGCACAGGAGCAGCGCGGTTGGGGCCAATTTGCTCATTCTTCCTTTCCTTTCGATCGGATCGGGGCGGGCGGCACATAGGACAGGATGGTGTCGCCGGGCTGGGGCGTGGGGCGCGACGCATGGGAGAAGAAACGCAGCGCCCCGGTCCGGCGCACAAGCAAGAGCATGTCGCCCTCCGGCGGCAAGGCGGCGCGGGCCGCTTCATAATCGAACTGTTCGCTGATCTTCGTCTTGCGGAAGGTCCAGCCTTGCTCCTCGCGTTCCACAATATCCTCCACGCCATGGCCTGACGTGAAGAGCGTCCGGCCGCGCAGCGACTCTGGCAAGGTGCGCGGGTCGTCATCATCGCTGGCATCGCCCAGCTGATAGACATTGTCACGGCCGATCTCCGGCGCGAATTCATTGCAGACCAACGCGTTATAGGCTTCGTTGCCGGTCGCAGCAGCCAGCACCTGAAACTGGGCCAGATCCAGCCGCTCTTCGGTGGCTTCGGACAAGATCTCGCCGTGATAGGTGGGGATGCCCTTGTGCCGGGCCGGGGCAAGCCGTTGCCAGCTATTGTCAGCGATCGTCACGGGTATGTCGATCTGCCGCAGCTGATCGGCCAACCCCAGACTGAAAGGCGTCGCGCCGACGATCAATAGCCCCTGTTCCGATGCGCCCGTCACCTTGAGCAGCCGCGCGACCGCCTTGATCGAAAAACCATGGAAAAGGATCGTCGCGATGACCACCGCAAAGGACAAGGTGACCAGGATCGATCCGTCACCATAGCCGAGCCGGTCGAGCCGCAGCGCGAACAGGCCGGAAATAGCCACCGCGACGATACCGCGCGGCGCGATCCACGCCACCAGCAACCGCTCGTTCCAGGGGACGGGCGAGAAAGCGAGACTGAGAAGGACCGTGGCTGGCCGCACCAGGAACAACAGCGCCAGCAGAAAGCCGATGAAGCGCCATTCGAACTGGCGCAACACCTCCAGGTTGAGCGAGGCAGAGAGGATGACGAACACGCCCGAAATAAGCAGGACGGTGACATTCTCCTTGAACGGCTGAATGTCGCGCAGCGAATCGAAGCGCATATTCGCGAGTGCCACGCCCATCACCGTGACCGCCAGCAATCCGGTTTCCTGCTGGATCATGTTCGATCCGACAAAGACACCGATCACCGCGACCAGCAATATCGGTGCCTTGAGATATTCGGGCACATGACCGCGCGGAAAGGCCCAGCCGATCGCACGGGCGGCAAGCCAGCCGATCAAGCCTGCGATGACCGCAGCACCCAGCAGCGACAGGATGACCGACGCCAGCGTCCCGCCCTCGCCCGCCCGGCGCAGATATTCATAGGTCACGACGCCCAGCAGCGCCCCGACCGGATCATTGACGATCGCTTCCCATTTCAGGATGGCGCGCGGCCGCGCCGCAACGTTGGACTGACGCAGCAAGGGCAGCACCACGGTCGGACCCGTGACCACCAATATCCCGGCGAACAGGATCGCCACCGGCCAGACCAGCCCAGCGACATAATAGCAGGCGATCGCGCCCAATACCCAGCCGATCGGCGCGCCGAGCAGGACGAGGCGGATCACAGCGCCATCGGTCTTGCGCAATTCGCGGAAGTTGAGGCTGAGGCCACCTTCGAACAGGATCAGCGCGACCGCGATCGACACCATCGGCTCAAGCAGTTCGCCAAACACATGTTCGGGATTGATGATGTGGAGAACGGGGCCGCCGATGACGCCCGCCGCCAGCATGAGCGCAATGGCAGGCCAGCCCGTGCGCCATGCGATCCACTGCGCGCCGATCCCCAATATACCGATCAGCGCGATGGAAAGGGCCAGTTGCTGCATGGCGGGCACGATAGACAGACAGCGCGGCCGCCGTCACCCCCTGTTATTTTTAACCGGTCGGGGAACCACCGGGCGGTGGGACGAAAAATGGGCCGATCAAGAACCGGCCCATCCGTCTTTCATCAGGGCTGCGAATGCGCCGGGGCGGCGGGTGCCGCTGCTTGAATGCGCTGCTGAAGCGCGGGGTCGGTGGCAGCAGCCTGGCCGATCTGGTTGAACTTTTCAGGGGGCAGGCCGGACGCCTGCAACGCGGCGAGCATCTTGGGCTGCTTCTCGGCGGCCGGGATCGATGCATCCGCCTGAATCTTCGTTACTTCGGTGGCCGCAGCGGCAAATTGCTGGATGTCGCTATCGCTGAAATTGCTGGCTCCGGCGGCGGGCGCTGCCGGAGAAGCGGGTGCCGCAGGGGCGGGCTGCGTGGTCTGCGCCGCGAGCGGGGCAACCGCGAAAAGAGCGGCCGATGCGAGGCCTGCCTTGAGGGCGTGGGAAAGGGTGAGGCTCTTCACAATGCGTCTCCTTGAACTGATGACCCGTCAGAAGCTGTGGACAACGCATCGGCATGGGAAGGCCCGTTCCGTCGAGCCGTGGCATAAGGCGGACGATGTTCGGGTTCCCGACAGTTCGTCCTTTTTGGACAACGGGCCATCAGCCGCCACCATCGTTGCGACCTTGCAACAAGTTTGCGCCGACTCCGAAAACCGGGGTCGGCGCACGCTTGTCATCACCAGATTTTGACGCGCTCCTTGGGCTCCAGATAGAGCTTGCCGCCCGGCGCAGGCTTGAACGCCTCATACCAGCTATCGAAATTGCGCACGATATCCGCGCGATATTGCGACGGCGCGTGCGGATCGGTGACCAGCCGCTGGCGCAGATTGGCCTCGCGATAATTGCGCCGCCACACCTGCGCCCAGCCCAGGAAGAAGCGCTGGTCGCCGGTCATGCCGTCGATCACCGGCGCGGGCTTGCCGCTCAGCGAGGCATGATAGGCATCGAGCGCAACGGCCAGACCACCCAGATCGCCGATATTCTCGCCCAGCGTGAACGCCCCCTTCACATGCGCGCCGGGGAACGGCTCATAGGCGTCATATTGGGTGACCAGCTTGTCGGTCAGCGCCTTGAAATTGGCGACATCAGCGTCGGTCCACCATTGGTTGAGCTTGCCGGTTTCGTCATATTTCGCGCCCTGATCGTCGAAATGATGGCTCAGTTCATGGCCGATCACAGCGCCGATACCGCCATAATTGACCGCTGGGTCGGCGTTGGGATCAAAGAAAGGCGGTTGCAGGATGGCGGCGGGGAACACGATCTCGACCATGCCGAAATTGGCATAGGCGTTGATCTCCATGGGCGTCATGCCCCATTCCCAGCGATAGATGGGCTTGCCGAGCTTGCCGATATTATAGTCGAAATCAAACTGGTTGGCGCGCATTGCATTGCCGAGCAGATCGTCGCGCTGGATGGCGAGGCCGTCATAGTCGCGCCATTTGTCGGGATAGCCGATCTTGGGGGTGAAGGCGGCCAGCTTCTTATGCGCGCGCGCCTTGGCCGTGTCGCTCATCCACGGCAGGCCGTCGATGCGACGCCCCATGGCGGCGATCACATTCTTGACCAGCACATCCATCGCCGCCTTGGTTTCGGGCGGGAAATATTGCGCGACATAGACTTTGCCGACTTCTTCGCCGAGCGAGTCCTTGAGGAAATCGACGCCGCGCTTCCACCGCGCCTCACGCTCTGGGGTGCCTGACAGGGTAGTGCCGTAAAAGGCGAAGTCGGCATTGGCGACGCTGTCGGGCAGTTTGTCGGCATAAGCATGCAGGCTGCGCAGCAACAGCGCGTCCTTCAGCACGGCGATCGGCGTCTTGGCGATCAGCGCCGCCTCGCCGGTGACGGCCGAGGGTTGGGCGACAAGCAGGTCAGTCGGCGTCAGGCCATTCGCCTTGAAATAGGCCGCAAAGTCGAAGCCCGGCGCTGCCTTTTGCAGCGCGGCCAGCGTCAGCTTGTTATAAGTCTTGTCCGCGTCGCGGCTGTCGATCTGGGTCCAGTGGACCTTGGCCACTTCCGTTTCGAATGCCATCAAGGCAGCGGCGCGCGCCTTGGCATCACTTTCACCCGCCAGCGTCAGCATCGTTTCCAGATGCGCGACATAGGCGGCGCGGATCTTGGCCATTTCCGGCTTTTCATCCAGATAATAGTCGCGATCGGGGAGGCCGAGGCCACCCTGGCTCATCGAGAGGATATAGGTTTCGGGGTCTTTGTCATCCTGCCCGACATAGAAGCGGAACGGGCCGCTGATCCCGGCGCGGGCAGCCTTGGCGGCGAGCGTCGCATAACCGGCCTTGTCCTTCACGCCCTTGATTTCGGCCAGCCAGGGCTTGATCGGGGCCAGCCCCTTGGCTTCGACCGCCGCTGTGTCGAGATAGCTGGCATAGGCCGCGCCGATCTTGCTGGCCGGATCATCCTTTGCGGCGTCTAGGATCGCGCGGGTGCGGGTGCGCGACAATTCGTCGAGCGTGTTGAACGCGCCATAATTGGACTTGTCGGCGGGGATCGGCGTGTTTTTCGCCCAGGTGCCGTTGGCGTGGTCGTAGAAATCATCGCCGGGCTTGACCGACAGGTCCATGCCGGCCGCGTCGAAGCCATAGCTGCCATAAGTGGGCTTTGCAGGTGTGGCGGCGGCGGTGGCTGGGGCGGGCTGTTGCGCATGAGCGATACCAGCGGTCAGCGCCAGTGCGGAGGCGGCAGCGCCCAGAAGGAGGTGTTTCATCAAAGCATCCCTTGCTTGAAGTGGGCGCATCGGACGCGCCCGGCATGACAGGGACTTGAACGCCTGTCCAACAAGCCTGTCCATGTCGTTGGTCGAATATTATCAGCCGTTGAAAGGATCGGAAAGCCGTATATGCGCCGCGAACGCTTGCGCCAGCGTGGCCGGGTTCAGCGGATCAAGCAGCGGCAGGCGGCCAAGGCTGGGCACACCCGCCAGCAGCGGGATGATCCGCTCATTCTCCGCATGCGCGTCACCGATGAAGGCGATGCCTGCAATCGGCACGCCGCGCGACCGCAGCGCCTCGACGCTGAGCAAACTATGGTTGATCGTACCGAGCGCGGTGCGCGCGCACAGGATGACGGGCTGGCCCCAATGGGCGAACAGGTCGGCCATCGACAGCGTCTCGCTGATCGGCACCAGCACGCCGCCTGCGCCCTCGACCACCAGCGGTCCGTCGATCTGCGGCAACGCCAGCCGGTCCAATTCGATCGTTACCCCGTCGATCCGCGCGGCGAG
>MIAK01000062.1:30965-40725 GCA_001829085.1 Sphingomonadales bacterium RIFCSPLOWO2_12_FULL_63_15 | reverse complement strand
GAGGCGGGTGTCGCCAGCCGATAGGCTTCGGGCAGGATATGCGCGACGGGCAGGCCGGACAGACGAGCCACTTCTTCCTTGTCGCCATCGGGATCGACCCCGGCCTGGATCGGCTTCCAATAATGCGCGCCTAGCGCAGCGGCGAGGCCAGCGGCAAAGACCGTCTTGCCGATGCCCGTATCAGTGCCAGTGACGATAAGGACGCTCATCGCATGATCCTTTGCAATTCGCGGCCGAGCGCGGCGATGTCGGCGCGACCGACATTGAGCGTCAGCGATAGGCGCAGGCGGCTGGTGCCCGGCGGCACGGTCGGCGGGCGGATGCCGCGCACGTCGAACCCGGCGTCCTGCAAGGCCGCCGCCGCCGCCATGGTGCGCGCGTCCGTGCCCAGGATGACGGGCACGATCTGGCTGCGCGGCGTGGGCAGGCCGAGCGGCGCGCAGATGGCTTCGGCGGCATCCTGCCGCAACGTCTTCAACCGATCGCGCAGGTCGCTCGCTTCCTCGATCCGGTCGAGCGCAGCGGAGACCGCGACCGCCATCAGCGGCGATGGCGCGGTGGAGAAGATGAAGGCGCGGGCGCGGTTGATGAGATAGTCGATATGCAGGCGCGGCCCGCAGATGAGCGCGCCTTCCACCCCCATCGCCTTGCCGCAGGTATGGAGCGTGACGACATTGTGCAGCCCGTCCAGCCCGGCCGAAAGCCCGCGTCCACCCGGCCCGAAGACCCCGGTGCCATGGGCTTCGTCGAGCAGCAGCATGCCATGATGTTTGGCCGCCAGCTTGGCGAGATCGGCGAGCGGGGCGAGGTCGCCATCCATCGAATAGAGCGTTTCGACCGCGATCCAGATGCGGCCCTTGCCCCCTTCGGCGCGGAAGGCGGTGATCAGGTCGGCAAAGCTCTGCACGTCATTATGGCGGGCGAACACGGCGGCGGCTTTGCTCATGCGGATGCCGTCATGCGCGCTCGCGTGGATGAGTTCGTCCGCGACGATCAGGTCGCCGCGCTGCGGCAGCGTGCCGAACAAAGCGAGGTTGCCGACATAGCCATTGGCGACGAACAGCGATGCCTGGGTGCGGAAGAAATCCGCGGCCTTGGCCTCCAGCCCTTCATGTTCGGGCGCATTGCCGCGCAGCAGCCGCGATCCGCCAGACCCCACCGGCACGCCCCTTGCAATCGCATCCGCCACTGCCCCGGCGATGATCGGATCGGCGGCGAGGCCGAGATAATCGTTGGAGGCGAAATCGCGCCCCGACCGGGGCATCAGGCGACGCAACCGCCCGCGCGCGTCCAAAGCGGCAAGCTGTCTGGCGAAGGGTTCGGCGGTCATGGGGCGCGCTATAGGCCGCTCCCGAAAGGGGAGCAAGCCGCCGCTCAGCCCTCCGCCACCGCGGTCGACAGGCCCAGCCCCGGCACACCGATCGAGCGTTTGCCCGAAAAATCGGTGCGGGCGACGATGACGCCCAGTTTTTCCATATAGTCGATCAGGCGGCGAACGCGCCCCGGCGAACTGGTGCCATAGGCGCGGGCCAGGGCGGCATCGTCGGGGCATTGATGCCCCTGCATCGCGGCGCGCGCGATCAGCAGGAAGGGGGCGAGCATGTCTTCGGGCAGCGTGTCGGCGGCGCGCATCGCCGGTTCCCAGCGCGGGTCGGCCGCGTCCATCATCCCCGCCTGCGCCATGGCAAAGCGCTTGCGGAAGGCGGGCAGGTCCAGCGGCGGGGTGCGCAGCCCCTTCATGCGGCAGCGCACGCCGAAATCCTGGTACAAAGTCGATACGCTGGGGGCCGCATCGCCCAGATCGGCGACGATCTCTTCCAGCACCGCCATCACCACCGGCTCATTCTGGCCGAAATCCAGTTCGGGCGCGGCGGGCTTGGCCGAGGGCGAATCGGCCAGCGCGCGGATGATCTCCTCCGCGGGGCGCGGTGGCGGATCGGCACGCGGCGGGGCGACGGGGGCCGCATCCTGCGGTTCGGGGGCGAACAGCAATTCCTGAAAATCCTCGCCGCTGGTCACCGGCGGGGCCATCAGCTTGTGCGTGCCGCCGCGCGTGCTGGTGTGGACCGCGCCGATCTTGACCGACACCGGGCGGCGGCAGATGGCCGGACCCAACGCCAGGAAGCGCCCGCGCTCCAGGTCGCGGATCTGCTCCGCCTGCCGCCGCTCCATGCCGAGCAGGTCGGCGGCGCGCGCCATGTCGATGTCGAGGAAGGTGCGGCCCATCAGGAAGTTGGAGGCTTCGGCGGCGACATTCTTGGCGAGCTTTGCCAGCCGCTGCGTCGCGATCACGCCCGCCAACCCGCGCTTGCGTCCCCGGCACATCAAATTGGTCATCGCCGCCAGCGACACCCGCCGCGCCTCGTCGGACACGTCACCCGCGGCGGCGGGGGCGAACATCTGCGCCTCATCCACCACCACCAGAGCGGGATACCAATGGTCGCGGGGCGCATCGAACAGGGCGTTGAGGAAGGAGGCCGCGCATTTCATCTGCGCGTCGATCTCCAGCGCCTCCAGGCTCAGCACCACCGAGGCACGATGTTCGCGAATCCGCGTCGCCATCGTGACGATCTCGCGCTCATTATAGTCGCCTGCGTCGATCACCACATGGCCGTAGCGGTCGGCCAGCGTGACGAAATCCCCCTCCGGGTCGATCACCACCTGCTGCACCATCGGCGCGCTTTCCTCCAGCAGGCGGCGCAGCAGATGCGACTTGCCCGACCCCGAATTGCCCTGAACGAGCAGCCGGGTGGCGAGCAATTCCTCCACGTCGACCAGCACGGGCTGCCCCAAGCTGTCGGTTCCTATGCTGATGCTGGCGGTCACGCCCACCCCATGGCCCATGGGGGCGGGGGAGCGCAAGAGGGGTGCGGCGGTGGCGACAGTGGCGCGTCGGTCGAGGATAGGCCGAAGTTCACACCGTCGTCGGGAAAATCGGCCCAATAGTAGCGGTGAGAGCGCTGTGAAGCCCCGGTGAGGTTCGTGTTGGGTCACGGCGAAGTCACGCCTGGGTCACTATGACGCGACAGGGGGATGGCAGGCGCGGGCCTTGTCATCCGGCGACCATGCGGTTTGTAAATCTGGTCCTGGCGTGTCGAGCAACACCAATCCTCCCCTGGCAGGGGAGGTGGCAGGGCGAAGCCCTGACGGAGGGGTGTCACGCTATCGATAGGGCGACACCCCTCCACCATTCGCTTCGCGAACGGTCCCCCTCCCCCGCCGGGGGAGGATTTTGGCGTCTGCTTTGCAAACCCCATAGTCACCTCAGCGGCACGACCGGCGGCGGGTCCGGCGCGAAGGGATCGGCCATGCACTGTGCATAATGCGCCAGCGCCCAGTCCCAGCTCTGATCGAACATCGTCCCCGCCAGCCGCCGACGCAGGCGATGCGCGCTGGTGGGCGACATGCCGACGCTGCGCGCGGCGGTGGCGACGGTGCCGGTTTCGAGCAGGGCAACGAGGAAGCGCCGCTGCTTGGCGGGCGTCCAGTGGGCGCGGCTGGCCATGGCTGGCGGCGGCGGGGTGGGGTGCTGGTCCATCGGAAAGGATAAATCAGAGGATGTGCGAGTAGGAAAGGGGATTTTGTGGCGGGCAGTTATGCGCCACTTGCCGTCGTTTGGCAGCGATTCCACCGTACCTGAAAGCGGACATCCGAATTTAACCGGTTCTGGGACAATTTTTTGACCCGGCGGACCATCACATTCCGTCTAAGAGACTTGGCGGCGGTGGCGGCGGCTTTCTGATTCTCAGTGTCCCACCCGCTGGCTTCACAATCTTGTCGTCAAGCTTGAGCAGGGCGGAATCGAAGGTGTGAAATTCAGAGGCGTCCGCGATCACCGCTGTCGCCAAATGAACGGCGTCAGGAGGTCGAAGCCCAGGGTGCCCGGCTTGCATCAGTTCGCGCGCCAATGTGCCGACATATCGGTCGACTGGCACGATCAGGATGTACTCGTTCCGGAAAAAGTCAGCAAGCACGTCGCCATCTTCTCGTTTCACCTGATCGTCCTTGCAGACTTCCGCGAGCGACAGTCCCGACGTGGCAATTTCCACCTGCTTGCGCGTAGCCAGGTCGATCACATGATTGCAGAGAATCGCGCGATCCTCGACGCCCCCTCCTTTGAGCGGCGCCTTCTCTTGGATAATCGTGGCGATCCACGTGCACGCATCCCATGCGACGCGTCTAGGCTTCGCCATTCCGTACCCTCTCTAAGTGATCATGGGACGAGAGCCCATGCGTAAAGTCGGGATCAATAATGTCCTTGAGCTGGGGAAGGAGTTTCTCCGGATCGGCAAAGTCAAGCCGGGACACTTCGGCTTGGCTCAGGCGGCCGACGGATCTATATTTAAGCACACCGATCGCGGTCACGCGCCGGTTCCGCCACACAACCTGCGCGACAGGCTCGCCCTCTAGAGCGCGTAGCGCCTCGCCGGAAAGGAAGCACTTAACGTCTCCGCCAGTTAGGCGACTTTTGACGATGATGAACGGCCGGCCCCAGCCGTCAGTGCCCACATTCTGAATGTAGCCCTCGAAGCTGCCGAGTTCGCGGTAAGGATGAACCGGCTCGGCCTCTCTGACCAGTTCGACGTTCTTCAGCGCCTGCACCGCGGCTGCCGTGCCCACCGTCAACTCAGGGCTGTTGGGGTCAAGCGAGCCGACGCTAGTTGCCGCAAGGCTTCCGGAAATCCGCCGCAGGAAGCGATCGGCCGACTCGATGACGTTGTCATTCCAATACAGAGGCCGCTCGCCCTGCGAGATGATTTGTCGGAGACCGCCAACGGTGACGTCACGAGCTCTCGCCGCCAGATCGGGCCCGTCAGCATGGCCGGGCAAGGCGACTGCCTCAACGATGATACGCGCGGGGCTATTCTTACTGAGGCCGACGACCTTCCAATCAAAACGCTCCGTCGTATCGCCTGTAATCGTCTCAGCGACGCCGTTTAGCATGGCGAAGAAATCCTGAATCTGTTCGATCAGGTCTCCCAAGAGCGGTGCATCCGCTTCGCCGCGGCCCGCTATGCTGATCTCAACGGTCGTTGCCATGCTGGTCGCACTACATCCTTCGCTTGCATACGCATAGAACGCTTAAATTTCGAAGCGGTAAAGAATAAACGGGTGCTCGCCAATGCGGCCGCATCCTTGAGCGAGCGTCAGCTTTTCGTTGTTTTGATTTTCAGTCCGAACGACTACTGATGATGTCCGTTGCAGACCAGCCGCGGTCGCGCTTGCGAAAGGCCGGGCCCGACATCAGCGGACAGTTGGTAAGCAGGCCGCCGCGTGAATGACAGCTATTCCCGCAACCTGGCTCCGAACGGGACATTCGCCTATCGGCCATCGCACAACAATCAGGCAATTCCTGTCATTCTGGCCAATCGTCGGAGCGCCAGTTGTGAGCCGTGTGGATGACGTGGAGGATCGTCAGCACCGTGTCGTCGCGGCTTAGCGCGTAGGCGAGGATATAGGGGAACCGGTTGACGGGTTTTTCGTAGGTGCCGCCGACCCGGCCGGGGTGGCCGGTCGCATAGTCGGCCAAGGCGTCGCCTGTCTCGCGTATCCGCTTCGCGACCCGCCGCGCTGCCGCCGGATTGTCTCTGGCGATATGGACGAGTTGCCGTTCCAGATCGTCAAGCGCGTCATCCGACCATTGCACATGCCTCATGCAGCATTTTTGTCGGCTGCCGCGATCGCGGCGTCGATCCGGTCCATCGCGGCGTCATGCGGCGTCACCCGGCCCGCATCCCTGTCGGCAAGCCCCCGCTCTATGCCCTCGATGATCTGCAATTCGCGATTCACATAGGCTTCGACCGCTTCGGCGGCGAGGTAGGACTTGGTGCGGCGGGTATTGTGGGCAAGGCGGCCGAGCTTTTCCTTGAGATCGGGCGTGACCCGGATCGTCATCGTCGTGCTGGCAGCCATGTCGCATTCCTTTTCGCTGGTAGTGTACGTTGTAACACAAGTGGCCGCATTTGCCAGCCAAGCATCTATATAAGCCTCGTCGAGGCGGGCATGTTTGGCCTCCCGATTGAACAGTCTCCGGCTTTTGCAGCCTGATGAACCCTTGGAAGTCGGCAAGAAAGACCCTCACCGACTGCGACTAGGCAGCAAGCTGCCAAGTCTTCGTAGCCTCTCCCGCGGAGGCGGGAGAGGGCAAGGCACGACATTCGCTTTGCCAATTGCCCCCGCCCCTACATCCTCCGCTTGACCCTTTCCCTGTTGCAATGCAGCATTGCGTCCCATGGCGACTCTTTCCCCCTCCCCCTCCGCCCCTGCGATCACGCAGAATCCCGACATCCGCTTTCTGGGGCGCCTGCTGGGCGACGTGATCCGGGCTTATGGGGGGGAGAGCCTCTACAAGCAGACCGAATATATCCGGTCGGCGTCGGTCGATCGGGCGCGCGGGGTGCAGGGGGCGGACCTGACGGATACCGGGCTGGATGCGCTGACGCTGGATGATACGCTGAATTTCGTGCGTGGGTTCATGCTGTTTTCGATGCTCGCCAATCTGGCCGAGGACCGGCAGGGCATCGCCGCCGAGCCGGGCGCGGATGTCGCATCGGTGCTGGCGCGGCTGGAGTCGCATGGCATTGGCCGCGACGCGGTGCTGGAGCTGCTGTCGCACAGCCTGATCGTGCCGGTGCTGACCGCCCACCCGACCGAGGTGCGGCGCAAGAGCATGATCGATCACAAGAACCGCATCGCCGACCTGATGCTGCTCAAGGACGCAGGACGCGACGAGACCGAGGATGGCGAAAATCTGGACGAGGCGATTTTCCGCCAGATCGCCCTGCTGTGGCAGACCCGCCCGCTGCGCCGCGAAAAATTGTTCGTTGCCGACGAGATCGACAATGTGCTGGCCTATTTCCGCGACACCTTCCTGCCGGTGCTGCCTGCGCTCTATGCCCGGTGGGAGCGCGTGCTGGGCGCGCGGCCGCAAAGTTTCCTGCGGGTGGGGAGCTGGATCGGCGGCGATCGCGATGGTAATCCCTTCGTTCAGGCGCCGCAGTTGCGCCATGCGCTGCAGCGCGGCTGTCAGGCGGCGATCGCTTATTATCTCGATGCGTTGCACGCGTTGGGGGCGGAACTCTCGCTGTCGACCGAATTGGCGCATGTGCCGCAGGCGGTGCTGGACCTGGCCGAGGCCAGCGGCGATGCGTCGCCCAGCCGGGGGGACGAGCCCTATCGCCGGGCCATTTCCGGCATTTATGCTAGGCTGGCCGCGACCTGCACCGCGCTGACCGGCACGCAGCCTGCCCGGCCCTCGGCACTCAAGGGCAAAGCCTATGCCATGCCGCAGGATTTCCGCCGCGATCTGGTGACGGTGGCGCAGGGACTGGCGAGCGAGGGCAATGGCGCGCTGTCGAGCGGTGGGGCGCTGGGTCGCCTGATCCGCGCGGTCGAGACGTTCGGCTTTCACCTCGCTACGCTCGACATGCGGCAGAATAGCGACGTGCATGAGCGGGTGGTGGCCGAACTGCTCAAGGTCGCCGGGGTCGAGCCGGACTATGCGGCGCTCGACGAATATGCGCGCATCGCGCTGCTGCGGAAGGAATTGGCGAGCAACCGGCCGCTGGGGTCGCGCTTTTCGGCCTATGGCGAGGAAACCGCGTCGGAACTGGCGATCGTCCATGCCGCAGCAGAGGCGCATCGCGTCTATGGCCCGCAATGCATCACCCATTATATCATTTCCAAGGCCGAAAGCGTGTCCGACATGCTGGAGGTCAATATCCTGCTGAAGGAGGCCGGGTTGTGGCAGGCGGGCGTGGATGGCGCGCCGCCGCAGGCCGCGATCATGGCGATCCCGCTGTTCGAGACGATCGGCGATCTGGAGGCTGCGCCCGCGATCATGTCCGCCTATTTCGGCCTGCCCGAAATTGCGGGCGTGGTGCAGTCGCGCGGGCATCAGGAAGTGATGATCGGCTATTCGGACAGCAACAAGGATGGCGGCTATATCACCTCGACCTGGAGCCTGTACAAGGCGAGCCAGGCGCTGGCCCCCGTCTTTGCCGATGCGGGGGCGGCGATGCAGCTGTTCCACGGGCGCGGCGGGGCGGTGGGCCGTGGCGGCGGGTCGGCTTTCGCCGCGATCCAGGCGCAGCCGCGCGGGACGGTGCAGGGGCGCATCCGCATCACCGAACAGGGCGAGATGATCGCCGCCAAATTCGGGTCGCGCGATGTCGCCATGACCAATTTGGAGGCAATGACCAGCGCGACCCTGCTCGCCAGCCTGGAGCCGGAGGGGATTTCGGAGCGCGACGCCGCGCGCTTTACCGCGGCGATGGATGAACTGTCGAAAAACGCCTTCGCCGCCTATCGCGACCTTGTGTACGGGACGGAGGGGTTCAAGGAGTTTTTCCGGCAATTAACGCCGATCCAGGAAATTTCCGGCCTCAAGATCGGGTCGCGTCCGGCGAGTCGCACCAAGAGCAATGCCATCGAGGATCTGCGCGCCATCCCCTGGGTGTTCAGCTGGGCGCAGGCGCGGGTGATGCTGCCGGGTTGGTATGGCGTGGGCCAGGCGCTGGCAGGGTTCGAGGACAAGGCGCTGCTCGCCGACATGGCGCAGCATTGGTCGTTCCTCAAATCCGCGCTCGCCAATCTGGAGATGGTCTTGGCGAAGTCGGACCTGGGCATCGCCGCGCAATATCTGCCGCTGGTCGAGGATCAGGGGATGGCGGACACGCTGTTCGGGCGGATACGCGAAGGGTGGAACCAGACGCATGACGGGTTGCTGGCGGCCACGGGCCAGTCGCGGCTGCTGGAGAAGAATGCGGCGCTGGAAACCTCGATCCGGCTGCGCCTGCCCTATATCGAGCCGCTCAACCTGCTGCAGGTCGAACTGCTGAAGCGCCACCGCGCGGGCGAGGATGATCCGCGCATCAAGGAAGGCATCGAACTGTCGATCAACGCGATCGCGACGGCGTTGCGCAACAGCGGGTAAGTTTGCCGGTGGGCGGGATTGACAGGGGCGGGACCGGAGTGCGAGCGCGCTCGTCATGATTGACGCCACCTATGCCCTCGCCGCCTGCATCTTCTTCGGTGCAGCGCTCTACTCCAGTGTCGGCCATGCCGGGGCGTCGGCCTATATCGCGTTGATGGCGTTGTTCGGCCTGCCTGCGCAGGTGATGCGTCCCACGGCACTGGTTCTTAACGTCATCGTGGCGACCTTCACCTCCGCCCGCTTCGTTCATGCCGGGCTGTTCCGCTGGCGCACGCTCTGGCCCTTTTTGATCGGGGCCATCCCCATGGCGTTCATCGGCGGGGGCATCATCCTGCCCACGCATTTCTATCGTCCGCTGGTGGGCGTGGTCTTATGGCTGTCGGCTGCGCGCTTGCTGTGGCCAAAGCCGCTCGGCACGGCAGGCGATGTCAAAGATCCGCCCATTATCGTGGCGATCGCAGCGGGGGCGGGTATTGGCCTATTGTCGGGCCTGACGGGCACGGGCGGCGGCATTTTCCTGTCGCCGCTGCTGCTGTTCCTGGGCTGGGCGACACCGCGCGCCGCATCGGGAATCGCGGCGGTATTCATTCTCGTCAATTCGATTTCCGGGCTGCTCGGCAATCTGGCGTCGCTGCAACAGCTTCCAGAGACGCTGCCGCTTTTTGCCGGAGCCGCACTGGCGGGTGCGCTCGTGGGCACGACATTGGGCATTCGCCTGCCATCGACCATGATCGTGCGCGCCCTGGCGCTGGTCCTGATCGTGGCGGGGGCCAAGATGATCGGCGTCTATTAGAGCGTGATGACTTTACTCAGAACCGTTCGTCC
>MIAK01000062.1:0-30958 GCA_001829085.1 Sphingomonadales bacterium RIFCSPLOWO2_12_FULL_63_15 | reverse complement strand
CTCAGAACCGTTCGTCCTGAGTAGCCCCTTCGACTGCCTGCCAAGGCAGGCGCTCAGGACAGGCATTGAGCGAAGTCGAAATGGCGTATCGAAGGATGTAAGCGCAGCCGACCCTTCGATACGGGTCTTCGATAAGCTCAGCCCCTACTCAGGGCGAACGGAGTGATGCGACTTAAAGTCATCATACTCTAAAATACTCTAAAACGGGAGAATCCGGGACGGCGGCAGTCCAATGCACCGCCCCGGACCCCCAGTCCTTGCCGCGGCAAGGATTGGCTGGTGGGGGCGAGCCGTTACGGCCCGCCCGAACCTTTAGCTTGGAATTAGATCAGAACTTCGCGACGACACCAGCCATCGGGCGGATCGAACGGAAATTGCCCATCGTGTCAGCCTGCACCCGGAAACGGATGTTGCTGCTCATGGCCGAGCTGCCCATGTCGGCGGGCGAGAGCTCCACGCCAGCGCCATAGGTGGTCCCATGGAAATCCTGGCTATCGGGGCCGAGCGCGTCGAAATTGACCCACTTGTAACCGACCTTGCCGAAGATCATGCTGTCCTTGCCGGCCTTCACACCGACACGGCCCGCGGCATTATATTCCCAGTCGATGTCGCCCGACACGCCCTTGGACGCGCCGCCTTCAACGCCAAGAACGATCGGCCCTGCAACATTATAATTCACGCCAGCGACGCCTTCGACCATGCGGCCCTTATAGCCGACGGGGGGAATGCCTTCCTTGCCGGTTTCGCTGTCGAAATTATGCACGCCGCCCATCACGCCGACATAGGGTTCGAGGCGACGGGTAGAACTGCCATCGTCTTGCGCCATCGCGACGGCGGGAATGAAGGACGCAGCGGCAGCCGCTGTGAAAAGCAGTGTCTTCATGGGGGTAACCCTTTTTCTATTGTTGAGGATAAGCAGCGGTGTGGACCCGCCGGGTCGGCGCGAGCGCTCCAAGCTGCTGCACCAGACACGACACAAAATGACCGGACCCGCCCGAAGGTTTCCTGAACGAACGATAAAAACCGGACGAATGACATTTATGTGACGGAAAAAACACGGTTTCTGTCGCCCAGATGAACGAAACACCCCTTATCTGAACGTCAGATAAACGCTGGACGGCGCACCCCATTTTCATTCACAACCAATTCAACCGGCCCGCGTTACGTCAGTGACAGATAAAGATGAGGAGAAAGGCGATGACGGGCATCCGACATCGGTTACTGGCTACGATGGGCCTGATTGGCGCGCTGGCATTGGGGGGCTGCGCCTATGATGACGGCTATGGCTATGGCGGCGTCAACGTCGGCACGGGCTATTATGGCGGTGGTGGCTATTATGGCGACGGCTATTATGGTCCCGCAGGCTATTATCAGCCCGGCGCCTTTGGCGGCTGGTACAATAATTATTATTATCCCGGTAACGGCTATTATGTCTACGACCGGGGCGGACGCCGTCACCGCTGGAACGATGGGCAGCGCCGCTATTGGGAAGGCCGCCGCGCCGAGCGCGGCGACAATCGCTGGCGTGACCGGGATCGCGACGGACGACCCGACCGGCGGCCCGATTGGCGCGGGCGCGATAATGACGGGCGCGGCGATGGTCGCTATACCCGTCCGCGGCCGCGGCCCGGCGTAGAGGGCGACCGTGGCCGGGGCCGCTGGCAGGGCAACAACGCCGTGCGCCCGACGCCGCAGGCCCGGCCGGATCGCCCGCAGGCGAGCCAGCCCCGTCCGCAGCGCAGCGTTGGCAATCGCCCCGCCCCCAGTATCCGCGCCGATCGACCGGCGCGCACCAACAGCCGTGGCCCAGCCATGCGGACACGCCCAGACTGATGCGGAGACAGATGAAGGCACTCTTACTGACACCCCTCCTGCTCGTCGCCGCCTGCGACGGGCGGGAGGAAAGCGCGATCGACAATCTCGCCAATGGCGCGAATGTGGCCCAGGTGGAAAACAGCTTCCGGGCCGAAGCGATGGCGGTGATGGAACCGCTCGATCCGCCAGCGCCGGGCACGCCGGGCGGCCTGCCGATCGACCCGGCCCCGCTTGCCGAAGGATCGATCGATCCCGACAGCGCGCAGGGCGCGGCGCAGGTCGTGCAGGGCTATTATGGCCTGCTGGAGGAAAAGCGGTTCGAAGATGCGCAGGCGCTGTGGAATCCGCGCGGCCAGATCGGGACGCAGGATGACGCGCATTTCGCGGCGCGTTTCCGGGGTTTCAGTGAAATTCACGCCAATGTCGGCGCGCCATCCGAGCCGGAAGGCGCGGCGGGCTCGCTCTATGTCATCGTGCCAGTCCAGCTTTATGGCCGGATCGCCGCGAACGGCAAACCCTTCTACGCCTTGCGCCAGGTGACCTTGCACCGCGTCAACGACGTGCCCGGATCGACCGCCGAACAGCGGCGCTGGCATATCGAACGGATCGGTGCCTATGCCCCGCCCATCCAGGCAGCGGATGCCAGCAATGCGATGGAAGCCATCTCCATGACCGACGGCATGGCGGGCAAGAGTAAAAAATAGGCACCATCCGCTTCGAGAAGGTCGAACGCCGCCCAAAAGCAGGCGGTTCGGCTTCCCGAAGCGGACGGTGATGGTCAGATCAGGCGACGGTCGCCTTGACGATCTTGCCCGGCGTGCGCGGCGGCTCGCCCTTGGGCAGCGCGTCGACATGTTCCATGCCCGACGTCACTTCGCCCCAGACGGTATATTGGCCGTCGAGGAAGGTCGCGTCGTCGAAGCAAATGAAGAACTGGCTGTTGGCGCTGTTCGGGTTGGACGAACGCGCCATCGAGCAAACGCCGCGGACGTGCGGCTGACGGCTGAATTCGGCCTTGATGTCGGGCAGCTTGGACCCGCCCATGCCGGTACCGGTCGGATCGCCGCCCTGCGCCATGAAACCCGCGATGACGCGGTGGAATACGACGCCATCGTAAAAGCCGTCCTTGGCGAGCGTGGTGATGCGCTCGACATGGCCGGGGGCCAGGTCAGGACGCAGCTTGATGACGACGTCGCCGCCACTGTCGAGGGCGAGGGTAAGTGTTTCTTCGGCCATGATGATCCTCTCTTGCCGGGGAAGGGGTAGTGGCCCCCATATAGAGGCTATCAAAGGGGATGGAAGATTGTTGTGGATAAGGCGTTCATTGCCGCCGCCCCATTGCAATTCCAGTGTGCATAGGCGAAAGCACCCCCATGTTACAGGAACCGGACAGTAGCGCGCGCCATGAGCGATCGCGGCGACAAGGCCAATGCCCGGCCCGATGAAGAACTGATCGACGCGACCGCGATCGATCAGGCCGAATCCCGTCATGACGAGGATGACCGGCTGAGACCCGAATATGTGACGGCCGTGCTGGACGCGGTGGAGGATGGCGATGCCGAGCGGGCGCGCGATCTCGTCTCGCCGCTGCACCCCGCCGACATTGCCGATCTGCTCGAACTCACGCCCGCCGACCGGCGCGGCGCGGTGGCGGCGGCGCTGGGCGATCTGGTCGGCGCGGAAGTGCTGTCCGAACTCAACGACTATGTCCGCGACGACCTGATCGGCGACCTTGCGCCGGAACAGGTGGCGGGATTCGCCGCCGAACTCGACACCGACGATGCCGTCGCGATGATCGAGGATATGGACGATGCCGACCAGCAGGCCGTCCTCGAT
Organism: Sphingomonadales bacterium RIFCSPLOWO2_12_FULL_63_15; assembly: GCA_001829085.1. Classification (GTDB taxonomy): domain Bacteria; phylum Pseudomonadota; class Alphaproteobacteria; order Sphingomonadales; family Sphingomonadaceae; genus Sphingobium. The sequence continues at coordinate 27,307 of MIAK01000062.1, read as the reverse complement.
GCCCTCGACCCCGAAGACCGCGCGGCGATCGAAAGCGCGCTGTCCTACCCGGAGGAATCCGCCGGGCGCCTGATGCAGCGCGATCTGGTCGCCGTGCCCGAACATATGACGGTCGGCCAGGTGATCGACTATCTGCGCGATCATGGCGACCTGACCGCCGATTTCTGGGAAATCTACGTCGTCGATGCGATGCACCGGCCGGTCGGCTATTGCCAGCTAAGCTGGATTCTCACCTGCCCCCGTTCGGTCGCGATGGCCGACCTGATGAAGCGCGAGCAAACGCTGATCCCGGTCGATATGGACCAGGAGGAAGTGGCGCTGCGCTTCCAGAAATATGCGCTGATCTCCGCCGCCGTGGTTGATGCAAGCGGGCGGCTGGTCGGCATGGTCACGGTCGATGACGTCGTCCACATCATTGCGGAAGAAGCGGGCGAGGATATTTTGCGCCTGTCGGGCGCGGGCGAAGGCGACATCAACGAACCGATCCTGATGACGGTGCGCGCGCGCCTGATCTGGCTGGTCGTGAACCTGGGCACCGCGATGCTGGCCGCGTCGGTCGTCGGCCTGTTCGAAGGAACGATCGAGCGCTTCGCGATGCTCGCCGCGCTGATGGGCATCGTGTCGGGCATGGGTGGCAATGCGGGGACGCAGACGCTGGCCGTGGTCGTGCGCGCGCTCGCCACCAACCAGCTCACCAGTTCCAACACCGCGCGGATGATCGGCCGCGAATTCCGCATCGCCGCCACCAATGGCGCGACGTTGGGCACGCTGATCGCGATCGGCTCCTATGTCATCTATGGGCGGCTCGACCTGTCGCTCGTGTTCGGCGCGGCGATCCTGACCAACAATATGGTCGCGGGGCTTGCCGGGGTTTTGGTGCCGGTCACGCTGGAGCGCAATAATGTCGATCCCGCCGTATCCTCCGCCGTGTTCGTGACGATGATGACCGATTCGCTCGGCTTTTTCACCTTCCTGGGGCTGGCCACGCTCTTCCTGCGTTGAAGCCGCGCTGGTCCGTCCCCAAATCGCGCCCATGCCGCTGCACATCACCAAGATCGCTTTTCGCAGCGAAAGCCCCGCCACCTTGCGCGCCTGGCTGGAAAGCCAGCCCGGCGAAGCGCGGATCACCACCCGCTATCTGCCCAAGCGGGTCGAGGAAATGGCGGGCGGATCGCTTTACTGGATTCACGCGCATATGATCGTCGGCCGCAGCCCGATCCTGGGCTTCGAGGAAACCGGGCAAGGTCGCCATTGGGTCCGGCTCGAACCCCGGCTGATCCCGGTGCGCGCCGCGCCCAAGCGCGCGCATCAGGGCTGGCGCTATCTGGAGGACAAGGACGCGCCGCCGGACCTGGCCGATGGCGAAGTCGATGCGCGCGACGCCATGCCCCCTGCCCTGCTGCACGAACTGGCGAGGCTCGGTCTGGTCTAAAGGGCATAAGCATTTGAAACGCTGGACTTCCTCTTGAAAAGAACATAGCAAGAACGCTATGGTTCAGATGTCCACTCGTCAGAAGCTCGAAATCCTCGCCGATGCCGCCAAATATGATGCGTCTTGCGCGTCGTCGGGCACATCGAAACGGGATTCGCGCGGCGGCAAGGGCATTGGCTCGACCGAAGGGATGGGCATTTGCCATGCCTATGCGCCCGATGGCCGCTGCATTTCGTTGCTCAAGATATTGCTGACCAACAGCTGCATCTTCGACTGCCATTATTGCATTAACCGCAAGTCGAGCGACGTGCGCCGCGCGCGCTTCACCGCCAAGGAAGTGGTGGACCTGACGCTCAGCTTCTACCGCCGCAATTATATCGAGGGGCTGTTCCTCTCCTCCGGCATCATCCGATCGTCCGACTATACGATGGAACAGATGGTCGAGGTGGCCCGGTCGCTGCGCGAGGATCATGATTTTCGCGGCTATATTCATTTGAAGACCATTCCCGATGCCGACCCCGGCCTGATGCGGCTGGCGGGGCTGCATGCCGACCGGCTGTCGATCAATGTCGAACTGCCGACCGAAAGCGGCCTCAAGCGGCTGGCGCCGGAAAAGGACGGCACCCGGATCGAAGCGGCGATGGGCCAGATGCGGACCGAGATGGAGGATAGCGGCGACGCGCGCCGCAAATATCGCCATGCCCCGCGCTTTGCGCCTGCGGGCCAGTCCACCCAGATGATCGTGGGGGCGGACGCCGCCGACGACCGGGCGATCATCACGCGGGCGAGCAGCCTGTATGACCGCCACCGGTTGCGCCGGGTCTATTACAGCGCTTTCTCGCCTATCCCTTCGCCCAGCGCCGTGCTGCCGCTCAAGCGCCCGCCGTTGATGCGCGAACATCGGCTCTACCAGTCCGACTGGATGATGCGTTTCTATGGCTATGACGCGAGCGAAGTGGCGGCGGCGACCGATGCAGCCACCGGCCACCTGCCGCTCGATATCGATCCCAAGCTCGCCTGGGCTCTCAACCATCGTGCCATCTTTCCGGTTGACGTCAATCGTGCCCCGCGCGAGGCGCTGCTGCGCGTGCCGGGCCTGGGGGTCAAGGCGGTCGACCGCATCCTCGCCAGCCGTCGCCATCGGCGCCTGCGGCTTGACGATGTTGCGCGGATGACGACCTCTATCAAGAAGCTGCGACCCTTTCTGGTGGCGGCGGATTGGCGCCCGGTGGCGCTCATTGACCGCGCCGATCTGCGCGCGCGCATGACGCCACCCGCCAGCCAGCTCGAACTCTTTGCCTGACCACGACTTTTCCGGTTGCTTCCGAGTCGCGATCGTGGAATTCTTCGGCTTTCCGTCATTCAGGGGGTCGGGTCTTGGCGACGATGTTCGACAATCAGGCAATGGGCCGCAGCGGCGGCTTTGCGAAGCGGATCAGCAGCCATCTGGCGGCGGCGCTGGTGGCATTCTGCCTGTTGCAGATATTCATCGTCGCGAAGATGGGCGGATCGCTCGTCCTGCACCTGGGTGTCATCGTCGCGATCGGCGGCTATGCCATTGCCGCGCGCGGACTGGAGCGGCGCTGGCAGATGCTCGACCACAGCAGCCTGTCGCGCAGCGGCCTGGCGCTCCGCTTCCGCCGCGACGTGGTGCAACTCTGGGCCGCCAGCCTGATCGGCGCGGCGCTATGGATTCCCGTCGCCATCATCTTTCGCGCCCTGTTCGGCTGAAGGCGTTCGGCTGAAGGCGGATCGGCGGGAGCCAATTGCCGTTCGCGTCGTTGTGATCCTTCGAACCAGGGAGGAACCAGCATGGCCGACATCACTATTTTCGATCGCCTGAAACAGGATCATGACGCGCATCGACAGCTTTTCGAGAAGATGGCCAAGGCGGAAAGCGACGACCAGCTCGAAAAATTGTTCGCGCAATTTGCCGTCGAAGTGACCGCCCACGCCGCCGCAGAGGAGGAAACGCTCTACGCCACCATGTTGTCCCGCCCGGACCTGCGCGAAGATGCGCAGCATAGCGTGTCCGAACATAAGGAAATCGACGATTATCTCGAAGAACTGGACGGGCTGAAATTCAACGGCGAAGCCTGGCGCAAGAAATTTGCCGAGATGAAGAAGCGCTACCTCCATCATATCGAGGAGGAAGAGGAAGAGATGTTCCCGACCGCCGCCAAGGATCTGACGGCGGACGAAGAGAAGAAGCTCGGCGCGCTGTTCGCCAAGCGCAAGCCCGCCGAACTGGAACGCGCCCAGGCAGAGGATTAAGCGAGACACCATGCACCGCGTCGCCCTGACCGCGCCCGATGATATGGACGGTTGGCGGTCGGCGGCGCGGCGGCTGGCGATGGCGGGCGTAGATGCGGCCGATGTGGTCTGGCAAGTGGGCGATGCGCCGGGCGACCTGTTCGGCGACGCCCCGCTCCCGCCCAAAGACACAAGCAGCGCTTTTTCCGTGCCGCGCAGCTTCGTCTCGCTGGCCGAGAGCGCGATCCTGCACAGCGATCCCAGCCGCTTCGCCTTTCTCTACGCGCTGCTGTGCCGCGTGCGCGCGCTGCCCGGCACGATGGAGGACAGCGCCGACCCCATGCTGGCGCGGGTGCAGGCGCTCGCCAAATCGGTGCGGCGCGACATTCACAAGATGCGCGCCTTCGTCCGCTTCCGCGAAATGGAGGATGGCGAGGGCCCGCGCTTCGTCGCCTGGTTCGAGCCGGACCATCATATCGTGCGCGCCAATGCCGGTTTCTTCATGCGCCGCTTCGCCACCATGCACTGGTCGATCCTGACGCCCGACATCAGCATCCATTGGGACGGCACGACCTTGCGCGAAGGCCCCGGCGCCAGCCGGGCCGACGCGCCGCAGGGCGACCCGGTCGAAGCGCTGTGGAAGGGCTATTATGCCGCCATCTTCAACCCGGCCCGGCTCAAGACCGGCGCGATGCTGTCGGAAATGCCCAAAAAATATTGGCGCAACCTGCCCGAAGCCGCGCTGATCCCCGACCTGATCCCCGGGGCGCAACAGCGCGAGGCGATGATGATCGCCACCGCCCCGACCCCGCCCAAAGGCGCGAGCAACAGCGCGATCGCCTGGAATGCCTTGCGCGCCGAAGCCATGGCCTGCACCCGCTGCCCGCTGCATCAGCATGCGACCCAGACGGTGTTCGGCGAAGGCCCGTTGGCCGCGCCGCTGATGTTCATCGGCGAACAGCCGGGCGATCAGGAGGATCTGGCCGGTCGTCCCTTTGTCGGCCCGGCCGGGCAATTGTTCGATGCGGCGCTGGCGCAGGCGGGCGTCGATCGCGCCCAGGCCTATGTCACCAACGCGGTCAAACATTTCAAATATGAACAGCGCGGCAAGCGCCGCATCCACCAGACCCCGGTGGCGGGCGAGGTGCAAGCCTGCCGCTGGTGGCTGGACCAGGAGCGCGCGATCCTGCGGCCGCGCATCATCGTCGCGCTGGGCGCGACCGCCGCGCGCGCGATGCTGGGCAAGGCAGTGACGATCAGCGGGACGCGCGGTGCCGCCATCCCGCTCGAAGACGGCGCGGAAGGTTGGGTGACGGTCCACCCCAGCTATTTGCTGCGCCTGCCCGACGAAAGCCGACGGGCAGAGGAACAGGCGCGCTTCATCGCCGACCTGGCGATGATCGGTGATCGGCTGCGCGCTCTGACCGCCGACTAAACCCTGTATTTTTGTGGGCCGCGCGCCTAAAGGCCTTGCGCGAACGCTTCCGTCCGACCCGCAACCTAGAAAGCCCCGCCATGACCGACTATCCCATCAAGCGCGCCCTCCTGTCCGTGTCGGACAAAGCGGGGCTCATCGAACTGGGACAGGCGCTGGGCAAGCATGGCGTCGAACTGGTCTCGACCGGCGGCACGGCCAAGGCGCTGCGCGACGCGGGCCTGACCGTCATGGATATTTCCGACCTGACCGGCTTTCCTGAAATGATGGACGGCCGCGTCAAGACGCTGCACCCCAAGGTGCATGGCGGCCTGCTCGCAGTGCGCAACAACCCGGCGCATGTCGCGTCGATGGACGAGCATGCCATCGGCGCGATCGACCTGGTCGTCGTCAACCTCTACCCCTTCGCCGCGACCGTGGCCAAGGGCGCCGCGCGCGACGAGATCATCGAGAATATCGACATTGGCGGCCCCTCAATGGTGCGTTCGGCGGCCAAGAATCATGAAAGCGTCGCGATCGTCACTGATCCTGCCGACTATGCCCGCCTGATCGCCGAAATGGACGAAAAGGGCGGCGCGACCAGCTATGATTTCCGCCGGATGTTGGCGGCCAAGGCCTATGCTGCAACCGCTGCCTATGACTCGATGATCGCCAGCTGGTTCGCCTTCGCCGACCAGGGCGTCACCTTCCCCGAAACGCTCGCGGTCGCCAGCACGCTTGGCACCACGCTGCGCTACGGCGAAAATCCGCACCAGTCGGCCGCCCTCTATCTGCCCACCAGCCCGTCGGCGAACGGCATTGCCCAGGCGACCCAGATCCAGGGCAAGGAACTGTCCTACAATAATTATAATGACGCCGATGCCGCGCTGGAGCTGGTCAGCGAATTTCGCGACGGCCCGCCGACCGTGGTCATCGTCAAGCATGCCAACCCCTGCGGCGTCGCCACCGGCGCGACCCTGATCGAAGCCTATGAGGCGGCGTTGGCTTGCGACAGCGTGTCGGCCTTTGGCGGCATCATCGCGGTCAACCGCCCGCTCGATGGCCCCACTGCCGAGGCGATCAGCGGCATCTTCACCGAAGTCGTCGCCGCGCCCGGTGCCGATGATGCGGCCCGCGCGATCTTTGCCAAGAAGAAGAATCTCCGCTTGCTGCTGACCGGCGACCTGCCCGATCCGGCGCGGACTGGCTTGCAAATCAAGAGCATAGCGGGCGGCCTGTTGGTGCAGAGCCGCGACAATGGCCAGGTGACGCGCGACGCGCTCAAGGTCGTGACCAAGCGCGAGCCCTCAGAACAGGAACTGGCCGACTGCTTGTTCGCCTGGACTGTCGCCAAGCATGTGAAGTCCAACGCCATCGTCTATGCCAAGGGCGGCAGCACTGCAGGCGTCGGCGCGGGCCAGATGAACCGTCTCGAATCCGCGCGCATCGCAGCATGGAAGGCGAAGGACGCGGCCGAAAAGGCAGGCTGGAGCGAACCGCGTACGATCGGCTCGGCCGTAGCCTCCGACGCCTTCTTCCCCTTCGCCGATGGCCTGCTGGCTGCGGTCGAAGCCGGGGCGACCGCGGTGATCCAGCCGGGCGGATCGATCCGCGACGACGAGGTCATCGCCGCCGCCGATGAAGCAGGCCTTGCCATGGTCTTCACCGGCATGCGCCACTTCCGGCATTAATCGTCAAAGAGGCCGGTGCGGCACGAACGGGCCAAGCCTGTTCACAAAGCTATGACACGGGTGCGAAGACAAAGCCTTCGCACCCGCAAAATAACGGTTTTCCGCCACTTTTTGTCAACTGGCCCCTTTTCAAAGGCTCCTGCGAGGCTTATTTACAGCGTGACCCTATTTCCACGCAGATGTGGGGCTGAAAAAAACAAAATGTTCGACAGGAGAATAGGATGAACAAGAAGATGCTGGTGGCATTCGCCGCCACTATGGCCCTTGCGCTGCCCACTATGGCGAGCGCCGGCAGCAATGATATGGATGTGATCGTCGACGGCCATGCGGGCACCGAAACCCGCTCGATCGCCGTATCCGTGGCGGACCTCAACCTGGCCAAAAGCCGTGACATGCGTCGCGCCGATTCGCGTGTGACCCGCGCGGCCAAGCAGGTGTGCGGTTTCGTCAACGGATCGATCCTGCCCGTGACCGACGATTATCGCACCTGCTTTGGCCAGGCCATGGACGGTGCGCGCAGCGACCTCAGCAATATGGCCCAGCGCCAGATCTGATTGCCGCTTGTCGCCCTCCCCCACGAAGGGGACTGCAGGGGGCCGTTCCGCATCAGCGGGGCGGCCCTTTGTCATGGGCAGCAGCGCATGGGCGCTTTGCTTACGCGCCATTAACCAGTCCTTAGAAGATTTCCTTCACTCCCGAAGCGACGAAAGACCATCGGGGGAATAGCCTGCCATGCCGCGTACCGACCAAAATGTGGACGTCGCCATCATCGGCGCTGGCCCGGCCGGATTGACCGCTGCCTATCTGCTGACCAAGCAGGGCTATAGCGTGACGGTGATCGAAAAAGACCCCGTCTATGTCGGCGGTATCAGCCGTACGGTCGAACTGAACGGCTTCCGCTTCGACATTGGCGGGCATCGCTTCTTCTCCAAATCGCAGCAGGTGGTCGACCTGTGGAATGAGATTTTGCCCGACGATTTCATCCAGCGTCCTCGGATGAGCCGCATCTATTATGAGGGCAAATTCTACAGCTATCCGCTGCGCGCGTTCGAAGCGCTGTGGAATCTGGGCGTCTGGCGTTCGACCCTGTGCATGGCGAGCTTCGCCAAGGCGCGGCTCTTCCCCAATCGCAACGTCCGCTCCTTTCAGGATTGGACCGTCAACGCCTTTGGCCACAAGCTATTCTCCATCTTCTTCAAGACCTACACCGAAAAAGTATGGGGTACGCCGTGCGACGAAATGTCGGCCGACTGGGCGGCGCAGCGGATCAAGGGCCTGTCGCTGTGGGGCGCGGTGGTGGATGGCCTCAAACGCTCGCTTGGCCTCAACAAGAAGCCCAATGACGGCATGGCGACCAAGACGCTGCTCGAAACCTTCCGCTATCCGCGCCTTGGCCCCGGCATGATGTGGGAAGCCGCGCGCGACCGCGTGGTCGAAGGCGGCAATCAGGTGCTGATGGCGCACAGCTTCAAGCGGCTGGAACAGGAACCGGGCAGCGACGGCTGGCGACTGGTGGCGGAAGGACCGCAGGGCGATGTCGTCATCACCGCCGCCCATGTCATTTCGTCCGCGCCGATGCGCGAACTGGCGGCCCGCATTCATCCGCTGCCCGCGACGCTACCGCAAGCGATGGACCTCAAATATCGCGATTTCCTGACCGTCGCGCTGATGGTGAAGGGGGAGGATATCTTCCCCGACAACTGGATTTATATCCACGACAGCAAGGTGCAGGTCGGCCGCATCCAGAATTTCCGCAGCTGGTCGCCCGAAATGGTGCCTGACCCGACGCTCGCTTGCGTCGGTCTTGAATATTTCTGTTTCGAAGGCGACGGCCTCTGGTCCTCGACCGACACCGATCTGATCGCGCTGGCGACGCGGGAAATGGCGCTGCTGGGCCTCTGCAACCCCGACGATGTCGTGGGCGGCGCGGTGGTGCGGCAGGAAAAGGCCTATCCCGTCTATGACGATGCCTATGCCGCCAATGTGCTGGCGATGCGCAGCGAACTCGAAGCGCGCTATCCCACGCTGCACATGGTCGGCCGCAACGGCATGCACCGCTATAATAATCAGGATCATGCGATGATGACGGCGATGCTGACCGTCCGCAACATCGTCGCGGGCGCGCGCGTCCATGACGTCTGGTCGGTCAATGAAGACGCCGAATATCATGAGGCAGGCGATGAGGGCCAAGACGCGGACACACAAGCCGCGCTCGCCAGCACCCGCGCCGTGCCATCGCGGCTGAAGGCTGCCTGATCCCATGATCGACCAGCTGCGCGGCGTTGCCATGCTGGTCGTGCGCGCCACCTTTGCCCGCTACCTGCTCGCCAGTATCTGCGCGCTGGCGAGCGACATGGCGCTGTTCCTGGCGCTGGACCAACCAGGCGCGTCGCCTTTGCTCGCGGCCTTTGGCGGCTATGCCGGGGGGCTGCTGGTCCACTGGATCATCAGCATACGTTTCGTCTTCGACACCGGCACGGGACCAACCCACGCGCAGCGCGCAGGCTTTGTCGCAAGCGCGCTGCTCGGCATGGGCCTGACCTTGCTCCTCGTCGGTGGCCTCAGCGCGCTTGGCCTCGCCCCGGCGCTCGCCAAGCTCGTCTCCATCCCGGTGAGTTTCCTCACCGTCTATGCGATCCGCACTTATGCTATCTTCGCCCGCGCCTGATCGTAACCGGGCGGCGCTCTTCGCGCTGCTGGGCTGGATGCTGTGTAGCGCGGTGATGCTGGCACTGTTCCGCACTGACATCGCCACGCTCGGCTTTCGCGATCCCGACGATGCGATGCGGCTGGTGCAGATACGCGACTGGATCGGTGGGCAGGCTTTCTGGGATGTCTCGCAACATCGCGTAAATCCCCCGCTCGGTGGGCCGATGCATTGGTCCCGCATCGTCGACATGCCAGTCGCGGCATTGATTCTGTTGTTCACGCCGCTCTTGGGCGCGACCCAGGCAGAAATATTGGCCTGCGTGATCGTGCCGCTGCTGCTGCTCGGCGGGCTGACGGCCGCCTTATTCATCGCCGCGCGCCGGATCGCCGGGCCTATCGTCGCCTTGCTGAGCGTCGTCCTGCTGCTGACGACACCCAGCATATTGGTGCAATTCACCCCCTTGCGCATCGACCATCATGGCTGGCAGATTCTGCTGGCCGCGATCGCTTTGTGCGGCGCGACCGACGACAGGCCAGCGCGCGGCGGCACCGTTGCCGCGCTGGCGCTGGCGCTCTGGCTCCAGATTTCGAGCGAAAGCCTGCCCTATGTCGCGCTGTTTGGCGCAGCCTTCGCGCTGCGCCACTGGATCGCCCGCGATCAAGCGCCACGCTTCATCGCTTTTGCGCTCACCCTGGGCGGCGCCGCTCTCTTCTTGCTCGCGCTGTTGCGCGGGCCGAATGCCGCGATGGCCAGCCATTGCGACGCGCTATCCTATGTCTATGTCTGGTCGCTGGTTGCCATGGCGATCGCCACGCTCGCGGCCGCCCGCGCGATCGGCACCGCCACCGCGCCCAACCGCTTCGCTATCGCTGCGATCGGCGGCGGCGCGGCGTTGGCGACCTTTGCCCTGACCGGCGGCCCCTGCCTGTCGGGCGACCCCTTCGCGGCGCTTGGGCCGCTCGCCTATAAGCTCTGGTATCTTCAGGTGGTGGAGGGCCGCCCGATCTGGGAACAGAGCCTGTCGATGCGCGACATCATCCTGCTACCGTCGATGCTGGGCCTTGGTGCCGCACTGCTGGCGGCGCGCACCGCGCAGGGCGAAGCGCGGCTGCGCTGGCTTCTGCTCGCCCTGCTGCTGCTCGGCGCGACCGGCGTGGCGATGCTGGTGATGCGCGCGCTATCGGTCGCGCATGTCCTGGCCCTGCCCGGCATCGCCTGGTTGTTGATCGCCCTGTTCCGCCGCATCCAGAGCGCGCGCACCGCATTGGTGCGGGTCAGCGGGTCGGTCGCGCTGGCGCTCCTGACCCCGGTGGGGCTAAGCGCCCTGTGGACGGCGCTGGCCAGCCCGCCCGAACCAGCCGCGCAAAAAGGGGGTGATTGCCGGTCGGCCAGCATGCTTGCGCCGCTCCGCGCGCTGCCGCCTGCCACCCTATTCGCGCCGCTCGACCTTGGCCCGGACATTCTCGCACGCACCGGCCATAGCGTCATCGGCACGGCGCATCATCGCAATGCCGTCGGGATCACCACCGTCATTCAGGGATTTGTCGATCGGCCCGATCAGGCGCGCGCCACGATCGCCCAGACGCGCGCAACCTATCTCGTCACCTGCAATGGCCTCAACGAACTGCGGCTCTACGCCAAAACCAACCCGGCGGGCCTCGCCGCCCTGCTGGCAAAGGGCAAGCCGCCTGCCTGGCTCGAACAGCTCCCCACCAAGGAACCGCTGCGCCTCTACCGTATCAGGCCGGAATGAAGCGCATCGCCACGCCGTTCATGCAATAGCGCTTGCCGGTCGGCCTTGGCCCGTCATCGAACACATGGCCCAGATGCCCACCACAACGCGCGCAATGGACTTCGGTGCGCGGATAGCCGAGGTCGAAGTCGCGGCTGGTGCCGACCCCCTTGGGGAGTGGCGCATAGAAGCTGGGCCAGCCCGTGCCGCTATCAAACTTGGTTTTCGAACTGAACAGTTTTTGGTCGCACCCCGCACAGGCGAAGGTGCCCGCGCGCTTTTCCTTGTCCAGCACACTGGTGAAGGGATGCTCGGTCGCCTGTTTGCGCAACACATTATAGGCAAGCGGCGACAAGCGCTGGCGCCATTGCGCATCGGTCAGGGCAAAGGGATAGGCCGCCTCCGCCTCGCCGACGCCCAATCGCCAGAAACCCAAGGCCACCGCGCCGGTCGCCATGCCGGCAAGAAGATGTCGTCTGTTCATCGCACGATCCTATCCGCCCTAGCCTGTCGAAGGTCTGAACAACTGTTTCCACCAGCGGCCGCCCGATTGCATCACATGGCGGCGGAACAGCAGCACGCCGACGCGGATGATCAGCCCCACGAACAGCGCCTGCCAGACGATCGCCAGCAGATGCGGCCATAGCGCATCATCCTGCGCCGCCCGCGCGATCATGGTGAAGGGCGAACTGAACGGGAAGATCGCCGCGGCAATTTCCGGTGCCTTGCCCATATGGTCGATCGCATAGCTGGCGAAGAAAAAGATCATCATCTGCCCCATGGTGACCGGCATGTTGAGCGTCTGCACCTCGCGCACCGTCGCGGCCTGCGCGCCGATCCCTAAGAATAGCGAGCCGAGCAGCGTATAGGCCATGGCAAAATAGATGACCGCCAGAGCCAGGAACACCGGCCAGCCGACCGCTGGCACCGGCACCGCCGCGCCATTGCCGCCCAGCGCCAGGAAGATCGCAAAGGCCGTCCCGCCCCAGAAGGCGATGCCGACAAAGCTCATCGCCAGCATCGCCATCAGCTTGCCTAAGAAAATCGCGTCGATCGGCACGGCCGCTGCCAATATCTCGATGATCTTGTTGGTCTTTTCCTCGACCAGATTGGACAGGATCATCCCCGCCAGCAGGATCGTCAGGAAAAACATCACGATCTGCGCCACCCGGCCGATCTGCAACCGCCCCTGCGCCTGCGCGCCGTTGCTGGTGGCGACTTCCTCGCGCTGCACCTGCACCATGCGCAGCGTATTTTCCGCCTGCGCCGCACTGGCGATCAGGCTGAGGTCACCCTGCAACTTGTCCAGATCCTCCGCCTTGCCGGTCAGCACCGGCCGCGCGACCGTGCCCGACAGGATCGCCACCACCGCCGAATCCACCCGCGCCAGTTGCACGCGCGGCGCGGGCGTCATCGGCACCCGCCGCACCCGCACCAGCGCCTGATCCCCCATCCGCTCGGTCAGCCGGTCATAAGCGCGCTCCAGCCGCACCGCTTCGCTGGCGGGCATGGCAATGCCGACCACAGGACGCAGGTCGGTGCTCGAAATCTTGTCGGTAAAGCCCGCAAAGACCATTCCGATCAGGATCGGCAGCAACGGTCCGAGCAGGAACAGGATGAAGGTGCGCGACAGGACGACAGCGGTGAAATCCCGCCGCGCGATCACCAAAGCGGCGCGCCACATTTCCCTCATGCCCCAACCTTCTTCATACTAAGGCCTCCCGCTCGGCATCATCGCGCATCTGCTGCGCCGCCGCCGCACCGGCGATCGCCACGAACGCATCATGCAGCCCCGGTCGCTCGATCGACAGGCTCTCGATGCCTGCATCGCCGTCCAGCAAGGCGCGGAGCAACGGCTCGATCCCACCATCGGGCAATGCGAAATGCCACGCCCCTTCCTCTTGGATGGCATCGCCGGGCAACGCCGCCCGCCACGCCCCATCGCTCGCCCGCGTGCGCAACCGCACCTGCGACCGCAACTGCGCGCGCGCATCGTCCACCGTGCCCTCGAACCGGATGCGCCCGCCCGCGACGATCGCGACTCGCTCGCACAGCCGTTCGGCATGGGCGATGACATGGGTGGAAAACAACACGGTGACGCCCCGCTGCGCCTGCTCGCGGATCAGCCGCTCCAACTTCTCCTGGTTGATCGCATCCAGCCCCGAAAACGGCTCGTCCAGCACGATCAGCCGCGGTTCGTGGATGATGGTGCCAAACAGCTGCACCGTCTGCGCCATCCCCTTGGACAATTGCCGGATCGGCTTGTTGATCGCCGCGCCCATGCCATGGCCCTCCAGCATTTCGCGCGCCCGCCCCCGCCCCTGCCGCAATGGCAGCCCGCGCAGCGCCCCCATGAAGGCGATCGCCTCATAGGCCTTCATCGAGGGATAGAGCCCGCGTTCCTCCGGCAGATAGCCGACCTGCCGCGCCATGCGCAGCGGCTGCTCCGCGCCCAACAGACTGCGACGCCCCTCGTCGGGATCGATGATGCCGAGCAAGGTGCGCAACAGCGTCGTCTTGCCCGCGCCATTGGGGCCAAGCACGCCATAGATGGTGCCCGCAGGCACGGCGATGTCGACCCCGTCGACCGCGCGGAAGCTGCCGAAAGTCTTGACAAGGCCATGGCCTTCCAGGGCATAGGCTGGAGCGGGAGCAAGGCCCGGAGTGTCGCCGTTCATGCTCTTGTGATAGTCTGGACCCGTGGCCGTGCAAACCGAAACCTTGGAAGAACGGCTAAAGGGTCAGGCCGCGCAATTGGGCTTTGCCATTTGCCGCATCGCGCCCACCGACGCCGCCCCGCAAAGCGCCGAGCGCCTACGCCAATGGCTCGACGCCGGCCATCATGGCGACATGCTGTGGATGGAGGATCGCGCCGAACAGCGTGGTTCGCCCCAGGGGCTGTGGCCGGACGTGCGCAGCGTCATCATGCTGGGCATGAGCTATGCGCCGGGGCGCGATCCGCTGGCGCTCGCCGATGTGCCAGACCGCGCGCGCATCTCGGTCTATGCGCAGGGCAAGGATTATCATGACGTCGTGAAGAAGGCGCTCAAGGCGCTGGCCCGCTGGCTGGTCGATCAACAGCACGGCGCGCTCAAGGTCTTCGTGGATACAGCGCCGGTGATGGAAAAGCCGCTGGCGCAGGGCGCAGGGCTCGGCTGGCAGGGCAAGCATAGCAATCTCGTCAGCCGCGACCATGGTAGTTGGCTGTTCCTGGGCGCGATCTACACTGAGTTGACGCTGGCCCCCGACGGCGCGGAACGCGACCATTGCGGCAGTTGCACCGCCTGCCTGACCGCCTGTCCCACCGACGCCTTCCCGTCGCCCTATGTCGTCGATGCGCGCCGCTGCATCTCCTATCTGACGATCGAACATAAGGGGCCGATCCCGCACGATCTGCGCGCCGGGATAGGCAACCGCATCTATGGCTGCGACGATTGCCTGGCGGCCTGCCCCTGGAACAAATTCGCCGACGCCGCCGCCGCCCACCGCGCCTTCCTCGGCCGCGCGGAACTCGCCGCCCCGGAACTCGCCGACCTGCTGGCGCTAGACGATGCCGACTTCCGCGAACTCTTCTCCGGCTCCCCCATCAAACGCATCGGCCGCAACCGCCTGGTCCGCAACGCCGCGATCGCAGCGGGCAATAGCGGGGACGCGCGGTTGCGAGGGCGGCTGGAAGCGCTGGTCGCGGATGATGATCCCGTGGTGGCGGAGGCGGCGGCGTGGGCAATCGAAAAACTATCAAGCGCCGCCCCCCTTAACCCTCTCCCGCCTTCGCGGGAGAGGGTATGAAGACTTGGCAGCTTGCTGCCTAGTCGCAGTCGGTGAGGGTCTTTCTGTCTTTCTGAGCGCTTACCGAACCGGCAGTAAGACCATCCCCCAACCTTCTCACGAGGCACGTGACTCATTTGAACCCGTGAAGGCGGGAGAGGGCTAAAGGCAGACAAAGCGCGACGCCGCCTTAAGCCTAAAATCCTCCCCTGTAAGGGGAGGGGGACCACGAAGTGGTGGAGGGGTGTCACCCCATCGATAGGGCAACACCCCTCCGTCAGGGCTACGCCCTGCCACCTCCCCTGCCAGGGGAGGATGACTGAAACCGACCGAGGCTGTGTAAAAACGCTGTTTTGTGGTAGAGTTTTTCGGGAAATCGGGAGGCTTACCGATGGGCCGTTTCGTGGAAGAACAGGACCGCCGACAGGATTTTTTACTGCCGGCATCGCTCGATGATTATGTAGCTGAAGATAACCCGGCTCGGGTCGTTGAGGCGTTTATCGACGAGTTGGATCTGGTGGCAGTTGGTTTTGCCGGGGCGACGCCAGCGCCTACCGGGCGCCCAGCCTATCATCCTTCGACGATGCTCAAGATCTACCTCTACGGCTATCTGAACCGGATCCAGTCTAGCCGACGACTGGAGCGTGAGGCGCAGCGCAATGTCGAGTTGATGTGGCTGACCGGTCGATTGGCACCGGACTTCAAGACGATCGCCAATTTTCGACGGGACAATGGTGCAGCGATCCGGGCGGTCTGCAGTCAGTTTGTGGTTCTGTGCCGACAGTTGAGCCTGTTCGGACAGGCGACCGTCGCGATCGACGGCAGCAAGTTCAAAGCGGTGAACAACCGGGATCGCAACTACACGGAACACAAGGCCGCCAAGCGGATCGAGCAGGTCGAGGCCAGCATCGAGCGCTACCTTGCGGCCCTCGATCGTGCCGATCGTGAGGCCAGCGACGTTCCGCAAGCTCGGGTCGAACAGATCCGCGACAAGATCGCGGGCTTGCGCGGCCAGATGCGGTTCCTGAAGGAAATGGCCGCACAAGTCGAAGCGGCGCCAGATCATCAGGTGTCGCTGACCGATCCGGATGCCAGGTCCATGAACAGCAGTGGTCGCGGCACCGGCATTGTCGGTTACAACCTGCAGGCAGCGGTGGATGCCGAGCATCACCTCATTGTCGCGCACGAAGTGGTGAACGAGGGCAATGACCGGGCACAGCTCGCGCCGATGGGCCGGCAAGCGCAAGCGGCCATCGGCGCACCCGAAATCACCGTCCTGGCCGATCGCGGCTATATGAACGGCGAACAGGTGCTGGAATGCGAAGGCACCGGCATTCTACCCTGCGTTCCCAGAACCGACACGTCCGGCAAGGCCCAGCGCGGTTTATTCACCAAGGCCGACTTCGTGTACGACGCCGACCACGACCGATATACCTGTCCGGCAGGGGAATATCTGACCAAGGCGCGTACGCGGTCGGATCATCACGGCGACATCGACCATTACCGCAACCTGAGTGCCTGCCACGGATGCGCACTGCGACCGCGCTGTACCACTGAAAAAGTGAAGCGCGTCAAACGATGGAAGCATGAGGCGGTCATCGATGCCATGCAAAGGCGGCTGGACCTTTTACCCAATGCCATGGGCATCCGTCGCCGGACCGTCGAGCATGTCTTTGGTACGCTCAAATCCTGGATGGGCAGCACCCATTTTCTGACCAAGACGCTCAAAAACGTCAGAACCGAGATGAGTCTGTGCGTGCTGGCCTACAATATGAAGCGGATGATCCAGATCATGGGCATTCAGCCGCTCATTGCAGCGATCCGCACCTGAAAGGCCGGCGCGAAGGCCTGGCATTCCGTCACCGCAGCCTCCCGATCCTACCGCGCGCCTTCCACCTCGGGAGCGTTTCTACACAGCCTCGACCAGTTGTTGCCACTCGATGGTGGATTGGCATTTACCAGAAACGAAAATCCGTTAATGCTGGCGAGGGCGTAATATCAAGGGATTGGGTGGTGATCGCAGCGGGGCACATAGCACTTTATCGGGATCATCAAGCTGCCTCCATTCGACAAAAGTTGGCTACGAATGAGGAGGCGCATCTCAGGCTGATTGAACAAATTCAGCATTTGATGACTGAAAAGGCGTCATTGGAGGAGGCTCTGCTCAGGGCTGATAATATGCCTGCGCGAACCGATATATGTCCAAGGTGTAGAATTTGGACCGGCCGAGAGGTAATGTTGTCGCCTGTCCCGGTTCCGGCGGACGGAGACGACGAGACCGATTACTTCGCCTGCTCAGACAGGTGCGGTTTCGACAATCTTCCATAATTTGCGTAGCGGGTTTTCGTAAAAACTGGCGGTCAGATCACCGTTTCCCCATTACCAAGACCCGCCATTCCGCTACCCACACCTTCGTCATCCCAGAGCAAGGCCCATCCGAGCGCCCCCCTAAATCCTATTCCCTTCCAATGTAGGATTTCCTCTGATCTATCCTGTCGGATGGACCCGCACGCCCGCCGCCCCAGCCGTCCCTGCCCACAACCACCAAGACAGTCGTGCCACTGTGACCCACCCGGCGCGTCACCGGCGCGCAGGCGGCGCGGCGTTGTGACCTTGCAGCGCCTTCGTAGTAGCGTCAGCGACGCACCCCCGTCGCGATTCCGCCCAAAATCCCAGCAAAATCCACCCCAGCAACGGCGTGAACTTCACCCCTGTGACCCTGATCGCCGATTATTTCGCGCGCAGCGCCGTCGCGCAGGCCGCCGGATCGACGTCCGATCCGGTCGGCGTCCTTGCGTCCACATGCGTCACCACCGGCTCCTTCCCGCGCGCGGGCGAATAGAGATAGGCGTCGAGCACGCAGCGGCCATTGGCGAATTGCAGTTTGCGCACCGTGGTTTCGCGAATGTCGAGCCGGGGCGTGCCGAACATCCGGGTCAGCGCGCCCGCATCCGACCCCATCAGCGGGCCTTGCTTGGCAAAGGCGCTGGCGGGGGGACCGGCGGGGGCGGGCGTGCCGGTGCGCGGGACCACCGTGCCTGCGCCACAGGCGGCAAGCGGCAGCGACAGCAGCGCCGCCAGCGCGGGACGCAGGGATGTCATGCGGATTTCCTTTGGCCATGCAGCATATGCACCGCCATAGCCGCGCTCCAGATCGGTGCAAGCAGGTTGACCAGCGGCAGCAGGAAGGCGATCGCCGACAACAGCCCCATCAGCCAACGGCTGCCCCGTCCGATCGGCGGCAGCGCGGGATGACGCGGCTCGACCATATCGGCCATGTCGCGCCCCAGCAGATAGGCGTTGAGCGCCAGGAACAACCCGATCGTCCCGACCCCGGTCACCAGCAGCAGCAAGTAGGCGGGCAGCGCCAGCAAATTCCACCCCAGCGCCCGCGCCAGCGACGCCAGCGCATAGCGTCCACTGCGCCCCCATCCCACCGGCCGCGCCGTGGCCGCAGCCGCGGGATAGGATTGGCGCTCGACCGCTTCGATGATGTCGTCGGCAAACAGGCCCATCACCGCCATTGCCGTCGCCCGGAACAACAGCCAGCCAAGCGCCACCACCGCCAAGGCAGTCGCGGTCGCTTCGGCCAAACCGCCTCCACCCCAGCCATAATGGAGCCGCAGCGCATGAAAGCCCGCCCATATGCCCCCACCCAGCGCCGCGAAGAGGAGCAGCGTCAGCGTCAGTGTCTTGAACAGCAGCCGCAACGCCGCGCCATGGAAGAGAGAGGGGAAAGCGCGCAGCGCAGCGGTCAGGAACATGGGGCGACTATCCGCGCCCCAGCCATCGCCGTCAATCGCCCCCTCTCATCACCGCGCCCATCAGCCCCGGTTGCACCGCACGGGCCGCGCCTATAGAGACGGCGGGATTTTCTTTCTTCTCTGACCCAAGGAATTTGCGTGACCTCTCCCGCCCCCACATTGGATGTCGTCGCCATCGGCAACGCCATCGTCGACGTTCTGGCGCGCAGCGATGACGCCTTTCTCGCCGAACATGCGCTGACCAAGGGCGGCATGCAGTTGATCGACGCCGACATGGCCGAAACCCTCTATGCCGACATGGGCCAGGCCAAGGAGATCAGCGGCGGATCGGCCGCCAACACGCTGGCGGGCCTTGCCGCGCTCGGCAAGAGCTGCGGTTTCATCGGTCAGGTCAATGACGACCAGTTGGGCGACGTGTTCGCGCATGACGTCCGCGCGCTCGGCATCCGGTTCGACACGCCCGCCGCCACTGGCGACATTCCGACCGCGCGCTGCCTGATCCTGGTGACGCCCGACGCGCAGCGGACGATGAATACCTTTCTGGGTGCCTCGCAATTCCTCCCCGAAGCCGCGCTCGACATCGACCTCATCCGCTCGGCCGGCATCCTCTATCTCGAAGGCTATCTCTGGGATCCCGAACAGCCGCGCGCCGCGATGCGCGCCGCGATCGATGCCGCACGCGGCGCGGGGCGCAAGGTCGCCTTCACCCTGTCCGACAATTTCGTGATCGACCGCCATCGCGCCGATTTCCTTGACCTGATCGACAATGGCCAGATCGACATTCTCTTCTCGAACGAGGGCGAAATCCAGTCGCTCGCCGCCGTCGAAGGCTTCGACAAGGCGCTGGCCCTGTTCGCCGACAAGGTGCCGGTGCTGGTCTCGACCCGCAGTGAAAAGGGCGCGGTCGCGATCGTCGATGGCGTCCGTTACGAAGCGCCCGCCGCGCCTGTGACGGAGATCATCGACACGACGGGCGCTGGCGACCTGTTCGCCGCAGGCTTCCTCGCCGCCCATATCGACGGGCGCGGGGTTGAGGATTGCCTGGCGCTGGGTGCCGCCGCCGCCGCCGAAGTCATCTCCCACTGGGGCGCCCGCCCGGAAGCCGATCTCGGCATCATCCGCGACAAACTCTTCGCCTGACCGAACAGAAAAACGGAGGGGTATTGCCCCTCCGTCCATTCAGTCCACCTTCTTCTTCCGAAACAGCGCCCGGTCTTCGGAGCCAAAGCCCCAGCGCCAGATGACGAAGCCATAGGCCCCCAAAATCACCCAGATGCCGACCGCCAGCTCGACCCATTCTAGCCGTGGCGGCAGGGCAGTGACCGCAGCCCCCACCAAGCTGGCGACCGCCGCCGCGCTCAGCAGCGACCAGCGCCAAGCGTTGATCGGCGCACCCAGCAAACGCGACAGCAACCGCGCCTTGACGAACGCCCCGATCCCCAGCGACAGGCACAGCGCCAGCGCCGGTGCCGCCGCCAGCCACATCGGTGGCAATTCTATCGCGCGCGCGCCCAGGATCAGCGCGAAACTGAACGCCGCCTGGCACCCGATCATGCCTAGCGAGATCATCAGATTGCGGTGCCGGGCAATATAGACCAGCGCCGATTCGCTGACGACCGCCGTCGCCGCAATGACCTCTGCCAGCAGCAGAAAGCCCAGCGCCCCGGTGCCCGCGACGAAATTGGGACCGACCAACCCCATCACCGCTTCGCCCGGAATGGCGAGCGCGAGCGCAATCCCCGCCTGCGCCGCGATGATCCAGAAACCCACCTGGCTCACCTGCCGCGCAATGCCGACCAGGTTGTTTTCGGCCAGGTTGCGGGTAATGACCGGCCCCAATATCGGATCGAAACTGGTCTTGAGCTTTTGCGGCAGCGACGCGACCTGCTGCGCGACATAATAGACGCCGATCACCGCCGGGCTGACGAACAGCCCCAATATCGCCATGTCCAGTCGCCGCGACCCCCATTCGACGCCGTCGGCCGCCGCCAGCGGCAGGTTGCGCCGGGCCATCCGCCATAGCCGTGGAAAATTAGGCCGCCAGCCCGTCGGTATGCCATAATGGCGCACCATGGGGATCAGTGAGGCGATCAATGCCGCGGTCATCGCCATGGCATAGGCCATGATCAGGCCGTCCCGCCGGGAGTAGAAGGAAAAGGCAAAGACCCCGATGCTGATCGTCCACGGCTCGATGATCGCCCGTGCCCGCACCGTCGCGCCGACATCGAAGCGATAGGCGCAGGCCGCCAGCGCTACGTCCGACCCCGCAACCGCGATGACGATCAGCGCCAGCAATCGGTCGAGCCCGTTGATGCCGCTATTAGGGAACATCGCCTGCGGAAAGACGAGCAACAGCGCCGCCCCCAGCAGCGACGCGGTCAGCGTCAGCACCATCGCATCGGTCACGACATGATTATGCGGCCGTTCGGTCTGGCTGAGCGCGCCCGCCAGCCCGCGCTTCAGCCCCAGCGTGGCGAGCTGCGCGACGAATTCCACCACCAGCACCGCATAGGCGAAGCGGCCCAGCGCTTCGGCACCGTAGACGCGCCCGGCGATGAACAGGAAGGGCAACCGCGCCGCGAGCCGCAGCAGGAAGCCGAAGACATTGGTCCGCCCGCCCTTGGCCAGGGCGGCGATATCATCCTGATCGCTCTGCGCGACGGCAGCGGGCGATAGGGACGAACCCGTGGGATTATCTGTAGACAATATAGGGCTGCGGCGCGGCGGCTATTCGGGACGCAACGGACGCGCCAGCAGCGCGTCGATGACCTGGGCGAGCGGCACGGCGTCGGCCAGCAGCGCGCACACCGCATCCACCACCGGCATTTCGACCCCTGCCGCGTGCGCCGCGGCGCGCAACACTGGCGCGGTGAACGCGCCTTCGGCCACGGTGCGGCGGTTGGCGAGCAGGTCGGCGGCAGCCTGTCCCTCGCCCAGCCCCTTGCCCAGCGAAAAGTTACGCGAATTAGTGGAGGAGCAGGTGAGGACAAGATCGCCCAGCCCCGACAGTCCGCCCAGCGTCTCCGCCCGCGCGCCGCGCGCCAGGCCAAAGCGCGTCATTTCCGCAAAACCCCGGCTAATCAGCGCCGCCCGCGCGTTGAGGCCCAGCCCCGCGCCCTCGGCCACGCCACAAGCGATCGCCAGCACATTCTTGACCGCGCCGCCAATCTCCGCACCGATCACATCGTCGGACAGATAGGGGCGGAAAGCCGGTCGGGCGATCCGCGCCGCAAGCCGTTCGCCCAGCGCCCGGTCCTCGCACGCCAGCGTGATCGCGGTCGGCAGGCCGCGCGCCACTTCATGCGCAAAGGTCGGGCCGGACAGCACGGCGATGGGCGACCGGGGCTGCGCCTGTTGCGCGACTTCCGACATCAGCAGGCTGGTGCCTGCCTCGATCCCCTTGGAACAGAGCAGCAGCGGGACGCCTGCGGGTGCCTGCGCCACGACGCTGCGCAGATGCTGGGCGGGGCTGACCACCAGCAGCAGGTCGCAATCGACCATATCCGCCATCGCGCGGGTCGCGGCGATCGAGGGCGAGAGCGGGATGCCCGGCAGATAGAGCGGATTTTCCTGCGACCCATTGACCGCGCCGACCACCTCGGCCTCCAGCGCCCATAGCCGCACCGCCTGTCCATCGGCGGCCAGCAATTGCGCCAGCGCCGTGCCCCAGGCACCTGCTCCGATGACGCCCGCCTTCATGCCTTCACTCCCGCTCCGCGCGCCTTTTCCGCCGCCGGGTCGAGTGGCCAGCGCGGCCGGGCGGGGAAGGTCAGATCATCGACCAGCCCCACCGCATAGCGCTCTGCCCCGGCCCAGGCGATCATTGCCGCATTGTCGGTGCAAAGCCAGAGCGGCGGCGCGACGAAGGGCAGGTCATGCTCGGTCGCCAGCGCTTCAAGCGCACCGCGAATCGCCTGGTTCGCGGCGACGCCCCCGGCGACGACCAGCGCCGTCACGCTTTCGCCTGTCCCCAACGCGCGGCGGGTGCGGTCGATCAGGCAGTCTATCACCGCCTGCTGAAAGCTCGCGGCGATATCCTGCGTCGAATAGTGCCCGGACTGGACCGCGCGCATTACCGCGCTTTTAAGACCTGCGAAGGAAAAATGCGGCTCGGCGGTGCCGACCAGCGGGCGGGGTAGCGGCACCGCCTTGGCATTGCCCTGCGCCGCTGCCTTTTCGACCAGCGGCCCGCCGGGATAGCCCAGCCCCAGCAGCTTGGCGGTCTTGTCGAACGCCTCGCCCGCCGCATCGTCGATCGTCGTCGCCAGCCGCGCATAATCGCCCGGCCCGCGCACCAGCAAAATCTGGCAATGGCCGCCCGATACCAGCAGCAGCATATAGGGAAATTGCAGCGTCGGATCAGCGAGGCGCGGCGAGAGCGCATGACCCTCCAGATGATTGACCGCGATCAGGGGCTTGCCCGCCGCATGGGCCAGCGCCTTGCCCGTCACCAGCCCCACCATCACCCCGCCGATCAGGCCCGGCCCGGCGGTCGCGGCGATCACATCGACATCGGCCAAGGTCATTTCCGCATCCGCCAGCGCCGCCGCGATCAGGGGCGTCAACGCCTCGACATGCGCGCGCGCCGCGATTTCGGGCACGACTCCGCCATAGGGGCGATGCGCCTCCTCCTGCGTGGCCAGGCGATGGGCCAATATCCGCCCGTCGGCCGTCACCAGCGCCGCTGCGGTTTCATCGCAGCTCGATTCCAGGCCAAGGATGATTGTCATTGCCGCTTCCATCTAAAGCCCGTGGTCATTAGAGCAAGCCGCATATGTATTTGTCCGATCGACCGTTGCGCCTTGGCACCAGAGGCTCCCCGCTTGCGCTGGCCCAGGCGCACATGACCGCCCATGCGCTTATCACCGCCCATGGCTGGGGGGAGGATGCGATCGAGATCGTCACTGTCCAGACCAGCGGCGACCGTATCCAGGACCGGGCGCTTGCCGATATCGGCGGCAAGGCGCTGTGGACCAAGGAACTGGAACGCGCATTGGTCGCGCAGGAGATCGACTTCGCCGTCCATAGCATGAAGGATGTCGAAACGATCCGCCCCGCCATCTTCCAGATCGCCGCGATGTTGCCGCGCGCCGATGTGCGCGACAAGCTGGTGGGGGTGGAGAGTTTCGACGCGCTGCCCGCCAACCCAATCGTCGGCACCAGCTCGCCGCGCCGCGCCGCGCAGGTCATGCGGCTGCGCCCCGACGCTACCATCACCTTGTTTCGCGGCAATGTCGCCACCCGCCTCGCCAAGTTGGCGGCGGGGGAAGTCCATGCCACGCTGCTGGCGGCGGCGGGCCTCGACCGGCTCGACCAGAGTGATGTCGGCGTGACCATCCCGATCGACACGATGCTGCCCGCCCCGTCGCAGGGCGCGGTGGGGATCGAGGCGCTGGCCGACAATACGCCATTGCTCGAAGTGCTGGCGGTGATCAGCGACATCGACACGACCGATGCCGTCGCGGCCGAGCGTGCGGTGCTGAAGGCGCTGGGCGGCACCTGCCATTCGCCGATCGCCGCACTCGCGGTGGTGGATGGGGACGGTCTGTATCTGCGCGCCGAGGTCATCAGCCCCGACGGGCAGGAAACGGTGGCCCAGGAAACATGGCTGGCGCGCGGCGACGATGTGGTGGCGCAGGCGGTCGGCCGCGCCTTGCTGGAGCAGGCCAGCCCGGCGCTACGGGCCTTGTTCGAAGGGTGAGGCGGCTCATCATCCTGCGCCCCGAACCGGCGGCGGGCAGGACGGCGGACAAGGCCGCGCGCCTGGGCTTCGAGGTGCTGCGCCATCCGCTGTTTGCGCCTCTGCCGCTCGACTGGACCGCGCCCCCCGCCGACGGATTCGATGCGCTGCTGCTGACCAGCGCCAATACGGTGCGGCTCGCCGGAGCGCGACTGGCCGCGTATCGCGCGCTCCCGACCTATGCGGTCGGCGCGGCGACGGCGGCGGCGTTGCTGGAAGCAGGCTTCGCCGAGGTGACCTGTGGCGAGGGTGACGCCAGTGCGATTGCCGCCCGGATCGCGGCGGATGGCCATCGCGTCGTCCTCCATCTGGCGGGCACCACGGTCGCGCCGATGGACGCCGGGCCGCTGCGCCTCACCCGGATCGCCGTCTATACGATGGCCAGCCTGCCGCCCGACCCGGCGCTGCTGCACGATGCTATCCCCGGCACCATCCTGCTCGTTCATTCGCCGCGCGCGGGCGAGCGACTGGCCGAACGCATCCCGCTCGATCAGCGGAGCGCGCTGCATATCGTCGCGATCAGCCACGCCGCGCTGGCCACTTGCGGCAGCGGCTGGGCCAGCCTTTCCGCGCCGCACAAGCCGGTCGATGACGACATGCTGGCCCTCGCCCTTTCTTTGTGCGAATGACGGGACAATGACAGGCGAAAGGGTCAGCATGCACGACGCGGACGGCGATAGGAGTATCCCCGTAACCCCGCCCCCTGCCCGTCGGCGCAGCACCCTGCCGCTGGTGACATTGATGCTGCTCGCCTTCCTGATCGGCGTCGCGCTGACCGCCTGGGCCTGGCCACAGATTCAAAAGCGCTGGAACGGCCAATCGGCCCGACCCGTCGCCGTCGTGCCGCAGGTCGGCACCCCATCCCCGACCGTCGCGCCGGGCGCGCTGACCGCCAGCAGCGCCCAGATGCTCGACGCGCGGGTCGCGGCGCTCGACGAACGACTGACCCGCATCACGGTCGAGGCGCAGGCCGCTTCGGGCAATGCCGCCCGTGCCGAAGGGCTGCTGATCGCTTTCGCGGCGCGCCGCGCGCTCGATAATGGCGGGCCGCTCGGCTATATCGAGGCGCAGTTGCGCTCCCGTTTCGGCCAGGCCCAGCCGCGCGCCGTCGCCACGATCATCAATGCCGCGCGTGAGCCGGTGACGCTGGCCGATTTGCGTGTCGGCCTCACTGACCTGAGCGATCGATTGACCACGCCGCCGGTGGAAAGCGACTGGTGGGACGCCATTGCCCATGAAGCGCGCGAATTGGTGACGATTCGCAAGGCTTCCACCCCCTCCCCCCGGCCCCAGGCCGCGCTGGAGCGGGCCGTGCGCTATCTCGACGGTGGCCGCGTCAGCGCGGCGCTGGCCGAAGTGGAGCGGATGCCCGGCCGGGCCGCTGCCGATCGCTGGCTGCAATTTGCGCGCCGCTATCTCGAAGCGCGGCGCGCGCTGGACCTCATCGAAACCGCCGCGATCCTGGAACCGCGCCCTTTGCAGGCCGTTGATCCCGCGCCCGTCACCCCGGTCACTCCAACGCCCTGAACCATAACAGCGACGAACCGTTCGTCTCATAAGACGAAACCAATAGACGCGCGCAGTGTTTGTCACGATAACGTCATCTTTGCCCGAATGGGCCTGGGATTCTTGTTTTCGTGCCACCTTACGCTCAAACCGTCAGCAGTTTTTGGAAAGATCGTTTCGCATCGGGGCCAGCCGCGCCGGTGCGCCCGTCCTTGTCGCATCTGCTCGGCAACCTGTCGCTTCCCCGCGACCTTGCCCGGACCCAGGCGCAGGCCGATGTGCTGGCGCAGCAGATCAAGGGTGATGGCCGTTCCATATTGCTGATCCCCGGCTTGCTCGCGTCCGAACGGCGGATGGACGCCATGCGGCAGATTTTGACCGCCGCCGGCTATGCCGCGCATGACTGGGCGATGGGCCGCAATTATGGACCGAAACCCGACAGCCTCGACCAGATCGACCGCCGCGTCGATGCCATTCGGCGTGCAGGCGGCGGGCCGGTGACGCTCGTCGGCTGGAGCCTTGGCGGGCTGTATGCGCGCGAATATGCCAAATATGCGACGCACAAGGTCGGCGGCGTAGTGACGCTGGGCACGCCCTTTTCCGGCGATCCGCGCGCCAACCATGCCTGGCGGCTCTATCAACTCGTATCGGGCTTCCCGGTCGATAAACCGCCCTTCCCCTGTACCCGAGAAGTCAAGCCGCTGGTGCCCACGGTCGCGCTGTGGTCGCAGCGCGACGGCGTGATCCTGCCCGAATGCGCCAAGGGCCGCAGCGGCGAACGCGACAAGGCGATCGAGGTCGACTGCACCCATATGGGCTTCGCCGCCGCGCCCGAAGGCATATTGGGCGTCGCCAAGGCGCTGGAGTCGATGCGCGCGTAAGGCGTCCAGACGTGCCGGCGCGACGGCAGGGTCACAGGGCGCAAGTTCACACCGTTGCAGGCAGCGATTTTCCGGCTCTTTTTGCGGGAATAGTGGCGGGCAAGTGCTGCCAACGCACCGGCCACGCGCCACCGACGCGCCTGCAAAGTCACGCTGACGCGCCACCCACGCGACAGGGACGCGACAGGTGGGTCACAAGGATGTGAGGGGGTTGGCGATTGCCCGCTGGGGCGCGCGGGCGCGAAGGGTGTGCTGATCCATCGTCAAGGATAGATCAGAGGAAATCCTACATTGGAAGAGGAATAGGAGAGGTGGAGGGCCGCATCCTTCCAGTGCCGCAACCCGATCCCTGCGACCTGCTCAGGACCGGCTTGATTCGGGGGCTATGACCCAACTTGAACAGTGCTTTTGGAAAAGGCATTTTTGTTCAATGACATGCACGCACCGGCGCGAGTGTTACCACTACATTTTTGGGT
>MIAK01000061.1:66490-66940 GCA_001829085.1 Sphingomonadales bacterium RIFCSPLOWO2_12_FULL_63_15 | reverse complement strand
CTGGGCGGCGGCTTTGGCCTCTATGCCAGCTACAGCTACACCGACGCCACCTATCGCGACGATGTCGTGAACGGCAATGGCGTGGTGGTCGCGGCGATCGAAGGCAAGACCGTGGTCGACAGCCCCAAACATATGGCGCGCGGCGAACTCAATTATGACGACGACAAGCGCTTCTTCCGCGTCGGCCTCAACTATATGTCGCGTCGCTTCTACAGCTACACCAACGACGCCTCGGTCCCCGGCCGTCTGATCGTCGATGCCTCGCTCGGCTATCGCTTCACCGACAAGATCGAAGTGCAGCTCAATGCCACCAACCTGTTCGACAAACGCTATGTCGGCACCATCGGGTCGGGCGGCTTCGGCAATAGCGGCGACGCCCAGACCCTGCTGGTCGGCGCCCCTCAGCAATTCTTCGCCACGGTGAAGGCTGGGTTCTGACGTAATATGATC
>MIAK01000061.1:25392-66455 GCA_001829085.1 Sphingomonadales bacterium RIFCSPLOWO2_12_FULL_63_15 | reverse complement strand
TATCGATAGGGTGACACCCCTCCGTCATCGCTACGCGCTGACACCTCCCCTGCCAGGGGAGGATGACCCGGCAGCCCGAAATCTTGACCAATTTCAACTCCGGACAAAAATGTCCGTTCGTTTCGAGCGAAGTCGAGAAATATATGCGACACGTTATCCGCTTCTCGACACGCTCGAAGCGAACGGCAGCTGGGACAATGATCATGATCAAAGCCGCGCTTCTCCTTGCCACCGCCCTCGCCGCCTGCCTGCCCGGCATGGCGATGGCGGAGCCGGTGCTGCTGATCTCGATCGACGGGCTGCGGCCCGGCGACGTGATCGAGGCGCAGAAGCGCGGTCTTGCCATCCCCAATCTGCGCCGCTTCCTGACCGATGGCGCCCATGCCTCCGGCGTCACCGGCGTCGCCCCGACGCTGACCTATCCCAGCCACACGACGCTGATGACCGGCGTATCGCCCGCCCGCCACGGCATAGTCGCCAATAACAGTTTCGATCCCACCGGGATCAACCAGGGCGGCTGGTACTGGTACGCCCCTGACATCAAGGTGCCGACTTTGTGGGAGGCCGCGACCAAGGCGGGCCTGTCCACCGGCAACATCCACTGGCCGGTCAGCGTCGCGCCCAAGGGTGTGACCTGGAACCTGCCGCAAATCTGGCACACGGGCCATGGCGACGACGCCAAATTGCTCGACGCGCTGGCGACACCGGGGCTGTCGGCCGAACTGGCGGCGAAGGTCGGCCAGCCCTATGCGATGGGCATCGACGAAAGCCTGACCGGCGACCAGTTGCGCGGCAAATTCGCCACCGCGCTCATCGCCACGCACAAGCCGCAATTCCTGACCGTCTATTTCGCCGCACTCGACCATGAGGAACATGCAAGCGGCCCCGACAGCCCGGCTGCCAAGGCCGTGCTGGAAAAGATCGACGCCATCGTCGGCGATCTGGTGGCGGCCGAGATGCAGGCCCATCCCGACGCCGTCGTCGCCGTCGTCAGCGACCATGGGTTCGAAGCGACGCACACCGCCATAAACCTCTATCGCCCCTTCATCGACGCCGGGCTGATCACTGTCGGCACCGATGGCAAGGTCGCCTCCTGGCTGGCCATGCCCTGGATTTCCGGCGGATCGGCCGCGATCATGCTGGCGCGCCCCGACGACGCGGCACTGGCGGCGCGGGTGAAGACGCTGCTCGATACGCTCGCCGCCAATCCCGCCAACGGCATCGCGCAGGTCGCGGACAAGGCGCAGACCGCCGCGATCGGCGGCAATCCGCAAGCAACCTTCTATCTCAACCTCGCCCCCGGCTTCGTCACCGACATTTATCGCGGCCCGACCGCGCCGGTGCGCGCGCATAGCTCGGTCAAGGGCATGCACGGCTATTTCCCCGGCCCCGCCAATCTCCAGGCGAGCTTCCTGCTGATGGGCAAGGGCGTGCCGCGCGGCAAGAATCTGGGCGCCATCGACATGCGCGCCATCGCACCGACGCTGGCCACCATCATGGGCGCATCGCTGCCCGACGCGGACAAGCCCGCGATCGACCTCAAGCCATAAGGCAACGCAGCGTTTCGCGGCACGCAATGGACTTCGTTGCACAGGCGACATAGCTTTGCCCCGGTTCATCGATCCGGGGGTTTCCCATGCCGCGCTACAGCCTTGCCGCCATCATCCTGCACTGGGCGATCGCCGCCCTGCTCGCTTTCCAGATCAGCGTCGGCTGGGCGCTGGAGGATCTGGGCGCGCGCGGCTTTGCGCTCTATCAACTGCACAAGTCGGTCGGCATCGCCATTCTCGCGCTGACGCTGCTGCGGATCGGCATCCGCTATTGGAAGCCGCGCCCGGCGAAGCTGGAGGGCGGCTGGCAGGGCGCCCTCGCCTCGACCGTCCATGGCGGCCTCTACGCCTTCATGTTGGGCGCGCCGCTGACCGGCTGGGCACTCGTCTCGACCGCCAAGGTCAAGGTGCCGACGCTCATCTTCGGGATTATCCCCCTGCCGCATCTGCCGCTGCCCGCTTCCGCGCATGGCCTGGCCGAGGGTGGCCATGGCCTGATCGCCTGGATGGGCATCGCGCTCGTCCTGCTCCATGTCGCGGGCGCGCTGCGCCATCATGTCCTGATGCGTGACGGACTGATCTGGCGGATGATCCCCAACCGCTCGACCGCGCTGCTGATCGGGCTGCCCGCGCTGATTTTGCTCGGCTTTGCGCTGGGTCGCGTGATCCTGCCAGTAGCGGCCCCCGTCGAGACGGCGCCGGCGGAGCAACTGGAAGCGCCGGAACCCGTGGCACCAGAGGCATCAACCAACGCCACCGAACCGGACAATAGCACCGTCGCCAATGAAACGGTCGCGCAAGTGGAGGAACCCATCGGCCCGCCCCCGGCCTGGACCGTACAGCCCGGCGGCAAGATCGGCTTTGCCGTTGGCAATGACGGCCAGACGATCAGCGGCAGCTTCGCCAAATGGACGGCCGCGATCGTCATGGACCCCG
Source organism: Sphingomonadales bacterium RIFCSPLOWO2_12_FULL_63_15 (assembly GCA_001829085.1). GTDB lineage: Bacteria > Pseudomonadota > Alphaproteobacteria > Sphingomonadales > Sphingomonadaceae > Sphingobium. The sequence goes on along the minus strand of MIAK01000061.1, from coordinate 63,969 downwards.
ACCATCCCGAAACCGCCGACATCCGCGTATCGATCGACATGGCCAGCGCCAGCGTCGGCGACGCCTATCAGGACGGGATGCTGCCAGGCGACGAATTCTTCGCCGTCGCGGCCCATCCGACCGCGACCTTCACCGCCAAGGGCGCGGAGAAAACGGGACCGAACGCCTATCGCGCCAGCGGCCGCCTCAGCCTCAAGGGTGTCAGCAAACCCCAGACCATCCGCTTCACCCTTTCGGGCGACGGAGCGACCCGCAAGGTCACCGGCACCGCCACCATCGCCCGCGCCGCCTTCGACGTAGGCAATGGCGACAGCAGCGGCAGCCTGGCTCCGAATGTAGCGGTGACCTTCGCTTTCACGGCGAAACGGAAGCCATAAACCATCTTCCTCCGTTCGCCCTGAGCTTGTCGAAGGGGCCTTACTTGTTGAAAGAAAGTGCAGGGCTTCGACAGGCTCAGCCCGAACGGGCTTGATGGTGGATGCGAAGGCAGCCAGACCTAAAACCGCATCCCGACACCCACGCCGAACACCCACGGGTCGAGGCTCACCTTCACCCGCTGCACCCCGGCCGCCGCCGTGGTCAGCCGTGCCTTCGTGTCGATATCGATATATTTAACGTCGAAGTTCAAAAACAGCTTGTCGTTCAGATCGATATCGACCCCAGCCTGCCCAGCCCAGCCCACGCTGTCGGACAGATGCACCTTGGTCTTGCCGACCGCGCCTTCCAGCGCGCTGGACGCATCATTGTTGAAGAACAACGTATAGTTGACGCCCGCGCCGACATAGGGGCGGATCTTGCTGCCCGGTGCGAAATGATATTGCACGGTCAGCGTCGGCGGCAGCGCGTTGGTCGCGGCCAGCTTGCCCAGCGATCCGGTCGTCCCGGTCTTGCCGCTCACCGTATGGCGGCTGGTCGCGGCGATCAGTTCGAAACCGATATTATCGGTCGCCATATAAGTGATGTCGATTTCCGGCGTGATGGTGTTGTTCACCTTCACTTTTTCGCCCGGAAAGCCCGGCAGCACGCTGCCGCTATTCTCATTGGGCGCGACCATGATGCCGCGCAGGCGGACAAGCACGTCGCCCTGCGCGGCCTGCGCCGGGGCAGCCATGGCAGCGGCGGCGCAGGCCGTGCCGAGCAGAATGGTCTTGATGGTCATGATAAATCTCCCTGTCTGGTGGGGAGCGCTCTGCCGCATCCGGCACGGCACGGCATTGACGGTGCGCAAGCTGCAATTTGATCTGGCGCAATGCAGCCCCGGCGACTTGCTGCGATCACCCAGCCCATGTGGACCTATCATCCTGACCTGCTCGCCCGGCCGGTGCCGCGCTACACCAGCTATCCCACCGCTGCCCAGTTCACCGATAGCGTCGGCGCGGCGGAGATGGGCCAGCGGCTGGACGCGCTCGCGCCCGACACGCCGATCTCGCTCTATGTCCACATCCCCTATTGCCACGACATCTGCTGGTATTGCGGCTGCAACACCGGCGCAGCGAACAAGGCGCAACGGCTGACCGCCTATGTCGAAGCGCTGGAGCGCGAAGTCGCGCTGATCGCCGCCCGGCTGAACGGACGCGGCCGGGTGACGCGCATCGCCTTTGGCGGGGGCAGTCCCAATAGTTTGCCGCTCGTCGATTTCATCCGGCTGATGCAGCAATTATTGCGCTGTTTCGACGCCCATCATGCCGAGCTTTCGGTCGAACTGGACCCGCGCCGCCTGGACGCGGACTGGATCGACGCGATGGCGGCCATGGGGGTCGATCGCGTCAATCTGGGCGTCCAGACCTTCAGCCCCCATGTCCAGACGCGCATCGGCCGCATCCAGCCGCTCGACATGGTCGAACGTGCGGTGGCACGGCTCGACAAGGCAGGCGTCGCCACGGGCTTTGACCTGATGTACGGCCTGCCCGGCCAGAGCATGGACGATCTGTCCGCCACGCTCGACGCCACCATCCGCCTCGCACCAGCGCGCATCGCCCTGTTCGGCTATGCCCATATGCCGCGCCTGCTGCCACGCCAGCGCCGGATCGACGCCAGTGACCTGCCCGATGTGGCGCAGCGATTCGCGATGGCCGCCATGGGCCATGATGCGCTGACGCAGGCAGGCTATCGCGCGATCGGCTTCGACCATTTCGCCCGGCCCGACGACGGCATGGCGCTCTCCGCCGCGCAGGGCCGCCTGCGCCGCAATTTTCAGGGCTTCACTGACGATCCCGCCCAAATATTGATCGGCATGGGTGCCAGCGCGATCAGCCAATTCCCCGACCTGATCGTCCAGAATGCGAAACAGGCCGGTCCCTGGCGCACAGCGATCGAAGCAGGCCAGCTCGCCACCACGCGCGGCCTCATCCGCACCGCGCAAGACCAGCGTCGCGGGCGCATCATCGAAGCCTTGCTCTGTCAGGGCGAAGTGCATCTGGACGCCGGCGATCCCCGCCCCGACCTCGACCGTTTCGAACAACGCGGACTGGTCGAACGGAGCGGAAACCGCCTGCTCCTGACCCCCGAAGCCCTCCCCTATGCCCGCAGCATCGCCGCCTGCTTCGACGCCTATCTGGAGCCCGTCGAAACGCGGTTCAGCCATGCGGTCTAGCGCGGCGCTCGCCAGCACACTGGCCTGCCTGTTCCTCAACGCGCCAATGACGAGCGCGGACGCCAGCTCCGCCTGGTATTGCGGCGCAGGCCTTGCGGGCCAGTGGGTGCCGCCCTGGCTGCCCCAGCCCGGCCCCAACCGCCACGACATCGCCTGCCACCTCATGACCGGATGCCGCCGGCAGGAACAGCGCGAAGAGGCCTGAGCCGGATGGTGGCTACGCCGCGCCGGGTCGTCTGGACAGGCCCGGACGGCTGCGCCATGGTCGCCCCCAGTACTCCTCATCCACAGGATGCCCCGCCATCATGCGCGCGCCCCTCCTTGCCCTGCCCTTCGCCTTGCTCGCCGCGTCCCCCGCACCGGCCGCCCAGCCCGGCGGCGGCGCATTCATGTTCGAAAGCGGCACCAGCCTGCTCGCCAAATGCCGTAACAAGGCCCCCGAATATGGCCTCGCCTGCACCGCCTATATCGTTGGCGTGGTCGACGGCATCCGCAAGGATCTGTTCATCGGACGCGGCCGCCAAGTCTGCTGGCCCGACAGGATGAGCGCGGACGACGCCCGCCGCACAGTGGTCGCCTATCTCGAACGCTGGCCCGACCAGCGGCGCAGCCCCGCCTCCGTGCTGGTCAGCGTTGCGCTAAACGACCGCTATCCTTGCCAAAAATAGCCGCTCGATCACATTGATCGAAAGGATCATTGCGCAGCGCGGCCACGGGACTGCTATAAACTTGCCTTGAAGGGCGCGGCGGCGTAGGTGCGGCCCCTGTTTTTTTGGTTCATGTAGGAGACTCGTCGTGGCGGCGAAATGGACGCCGGATAGCTGGCGCGCGCATAAGGGCATTCAGATGCCCGCCTATCGTAATGCGGAGGCTCTGGCCGCCGTGGAGGCACAGCTTGGCCAGTTTCCGCCGCTCGTCTTTGCAGGCGAAGCCCGCAACCTGAAGGCGGATCTCGCCAAGGTCGCGGCCGGTGAATCCTTCCTGCTGCAGGGTGGCGATTGCGCGGAAAGCTTCGCGGAATTCCACCCGAACAACATCCGCGACACGTTCCGCGTGCTGCTCCAGATGGCGGTCGTCCTGACCTTCGCGTCGAAGCTGCCGGTGGTGAAGGTCGGCCGCATGGCGGGCCAGTTCGCCAAGCCGCGTTCGGCCGATACCGAAGTGATCGATGGCGTCGAGCTGCCCAGCTATCGCGGCGATAATGTCAACGACATCGCCTTCACCGCGCAGGGCCGCGAGCCGGACCCGCAGCGGATGGTGCAGGCCTATAACCAGTCGGCGGCCACGCTCAACCTGCTGCGTGCCTTCTCGACCGGCGGCTATGCCAGCCTGGATCGCGTCCACGGCTGGATGCTCGATTTCATGGGCCGCTCACCCTGGGCCGCGAAGTTCGAACAAATGGCCGACCAGATCGGCCAGGCGCTCGACTTCATGCGCGCCTGCGGCCTGTCGGCGGAAACCGTGCCCCAGCTTGGCGGGACCAGCTTCTACACCAGCCATGAAGCGCTGCTGCTGCCGTTCGAACAGGCACTGACGCGGCAGGATTCGCTGACCGGCGACTGGTATGACACGTCCGCCCATATGCTGTGGATCGGCGACCGCACCCGGTTCGAAGGGTCGGCTCATGTCGAATATCTGCGCGGCATCGGCAACCCCATTGGCCTCAAATGCGGTCCCAGCCTGGAGCCGGACGCGCTGCTGCGCCTGCTCGACACGCTGAACCCCGCGCGCGAAGCCGGGCGGATCACGCTCATCACCCGCTATGGCCATGACAAGATCGAAGCGGGCCTGCCCAAGCTGGTGCGCGCCGTGATGCGCGAAGGCCATCCGGTCATCTGGTCCTGCGACCCGATGCACGGCAATGTCGTCAAGGCGGCCAATGGCTATAAGACGCGCCCGTTCGACCGCATCCTGGCCGAAGTGCGCGGCTTCTTCGCCGTGCATCGTGCCGAAGGCAGCTTCGGCGGCGGCATCCACGCCGAAATGACCGGGCAGAATGTCACCGAATGCACCGGCGGCGCCATCGCCATCACCGACGAAGGCCTCGCCGACCGCTACCACACCCATTGCGACCCGCGCCTCAATGCGGCGCAGAGCCTCGAACTGGCCTTCCTGCTGGCCGAAATGCTCAACGAAGAACTGAAAGAACGCCGCGCGGCGGCGTGAGGATACCCCGGCACCGAATCATAGAACTTCGGTGCCGGGCCTCGCTCAAACCTTCACGATCTGCTTGCCCCGGTTCGCCCCCGTGAACAGCCGCGCCAGCGCCGTCGGGGCCGCTTCGAACCCCTGCTGCTCATCGACCTGCCATTGCAGCCGCCCCGCCAGCACCAGCGCCGCCAGCCGATCGCGCATCGCGCCCCAGCGCGGCTGTTCGTCCAAAATGATGAACCCTTCCATCCGCGCCCGGCGCAGGATCAGGTTGAAATAATTGCCCGGCCCGGCAATCTCGCCGCCCTGCTCATAGCGACTGATCCCGCCGCACAGCACCACCCGCGCGCCGATCGCGAGTCGGCCCAGCATCGCGTCCAGCACCACGCCGCCGACATTGTCATAGACGATGTCGCATCCCTTGGGGGCTAGTGCCTTGAGCTGCGCCGCGACCTTGCCCTCGCGATAGTCGATCGCCGCGTCGAACCCGGCCTCCTGCGTCAGCCAGGCGCATTTTTCGGCGCCACCCGCAATGCCGATGACATAGCAGCCCGCAACCTTGGCCAATTGCCCCGCGACCGATCCTGTCGCCCCGGCGGCACCCGACACCACCACGACATCGCCCGCCACCGGGCGACCGATCGCGTGAAAGCCGTGCCAGGCGGTCAGGCCCGGTATCCCCAGCACGCCCAGCATCGCATGGGGCGGCAGGTCGGGATGGCAGATATCGAAGCCCTCGCCATCGCTCACCAGATATTCGGTCCAGCCGGTCATCCCCGCGACCATCGTGCCGACCGGCCAGCGGCCATCGCGGCTCTCGACCACTTCCGCGACGCCCATGCCGCGCATCACATCACCCAGCTCGATCGGCGCGACATAGCCGCCGAAATTCTCCATCCACCCCTTTTGCGCGGGCTCGAAACCCAGCCAGCGCACCGCCAGCAGCATCTCGCCTTCGCCCGCCACCGGCATCGGCACGTCGGCCAAGCGAAAGTCGCCATCGGCCAGCGCGCGCCCGACCGGCCTATCCGCCAATTGCCATTGCCGCATCATCGCCTTCTCCATCGTCACGCCTTGCCCAAGATGATCTGCGCCGCCCGCCAGCCCAGCGCCATCGCCGGCGCATTGGTATTACCGCTAATGAGACGCGGCATCACCGAACAATCGGCAACGCGCAGCCCCTCTACCCCATGAACCTGCAACGCCGGATCGACCACCGCATCGTCCGCCGCGCCCATCCGGCACGTCCCGACACCATGCAATCCACTGGTCGACAGCGACCGGAAACTTTCCAGCAGCGCCGCATCCTCTTGCACCGCCGCGCCGGGGATCAGTTCCTCGCCGACATCGCCCGCCAGCGCCGCCTGCTCCACATAGGCGCGCATCAGCCGGATCGCCGCAATCGCCGAACCTTTGTCCGCTTCGCTGTCCAGCCAGTTGGGCGTGATCGCCACCCCATCCCCCGGCTCGCGTCCCCGCGCTTGCACTTCCCCCTCGCTGCTCTGCCGCAGCAGGCTCCCCGACACGGTGAGGCCGGGCCGCTTGTCGATATTGCCGAGCGGCACGGCATCGTTGGCATCACCCAGCGCAAACATATAGCCGCTGAGGTACAATTGCAGGTCGGTGCGCGGTCCCGTGACCCCGGTGGACAGGAACGCCCCCACCTCGAACGGCCCGGTCGCCATCGGCCCGTCCCGCCGCAGATAATAGCGCGCGACCGACGCCAGCAGCCCCAACCCCTGATAGCGCCCCTGAATGCCGCTGTTCCGCCGCAAGCGGAACGGCATGGAGTAGGACAGATGCTCCAGCATATGCCGCCCGACATGGGGATTATGATGCCGCACCGCGATCCCGCTCGCGGCCAGCGCATCGCCATCGCCGATCCCCGACCGTTGCAATATCTGCGGGCTTTCGATCGTCCCGGCGCAGACGATCACCTCGCCATCGCAATCCACGCTGAACGGCCCGCGTTCGCCATGGAGCAGTTCGACGCCGACCGCCCGACCATTGGACAGCCGCACATGGCGCAGCAGCGTGTCGGTCATCACCGTGAAATTGCTGCGCTCCATCGCCGGGCGCAGGAATATCTTGGCCCCGCTCTCGCGCCGTCCTTTCCGGATATTATGGCAATAATAGCCGACCCGACCCCCGACCACGCTATTGAGGTCGTCGGTACGCGGCAGGCCCATCTGCTCGCCCGCCGCGATCAGTCGTTCGGCCAGCGGATAGCGATAGGTGCGCGGCGTCACATGCACCGGCCCGCCTTCACCCCGCAGCGCGCTGCCGCCCAGCCCATGATCCTCGATGGCGCGAAAGGCCGCGATCATCGACCCGGCATTCCACCCGGTCGCGCCTGCCGCTTCCCAATCATCATAATCCTGCGGCTCGCCCCGACTCCAGATCATGCCGTTGATCGCCGACGATCCGCCCAGCCCCTTGCCCCTGATCCACATCTCCTGCGCCGGTTCGTCCGGACGGCGCGGCTGGGCGACCGGATAGGCCCAGATATGCGCCGGGTTCGACACCAGCTTGGCAATCCCCTTGGGCATGGCGATCAGCGGCGACCGATCCGGCCCGCCCGCCTCCACCAGCAGCACCCGGTTGCGGGGATCGGCGGACAGTCGCTCGGCCAGCACGCACCCGGTCGATCCCGCGCCGATGATGATATAGTCGAACCGTTCGGGCAGGTCGGCCATGCGTCGCTCCTCTGCGCTGTGGGTTCAGGCCTTGTCGCGATGATCGCGCTTGATCTTCTTGGCCAGGCTCCATTTATGGACCTCGGTCGGCCCGTCATAAATGCGGAAGGCGCGGACCTCGCGGAAGATCTGCTCGACGATGGTGTCGCCGGTGACGCCCGTGCCGCCCATGACCTGCACGCATTTGTCGGCGATCCGCATCAACGCCTCGGACACCGCCACCTTCGCCATCGAGCTTTCGACCGTGCCGAGCGATCCGCCGTCCAGCACGCTGGCGCACCAATCGATCATCAATTCGCTTTGCTGAATATCGATCCAATTTTCCGCCAGCATGAAGCCGACGCCCTCATGATCGACCAGCGGCTTGCCGAACGCCATGCGGCGGCAGGCATAGTCCGCCGCAATCTCCTGCGCGCGGATGCACCCGCCCAGCCAGCGCATACAGTGCGACAGCCGCGCGGGCGACAGGCGGATCTGCGCATATTTGAACCCTTCGCCGCTCTGCCCCAGCATCTGGTCGGCGGGCACGCGCAGATTGTCGATCGTCACGATCGCATGGCCACCGGGCATCGAACTGTCGATCGTGTCCAGCACCCGTTCGATGCGGATCGCGGGATCGGGCAGGTCCACCAGGAACATGCAGGCGCCGTCATCGGACTTGGCCATGACGATCCCGACCATCGCTCCCTGCGCCCCGGTGATGAACGCCTTGCGCCCGTTGATCACCCAATGATTGCCATCGCGCACGCAGGTCGTCTGCATCATCGACGGGTCCGACCCCGCCCCGCCATCGGCCGCCGGTTCGGTCATGAAAAAAGCGGAACGACCACGCCCGTCCAGCAAGGGGGCAAGGAAATGCGCCTTTTGCTCCGCCGTGCCGACCTTGCCCAGCAGATACATATTGCCCTCGTCCGGGGCCATGGTGTTGCAGGCGAGCGGCCCCAGCGGCGACAGGCCGGACTTGATCAACACGGTCGCCGTCTCGCGCTGGGTCAGGTGCGAACCATCGGGCAGGACATGGGGCGTCAGCACGCCCGCCGCCCGCGCCTTCTCGCGCAATTCCATCACCAACTCGTCGCTCGGCCCATGAAAGCCGCAGCGTGGATCGCCTTCATAGGGCACGACGACGGTACGGACGAACGCTTCGACCCGATCGGCTATTTCCTGCGCGCGCGGCGTACTGAACATGGCTTCTATCCTCTTGGATCAGTTGAACTGGATCGGGCGCAGCGGGTCGGTCCCGTCGAAATCCTGCGCGGCCCGCGCCACCATGGCGTAAAAATCGGTCAGCTGCGGCACCGGCGCATAGAGTTCGGTCATATGTCCCTGCGCCGCGACCGTATCGACAAAGGCGAAGACGAAACCGTCATTCATCTCCGCCCGGCAGGCGAGATCATGGCCCGCCGCTGCGAAGTCCTTGATCGCTACATCCACATCATCGACGAACAGCGCCACATGGTGCAGTCCCTGCGCGCCTGGCTGCGCGAACATGTCGCGAAAGGCGGATGGCCCTTCCCCATTTTGCTGGACGAATTCGATCATGATATCGCCCCACTGGCCATAGGCGGAGCTATGGTCGAGCGGCCGCTCCACCCCGCGATGGACGCAGCGCCGCAGCGGGATGTGATCGGCGATGAAATAGGGGCCGGACCCATGGAGCCGATGATGTGCCAATGCGGCAAGGCGCACGTCCGGCACGAGATAGGCCAATTGCCGGATCGCCAGCCGGTTCATCAACGGCCTTGTCCCTGGGCCGTCCGCCGCCCGATCGCCGCCAGTTCGGGCAGCGTATCGACCAGCGACTGCGCTTCGGGCGACGATGCCGTGCCCCGCGCCATCCGCCCCTTGATGCCATGGATGATCGCCGCGAACCGAAACATGTTGAAGGCGAGGTAGAAGGGCAGATTGTCGATTCCGTCCCGCCCGGTCCGCGCGCAATAGGCCGCGACATAATCCGCCTGCGACGGAATGTTGAGCGCACCAAGGTCAGCGCCCTTGAATCCGCCGATGATGTGCGGCGGGAGGTGGTACATCATCAGATGATAGGTGAAATCCGCCAGCGGATGGCCGAGCGTCGATAGCTCCCAATCCAGCACCGCCAGGATGCGCGGCTCGGTGGGATGCCAGATCATATTGTCGGCGCGGAAATCGCCATGGACGATGGTCGTCTCGTCACCGGCGGGAATCTGCCCCGGCAACCAGTCGGCCAGCCAGTCCATATCCTCGTTCTGCCCCGCCGCTTCATCCTCGCGATATTGCCGCGACCAGCGCGCGATCTGCCGCGCGAAATAGCTGCCCGGCTTGCCATAATCGCCAAGGCCGATCGCCTGAGGATCGATCCCGTGCAACTGCGCGATCGCGGCGTTCATCGCGTCGAAATAGGCGGGCCGTTCCTGCGGACTCAGCGCAGGCAAAGTAGAATCCCAGAAGATGCGCCCCTCCACCATGTCCATGACATAGAAGGGCGTGCCGATGACCCCGGCATCCTCGCACAGGCCATGGACCGGGGCGACCGGAAAGCCCGCCTGCCCCAGCGCTGCCAACACCCGATATTCCCGCTCTACCGCATGCGCACCGGGCAACAATGTGCCCGGTGGCTTGCGCCGCAGCACATAGGCGAGGGTCGGCGTCACCAGCCGATAGGTCGGGTTGGACTGGCCGCCCTTAAATTGTTCGACCGACAGCGGCCCGGTATAGCCAGCGACATGGGCGTGCATCCACGCATCGAGCGCCGCGACGTCGAACCCATGGCCCGCACGCACCGCGCCGGTCCCTCCGAATCGCTCCTGCCGGTCCTCGCTCACGGCGTCATCCTCTCCTGCGCTGCCTCTTCCCCGACGCAATGGGGCGTCGGGCCGGGCTTGTCCCCTCTCCTTTGTTTCAGGTGTGCGCCCGGACCTCTCGAAAATCGCAGTTAGCAAGACCCAGGAAATAGCGCATCCCGAACGATGAAACGGAGCCGCATCAAGCAGGCCATTCGTCAAGCGCCTTAAAGAACGCACAATAGGGGAGAGTATATGCAAAGGAAGCCTTTGGTCCGTCCAGTCATGCTGGCATTGGGCAGCACGCTGCTATGGGCCATGCCCGCCATAGCGCAGGACCAGACCGCCCAGCCCCAGGCCGATGCCCAGGCGATCGACCCCAACGCCATCATCGTCACCGCCCGCCGCCGCGAAGAAAGCCTGCAGGACACGCCGGTCGCCATCACCGCCGTCAACGCCGCCATGCTGGAAAACAAGGCGGCGGTGAATATCGGCGACCTGACAGGCGGCGTCCCCAACCTGCTGATCACCAATCAGAATGCGGGCGCAGCCGCCGCGAACCTCGCCATCCGTGGCCTGACCTATGCCGACGTCGAAAAATCGCAGGAGCCGACCGTCGGCGTCGTTGTCGATGGCGTGTTCATCGGCACCAGCACCGGGCAATTCTTCGACTTTTTCGATATCGAACAGATCGAAGTGCTGCGCGGCCCGCAAGGCACGCTGTTCGGCCGCAACACGATCGGCGGCGTCATCAACATCCGTCGCACCCGCCCGACCGGCGAGTTCGGTGGCAAGATGGAAGTGTCCTACGGCAAGTTCAACACGCTGGCGACCCGCGCGGTCGTCAACGCGCCCTTGTCGAGCGACGGCAGCATCGGCGCCAAGCTCTTCTACTTCCACAATGAAACCGACGGCTGGTATCGCCAGGGGCAGACCGGCGAACGGCGGGGTTTTGGCAATAACGAGAATTTCGGCGGCTCGATCCTGTTCGGGCCGAAGGACAGTGGGTTCGATGCCCTCTTCACGCTGGAAAAGCAGGTCCAGAAATCCGACCCGGTCGTCTCCAACCTGACCCAGACCGGCGAAGTCTTTTGCGGCCTGATCCCGGCCAATGAATGCAACCGCAACAATACGACCGACCTGTACACCGTATTCGGCCTGCCCAACGAAACCAACTATTCCGCACCCGCCGCAACGCTGGAAATGAATTATGATGCGGGCGACGTCAAACTCACCTCCGTCACTGGCTGGCGTGATTCGCGCGAGAACCAGACGCAGGATTTCGACGGTTCCTCGACCGACCTCTATTATGTCCGGCGCTTGCAGAATTATGAGCAGTGGAGCCAGGAGCTGCGCGCCGCTGGCAAGTTCAGCGACAGTTTCGACTATGTCGTAGGGCTGTTCTATTTCAGCTCCGAATATCGCCTGACCCAATATAGCCGCGTCTTCGGCTTCGCCCCGACCATCGATCCTGAAATCTTCGACACCAACCCGCAGGTCGTGAACGGCAAGACCAAGTCCGTCGCCGTCTTCGGCGATTTCAACTGGGCCTTTGCCGACCAATGGCGCCTGTCCTTCGGCGGTCGCTTCACCCGCGACAAAAAGTCGCTCGACAATAGTTTTGGCGGCATCGAAATCGGCCGTGGCACCGACACGTTCAAGAAATTCACGCCCAAGGTCGGCGTCGATTTCCGGCCGAACGACGATGTCATGTTTTATGGTAGCTGGTCGCAAGGCTACCGGTCGGGCGGCTTCTCGCCCCGCGCTGGTACGGCCGCCAGCGCCGGTATCGCCTATCAGCCCGAAGTGGTCGACAGCTTCGAAGTCGGCGGCAAGTTCGACCTGTTCGATCGCAAGCTGCAGTTCAACGTCGCAGCCTTCTATTCCAGCTACAAGGATCTGCACCAGAACAACACGCTCAATTGCCCAAGCTGCGCCACCGGAAACGAGACGATCACCTCGAACGTCGGTTCGGCCAAGATCAAGGGTCTGGAGTTCGACTTCACCGCCCGTCCGACGTCGCAACTGACGATCACCGGCTCGATGGGCCTGCTCGATTCCAAGTTCAAGGGCTTCATCGTCGGCGGCATCTCGCCCGTTTCCGGCGCAGTCGTACCCTATGACTATTCGCGCAACGACCTCATCTACAATCCGAACATGACCGCATCGCTGGCGGCCGACTACACCATGCCCACCAGCTTTGGCGAAATCATCGCGAATTTGAGCTATCGCTATATCGGCCGCTATGATCAGCAAATCTCATTGGGGCCAATCTCCGGCGACCTGACCAACGGGCCGATCATCGTCAACGGCAATGATCCGCGCGTGCGGACCGACAAGCAGGGACTGGTGGATGCCAGCGTGACCACCAAGTTCGAACTGGGCGGCACCGAAGCGCGCCTGACCCTGTTCGGCCGCAACCTCGCCAATGATCGTGGTCCAACCCACGGCTTCACCGTCGGCGGCCTGTGGTCCTTCGGCACGGCGCGCGAACCGCGCACCTATGGCGCGACACTGGGCGTCAAATTCTGATCGCCGAAACAGTCTGAAAAGCCAAAGGTCGGGGCGCAATCCCCGGCCTTTCTTTTTGGCAGCCTCTCGCCCCCAGGCACAAAAAAAGGGGCGTCGGAGCCATAGCCCCGACGCCCCATCAACCGATCAACCCGACGTTACAGATCGCCGTTGATATATTTCATGATCGTATTCTGGAACTGACGGATCTGGATTTCCTGATAATTGGCCAGTTGCACCTTATCGTTCAGCGAGGCCTTCAGGCCCGTCTGCACATGCGGCAGATTTTCCATATCCTGTTCGAACACGTCGCCCAAAATGCCCAGCTCCGGTGCTTCGGTCCATTTCTGGTCGACCGACAGGAATTTCATCGGCGGTGCCTTGGGATGTTCCTGCCCCGGCGGAACGCGGGTCAGGACACGCACTTCCATCAGGCAATGGTCGACATCGTGCCAGGGCCGCCAGCGATAGACGATATTGGGCTGGAACCCGGCCCAGGGGCTGAAATTGGGGAAGACGTTGTAGAGCAGCGCATCCATCATCTCTGCATCGGACGCGAAGCTGACATCATGACCGAACATGGCGGTGGTGGTATCGCGCAGCGAAGCGCCCAGCGCCGCGCGCGCCGAAACGCCCTCTGGCACCTTGACATTATAACCGCCCGCCGCGGCTTCCTTGTCTTCATAATTGTCGGACGACCGGCCATTATATTTGACGAACTCGTCAACGATCCACTGTTCCGCCTTGTCGGTCGGATCGACATGGGGCGACATGGTGCCGAACGGCGTCACCGTCAGGTTCACATAGTCGCCATAGATATTATACATCGAATTGGCGTCGCCGGTGAACGGCAGCAATTGCGGATGGGTGACGACGGTGTGCCAGCTTTCCATGAAAGCCTCCATCACCACCTTCCAGTTGGCGGGCACCACCTTGCCCACCCACATGGCCGTCGCGCATTCCTCCTGCCGCCAGCGCTTGAAATGCTCCGGCATGGGCGCGAGAAACTCGTCGAGGGTCGGCCCGTCCGCCGCTTCGCGAATGAAGATATAGCCCGCCCAGCGCCCGACGCTGATTTCCGGCAGGGACATCTCCTCATCTTTCAGATACGAGAAGTCCCAGCGGCACGGAATCTGCTTGATCGACCCGTCATTATTCCAGGTGAAGCCATGGAACGGGCATTGCAGTTCGGCTGACCAGCCATCGCCGGTCTTGAGCTTGCGCCCGCGATGCAGGCAGACATTGGCAAAGGCCCGAACCGAACCATCTTCCTGCCGGATCAGCAGGAAGGATTTGCCGACATTCTCGTAAACGACATGGTCGCCCGGCTCCGGCAACTCCTCTTCGCGCGCCGCGAACTGCCAGGTGCGCGGCCACATCTTCTGCTTTTCCAGCTCGAAAAATTCAGGGCTGGTATAGCGGCTCGCCGGGATCGGGTCCGACCCCAGATTTTCATATTCGTCGGTGTAGAGAAATTCCGGCACCGGATTGGTGTCCGCCAGCATCAGGTCGCGGACACTCGTGCCGGGACAACGCGGCAGCGGTGCGCCTTTGATCCGGGGATCGCTTTCAGCCATCATTCTCTCTCCTAAATTCTCGCCCGCCCGGCTGCGCCACACAAGCGGCGCGCCGAATCCTTGGTCGCTTGTTCAAACATAGCGACGCGATCACTGCGCGACCATCCCCCCATCAACGACAAATTCGCATCCGGTGATGTAGCGCGCATCGTCCGACGCCAGGAAGGCGACCATCGACCCGATGTCGGCGGGTTCGCCCATGCGACCCATCGGGATGGTGGCGACGATCTGGTCGAATATCTCTTTGTTATCGGCGATCGCCACCTGCTGCATGTCGGTCCAGATCATGCCGGGATGCACAGTGTTCACGCGGATATTGTCACGCGCGGTCTCCAGCGCGACCGACTTGGAAAACAGCCGCACGCCGCCCTTGCTGGCGGCATAGGCCGCAGTGCCCTGCACGCCCACTAGCCCCGCGATCGAAGACAGGTTGACGATCGACCCGCCATGCCCCTGTACCCGCATCTGGTCGACGGCGACCTTGGTGCCCAGATACACGCTGTCGAGATTGACCGAAATCTGCTTGTGCCAGTCTGCCGAGGTCATCTCGCTCATCGGCCGCAACACGGCGATACCGGCATTATTGACCAATATATCGATCTTGCCGAAGGCGGCGATCACTGCCTCGATCACCTTGGTCCACAAGGCTTCGTCGGTCACGTCCTGCGCCATCGCCTGCGCGGCAAAGCCCTGCGCCCGCAATTCCTCAGCCCGCGCATCGACCGCCGCGCCATCCAGGTCGGTCAGGAACAGGCTCGCACCCTGGCCCGCCATCTTGAGCGCGGCCGCAAAGCCCAAACCATTGGCGGATGCCGCCCCGGTCACCAATGCCACTTTGCCGTTGAGGTCGATCATCATGCGCCAGCTATCCTCTTGTCGAACTGTTTGGGGCGCAGACTGGCCATTATGGCGCACCGTGCAACTAGCGCTAGTCAGAGTCCCCGCCGCGCCGGGCCGCCCTACCTATCACCTTACCGAGTTCCGGCAGGACGGCGCAGGCGCTATGCTGCACGCCAAAGCCAATCGGCTATGCCATGAGAGAGGGTTTGCAATGGGCTATCATGACGTCATCGGCCAGGAAGCCGAAAAGATGCTCGAATATGTCGAGACGGGCACCACCCACAGCGCCGCCGACACGATGGAAGTGCCCGCCACCGCCTATACCGACCCCGCCTATTTCGCGCGGGAGAAGGCGGAAATCTTCATGAAACTGCCGCTGCTCGCCGCGCTGACCGCCGAAATGCCCAATCCGGGCGATTACAAGGCGATGGAACTGCTCGGCAAACCCGTCCTCATCACGCGCAAGAGCGACGGCACGGTCGCGGCTATGCTCAACGTCTGCACCCATCGCGGCATGATCCTCAAGCCCGAAGGCCATGGCAATGCCAAGCGCTTTTCCTGTCCCTATCATGCCTGGACCTACAGCAATGACGGCAAGCTGATCGGTGTCGCCGAACCGCAGAAATTCGGTCCCATCTGCAAGGAGGAACGCAACCTCACCGCCTTGCCCGTCGCCGAAGCGGGCGGGATCATCTGGATCTGCCTGACGCCAGGGCTGGAGTTCGACATTGCCGCGCATCTGGGCGGCATGCTCGATGACCTCAATGCCTATGGCCTTGGCGATTGGCATTATTGCGGGTCACGCCGCATCTATGGCCCCAATTGGAAGATCGCCTATGACGGCTATCTGGAGGGCTATCATTTCGCCGCCGCGCACCCCACCACCATCCATCCGCGCACCTTCAGCAACATCATGCACTTCACAGCCTTTGGCCCGCATATGCGCGTGGGCTATCCGCAGGTGCGGATCAAGGAAGCGCTGGGCGCGATCCCGCGCGCCGATTGGGGCGAGCATGAAAATGAAGGCTATGACTTCGTCCGCACCATCTTCCCCAACATCTCCATCTTCTTCGCGCCCGAAATCACCCAGGTCGCCCAGCTCATCCCCGGCGACACCCCCGGCAGCAATATCACCAACCTGATGTTCATCCGCCGTGAACCGCCCAAGGACGAAGCGGATGCAGCGGCGATCGAAGGCATGATGGACTGGCTGCGCGACGTCGTGAATGACGAGGATTATGGCGTCGGCCTGCAAGTGCAGAAGGGGTTGGAATCGGGCGCGATCAAATCGGTCATCTTCGGCCGCAACGAGCGCGGCAACCAATATTTCCACAATTATGTCGACTATCTCCAGCGCGCCGACCCGGACGAAAGCCCGCCGGAATTGTGAGGCGGAGGGGGAGCGGTAGGACAGCATCCCCTCCCCGTTCGCCCTGAGCCTGTCGAAGGGCCCTTCTTCTTGAAAATGAGTATAGGGCTTCGACAAGCTCAGCCCGAACGGACTGGAAGTAAGTCCGTTCGGGCCTTGTGCCTTCCGCCCCTACAGCGTCGTCACACCCTCATTCAGCCGCACCACCGTCTTGCCCGTGGTCACGCCCGACATCAGGTTGATGAAGGCACTCGGCGCATTTTCGATGCCCGTGGTCACATTCTCCTGCGCGATCAGCGCGCCCGACCGGATCCATTCACCCAATTGCGCCTCGGCCTCTTCCAGCATGTCGAGATGTTCATAGGCCAGGAACCCGCGCATCGTCACCCGGTTGACCAGCACCTGCCACAGGTTGCGGATCGGATAGGGTTCGTCATGATTATTATAATTGGCCATCATGCCGCAGGTCACGATCCGCCCGAACGCCGCCATGTTGGGCAGCATCGTGTCGAGGATCAGCCCGCCAACATTGTCGAAATAGACATTCGCCCCGTCGGGACAAGCCGCCTTGATCGCGGCGTCCAGGTCCGGCTCGGCGCGATAGTCGATCGCCGCGTCGATGCCGAACGTGCCCGTCACCAGCTCGGCCTTATCCTTCGATCCGACGATGCCGACCGACCGGCAGCCCGACAGCTTGGCGACCTGACACCCCACGCTGCCGACCGCGCCCGCCGCCGCGCTCATGACGACGGTGTCGCCCGCCTGCATCTCACCGATCCGCTTCAACCCGACATAGGCGGTGATGCCCGACCAGCCGAGCGCCCCCATATAGGCGGTCAGCGGCACGCCGGGGTCGACATGGACATTTTCGATCGCGAAATTGCCGGGGTTCAGGATCGAATATTCCTCCCACCCGACAAAGCCCCGGCCATAATCGCCTTCCTTGAAGCCCGGATTGCGCGACTGGATCACCCGGCCCAGCACCATGGTCGGGATGATCCCGCCGATCGGCGTTGCGGGCAGATAGCTGTCGTCGCGATCGTCCAGCATCCCGCGCACCGCCGGATCGATGGCGAACACCTCGTTCTGGATCAGGATTTCACCCTCTTCCAGTTCGCGCACCTGCGCTTCGACAAGGCGAAAATTCTCCGGCACGGGCACGCCATGCGGGCGCGAGGCAAGGACGATCTGGCGGTTCAGCAAGGCGGTTCTCCAGCTTGGGCGCGCGTTGGGCGCGTCTTTGACCCGGCTATGCCCTGCCCCACCCCCCGCGCGACACTGGCGAAATGCACAGCTGCTCTGAGGCAGAAAATCCTCCCCTGGAAGGGGAGGTGGCTGGCCGCAGGCCAGACGGAGGGGTGTCGCCCCATCGATAGGGTGACACCCCTCCACCGGCTTCGCCGGTCCCCCTCCCCTTACAGGGGAGGATTTTGACGTGTGCGACGCCTACACGCTGCTCAAATTGCAAACCCCATCCTCAAAAAAGAAAGCGCGCGAAGCCGGGTGGCTCCGCGCGCTCCAGGAAGTCGCGCTATGGGAGCGGGGGAGATCAGCGCGAAGCGTATTGGCGGCCCTTGCTGGCGACGGCCCAGCGTTGCGGCGTTGCGCCCGGCGCGGCTTCGCGGACGAAGCACTGGCCGCGGCGCGACTGCACGATGCGGCAGGCGCTCAGGGCGTCGGCGCGGCTGGCAAAGCCGCTGATCGCCAGGCGGTGGAAGGTCTTGCCCTTGACGGTCGCCTGGCTGGTCAGCACGGGGAAGGCCGACAACATCATGTTGCCGCCCGCCATCTGCATCCATTTTTCCTTGGCGATGCCCGCGCTGTCATAAGCGCCGAGCTGCACCACCCAATTGCTCGCGCCATTGGCGACCGGCTTGATGAAGGCGACCTGCTGCATCCGCGCGGCAGGGGCGGCGGCGGGCTGCGCCTTGGCGCGGGACTTGGGGGCGATCCGCTTGCCCGACCGATCCTCGATAATGAAGTCGCGGACAGCGACCCGTACAGGCTTGGGGCTGGCTTTGATGACCGGAGCCGTCTCGACCACGGGCGCGGGCGCAGCCTCGGCGACCTGCACCGGTGCCTGCGCCTCGAGGACCGGCATCGGATCAGCCTGCGCCATCTCGATCGGCGCAGCAACGGCGGATGGTGCCGACAATGCCAGCGCCACCGGTTGCCCCATATCATTGGGATCGATCGTCACGCCCATCAGCGCCGCGACACGCATCGGCGCCAGCGAAGGCTCCGCAATCTGCGCCCAGTCGGAAATCCGCTTGTTCGCGGCCAATGGTTCCATATCCATGCCCGCAACCATGCGCGCGTCCTTCCAGCGCCCGGCCAGCGCATAGGCATAGGCCAGGTTCTGGCGCGTGCGCGCGGTCGCGGATGGATCATGAATGGCTTGCGACAATATCCGCACGCCTTCCTGCGGGTCGCCGGCCATCGCCATGGCCAGGCCATAGTCACCGGCCGGAACCGTAGCGGCGTTCGTCACCAACAGGTTGCGCGCGGCGTCCAGCCGGCCCTGCGCCACCTGCACCAGCGCCAGGCTGACGATCGTGCCGACGTCGCCATTGCCCAGCGTCATGGCATCGCTCAGTGCCGCTTCGGCCGAGGCAAAGCGCCCGGCCTGCACATAGGCGCGGCCCAAAAGCTGGCGATAGGCACCATTGTCGGGCGCGAGCTGCACGGCGGCTTCGGCGGCGGCAACCGCCTTGGTCGCGTCGCGTGATGCCAGCGCCTTTTCCGCGATGGCCGCCTGCTTGGCGGGATCGCCCTTGGGCAAACCGACTGAGGCCGAGGGACGGAATGCCGCCCCGGTACAGCCCACCATCGTCGTGGCGACGAGCAGCGATGCGATCGCCGCCTTGCCGAATGTCGTGCGCTTCATATGCTTACCCACCTTCTATGCCTTGTCGCCGCGCATCTGCGGCAGCTGCTGAGTCAGCCGGTCGATTTCCGGCAACGTGTCGATGAAGTCATCGAGCGCCTGCGTAACAATCTGTTGCGCCGACCGTCCTGTGACGGCGCAGGCAAGGCGCAGTTTCAAATGGCGTTCAGCCTCCAGCCGCAGCGTGAAGGCAGCCTTGCGACCCGGTGCCAGTGCGGGTGCCGGTGTCGGCGCGGCCTTCTTGCGTGGCGCAGGTGCGGC
Organism: Sphingomonadales bacterium RIFCSPLOWO2_12_FULL_63_15; assembly: GCA_001829085.1. Classification (GTDB taxonomy): domain Bacteria; phylum Pseudomonadota; class Alphaproteobacteria; order Sphingomonadales; family Sphingomonadaceae; genus Sphingobium. The sequence continues at coordinate 44,322 of MIAK01000061.1, read as the reverse complement.
CTTGATCCGCTCGGCCAGTTCCTCGCGTGCCAGCACGACCGGCGGCACAGCCACGGGTGCCGTCATCGGCGTCAGGCCGATCGCGACCGGCGGTTCCTCGACCGGCGTCGGCACCGGCTCGACATCGAAGCCCATGTCGTTCCAGCCCAGATCCTCCTGCGGCACCGCATTGCCGACGGCGCGGCCAAAGCCCATCATCGGGCGGCGCATTGCGGGTTGCGCCGCACCCTTGCGCGCGAGGAGGCCCGACGTCAGCGAGGCGAGCGGTTTGGGTTCGGCCATGACGCCTGCCTCCCTTACTGGCCGATCACGCGGCGGCCGAAGCCCCCGCCGGTCGGGCGAGCCGCGACGGTGCCGACGCTGCCCTGGGGCACGGAAAAGACCGTGCGGCGGAAATTCTTTTCCAGCCGGTCCGAGACATAGGACCAGAGCTGAACCACTTCGGCGGCGGAGCGCCCCTTGGGGTCGACCTCCATCACCGTGCGGCCGTCGATCATCGACGCGGCGAAATCGGTGCGGTGATGCAATGTCACCGGCGCGACCGTGCCATGCTGCGACAGGGCGACGGCGGCTTCGGATGTGATGCGCGCCCTGGGCGTCGCCGCATTGACGACGAAGAGCAGCGGCTTGCCCGCCCGCTCGCACAGATCGACGGTCGCGCCCACGGCGCGCAGGTCATGCGGGCTGGGCCGCGTCGGCACGACGATCAGTTCGGCGACGGAAATCACGCTCTGGATCGCCATGGTGATGGCGGGCGGCGTATCGATGACGGCCAGCTTGAAACCCTGTTGGCGCAATGTCTCCAGGTCAGCGGCCAGCCGCGCGACCGTGGTCTGGGCAAAGGCCGGATATTCCGCCTCGCGCTCGTTCCACCAGTCGGCGAGCGAGCCTTGCGGATCGATGTCGATCAGCACGACGGGACCGGCGCCTGCCATCTGCGCCTGCACGGCCAGATGACCCGACAAGGTGGTCTTGCCCGATCCGCCTTTCTGCGACGCCAATGCCAAAATCCGCAACGAATATCCCCCCAGAAAATCCAGTTCCGGTCGGGACTGCCACAACTGCACCTAAAAATTGGTTAACCCACGCGCGACTTTACTGGAGCAAGGGGTCCAGCCAGCTAAGCAGCGCTTCGTCATCGCCTTCTTATGCTAACGTGAATTTAACCTTGTTTGCGCATCACCAGCGAAAAGCTGTTCGCGCAGGAGCATGGGACTATGACGTATCTTTGGAAGAGCATGGCGCTAGGATGCCTGATCGGCTTGGCCGCGCCAGCGATGGCCGACGTCAAGGCGGGCGTCGATGCCTGGCAGCAGGGCGACTATGCCAAGGCGATCGCTGAGTGGCGGCCGCTGGCGCTCGCGGGCGATCCCGATGCGCAATTCAACATGGGCCAGGCCTATAAGCTGGGTCGCGGCGTCCAGCCCGACCTGACGGCCGCGCTCGACTGGTATCGCAAGGCCAGCGCTCAGGGCCATTTGCGCGCCGAGGATAATCTGGGCCTGCTGATGTTCCAGCAGGGCGATCGCGCGAACGCCATGCCCTATCTTCAGCGCGCGTCGATGCGCGGCGAACCGCGGGCGCAATATATTGTCGGCACCACCCTGTTCAACGGCGACCTGATCGGCAAGGATTGGGTGCGCGCCTATGCACTGATGACCCGCGCGTCGGCATCGGGCCTGCCGCAGGCGGCGACCAGCCTGACCGAGATGGACAAGTTCATCCCCGAAGATCAGCGCAAGCAAGGCCTGGCACTGGCCGCCAGCCTGGAAAAATCGGAAAAGACGGGTGCGCTCGCCGCTGCGAGCCCTGCCCCGGCCAAGCCCGCGCCGGTACGGTCCGCCACCTCGGCGGTGCGGACGACGGAACTGCCGCCATCGACCATCAACCAGCCTGCCCCGGTTGCCACGCCGCCAGCGCCCCGGCCTGCGCCCAAGCCTGCGCCGCAGGTTGCCGTCGCCAAACCCGCGCCCCGCCCGGCACCTGCCGTCCCCGCCCCCGCCGCATCGGGCGGCTGGCGCGTCCAATTGGGCGCATTCAGCGAAGACGGCCGCGCCCGCGCGCTGTGGAACCAGATGACCGGCAAGGTCAGCGGCCTGTCCGCCTATCAGCCCTATCTGGTCAAGGTCGGCACCGTCACCCGCCTCCAGGCCGGCCCCATCGCCAGCAGCAGCGACGCCGCGCGCCTGTGCGCCAAGATCAAGGCCGCCGGTGCAGACTGCATGCCCAAGAAGATGTAACCCGCGCCTTACTCGACCTGTTCCCCGGCGAAGGCCGGGGTCCAGTCCAGAGCGTGGAACTGGCCCCCGGCCTTCGCCGGAGAACAGCATCCATGGGTCATCCTCATTGCATCTTTGCTATAACCCCGCGCCTTACCCAACCTGTTCCAGCATCCACGCCCGAAACTGCGCGACGGCGGGGTTGGCCAGCGCATCGGCGGGATAGGCGAGATAATAGGCCCGTTCGCTCGACAATGGACGGGCGAAGGGGATGACGAGCGTGCCCGCTTCCAGTTCCGGCTGGATCAGGAAGCTGGGGATCAGCGCCACCCCGGCCCCGGCGGCGGCGGCCTGTGCCAGCATCAGGAAATGTTCGAACGTCGGGCCGGGTTGCAGCGCGTCGGCATCCACCCCCGCCGCCGCGAACCAGCGCGGCCAGGCATCGCGCCGCGAACTTTGGCTGAGCAGCGGCGCGCCCAGCAGGTCGACGGGCGCGCGCAACGGATGCGCCGCCAGCCAGCCCGGCGCACATACCGGCACGACATCCTCGCGGAACAGGAAATCCATCGCGACGCCCGGCCATTCCTGCGGCAGGCCGAAATGGATCGCCGCGTCGAAATCCTCCTGCGCAAAATCGAACGGCTCGGAGCGCGCCGCGAAATCCACCACCAGTTGCGGATGGCGTGCGCTCAGATGCGCAGGCGTGGCGCGAGCCAGCGCATCCCGAAACTGGGCAACGTCGCGATCCGCAACGCCGACCCCGCCCGCCGCTGCGCCGCCGCGCGGGTCGCGCGCCGGATGCCATCAAGCGCAGGCGCGAGTTGTACGGCATAGGCGCGCCCCGCCTCATTGAGCCGCACCCGTCGTCCGATCCGGTCGAACAGCGGCCGCTGGATCATATCCTCCAACAAGGCGATCTGCCGACTGACTGCGCTCTGGGTCAGGCCGATCTCATCGCCTGCGCGCGAGAAACTCTCATGCCGCGCCGCCGCCTCGAAACTGGCGAGCGCGGTCATCGGCGGCAGCCATTTGCGACCCTCACTCATTCTCAAATCGCATCAACTGATGAAGGCTCCCCGTTTGCATCACCCATCCTATCCTGCGATACTGGCGGTGTCACCGGGAGCCCATCCATGTCGAATGAGAATATGCCTGTCATTGCCGCCCTGACCAAAGCCGTGCTGGGCGATATGGACGGCCAAAAGGCGCTCGATGCGCTGCACATCGCCCCTGCCCTGCTGGCCGAGCGCGGACCCGCCGTGTCGCGCGCCGCCTTCGCGATGGCTATGAACGTTTCGCTGTTCGATAATCTGCTGCGGCGCGTGCCGAGCGGCGCGGCCTATGTCGCCGATACGCTGGCGCAGGACCGCCGGATCAGTTTCGACCATGGCGCGCTCCGTACCATCCGCCTGCCCGAAGGCCCCACCGGCGCGCTGCCCGGCGGCGAGGACGCTTTCACCCGTATCTTCGTGCCGCTCGGCTATCGCATGGCCACCGTCTATCCGCTCGACCGGCTGAAGATGACCGGCCGCGCCTACACCCATGCCGACCATCCCGACGCCATCCCGCAATTCTTCCTGTCCGAACTGCATGTCGACCGCTTCGATGCCGACTTTGCCCACACCGCCGCGCGCGTGTTCGGCACTTCGCGCGACCCGCTCGATGCGCAGGCGATGGCGGTGCTGGACGATTATGCGGCGGGCAGATCCGTGTCGTTCGACGATGCCGTGGCGGCGCTGCCCACCATCCTCTCGGCCTTCGACCGTCAGCATGACGCGCCCGATTTTGCCGACTATCAATTACTGCTGTCCCGCTCCAACGAAGCCGCCTGGATCGCGACCGAGGGCAATGCCTTCAACCACGCGACGGACCGGGTCGCCGATGTCACCGCCTTGGCCGATTGCCTGCGCGCCGCCGATCACCCGATCAAGCAGCGGCTGGAAATTTCCGCCACCGGCCGCGTGCGCCAGACCGCCTTGCGCGCCGACAGCGTCGAGCGCCGCTTTGCCGATGGGCAGGTCCGCGCCGTTCCCGGCTCCTTCTTCGAGTTCATCAGCCGCGACATCGACCCGGCGACAGGTCAACTCGACCTCGCCTTCGACACCGGCAACGCCACCGGCATTTTCGCCATGACGCGCGCAGGAGCATGACCGCCATGTTGCAATCCTTCGATCCCGCCTCCCGCGCCCTCGTGTGGGAAGGCCCGGTCGCCGATGCCGCCGCCTGCCATCGCGCGATCGCCAACGCTCGCGCCGCTCTGCCCGCATGGCGCGCGCTGCCCGTGGAGGATCGCATCGCCGTCGTGCGCCGCTATGCCGCCATCCTGGCCGAACAGCGCGCTGCGCTGGCCGAACTCATCTCGCGCGAAACCGGCAAGCTTTTGTGGGAAAGCGACGCCGAAGTGGGGTCGATGATCGCCAAGGTCGATGTCTCGATCGCCGCCCATGCCGAGCGCACCGGCGAGCGCTCTGCCGCCATGCCCTTTGGCCGCGCGGTGCTGCGCCATCGCGGCCATGGCGTGATGGCGGTGCTTGGCCCCTATAATTTCCCCGGCCATCTGCCCAATGGCCATATCGTCCCCGCCGTGATCGCGGGCAATGCGATCATATTCAAGCCATCGGAAATCACACCCGCAACCGGCGCGGCGATGGCCGATGCCTGGGCCGCTGCGGGTCTGCCGGACGGCTTGCTCACCGTCGTTCAGGGCGGGCGCGCCACTGGCGAGGCATTGGTCGCGAGCGACATAGACGGGCTGCTCTTTACCGGATCGGCAGGCGCTGGCGCGGCCCTGCGCCGCGCGCTGGTCGATCGCCCCCATGTCATCATGGCGCTGGAATTGGGCGGCAATAATCCGTTGATCGCCTGGGACAGCCCGGAGGCCGCTGCGTCGATCATCGTCAACTCCGCTTTCATCACCACCGGCCAGCGTTGCTCCTGCGCCCGCCGCCTGATCGTGCCCGAAGGCGCGACCGGCGACGCGATCGTCGAGGCGGTCGATGCCATGGCCGCGCGCTTGCCTATCGCCGCCTGGAACGAAGCGGGCGACGCGTTCATGGGGCCATTGGTGTCGGATGCCGCTGCCGCCGGGGCGCATCGCGCGGTCAGCGACCTGATCGCGCGTGGCGCACGGGTCATCCGTCCCTTCAGCGGGGTGGAGGGTCGCAGCGCCGCGTTCGTCACCCCCGCCTTGCTCGACGTGACCGGCGTGGATACGCCCGATGCGGAGATTTTCGCACCCGTCCTGTCGATCGTCCGGGTGCCCGACTTCGACGCCGCTATTGCCGCCGCCAACGCGACCAGCTTCGGCCTGTCGGCGGGGCTGATTGCGCAGGATGACCAGCTATGGCAGCGGATGGTGGAGGAAAGCCGAGCGGGCGTCCTCAACCGCAACCGCCCGACCACGGGCGCGGCGGGCAACATGCCCTTTGGCGGCCTCGGCGCATCGGGCAATCACCGCCCGAGCGCCTATTATGCCGCCGATTATTGCGCCTATCCCATCGCCAGTTTCGAGGCGGAGGCAGTGCAGGCCGTCCCAGTGACCGGGCTGTCCTGAACCGCCACGACAAGCCCCAAGCGCAATCAGCCGATGCGGTGCATACCGCACAGTTTATTACCGGCGGGATCGCGCAGATAGGCGAGGTATAATTTGCCAAAAGGGCTCTCACGCACGCCCGGCGGATCTTCGCAGGCCGTACCGCCCGCAGCGATGCCCGCCGCATGCCATGCGTCCGCCTGTTCGGGCGAGGCCATGGTGAAACCGATCGTGCCGCCATTGGCCGAACAGGCCGGGGCACCGTCGATCGGCTTTGTCACCATGAACAATGCGCCGTCATGCATATATACGACACGGCCCTTTGGATCGATCATGCCCGGCTTGGCCTCCAGCACTGCCATCGTCGCATCGTAAAAGGCTTTCGATGCCTCGATATCATTGGCACCGACCATGATGTGGCTGAACATTGCGTCTCCTGTCCTATTTGGCGTGTGACGCTATATAGGCGCGCAACGCTCTCGATCCGACTTACCCGAAAGGGCAGGCAGACACAGGCGCGCTGCATCGGTAACTAGGCATGACCGATAAAGCGGCGATCCGCCGGGGTCAGAAGATCGTGTTGTAGAGAAACCAGCCCATGATGAGCAGGCTGGACACGATACAGATACGATCACCGAAGACGTCAATACGAGACATCGAAACACATCCTTCCACTAGCCGGGCGCTCTGCGTCGCCTCTGGGGAAAGATTACATCAGTTTTTACCGTATCGGAACAGGAAAGTTGCGGCCAACCGACCTATCGGCGGGGTGAACCAACATTCCGCCCCTCTTGACGTCATTTGGTAGCGGTCCCATCCGACCGCAAACGCCAGCTTGCGGAAACCTACCGGAAATCCGGCCCGCGATGTTTCAGGAAAGCGCGAGTCGCTTCCTCCGGGCCGCGATAGGCTTCCTGAAACTCCGCGCTCCAATATTTCAGCTCGTCCAGGTCGATCCGCGCGCCCGACACGGCGCAGACCACGAACTGGCCCGGCCGTTCGACGTCGAAATGCGGCGTGTCGTAACGCAGCACGGCCAGGCCCTGAATATCCGCCATCAATCGCCCGTCAGGATACGGTCGACCAGCTGCTTGACGGTCGGCACGAAGCCATTGGAGTAGAAGGGGTCCTGCTTGAACTTATAGGCGCCATGGCCCGCAAAGACGAGATTCTTGTCCAGGTCGCCGCCATGCACCGCTTCCTGCAGCGCTTTTTGAATGCAGAAGCTACGCGGATCGGCCAGCCGCCCGGTCGAATTGGTCTCGCTGTCCATCCAGGACGAGAAGGAACAATGGCTCAGGCACCCCATGCAATCGGTCTGATCCTTGCGGATCATCGTCTTTTCCGCGTCGCCAACGAACACCAGCGTATTGTCCGGCGTCTTGAGCGCTGAGGTGAAGCCCTGCCCCACCCATTCGCGCGCGCGGTTGAGATCGCCCAGCGTCACCCAGAAATTCTTGCCTTTGACGCCCACGTCCAACTGATGGGTATGGTCGCCCGCCTGTTCGGTGCTGAACGGGATTTGCCGTTCCGACCGGGCTTCCAGCTCGCGCAAGAACGGGTTGCGTACCGCTGAACTGTAAAAGCCGGTCGGCGAGAATTTGTGCAACAAGATATCGCCGGGGTTTAGCTGGGTCAGGAGATCCTTCCAATCCTGCGGGATCGGGCTTTCCTGCGTCAGCAGCGGGCGCGTGCCAAACTGGAAAGCGATCGTCCCCAATTCAGGATTGTCGATCCAGTCGTTCCAGTCCTTGAGCGCCCACACGCCGCCGGCCATCACGATCGGCACCTCGTCCGAAATGCCGCCTTCGCGCATCGTGTCGCGCAGCGCCTTGACGCGGGGATAGGGGTCTTGCGGCACTTTGGGATCTTCGGCGTTGGACAGGCCGTTATGACCACCCGCCAGCCAGGGATCTTCATAGACCACCGCCGCCAGCCATTCCGACGCCTTGGAGTATGACCGCTTCCACAGCGCGCGGAACGCGCGGCCGGACGACACGATCGGCAGATAGCTCACACCGTAGGAAGCGGCGATTTCGGACAGCTTATAGGGCATGCCCGCGCCGCAGGTCACGCCCGCGACCATCCCCTTGGTCTTTTCCAGAACGCCATGCAGGATGCGCTGCGCCCCGCCCATTTCCCACAGCACGTTGATGTTGATCGCGCCCCGGCCATCGGCAATCTCATAGGCGCGCTTGACCTGTTCGACCGCGCCGTCGATCGCATAGGCGACCAGTTCCTCATGGCGGTCGCGGCGGGTGCGGCCGTGATAGATTTGGGGGATGACATTGCCGAAACTATCATAGCTGTCGGCATTGACGGCGGACACCGTGCCGATGCCGCCAGCCGCCGCCCAGGCACCGGAACTCGCATGGTTGGACACCGCAACGCCCTTGCCGCCTTCGACCAGCGGCCAGACTTCGCGGCCACCATAGACGATAGGCTTCAACCCCTTGAACACCAAAATCTCCTGCGACAAAAAGGCCCGGCCGGTCGACCGGGGATATGCGATCCCAACATAGCCCTTACGGCTCCTGACGAATAGGCGCGGCCCTTAAAGCAAAATCCGGGGGCTGGCCAGAGCCTCTCCATATAATGCAGCATAGGCGGCAACCATTGTTTTTTCGGCATAGTCGCGGGTTGCCCGCTCGCGATTGGCCGCTCCCAAGATAGCCCGCAAATCCGCATCCGCCGCCAGCGCGCCGAGCGCATCGGCCAGCCCGGCTTCGTCGGCCACGACATAGGGCTGGTTCGCGGTCGCGACCATATTGGCGACATCGCCCACATCCATCGACGCGACCGGCACGCCCGCCGCCATCGCCTCCACCAGCGAGATCGGAAATTGCTCGCTGTCCGATGACAAAGCGAAGATGTCGAACGAGCCGACGAAGCGCCAGGGCCGGTCCATGAAGCCCGCCATATGGATGTCGCCCATCCCCTGCCGCGCCGCTTCGGCGAGGATCGCGTCATGCTCCGGCCCTTCGCCCACCACCACCAGTTGCAACCGGTCCTTGTGCGCGGCGACGGCGCGCACCAGCCGGGGGATATTCTTGACCGGCCGCAACCCCGCCAGCGTCCCCACCAGCAATTTGCCCGGCGACCGGCGCAGACCGGGGATCGCGTCCGGCGCAGGCGGCAACGCATAGCGCGCGACGTCGATGCCGTTGCGGATCAGATGCACTTTATGGGCTGGCTGTTTCCAGACCTGCCGCGCGATCGTCTCCAATCGCACCGACGGCACCACCATCCCATGCGCCCGCTGCAGCGCGAGGCGGCGAAACAGGTTGCGCTTGGTCTTGAGCCGCACGGCCTCGTCCGCGTTGAAGCCGTCTTCATGGTGGATCAGCGGCGGCAGGCCCGCCGACGTCCCGGCAAGCCGATGCGCCATCACCGCGTCCATCGACCCCCAATTATAGGTGAGGATCAGGTCGAACTGCTTGAGAAAAGCCGTGATGACCTTGTAGCGCGCCAGCCCAGGCTTGCCCGCAAAGGACGGCCCATCGGGATAATCGACCGCCACGCCTGGGCCGATCGCCGCCCGCGCGCCCATCGCTTCGGGATCGGCGCTGACGATACTGTGCCGCGCCTTGTCGCCCCAAATGTTTATGAGTTGGACGGCGCGCGCCTCCTTGCCGCCCAGATTGAAACTGCCATGGACGTGCAGGATGTGCGGGCGTGTTCGATCGGCGCTGTCAGCCATGCAGCACCCGCGCCAGCAGCCGGTCGATCGCCGCTACACTCTCCGGCTCGTCCAGCACCGGCGCATGGCCGACGCCCGGCACGGTCACCAGTTCCGCGCCCGGCCCGATCTCCGCCGCCATCCGCCGCGCCGTCGCCGCGCCCAGCAGGTCCGACCGTTCGCCGCGTAGCAACAGCGTCGGCAGACCGGAAAACGCCTTCATCACCGGCCACATATCGACCCCCGCCTCGGTGCCCATGGCGCGGATCGGCTCGGCGACCTTCATGTCATAATCCAGCACGATCCGCCCGCCGCTGTTGAGCCGATAAAGCCGCTTGGCCATCGCCAGCCAGGCCTGGAGGTCGTAGCCGGGATAGACATCGCCATTGGCATCCGCCAGCGCTCGCGCGGCATGGACCCAGGTCGGATGCGACTGGTTGACCCCGACATAGGTGCGGATGCGCGCCAACCCTTCTTCCTCCAGCGCTGGCCCGACATCGTTGAGCAGCGCGCCCGCCAGCCATTCGCGATGGGTCGCGGCCATCAACATGGTGATGATGCCGCCCAGCGACGTGCCCACTGCCACGAACCGGGTGATGGCCAGGTCCGCGAGCAAGCGGCTGATATCCTGCATATAGGTCAGCGGGACATAGGTCATCGCGTCCTTGGCATAGGCGCTTTCGGCGCGCCCGCGCATGTCGGGACAGATGAGCCGCCATTCCCCCGCCAGCCGCTGCGCCAACGGCTCGAAATCGCGCGCATTGCGGGTCAGCCCAGGCAGGCAGAGCAAGGGTGGGCGGCCATCGCCCCCCCCCGCATAATCGCGATAATGCAGCCGCAGGCCGTCGGGGGACCACCAATATCCGTCGTTATACACGCTCAAACTTGATCCTTCCGCCTTGCCACCCCCATATCACCTTATGAGCCAGACGCCGCAACCCGCCAAATTTCGCCCCGCGCGCCAAATCGACACGCTGATGCCCGACATCGCCGATCCCGTCGGGGCAGCGGACTTTCCTCAGACCATCCTGCGCTATCGCAACGACAGGGCCGCCGCATCGGTCGGCCTCGACGGCCTGACCGACGAGCAATGGATCGCCCATTTCGGCCGTTTCGAACCGCTGAACGGATCGCTGCCCCGTCCCCTGGCGCTGCGCTATCACGGCCATCAGTTCCGCCATTATAATCCCGACATCGGCGACGGCCGCGGCTTTCTGTTCGCGCAATTGCACGACGATACCGACCGGCTGATGGACCTCGGCACCAAGGGCACCGGGCGGACGCCCCATAGTCGGTCGGGCGACGGGCGTTTGACGCTCAAGGGCGGCGTGCGCGAGATATTGGCGACCGAAATGCTCGAAGCGCTGGGCGTCCCCACCTCGCGCACCTTCTCAATCATCGAAACCGGCGAAGCTCTGGAGCGCAACGACGAACCTTCGCCCACGCGCGGCGCGGCGATGGTGCGCCTGTCCCACTCGCATATCCGCATCGGCACGTTCCAGCGCGCCGCCTTCCACGAAGACCAGCAACTGCTAACACGCCTGACCGACTATGCGATGACGCAGCTGTACGGCGAAACCCCCGGCGACAATCCCCCCGCGCAACTGCTGGGCCGCGTGGTCGAACGCACCGCCGATCTCGCCGCCAGCTATATGATCGCAGGCTTCGTCCATGGCGTCCTCAACAGCGACAATATCAACGTCACCGGCGAAAGTTTCGACTATGGCCCGTGGCGCTTCACCCCCTTGTGGGACGCAGGCTTCACCGCCGCCTATTTCGACCATCAGGGGTTGTATGCGTTCGGGCGGCAGGCCGAGGCGATCCATTGGGACGTCGCCCAACTCGCCGTCTCGCTCCGCGCGCTGGTGGAGGCAGAGCCACTGATCGCACAGCTCGAACGCTTTCCCGCCCTCTACGGCCAGGCCATGGCACGCCGCTTCTGCTGGCGGCTGGGCGTCATCCCCGGCGAAGACAGCGACGCCATGATCCAATCCGCCGTCCGCGCCATGATCACCACCGCCACCCCCATCGACCGCTTCTTCCACGACTGGCGCGGCGGCACCGCACGCATCGGCACCGATTATAGCGACGCTGCCTGGGGCGAATTCCGCGCCGCCATCAGCGGCTTCGGTGCGGTGCCCGGCGCAAAGGACCACGCCTATTGGGCCGACCCACAACCCTGCTCCATGCATATCGAAGAAGTCGAAGCGATCTGGTCCGCCATCGCCGAGCACAACAACTGGACACCGCTACACACCAAGGTCACCGCCATCCGCCGCATGGGCGAGGCGTATGGCGGGTAGCCGGTGAGGCGTTGATTACGCCGCGATGGCCAATCGGACGCCGAGCGCCTTGGTCACCTTGAGCAGCGTGTCCAGCGTTGGATTACCCTGCTCTCCGAGCGCCTTATACAGTGCTTCACGGGTCAGCCCGGTTTCACGCGCCAGTGCGGTCATGCCCCGCGCGCGGGCAATGGTGCCCAGCGCCGTGCGTATGTCCTCCGCCGTGCCATCCTCCAGAGAGGCATCGAGATAGGCCGCAATATCTGCTGGCGTCTTGAGATAGTCAGCGGCATCCCAGATTTGGGTTTCGATCACCATCACTCAATCTCCTTTGCCATCGCTTTGGCCCGATCAATATCATCCGGCTGCGAGGATTTATCGCCACCACATAGCAGAATTACCAATGTGTCGCCTCGCTGCACGAAATAGATACGATAGCCCGGCCCGAAAAAGAGCCGCATCTCCATCACACCCTCGCCAACCGGGGCTATGTCGCCAAGATTGCCTTGCTGGGCACGCTCAAGCCTTTTGATGATGCGGACTTTTCCGGCAATGTCGCGCATACCGTTCAGCCAGATGTCGAAAAATGCCGTGCGACGAATTTCAATCACTCTGCATCCTTACAGCGAAAAGCATAGATTGTCAACTTTAGATTACAATCCACCTTCCGCCCGACATTGTCCGGGTCGCTGTCCGCAGCCCTTCCTTCCTTAACCTTTATACCCCATATCAGCGTCCTATGACCACGCCGCTCACGTCCTATGAACCCGCCACCGGCGTCCTGCTTTGGCAGGGTGAGGCGGGCGACGTGGAGGCGGAAGTCGCGCGTGCCTGTGCCGCCTGGCCGCGCTGGGCGGCGCAGCCCATCGCGGTGCGCATCGAAACGCTGCGCCGCTTCGTCAATGTCGTGCGCCGGAATGAGGATGCGCTGGCCGACCTCATCGCGCGCGAAACCGGCAAGCCGTTATGGGACGCCCATGCCGAAGTCGCCGCCGTGATGGCCAAGGTTGACATCTCGGTCGCCGCCTATTCGGAACGCACCGGCCAGAAGCGGCTGGAAGCGGCACTGGGCGCGCGTCAATCGGTGCGGCACAAGCCGCATGGCGTGATGGCGGTGCTTGGCCCCTATAACCTCCCCGCGCACCTGCCCAATGGCCATATCATCCCCGCGCTGCTGGCGGGCAATGCGGTGGTCTTCAAACCGTCGGAAAAGACCCCGGCGGTCGGCGAAATGCTGGTCAAACTCTATCATGAAGCGGGCGTCCCGTTCGACGCCCTGCGCCTGCTGCTCGGCGGCGCGGATACGGGCAAGGCGCTCGCCGCCCATCCCGATGTCGGCGGCATCCTGTTCACCGGGTCCGCCCAGACCGGGATCGCGATCCACCGCCAGTTCGCGGCTCAGCCGTCCAAGATCCTGGCGCTGGAAATGGGCGGCAACAACCCCATCGTCGTCTGGGACACGCCCGAAATCAACGCCGCCGCCGTGCTGGTCGTCCAGTCCGCCTTCCTCAGCAGCGGCCAGCGCTGCACCGCCGCCAGCCGCCTGATCGTCAAGGACAGTATCGCCGATAGGTTCATTGCCGAGGTCAAGAAACTGGCCGACCGGCTGATCGTCGATCACCCCCACGCCACCCCCACGCCCTATATGGGTCCGGTCATCGACAATGCGACCGCCGACGGGTTGACCGAAAGTTTCCTCTGGCTGATGAGCCATGGCGGCAAACCGATCAAACATATGGTGCGTCCCAAAAAGGGCCTGCCTTTCCTGAGCCCCGCGATCATCGACGTGACCGCGATGGCTGAACCACCCGACGTCGAACTGTTCGGACCGCTGCTTCAGGTCGTCCGCGTCGCCGAATTCAGCGATGCAATCGCGCAGGCCAATAGCAGCCGCTATGGACTGTCCGCTTCGCTGATCGGCGGATCGCCCGACCAATATAATCAATTCTGGGCCAATGTCCGCGCGGGCGTCATCAACTGGAACCGCCCGACCAACGGCGCTTCCTCAGCCGTCCCGTTCGGCGGCGTCGGCATTTCGGGCAACCATAGGCCCACCGCATATTACGCCGCCGACTATTGCGCCTACCCGGTCGTGTCGGCCGAAATCGAAACCCCCCGCGCCGCGATCGGCGTGGGCCTCAAGGACATCGACGTCAGCGCGATGGGCGACTGATCCGTCCCCCGCCAAAACATTTCCTACCCCCGCCCATATGCATTCTGAATTGAACTCCCCCCGCGCATTGGCCACATGGCAAGCATGGCTGACACTCCACCTGCTACCGTCCACCTGGTTGGCGCGGGTCCGGGCGACCCGGAACTGCTGACGATCAAGGCCGTGCGCCTGATCCGCGATGCGCGGTTGATCGTGCATGACGGGCTGGTGTCGGACGAAATTCTCGCGCTCGCCTCCCCCGACGCTGAACTGATTTCCGTCGCCAAGCAGCGCAGCCGCCATTCGATGCCGCAGGACGCGATCAACGCGCTGCTGGTCCGCTGCGCACTGGCGGGTGAAGCGGTGGTACGCTTGAAGGGCGGCGATCCCTTCATCTTCGGCCGTGGTGGCGAGGAAGTCGATGCCTGCCGCGCGGCGGGCGTGCCCGTCGAGGTCGTGCCCGGCATCAGCGCCGCCATCGGCGCCGCCGCACAGGCGCAATTGCCGCTGACCCACCGCGATGCGTCGAGCGCCGTCACCTTCGTCGCGGGCCAGTGCAAGGGGCTGACCGATCAGGACTGGTCGGGCCTCGCAGGCAAGGGCCGCACGCTCGTCATCTATATGGGCGTGGCGACCGCCGCGCAGATTGCCGACAAGCTGATCGCCGATGGCGTATCGCCCGACCTGCCGGTCGCGGTGCTGGAAAACGGCACCCGCGCGGACATGCGCACGCTTCGCACCCTGCTCGCCGACTTGGGCGACATGGTGGAGCGCGAAGCCGTGATCAGCCCGGCGCTGATCGTGGTCGGCGAAGTGGCGAGCCATGCCCTGGCGCAAGACATGCTGGTCGGCTGGGCACAAAGACAGAGTAATGGGGCGGAGATGCGTTCGTGAAGATTTTGACGGGTAATGATCTGGCGTCGGGCGACGTCATCTGGTGGGCAGGCGATGGCTGGTCGCGCCAGGTGGGCGATGCCGCCGATGTCGGCGCGCAGGGCGACGAACTCGCCCGTGCCGAGGAAGCGGCGCTGCGCGTCGTGGGTGCCTATGTCATCGACGCGACCATCACCGACGACGGCGTGCGCCCCGCCCATATCAAGGACCGCATCCGCGCGCTGGGGCCGACCGTGCGCCCCGACCTGACCCTGAAACCGAACGACGCCGATGCCGGCAACTGGGTGATCTGAACCATGTATCGTTATGACAGCTATGACCAGTCGATCGTCGATGCCCGCGTAGAGGAATTTCGCGACCAGACCCAGCGCCGCCTCGCCGGTGCGCTGACCGAGGACCAGTTCAAGCCGTTGCGGCTGATGAACGGCCTCTACCTGCAACTCCACGCCTATATGCTGCGCGTCGCCATCCCCTATGGCACGCTGTCGGGCACGCAGATGCGCAAGCTCGGCGAGATTGCGGGCAAATATGACAAGGGCTATGCCCATTTCACCACCCGCCAGAACCTGCAATATAATTGGATCAAGCTGGCCGATGCGCCCGACATCCTCGCCGAACTGGCGACGGTCGAGATGCATGCCATCCAGACATCGGGCAATTGCATCCGCAACATCAGTTCCGACCAATATGCCGGCGTCAGCGCGGACGAGGTGGCGGACCCCCGCCCCTGGGCCGAATTGCTGCGCCAATGGTCGAGCTTCCACCCGGAATTCACCTATCTGCCGCGCAAGTTCAAGATTGCGGTGATCGCGTCCGACGATGATCGCGCGGCGATGCGCCTGCACGACATCGGCCTCAAACTGGTCGAGCGTGACGGCGTCGTCGGCGCGGAAGTCTATGCCGGTGGCGGCATGGGCCGCACCCCGATGGTCGCGCCCTTGATCCGCGACTTCGTGGCCGAGGATGAGATCATTTCCTATCTCGAAGCCTGCCTGCGCGTTTACAATCGCTACGGCCGCCGCGACAACAAATACAAAGCCCGGATCAAGATCCTGGTCCATGAGATCGGCGTCGAGGAATATAAGCGCCAGGTCGAGGAAGAGTTCGCCCATATGCGGACCCTGGGCCTCAACCCGCCGGTAGAGGAACTGGCCCGCATTCGCGCCTTCTTCGCGCCGCCCGCTTATGAGACGGACCTGTCCGACACGATCGACCGCAGCGACCGGGCGTTCGCGCTCTGGCTCGACCGGCAGGTAGCGGCGCACAAGGCACCCGGCTATGCCATCGTCAACATCAGCCTGAAGCCGATCGACGGCATTCCCGGCGATGCATCGGCCGAGCAGATGGCGCTGGTGGCGGACCTCGCCGAAAGCTATTCCTTCGACGAACTGCGCGTTACCCATGCGCAGAACCTTGTCCTGCCCCATGTGCAGAAGGCGGACCTGTTTGCCATCTGGCAAAAGCTGGTGGCGGCGGGTCTTGCCGAAGCCAATCTCGACCTCATCACCGATATCATCGCCTGCCCAGGGCTCGACTATTGCGCGCTGGCCAATGCCCGCTCCATCCCGCTGGCGCAAAAGATCGCGGCGCGCTTCGCAGATGCGGAGCGGCAGGCGGACCTTGGCGAATTGAAGCTCAAAATTTCGGGCTGCATCAACGCCTGCGGCCATCATCATGCCGGGCATATCGGCATTTTGGGCGTGGACCGGCGCGGCGTCGAGAATTTCCAGCTGCTTCTCGGCGGCTCCGGTGCGGAGGATGCCTCGCTTGGCCAGATCACTGGCCCCGGCTTTTCCGAAGATGGTGTGGTCGATGCGATCGAAAAGGTCACCGACATCTATCTGGCCGAACGCACCGATGGCGAACGCTTCCTCGACACCTATCGCCGCATAGGCATGACGCCCTTCAAGGAGGCGATTTATGGTTGATCATAAGCAACAGCCGTTCGTGTCGAGCGAAGTCGAGACACGGTTAGGGCGCGCTTCTCGTTTCTCGACTTCGCTCGAAACGAACGGAGATTTTCGTCATGGTTGAATTTCTCTCCTTCCGCGACGGCGAATCCACGCAGGAACCCGCCGTGACGGTCGAAGCCTTCACCGGCCAATCCAACGCCACCGCCGTCCGCATTGAACCCGGCGAAGACGCCCGCGAATTGCTGCCGCACCTTGACCGCATCTCGCTGGTCGAAGTGAATTTCCCCGGCTTTGGCGATGGGCGCGGCTATTCGGCGGCGCGCATCCTGCGCGAAGCGGGCTACCAGGGCGAATTGCGCGCCGTCGGCGACGTGCTGGTGGATCAGATCGTCGCCATGCGCCGCTGCGGCTTCGACAGCTTCCACCCGGCCAAGGCGCTCGACGATGCCGCCGTCGATCGCGCCCTCACCCGCTATGCAGACGTCTATCAAAAGACGATCGATGGCCGCGCGCCCATTTGGGCCAAGCGGCACCCGGAGACACAGAATGGCTGAAGCCGCCCGCACGCTCGACATCATCGACACCCGCCCCGCCTTCGTTCAGGCGGACGCGGACGCTCTCAACGCGCGGTTCGAGGGTGTGGGCACGCTGGACATGCTCAAGACCGTCTTTGCCGAAGGGCTGGCGGGGAATGTCGCGGTCGTCTCTTCCTTCGGCACCGAAAGCGCCGTGCTGCTGCATCTGGTGGCGCAGGCGGACCCGAGCGTGCCGGTGATCTTCGTCGACACACTCAAGATGTTCGCTGAAACCCTCACCTATCGCGACACGCTGATGGACGCTTTCGGCTTCACCGACAGCCGCACCGTGACGCCGATCGCCGAGGTAATCGCCAAGAAGGACGAGACCGGCCTGCGCTGGTCCTATGATCCCGACGGCTGCTGCGAAATCCGCAAGGTCGAACCATTGAAGCGCGCCAAGGATGGCCTCGACGCCTGGATTTCCGGGCGCAAGGCGTTCCAGTCGGTCACCCGGCAGAACCTGCCCCGTTTCGAGGTCGAGGACGAGCGGCTCAAGATCAACCCGCTGGGCGATTGGACCAAGGACGATCTGGAAGCCTATTTCGCCGACCACGCCCTGCCCCGCCACCCGCTGGAGGCGCAAGGCTATCTCTCGATCGGCTGCGAACCCTGCACGTCCAAAGTGCTGCCCGGCGAAGACCCGCGCGCGGGCCGCTGGCGCGGCTGGGACAAGGTCGAATGCGGCATCCACTCGCCCGTCACGCCCATCCCGGTGGTGGACCCGGAAGACCCAGCGAACATGCCGGTATTCTGAGCTTGGTTGCCGCCAACAAACTCCGTTCGTCCTGAGTAGCCATTGAGCGAAGTCGAAATGGCATATCGAAGGATCAGGCGCATCGCTTGATGCTTCGATATGAGCCTTCGACAAGCTCAGTCTCTACTCAGCACGAACGGGTTATTCTGAACTAACCCGCCGCCCGGACGATCTCCGCCCAGGCCTCCTCGCTGATCACCTCGATCCCCAGCGCACTCGCCTGCTTGAGCTTGCTCCCCGCCCCCGGTCCCGCGACCACCAGGTCCGTCTTGGCACTGACCGATCCCGCCGCCTTGGCCCCCAGCCGCTCCGCCTGCGCCTTGGCCTCATCGCGGCTCATCGTCTCCAGCTTGCCGGTGAACACGATCGTCTTGCCGGTCACCGCGCTGGCGGTGGTTTCCACCACATAAGGCGGGGGCGACACTTCGCTCAGCAAATCCTCCCACGCCGTCAAATTATGCGGCTCATGGAAGAAATCGGCGAGCGCATGGCCCACCGCCGCGCCGACATTCTCCACGCCGATATGCTCGGCAATCGCCTTGTCGCGCTTGGCCTGCGTCTCGCCCTCCGGCGCAGCCTCACGCAGCGCCATGATCTCCTGCGCCAGCGCGCGCACCCCTTCCAGCGTCGTGTAGCGCTTCAGCAAATCGCGCGCCGTCACCGCGCCGATATGGCGGATGCCCAGCCCGAACAACAGCCGCGCGGCATCGGGCGCACGCTTCACCTCGATCGCGGCGAGCAGATTGTCGACCGACTTTTCCTTCCACCCCTCGCGGCCCACCAGTTCGGCGCGATGGTGTTTCAGGCGAAAAATATCGGCCGGTTCGGTGATCCAGCCGAGATCCAGAAACTCCTGAATCGACTTCTCCCCCAGCCCTTCGATATCCAGCGCCGCCCGGCTGACGAAATGCCGCAACCGTTCGAACC
>MIAK01000061.1:0-25345 GCA_001829085.1 Sphingomonadales bacterium RIFCSPLOWO2_12_FULL_63_15 | reverse complement strand
GCAGACCAGCCCGCCAGTGCAACGATAATCGACCTCGCCCTCCTCGCGCACCGCCTCCGACCCACAGCCGCCCGACTCAGGAGGGCAGTGTGTGGGAAACACAAAGGCCTCTCGTACCTCCTCCTGCGTCAGATTCTCGACCACCTGCGGGATCACATCGCCCGCCCGCTGCACCACGACCCGATCGCCCGGCCGCACGCCCAGCCGCGCAATCTCATCGGCATTGTGCAGCGTCACATTCGACACCACCACGCCGCCGACCGTCACCGGCGTCAGCCGCCCCACCGGTGTCAGCTTGCCGGTGCGGCCGACCTGAATGTCGATTGCCTCCAGCGTCGTCTGCGCCCGTTCGGCCGGAAATTTATGCGCGATCGCCCAGCGCGGCGCTTTCGCTACAAAGCCCAGCCGCTGCTGCCAATCGAGCCGGTCGACCTTATACACCACCCCATCGATATCGAACGGCAGGTCCGCCCGCGCCCGTTCGATTCTGCGGTAATGTTCCAACGCCTGCTCCAAGCTTTCTACCCTTGCAAGCAAGCTAGAAACTTTCAATCCCATCGCGGTGATTGCAGTCATTGCCTCATATTGCGTGTCGGCTGGCATGACAGACACGTCACCCCAACCGTGCGCAAAAAATCCAAGGGGGCGCTCTCTAGTGATTTCTGCATTCAGCTGGCGCAATGAGCCAGCAGCCGCATTACGCGGATTTGCGAAAACCTTCCCCTCCGCTTCACGTTGTCGCGCGTTTAAGTCTGCAAATGCAGATTTCGACATATAAACTTCGCCGCGGATCTCAAACACATCGGGAGGTGTAGGAAATAAATTGCCTCCCGTTTTCAGTACAGGTGTCACATCCTGTATCGTGCGGACATTTTCTGTGACGTCTTCACCAACAGTGCCGTCACCTCGCGTCAGTGCGCGAATCAAAAGCCCTTTTTCAAAGCGTAACGAGCAGGACAGCCCATCAATCTTTGGTTCAGCAGTAAGCGCCACAGGCGCATCCTTCGCCAAGTTCAAAAAACGGCGAATCCGCGCCACGAATTCTGAAATGTCCTCATCATTAAAGCCATTGTCGAGGCTCATCATCCGCTGCGCATGCGCGACTTTCCTGAGCGCCGACGTCGGTGCCGCCCCGACCTGCGCATTGGGCGAATCGGCCCGCACCAGATGCGGAAACGCTGCTTCAAGCGCGTTATTCTCTGCAATCAGCGCATCATAGGCCGCATCCGTAATCTCCGGCGCGTCGTCGTCATGATAAAGCCGATTATGCTTCGCCACCTCGCGCGCCAGGCGCATCAAACGGTTGGCGGCGTCGGCGTCGGAAAGGGTAGCAGGATCGATCATGAAGATGCTTTAACTGTTGTCGTACTCCGGCGAAAGCCGGAGTCCAGGGTCGAACGTCCTGCGGTGCATCCTAGGCTCCCGCTTTTGCGGGAGCACCCTATTTCATGTATTTTTCGTATCAGCATGTTCGATTGATGCCGTCAACGACGGCGCGCTATGGTCCTGTAGCCCTCAGCTACGCTACCTTCCTCGCAAACCAGATATGATGGCAATCGTCGATGCTACCGGCATAAGCGGGCACCCGCACGGCCTCGACATCGAACCCGGCTCGTTCCAGCCTGCGGTCAAAGCCCCGCGCCGGATAGGCCGACCAGATCGCCAGCACCCCCCCGGATCGCAGCGCACCGTAGGCAGAGCGCAGCCCCCAATTACAATACAACCGCTCATTTTCCGCCTGGATCAACCCGTCGGGGCCATTGTCGACATCCAGCAGGATCGCGTCGAACCGGTCGCTGGCTGCGGCAATCACATCATGCACATCGGCAACGTCGATCGTGACGCGCGGGTCGGACAGACGATCGGCGAAGACATGTGCCAACGGTCCCCTGGCCCACTCCACGATCTTGGGCACCAGTTCCGCCACGACTATGGCTGCATGCGGCGACCAGGCATCCAGCGCCGCACCCAACGTAAAGCCCATGCCCAGCCCCCCGATCAGCACCTGCCCATCATTATCGGCCAGCCGCTCGCACGTCAGCCGTGCCAGCGCCTCTTCCGACACATGGTCGCAACTGCCCATCAATTCTTCCGACCCGAACTGGATCGAAAAATCAGCGCCGCTTTTCAGCAGCCGCAACTGTCCGCCGCCGGGAATCTCGGCGATATCGATGACTTCGATCGGATGGGAAGAGTCCGCCGCATAAGGGGCGGCATGTAAAGGCAGGACGGGGTCAGCGCGATAGATCGGCGCATGGGCACTGTGCAACTGGTCCAGAAATCATCCTTCAAATGCGGCCGCCAACGGCGCAGGGCGGGCAGCGATGTAGCCGACAGCCGCCCTGTGCCCTTATCTTATTTGCGGGCCTTGCGCGCCGCATAGCGGGCATCGCGCGCCGCCTTGCGTTCAGCTTCCGTCATGGCTGGCGGCGGCAGCGCAGCCTCGGCCGCCGCCTCACGCTCGGCCTTCCGCGCGGCCTCGGCTTCTTCTCGCTCGCGCAACTTGGCTTCACGCCGTTCGCGCGCGGCCGCTTCCTTGGCCAGGCGATTCGCCAGCTTTTCGGCCTGCTCGGCTTCATCGACCGGCGGCTTGGCCTTCAGCTTTTCCAGCGCCTTCGTCTTGGCATCCTTGGCCGCGGCGACCCTGTCCTGAAAACCGGGTTCTCTATATCCTCGCATAAATTCGTCTTAATCCTGTCAATGTCGCGATGCGGCAAGCCGTCTGGCGGAAATCCAGCAAGCGTCCCTGGCTTGCACCCAAAAGCCCACCCGCCTGGAAGAACCCACGCGGGACGATATTTACGCGCTTCCACAGGGGATATCCCGGCCCGCAAGGCCAAAGGACTGGTGCCGCTTACAGGACTCGAACCTGTGACCCCCGCATTACGAATGCGATGCTCTACCAACTGAGCTAAAGCGGCTTGCGGCGGGCAGATAACAGCGGTTGGGGCGCAGGACAAGCGGGCTTTTCAACGAAAGCACACATCCGCGCCCCTGTTCACCCCAAATTTACCATCCGCTGCCACTGTCGAGTCCCAGATGAAGCGCTTTTATCTGTTTTAGGGACAGGCCGAATGGACACTCTATGGGGACTCGATGTCGCCAACGACCGGGACGACGTCGACCATAGCGAAGACGCCGCGATCGACGCGCCGCTGATGGTGGTGTCCGACGAGCGGCGGATGCAGGTGCGGGCCTATAATTATTGGGCCTCGCTGCTGGGCGACCGCGCCTTGCCCTCGATCGAGGATCTCGCGCCTGAAGAACTGGACGATTTCGGCCCCTACAGCATCCTGCTCGATTTCAGCACCGGTCTCGAAAACCCCTCGGTCGTGTATCTTGGCACGGCGTTGCGGCAGGAATGCGAGATCGAAGGATCGATCACCTATATTGACGACGTGCCCGCCCGATCGCTCGTGTCGCGGCTGACCGACCATTATCTCCAGATCATCGCCAATGCCGCGCCGATCGGCTTCGAAGCCGAATTCGTCAACCAGCGAGGGTCGGACATTCTCTATCGCGGCATATTGATGCCCTTCTCGTCGGATGACGAGACGATCGATTTCGTGTTCGGCGTGATCAACTGGAAAGAATTGGCCAACGCCCCGATGCGCGCCGCGCTGGAAGAGGAAGTGGGCGACGCCCTGCGCACCGCGCCGCTGCCCGGCCCGACCACCGCAATCTGGGCCGACGGTCCCACTCAGTCGGAAACGCCCGCCTCCGCGCACGCGCAGGATGACGACGAAATTCTCGACCTGTCCGGCATGGAAGCGCCCGACGAAGCAGCCCCGCTGGCCGACTGGCTGGCGATCGCCCGCGACGGCGCGGAACGGGTGCGCGTCAGCGAGGCGCGCAGCCATGCCGCCCTCTATCGCGCCATCGGCCTCGCTTATGACTTCGCCTTGGTGGCAAAGGCCCGCCCCGACGATTATGCCACCTTGCTGGTCGACCACGGCCTCAAGGTGCAAGCGCGCAGCCCGATGACCGCGATCATCAAGCTCGTCTTCGGCGGCACCTATGATAAGACGCGGATCACCGAATATGCGACCGCGCTCGACCATGGCTGGGCGACGGGCCTGGGCGTCGGGTCGCTCGCCGACTATCTCGCCAGCTACCCAGGCGGCCTCAAGGCGCTGGTCCGCGACGAACGCGCGCTGCGCCGCGCCGAAGCCCCGCCCCGCCCCGACCGCCGCCATAAGGCGCGCACTGCGATGCAGGCGGCCAGCGCGCTCGCGCCGGATGCCATCGCCACCGACGCCGATGGCCTGGCCGTCGTCATCGCCCGGCGCGAAGCGGACGGATCGCTCGCGCTGGTCGCGGCGCTGCCGCAGGATTCGGACCTGGGGCAAAAGGTGATCCTCGCCGCCGCCCGCTGATCCGACGGCACGGCTGCGCACCCATCGCCCGCAACGCGCAGCAAAATACTGGAAAATATCCCTTAAACCCGCTCGACATGCCATCGGGCCGGGCCGATAGTCGCCATCCGAAGCAGTTATGGTGCATCATCATATTATTTCAATTTTCAGAAACTTTATTCCACAGCCTGGGTTGAGCCTCCGTTGAGGCGGAGGCATAAAGGCGATCCTAAGCCGGGGAGTCGCATGGCGGCGTCCAGCCTCTCCTCCGTTCCATGAAAGCGGGAATGTACCCGCTGGTGAGAGGTAGGCGAATGACGACGCTGGCTGACGCGAAGATCAAAGAAGTTGATACGGGCATCCGTGAAGCGCTGGAAACGGCGCTGGCGCGTGGCGCGCTGCCGGGCGAGCGGGAAGGTTTCGACGAAGCGGCACTGGCCGCCGCCGCGCTGTTCGTGGGCCGCACCGCCAATGGGCGTCAGGCGGGACAACCCGCCATCGCCATCGAAACGCTGGGCGAAGGCGCCAATGGCCGCTTCATGCGGATCGCGCTGATCAACGACGACATGCCGTTCCTGGTCGATTCGATCGCCAATGCGCTGGCCGCTGCCGACATCACCATCCACCGGCTGCTCCATCCCGTCCTGTCGATCACCCGCAACAGCGAAGGCGCGCTCGCCGCGATCCTGGACGATGACGCGCCCGGCGCCCGCCGCGAATCGATGATCTATATCGAGGCGGACCGGGCCGACGCGAAGGCGCGCCGCGCGCTCGAAAAGGCGCTGGCCGAAACGCTGGCTGACGTGCGCGCCGCCGTTGCCGACTGGGCACCGATGCAGGCCGCGATGCAGGCCGATGCCGACGCCGTCCCCGATGAGGAAGGCGCGGCGCTGCTGCGCTGGTTCCTGGCGCGCCATTTCACCCTGACCGGCCATGAAATCATCCATCGCGACGGCAGCAGCCATGCCTCGCTCGGCATCTGCACCCGGCATGACAAGCCGCTGATCGCACCCGCCTCGCTCGACGCCGCCTTCGCCTGGTTCGAGGAAGGCAAGCGCAACCCGCTCATCATCAAGTCCAACCGCCTGTCGCGCGTGCATCGCCTGGTGCTGCTCGATCTCGTCATCGTGCCGGTGCGCGAGGGCAAGGAGGTCAAGGCGCTCTCCATCCATGCCGGCATGTGGACCAGTTCGGGCCTGACGGCGACGCCGGACAAGGTGCCGGTGCTGCGCTCGGCGCTGTCCGCGCTGATGGACAAGTTCGATTTCGATCCACAGGGTCATGCCGGCAAGACGCTGGTCCATGCCCTGACCACCCTGCCCCATGACATCCTCATCGGCTTCGATCGCGACACGCTGGAGCGGCTGGCGCTGACCTTCATGTCGCTGACCGACCGGCCACGGCCCAAGCTCGCGCTGGCGAGCAGCCCGCTCGCCCGCCATCTCTACGCCTTCGTCTGGCTGCCGCGCGACGAAGTATCGACCGCGCGCCGCTTCTCGGTGCAGGAAATGCTGTCCATGGCCGCCAATGCGCCGGTGCTGAGCTGGTCGATCGCGTTGGAGGAAGGCGGCCTCGCCTTGCTGCGCATCACGCTCGACCTGCGCGAAGGCGGCATCATTCCCGACGACGTCCTGCTCGACCGCCAGTTGAAGCAGATGGTGCGCGGTTGGGCACCCGCCGTCGAAGAAGCGCTGGCCAAGACCGAGGATGCAGGCCGCGCCGCCGCGCTGGCGCAGCGCTATGCCGGTGGCTTCCCGATGGTCTATCGCAATGGCGCTGGCCCGGATGAAGCGGCGATCGACATTCGCCTGATCCACGGCCTGTCCGGGCCGGGCGACAAGTCGATCCGCATCTATCGCAATCCCGAAGATTGCGCCGAACGACTGCGGCTCAAACTCTACAGCCATCATGGCATTGCGCTGTCCGAAGTCGTCCCCGCCTTCGAGAATTTCGGGTTCCGCGTGATCGAGGAAATGACGACCGCATTGGACGGCGGCAGGCTGGGCAATGTCCAGCGCTTCGTGCTGGAACTGCCCGCGGGCGGCGATGCGCAGGCCGTCGTGGACCGCGCCACCATCGTCACCGAAGCCATCGCCCAGGTACTGGAGGGGCGCGCGGAAAATGATCGGTTCAATGAACTGATCGTCACCGCCGCGCTTGCCCCGCGCTCGGTCGTCCTGTTCCGCGCGCTGTTCCGCTATCTGCGCCAGACCGGCATGGCCTATGGCATGGCGACCTTCGCCGAAACGCTGCGCCGCGCGCAAGGCGTCACCGCCAGCCTCGCCAGTCTGTTCCAGGCGCTGCACGATCCGGTCGGTCGCGAAGGCGCGGAAGAACGGATCGCCGCGGCCCAGGCGGAGATCGACGCGGGCCTCGAAGCCGTCACCGCGATCGACGAGGATCGCGTGTTGCGCCTGCTGCGCGCCGTCATCAACGCGACGCTGCGCACAAACTTCTACAGCGACGCCGCCACCGAAGCGCTGGCGTTCAAGCTCGACAGCGCCCAGATTCCCGGCCTCCCCGCCCCGCTCCCCTGGCGCGAAATCTGGGTCTATTCGCCGCGCGTCGAGGGCATCCATCTGCGCGCGGGTCCGGTCGCGCGCGGCGGGTTGCGCTGGTCCGACCGGCGCGACGATTTCCGCACCGAGATATTGGGCCTGATGAAGGCGCAGCGCGTCAAAAATGCCGTCATCGTGCCGACCGGCGCGAAAGGCGGCTTCTACCCCAAACATCTGCCCAACCCGCAGGTCGATCGCGATGCCTGGCTCGCCGAGGGCACGGAAAGCTATCGCATCTTCATCCGCGCGCTGCTGTCGGTCACCGACAATATCGTGAATGATCATGTCCGGCATCCGGCCAAGGTGGTCGTGCGCGATGGCGACGATCCCTATTTCGTCGTCGCCGCCGACAAGGGCACGGCGACCTTCTCCGACGTCGCCAACGCGATCGCGCTCGATCGCAAATTCTGGCTGGGCGACGCTTTCGCCAGCGGCGGCTCCAACGGGTACGACCATAAGGCGATGGGCATCACCGCGCGCGGCGCATGGCTGTCGGTCCAGCGTCACTTCGCCGAAATGGGCGTCGATGTGCAAAGCGAATCCGTCACCGTCGTCGGTTGCGGCGACATGTCGGGCGACGTATTCGGCAACGGGATGCTGCTGTCGAAGGCGATCAAGCTGGTCGCCGCCTTCGACCATCGCCACATCTTCTTCGACCCCACGCCCGATCCCGCCAAAAGCTGGGAAGAGCGCAACCGCATGTTCCAGCTGCCCCGGTCGAGCTGGGAGGATTATGACAAGGCGCTCATTTCGCCTGGTGGCGGCGTCTTCTCCCGCGCGCTCAAGCGCATCCCGCTGACCCCTGAAATCCAGCAGATTTTGGGCGTGACCGAAACGGAAATGGAGCCGGGCGCACTCATCTCCGCCATTCTCAAGGCCCCCGCCGACCTGCTCTGGTTCGGGGGCATCGGCACCTATGTCAAATCCGCGGCGCAAAGCCATGGCGACGTCGGCGACCCGGCCAATGACCGGCTGCGCGTCAATGCCGAACAATTGCGGGTCAAGGTGCTGGGCGAAGGCGCGAACCTTGGCATCACCCAGGCGGGGCGCATCGCCTTCTCGCTCCACGGCGGCCGCATCAATACCGACTTCATCGACAATAGCGCAGGCGTCGATTGCTCGGATAATGAGGTCAACATCAAGATCGCGCTGAACAAGGAAATGGCCGAAGGCCGCTTGTCCTTCGACGCGCGCAACAGCCTGCTCGAAAGCATGACCGATGCGGTCGGCGATCTGGTGTTGGAGGATAACCGCCTGCAGGCGCTTGGCCTGTCGATCGCAGAAAGCGGCGGCGCGGCCGACCTTGCCAGCTATGTCCGGCTGATCGAAACATTCGAGGAATCGGGGCGGCTCGACCGCGCCGTCGAGGGGCTGGCCGCCAACGACCAGTTGTTGCGGCGCGGACAGGATGGCCAGGGCTTTACCCGCCCCGAACTGGCAGTCCTGCTCTCCACCGCCAAACTCGCGCTGCAGGATGCGATCGAACATGGCGAGCTTGCCACCGATCCCAGCATGGGGGCCGAACTCATGGCCGCCTTCCCCGCCGCAATGCAGGACAAGGAAGCGGACGCCATCGCCGCCCACGCCCTGCGCAAGGAGATCATCGCGACCAAGGTCGCCAACCGCATCATCAACCGCCTCGGCATCATCCACCCGTTCGAACTGGCAGAAGAAGAAGGCTGCTCGCTCGCCGACCTCGCCAGCGCCTTCCTGATCGCCGAGCGGCTCTACGACATTCGCGCGCTATGGGCGGATATCGACGCCGCCCATATGTCGGAGGATGCCCGCCTCGCCCTGTTCGGCGACATCGCCAACGGCATGCGCGCACAGATCGCCGACATCTTGCGCAGCGTGCCCGCAGGCACCCTGCCCGCCGCCGGGCACGACCTGTTGGCAAAGGGCGTCGGCACGCTGGCCGTGCAGGTCGACGACCTGTTGACCAGCGAAGCGCAGCGCCGCACCAATGCCGTGACCGATCGCCTGCTGGGCCTTGGCGCACCCGAAGCGCTGGCCCATCGCGCCGCTGGCCTGTTCAAACTGGACGGTGCCGTCGGCATCGCCGCGCTGGCCGGGCGGATGGGCGTCGATGAAGTCGAACTGACCCGCGCCTTCACCCATCTGGGCGAAGCGGTCGGCATCGACTGGGTCCAGTCCGCCGCCGCGCGGATGGAACCGACCGATCCGTGGGAACGGCTGCTCATCTCCGGCGTCGCCCGTGACATGCAGCAGGTCCGGCTCGACTTCCTGGCGCAATGCACCGCGAATTGCGACGCCAGCGACGTCGCCGCCCATGTCGAAAACTGGCTACAGAAGAAGGGCGACCGCGTCCGTCAATTCCGCACCCTGGTCCAGCGCGCCAAGGCCGCCGCCAGCCCCAATGTCGCAATGCTCGCGGAAATCGCCGGGCAGGCACGCGGCCTGCTGGGGCGCTGACCCGATGAAGGGGTCATGGCTGCAAGGCAGACATGACCCCGTAGATCATTCCGGGGCGGTTTCCGGCAGCGGCGCGCTATCGGGCACCGCACTGGCATCCTTGGCCTTGCCCGGTATGCCCAGGCCCGGCCCGTACATCGGCACGACCGGCTCCTCGCTCACGCGCCCGTGCAACGCCTCGATCTCCGCCTTGCGCTGCTTGAGATACAGGTCGCGATAAGTGCCATAGGGGTCTTCCTGCGCCCGAATATCGGTAATCCGCTCGTCGAACGCGGCGCGTTCCCCCAACTGGCGCAGGATGTTGGCGGGAATCACATAGGTCGGCTGGTTGAACGGCTTGCCCAAAACGAAGGGCGTCACGATGCCATCGACCCCATAGCCGACAAGATCGCGCAGCGTCGTCGGCCCGATCACCGGCAGATACATATATGGCCCCGGCCCGACCCCGTAAAAGCCCAGCGTATTGGCCAGGCCATTGGGCCGATAGGGCAGATGGAAGGGCTTGCGCTTGGCGACGTCGAACAGGCCGACAAAGCCCAGCGTCGAATTGATCGCGAACCGCCCCGCCGTCTCCGCCGCCTTGCCGGGCTTGAGCTGCAGCAGATAGGCCGCAAACACCACCGGCTCCTGCAGGTTGGAAAAGAAGTTGCGCAATCCCTTGCGCGCCGGACGCGGCAGGCCCTTATTATAGGCCTTGGCCATTGGCCCCACGACATTCTTGTCCACCGACTGAACGGCCTCGAAGCTCTGGGCGTTGATCTCTTCCAGCGGATCGCCCTTGGGGGGCGCGCGGTCGCCGGTCACGACGATGTCCTGAACCTCGTCCTCCGCTTGCGCAGGCGGCGCGGCCGGTGCCGTTTCCACCACCGGCTCGACCGGCAATTGCGGCGCAGCCCCGGCCTGCGTCCCGATCAACATCATTCCTGCGGCAACGCCCGACAGCAGCATAATTTTATCCTGATAGCGACACCCGCCCCCTCTCCCATGAGCAGGGCCGACCCGATGCCTTGACGTCCCGGTGATCGCTCGCCCGTATGCCGTCCCTCTTGCGGCTAGGGCCAGCGTCGCTTGCGGTCAATAGTCTCAATCTGCAACCGGTCGCGGCGATCATCCCCTTCATCACACTTTATTACATTTTTCTTCCTGCGACTCGTTTGCAATTGAGAGTCGTTCGCGATATGCGATCATCCTCACTTCAGCAGGACCAGTCCCCATCCCGATGCACGGAACCGCCCGCATCCCTTCGCAAAAGAAAAAGAGCGCCAAGGCGTTCTGGCTCAAACAATTGCACACCTGGCATTGGGTCAGTTCGGCGATCAGCCTCATCGGCCTGCTGCTCTTCGCCTTTACTGGCATCACGCTGAACCATGCCGCCGATATCGAAGGATCGCCGAAAACCGTCGAAAAAGCGGCGACCCTCCCCGCCAACCTGCGCGCCCAAATCGCGCCCGATGACCAGCCCGACACCAAGAAACCGCTGCCCGCCCCCGTCGCCGCCTGGATCGAACAGGCCGTGGACCAGCGTAGCACCGGCGAGGCCGAATGGTCCGCCGACGAAATCTACCTCGCCTTGCCCCGCCCCGGCGGCGACGGCTGGGTCTCGATCGACCGCCAGGATGGCACGGTCACCAGCGAAGCGACCAGCCGCGGCTGGATCAGCTACCTCAATGACCTGCATAAAGGGCGCAATGCCGGAACCGTGTGGAAATGGTTCATCGACATTTTCTCGGTCGCCTGCTTCCTCTTCGCCCTGACCGGCCTCGTCCTGCTCCAGCTTCACGCCAAGAAGCGGCCTTCCACCTGGCCGCTGGTCGCCGCGGGCCTCGCTCTGCCCGCCATCCTCGCCATCATCTTCATTCATTAAGGGGGACTATCCATGCAGATCCGCTACCGCCTGGCCCTGACCGGCACGGCTGCGCTCGGCGCGGTGGGCACGCTCGCCGCACCCGCCACCGCGCAGACGCTGAACCTGTCGGTCGCCATTCCGCGCCTCTCGGTCGCCGAATATCACCGCCCCTATGTCGCCATCTGGATCGAAAAAGAGGGCGCAACCCCGCGCAGCCTGTCGGTCTGGTATGATTATGACATGAAAAATGGCGAGGGCACCAAATGGCTGCGCGACGTGCGCCAATGGTGGCGCGCCTCCGGCCGCGCGCTCAAGCTGCCCGCCGATGGCGTCACCGGCGCAACCAAGGCACCCGGCGACCATAAGCTCAGCTTCACCGCAGGCAAAGGCCCGCTGGGCGCGCTTGGCCCCGGCAACTACACGCTCTTCATCGAAGCCGCACGCGAAGTCGGCGGCCGCGAAGTCGTCCGCCTGCCCTTCGCCTGGCCACCAAAGCCCGGCGCGACCGTCAAGGCGCAGGGCAGCACTGAACTGGGCGCCGTCGCCCTCACCTTCGGCAAATAAAGGGGATTGGACCATGAAAGCCACATATCTGATCGCGGGCGCGCTTGCCGCCCTGATGCTGCCCGCCACCGCGCAGGCGCACCGCCAATGGATGCTGCCATCCTCCACAACCCTGTCGGGCGATGAAAGCTGGGTGACGGTGGACGCCGCCATCTCCAATGACGTTTTCTACTTCGAACATTTCCCGATGGCGACCGATGGCATCGCCGTGACCGAACCGGACGGCAGCAGCGGCAGAATCGAAAACGCCGCCAAGGGCCGCTATCGCTCGACCTTCGACGTGCATCTGACCAAGCCCGGCACCTACCGCATCGCCAATGTCTCGACCGGCGTGATGGGCAGCTATATGCTGAACGGCAAGCAGGAACGGCTGCCGCGCGGCACGACCAAGGACAAGCTGGCCAGCGTCATCCCGGCTGGCGCAACCGATGTGCAGACCGCCGAAATGTCCAACCGCAACGAGATTTTCGTGACATTGGGCGCGCCCACCACGACCATCTTCAAACCCACCGGCACCGGCATCGAAATGGTCCCCGTCACCCACCCTAATGATCTGGTGTCGGGCGAAGCGGCGACCTTCCAGTTCCTGCTCGACGGCAAGCCCGCAGCCGACCTCAAGGTCACCGTCATCCCCGGCGGCATCCGCTATCGCGACGCGCTAGGCCAGATGGACCTGACCGCCGACAAGGATGGCAAGGTCGTTGTCACCTGGCCGGAACCCGGCATGTATTGGGTGAATGCCAGCATCGGCGGCGGACGCGAAGGCGGCCCCGGTGGCCCCGGCGGCATGAGCGGTCCAGGCGCAGGCGCGCCCGGCGCAGCGCCCACCCCCCCGGCGCGTCCCGCTGGCCCGCCCCAGCGCCGCGCCGCCTATGTCTCGACGCTGGAAGTGCTGGCCCCCTGACGACCGGCATCCGCATCGCCATCCCGCCCGGCCTGTCGCCCGACCTGTTCGTCGGGCGACAGCGGGCGGGCCGCATCACGACGCTCGGCGGCCCGACCATGGGCACCAGCTGGTCGGCGCATATCGTCGATCCGCCCGCTGACTGCACGGCGGCAATCGAAGCGGTGCTGGCCCGCATCATCGCGCAGATGAGCAATTGGGAGCCGGACTCGGTCATAAGCCGCTTCAACCGCGCGCCCGTCGGCACATGGACGCCCCTGCCTGCGGACATGCTGACCGTCCTGCGCGCAGGGCTCGCCATGGCCCGGCTGTCGGACGGCGCGTTCGATCCCGCCATCGGCCATCCGGTCGACCAATGGGGCTTCGGCCCCGCCATCCTCCCCCGCCCCGATGCCGCGCCAACGACCCCGCCCTGGCAGGCGATCGAGATCGACGGCGATCAGGCCCGCCGCTGCGCGCCCGTAGCGCTCGACTTCTCCGGCATCGCCAAGGGGTTCGCCGTCGATGCCGTCGCCGCCCGCCTGCGCGCGATGGGCCTCGCCAACTTCCTCATCGAAATCGGCGGCGAATTGCGCGGCGAAGGCATCAAGCCCGACATTCAGCCCTGGTGGGTCGATGTCGAATCGCCCCCGGACCTCACCATCCCGGTCCTGCGCGTCGCCCTGTCTGGCCTGTCGGTCGCGACCTCAGGCGACTATCGCCGCTACCGCCTGGAAGATGGCCGCCGCCTCTCGCACAGCATCGACCCGGCCAGCGGCACCCCCGTCGCAACCGGCGTCGCCTCGGTCACCGTCCTGCACGACAGCGCCATGCACGCCGACGCCTGGGCCACCGCCATCACCATCCTCGGCCCGGCAAACGGCATGGCCCTCGCCACCCGCCACGCCCTCCCCGCCCGCCTGATCCTGCGCACCGACACCGGCGCGCAGGAATATATGACGCCGAAATTGGCCGCGATGCTGGAATAGGCGGGATCAAACCCTTCCAATGTAGGATTTTGTCTGATCTATCCTGGTGGATGACGTCCCCCGCGCCGCTGCCACCATGCCGCCCTATGCCGTCGCCTGTCAGGCGCGCGGCACGAACTTTTGTGGCGCGCAACTGTCGCGTGGGTGTCGCGTCAAAGATACGTGCCTGGGACTTTGCCGATACCAATGCGTCCTATCCGGCAAAATTCATCCGACGACGGTGTGAACTTCGGATCGTGACCCCAGTGTCACCCTTCCGCCAGGCCACCCACCTGCCGCATCCGGGTAAAGATGTTCCAGGTGGCTATGAACAGCGCCGCGATGACCGGCCCGATGACGATGCCGTTGAAGCCGAACAGCTCGATCCCGCCCAGCGTCGTGATCAGCACCACATAATCGGGAATGCGCGTATCGCGACCGACCAATATCGGGCGCAGCACATTGTCGACCATGCCGATGATCAGCACGCCGCACGCCACCAGCACGATCGCCTGCCAGATCGCACCGCTGGCGAACAGGTAGATGGCGACCGGCACCCACACGATCGCCGTGCCGACCGCAGGCAACAGCGAAAACGCCCCCATCAGCACCGCCCAGAGCAAGGCGCCTTCAATCCCCAAGGCCCAGAAGACGATGCCGCCGATCAGCCCCTGAACGATGGCGACGACGATGCTGCCCTTGATCGTCGCGCGGATGACGATGACGAATTGCTGGATCAGCGCCTGGCGCTGACTGGCCCGCAACGGCGCGGCGGCGACGATGCGCTGCGACAATTTTTCGCCATCGCGCAACAGGAAGTAGGACAGATACAGCATCACGCCCAGCGCCATGAAGAAACTGAAGGCGCTCTGGCCGATCTGGAACGCCTGCGCCGCCAGCACCCGGAAACTGCTGGTGATGCCCTTCGTCACCATCGCCTGCGCCGCATCGAAATTGCTCAGGCCCAACCGTCGCAAATAGGGGCGCGACCAGTCGGGCAGTGCCGCCATCATCTGCGAGAAGAGTCGGGCGAAGTCGATCTCCCCCGACTGGATCTTGCCATAGAAATAGGCCGCTTCCTGCAACAGCGCCGCCCCCAGCACGAAGGCCGGGATGATGACGATCCCCAGGATCAGGAACAGCGTGATCAACGCCGCCCCGTTGCGATGGGTCGGCATTTTCTCCAATATATTGCGGTAGATCGGCGCGAACAGGATCGCCGCGATCACGCCCCACAATATCGCCGCGAAGAAGGGCTGGATCACCAGCAGAAAGGCGATCGACACCAGCACGACGACGCCCAGGAAAAAGCCATCCTCGATTTTGGGCGAGACGTGCAGCGGCGGTGGGGGCGTGTGGGAATCCATGCCCGCTCCTTCGCAAGATTCGACGATCAAATCCATCGCCGAACGACCGGCCGACCCCTGCCCTCTGTCCTTTTGTCGTTTCCGTCGATAGAGAAGCCCATTCCTTGGGCAATTGGGACGTCGAGCAACCGTGGCACGCGAAATCACCGGATTTTCCAACCCGCTGGTGAAGCGTGTCCGATCCTTGCGCGAAAAGAAGTTCCGCAAGGCCGAAGGGCTGTTCCTGGCCGAAGGCCTGCGCATCCTGACCGAAGCGCGCGAAGAAGGCGTGCTGCCCGAAATGCTGTTCCACGCCGGGTCCACTCATCCGCTGGCGGCCGAGTTGATTGCGGCGATGGAAGCGGCGGGCGGCGACGTCATCGAAACCAGCGCGGACATCCTGTCCAAGATCAGCGGCAAGGATAATGCCCAGGCTGTGGTCGGCGTCTATCGCGACCGGCTGACGCCCTTGGATGCGCTCGATCGTACCAAGGCCGACATCTGGATCGTCGCGCAATCGCTGCGCGACCCCGGCAATCTTGGCACCATCTTACGCACCGGCGACGCGGTGGGCGCAGGCGGCCTCATCCTGATCGACGATTGCGTCGACCCCTTCTCGGTCGAATCGGTCCGCGCCTCGATGGGCGCGCTGTTCACCCAGTCGATCACCCAGGCGCGCTGGCCCGAATTCATGACCTGGCTGCGCGCTGGCCCCGGCGAACTGATCGGCACCAGCCTCAAGGCAACCCACGACTATCAGGAACCGCGCTACCAAAGCCCGTCCTTCCTGCTCGTCGGCAATGAAGCGCAGGGCCTGCCCGAAGCCTATGAAGCGGAATGCGACCTGCTGGTGAAGATGCCGATGCTGGGCAAGGCCGACAGTCTGAACGCGGCCGTGGCGACGGCGGTGATGGCCTATGAACTGCTCAACCAGAAACGCAAAAAAGGATAGCCGTCATCCCAGCGAAAGCTGGGATCTCACTTCTTTTTGGGAGTGGCTAACAGAAGGGAGATTCCAGCGTTCGCTGGAATGACGAGGGGGGAAAGCGAGATGAAACAGATGAGCGGCATAGGCGAAATGTGGCGGCACAAGCGGGTGCTGACGGCCAGCCTGGTCGGCACGGCGGTCGAATTTTACGACTTCTACATCTACGCCACCGCCGCCAGCCTGATCTTCCCGGCACTCTTCTTCCCCTCCTCCTCGCCCACGGCGCAACTCATGGCCTCCTATGGCAGCCTGGCGCTCGCCTTCTTCGCCCGACCGCTGGGCGCGGCGGTGTTCGGCCATTATGGCGACCGGGTCGGGCGTAAGGTCACGCTCGTCACCTCGCTGATGCTGATGGGTGGCTGCACGCTGGCCATCGGTTTCCTGCCCACCCATGCGCAGATCGGCTGGTGGGCGCCGCTCATCCTGTGCCTGCTGCGCTTTGGTCAGGGGCTGGGCTTGGGCGGCGAATGGGGCGGCGCGGCGCTGCTGGCGGTGGAGAATGCCCCACCCGGCTGGCGCGCGCGCTTCGGCATGTTCCCCCAACTGGGCGCGCCAGTCGGCTTCATCGCCGCCAACGGCCTGTTCCTGATCCTTGGCACCATCCTGACCGAAGAGGAATTTTTCGCCTGGGGCTGGCGCCTGCCCTTTCTTGGCAGCGCCGTGCTGGTGTTCCTTGGCCTCTGGGTCCGCCTGAAACTGACTGAGACTCCGGAGTTCGCCGCCGCGCAGGCCGAAGCACCGCCGCCCGCCATGCCACTGGCATCGCTGTTCAAACATCATCTGGGCGCAGCGATCGCGGGCACCTTCGCCGTCGTCGCCTGCTTTGCCATCTATTATATCGCGACCGCCTTCGCGCTTGGCTACGGCACCACTACGCTCAAAATCGACCGCAGCGATTTCCTCTCGATCCAGCTTGGCGCGATCCTGTTCATGGCGCTCAGCATCCTGATCGCGGGTTGGTGGGCGGACAAGACCAGCCCGACCCGCGTCCTCGCCTGGGGCTGTGTCGGCACGGTCTTCATGGGACTGATCTTCGGCCCGATGATGGGCGCGGGCACGCTGCTGCCGATCTTCGTGATCCTCAGCCTTGCGCTGTTCCTGATGGGCTTCGTCTACGGGCCATTGGGGGCCTATCTCCCCGCCCTCTTCCCAATCCAGCTCCGCTACACCGGCGCATCCTTCGCCTTCAACTTGGGCGGCATATTGGGCGGCGCGCTCGCCCCGATCGTCGCCACCTGGCTGATCGCGGTCCAGGGCGTCGAATTTGTCGGCCTCTATATGTCCGCCGCCGCCGCGATCAGCCTGGCGGGTCTATGGTGGACCAGCCGCCGCTAATCCGCCGCAAAAGAAAAAGGGCGGCGCTCCGATGGAGCGCCGCCCTTTCCTGTTTCTACGCT
The DNA here is from genome assembly GCA_001829085.1 of Sphingomonadales bacterium RIFCSPLOWO2_12_FULL_63_15. Taxonomy (GTDB): domain Bacteria; phylum Pseudomonadota; class Alphaproteobacteria; order Sphingomonadales; family Sphingomonadaceae; genus Sphingobium. The sequence goes on along the minus strand of MIAK01000061.1, from coordinate 8,007 downwards.
ATCCCGTGGGACAGCCGAAGTATCAACCCTCGGTGCGCACGTCGCGACGCTCGGCGATGCGAGCGCGCTTGCCGGTGCGGCCGCGCAGATAATAGAGCTTCGCACGACGCACCACGCCACGACGGACAACGGTGATCGAATCGATGTTGGGCGAATAGAGCGGGAATACGCGCTCCACGCCTTCGCCGAACGAAATCTTGCGCACGGTGAAGTTCGAACCCATGCCCTTGTTCGAACGCGCGATGCACACGCCTTCGTAATTCTGGACGCGGCTCCGTTCGCCTTCGACGACCTTCACGCCGACGCGCAGCGTGTCGCCGGCGCGGAATTCGGGGATTTCTTTGCCGAGGGCGGCGATGTTTTCCGCCTCGATCTGCTGGAGGATGTTCATGAAACGTCAGTCCTTCAAGTCGCGTTGCGCACCAGAGGGCGACTGGACCCGAACGCCGCTGTGACGTTCCCAAAGGTCCGGCCGCCTTAGCCGTGTATCATCGACCGCCCTTTGTTTCCGCCAGGCGGCGATCTTCGCATGATCCCCCGATCGCAACACCTGCGGGATCGTGCGCCCCTCCCATTCTACCGGTCGGGTATAATGCGGATATTCAAGCAGCCCCGTTTCAAAGGACTCCTCGACTCCGCTGGAAGCCGCGCCCATTACACCGGGAAGCAGCCGGACGCAAGCATCCAGCAGCAGCAGCGCGCCCATCTCGCCGCCCGACAGGATGATGTCGCCCATGCTGACCTGCTCGATCGGCCGGGCATCGAAAATCCGTTCATCGAACCCTTCGAACCGCCCGCACAGGATCGTCGCGCCCGGCCCCTCCGCCAGTTCGCGCACCCGCGCCTGCGTGATCGGCCCGCCGCGCGGCGTCATGGCGAGGACGGGCAGGTCAGGCCGCCGCTCCAGCGCATGATCGACCGCCTTCGCCAATATGTCGGCGCGCAGCACCATGCCCGCGCCGCCACCCGCAGGCGTATCGTCCACGGTGCGATGCTTGTCGGTCGCGAAATCGCGGATTTGGATCGGATCGCAAGCCCATTTCCCCTCGGCCAACGCGCGCCCGGCCAGCGACACGCCCAGCGGCCCCGGAAACATCTCCGGGTAGAGCGTCAGGACTTGCGCGGTAAAGCTCATCGCCGCCGCGCCCGCATCTTGGCGGCGGACCAGCCTCCGCCCAGGCACAATGCCCCGCACAACAGCAGCGTGAGGCCTATGGTCCGCAACAGGTCGGCAAAGGGCCGTTCAGGATGAATGAGGCCTGGCAGCAGCACCAGTAGCGGCACCGGGCAGACCAGCGCCACCGCAGCCGCGATCTTGATACCGCGCGACCAGCCAAGGCCGAACAAGCGCCAGCCAGCGGCCAGCATGGCGATCAGATAGAGGGCAGTGAATATCTGGGGCATGGTTCGCGCTTAGGCGATGCCAGCCGCAGCGTCCAGACGGCTGCTGTCAGGGTGCCCGCACCGTGAAGGACAGTTCCTGTATCTGCGCATCGGGCGTCGGGGCGAGCAGGATCGTACCCGCCACCCGCCCGCGCTCGCACGTCCAAGTGAACCGCCCCGCCAGAGCGCCGGTCGCGACGATCGGCGCATCGCTCGCACATGCCCCCACCTCCTGCTTCACCGCCGCGATCCTTTTATCCCATTGCGCGGCATCATGATCCATCAGAAAATTCATCGCCAGCCGATCACGCGCCGCCAGCACATCGCCCGCCGCATAGATGCGCCCCGCCGCCGCATAGCCGTCCGCCAGCAACGCCGACACCGGGATCGTTCGGGCTATCAATGCCCCCGCCTTGTGCAGCGCCACGGCCGCGTCCCAGGCGGGGCCGCTGCCGCCATTATAGGTGCGATTGGTGAAGACGAAGATGCCCACGCCATGATCGGGCATCAGCATGACATGGCTGCCATAGCCCGGATAGCCACCCCCATGCGCCAGCGTCAGCCCCAGGTCGCAATCCTGCGCCACCCGCATCGCAAAGCCATAGGCCGCGGCCTGTCGGCACGCCGTCGCCCCGCTCGCGCCGTTGCGCTGGGCGACCCCCATGAAATTGCTGCCCTGCGCCAGCATCCGCACCGAAGCACGCGCCACCGGCCCCGCCTCTGCATCATCGCGGGCAGGCCAGGCCGACAGCAGGAAGGCGACCCAGCGCGCATAGTCGTTGGCGCTGGTCTGCAATCCCCCCATCGCCCCGAACGCCCCGTCCGCCATGGTCGGTTCAACCGTCCAGCGCCCCTCTTCCCAACGATAGCCCATCGCGCGCTGCTCAACCGGCCATTCGCTGACCTGATAGCCACTCGACGCCATGCCGAGCGGGGCCAGCAAATTCCGCTCGACATAGCGGCGATAAGGCTGACCCGACACATTGGCGATGATCCGCCCCAACAGCGCATAGCCGAAATTGCTATATTCATAACGCGTGCCGGGCGTGGTGCTGAACGGCACGCCGGTTTGCAGCATCCGGGTGAAATCGGCTTCCGCCAAAGGCGTCTGCCGATCCCCCCAGGGGTTATCGTCCACCAGACCGGCACTGTGCGTCAGCAGCTCGCGGATACGGATATGCGGGCTGTCCTTGGTCGGATAGGTCCATCCCCGCATTTCGGGCACATGCGTTTCGGCCAGATCATCCAGGCCAAGCTTACCCTCGTCCCGCAATTTCAGGATGGCGAGCGCGGTGAACGCCTTGGTCATCGACGCGATCCGAAACAGGCTGTCCGGCGTAACGGCACGCTTATGCACCAGATCCTGCACGCCCAAGCCCTTCACATGGACCAGTCTGCCATCTGCGACGATGCCATAGACCAGCCCCGGCGCACGACTATCCACCTGAAAATCGGCAAACAGCCGGTCGATCTCCGGTATTGCGGCGGCGATCTTCTGCGCGTCGGCCGCGTGGGCCACCGGGGCCGCCGCGATACAAAAGGCAGCGAGAATCGCGCGGATCATAACGTCCAATTCTCCAGCCTCAGCCCCTGTATGTCGGCGAAATCGCGTTCGTTGCGCGTGACGAGCGGCACGTCCAGCGACAGCGCCTGTGCCCCGATCAGCCGATCGAAACTCTTGCGGCGCACGCCGACCTGTCGGACGACCGCGCCATAGGTCGCCGCCGCCCGATCATCGAACGGCAGGACATCCAGCATCGCCAGAAACGCATCGACCCGGCGCATGTCGCCCTTCGGATCACTGGACGCGCGACTGCCGACACGTAGCTCCGCTGCGGTGATGGCCGATACCGCCAGGGCACCAAAAGCCTGACCGACCCGTTCGGCCAAGGACGCGCTTCGCCCCAGCAAAAAGTCGATGCAGACATTGGTGTCGAGCAGATAGCGACTGGTCATGCGGCTTGGGGCGCGTTCGACGTCCAGTCGCGCTCGTCCTGGTCGATGTCGCCGCGCCCTTCCTGCATGAAGTCGCTCGACATGCTGCCATATAGTGCCAGGAAGATGTCGCGGGCCTGATCCTCCTTCCAGAAGGAGAAGCTGCCATCCTCATGGGGGACCAGCACGACCTCCTCGCCGTCGGACAGGCCCAAAGCCTTGGGCAAACGCAATGCGACGGAATTGCCAGACTTGAAAACCTTGGCTCGATATTCTTCGCCCATCGCCACGCCTCAGTATGCACGGAGCGTATATACTACTCCACGAACAGCGCGTCAATCACCGCCCGCTCCGCGTCCAGCGTCACCGCATGCATCGGCGCCATGAAGCGCTTGCCTGGCTTACCCTCGACCGACGGCCGCTGCACTTCGACAATGTCGCCCGCGCCGAAATTCTCGATCGCGATGATCTCGCCCAGCGCTTCGCCCTCGCTCGACAGGCAAGGCAGGCCGATAATGTCGGCATGATAATATTCGCCCTCGGCCAAGGGTGGCAGGGCGGATCGCGGGACGGTCAGCGCCGTGCCGCGCAGAGCTTCGGCCGCGCCGCGATCGCCGATCTCGGCAAAGCGCGCGACCGCGCCATTGGGGCCGGGGCGCACCGACTTCAACGTCAATGTGCGCCCCGCCGCATCGAAGCTGCCATAGGCCCTGAGGCTTTCGGCCCCTTCGCCAAACAGCTTGAGACGGACTTCGCCCGCCACCCCATGCGCCCCGACGATCGCGGCGAGCGTGAGGGGCTTGTCCGTCAAGACAATCAGCCCTCGGCCTGTTCGGTCGCGGCTTCCTCGGCGGGAGCCTCTTCAGCAGGCGCTTCAGCAGGCGCCTTGGCGGCTTCTTCAGCGGCAATGCGCGCTTCTTCGGCTTCGGCCAGCTTGGTCGCACGATCTTCGGCGCGATCCTTGGCCTTCTGACCCGGCACAGCCTTGTTCGGGTTGTTGCGGACGATCCGCTCCTTCACGCCAGCGGCGTCGAGGAAACGGGCAACGCGGTCGGTCGGCTGCGCACCAGCGGCAACCCAATGCTTCGCACGCTCGACGTCCAGGATGACGCGCTTTTCGTCGCCCTTGGGCAGGACGGGGTTGTAGCTGCCGATACGCTCGATGAACTTGCCATCACGCGGCGCGCGGCTGTCGGCCACGACGATGCGATAATAGGGACGCTTCTTGGAACCACCGCGCGAGAGACGAATGGACGTTGCCATGGAACTTAACCTTTCTGACTTGAATATATATGTTTGATTTCGTCATCCCAGCGTAAGCTGGGATCTCTCTTCCCCTTGAAGAAGTGAGACCCCAGCTTGCGCTGGGATGACGGGTTACTTCACTTCTTCATGAAATTCTGAAAGCCCGGCGGCAGTTTTGGCATATTACCACCCAGCCCACCCAGGCCCGACAGGTCAGGCCCACCAGCGCCGCCATCCGGCCCGCCAAGACCACCCAATCCGCCCATTCCACCGCCCCCGGTGAACATCTTGGCCAGCCCCTTGAGGCCACCCATTTTGCGGATCTTCTTCATCGCGCCTTCCATCTCCTGATGCATTTTCAGGAGGCGGTTGACGTCCTGCACGGTCCGCCCGGCGCCCTTGGCGATGCGGATCTTGCGCTTGGCGTTGATCAAGGCGGGGCGTTCCCGCTCCTTGGGCGTCATCGACCCGATCATCGCGTCGAGATGGATCAGCGTCTTGTCGTTCGCGCCGCTATTGGCCATCGCCGCCTGCGCCTTCTTGAGGCCCGGCAGCATCCCCGCCAGCGCGCCAAGGCCACCCATGCGGCGCATCTGGTTAAGCTGCGCGCGCAGGTCGTTCATGTCGAACTGACCCTTGGCCATCTTCTTGGCGAGCTTGTCCGCCTCGTCCGCGTCGATGCTCTCGGCGGCCCGCTCGACCAGCGAGACGACATCGCCCATGCCCAGGATGCGCTGCGCCACGCGCTGCGGATGGAAAGGCTCGATCGCGTCGAGCTTTTCGCCCGTGCCCGCAAACTTGATCGGACGGCCGGTAACCGCCCGCATCGACAGCGCCGCACCACCGCGCGCATCGCCGTCCATCCGGGTCAGCACAACACCGGTCAGCGGCACCTGCGCGGTGAAATTCTGCGCGACATTGACCGCATCCTGGCCGGTCAGCGAATCGACCACGAGCAGGATTTCGGCAGGGCTGCTGGCATCGGCCACCGCCTTCATCTCGTCCATCAGCGCCTGATCGACATGCAGACGCCCGGCGGTGTCGAGCATCACCACGTCGAAGCCCTGCAGCTTCGCCGCCTGCAGCGCGCGCTTGGCGATATCGACCGGCTGCTGCCCGGCGATGATCGGCAGCGTCGCCACATCGCATTGCGTGCCCAGCACGGCGAGCTGCTCCTGCGCGGCCGGACGCTGCACGTCGAGCGACGCCATCAGCACCTTCTTGCGCTCACGCTCTTTCAGGCGCTTGGCGATCTTCGCGGTCGTGGTCGTCTTGCCCGACCCCTGCAGGCCGACCATCATGATGACGGCGGGCGGCGCCACGTCGATCATCAGGTCCGACGTTTCAGACCCCAGCGTTTCAGTCAGCGTGTCGGAAACGATCTTGACGACCATCTGCCCCGGCGTAACCGAGCGCAGCACGTCGCTGCCGACAGCCCGCTCGGTGGCCTGATCGACGAACTGACGCACGACCGACAGGGCGACATCGGCTTCCAGAAGCGCGATTCGCACCTCGCGCATCGCGGCGCGGACATCGTCCTCCGTGAGCGCACCACGCCCCCGCAGTTTATCGAATACCCCACCCAGACGATCGCTCAGCGAATCGAACATCATCACCTCAATTGGACCAATAGGCCCGGAAAACAGCAGCTACCCTGCCAAAACGACAAAACCGCCGGTGGGCGAAACCTCGCCAACCAGCGTCCATACAAAACGCCTGTTGCATCCTGTTTTCAGGATGCGCGCTCAATGGATTTGTCAGGGACCGAACGGCAAACCGCCCGATGCTGGCGTGCGCTTAAATGAAAGCGGGGGGAATGGCAAGCGCAGCGCGCGGACGGACTGGTGGAAGAGCCGCGCCACGGTCGTCATTGCCGCGAAAGCGGGGATCCATCTCCCCAGCGCCGCACTGGGGAGGCCGCAAGAACATGGCTTCCCGCCTTCGCGGGAAATGACGAGATGGGTGGTTCGCAAACACCCATCAAACACCGTCACCCCGGACTTGATCCGGGGTCCATGAGCCTCACCCTCTCAGTGACGTCCAACCGTCGAGCCAATGGATGCCGGGTCAAGCCCGGCATGACGGCAGGGGATGGACATTGGCGGACTGCCGGTAGCCGCACAACGCCTGCAAAAGCGAATACTCATCCTATCCGTCATGCCAGCGCAGGCTGGCATCTCAGGCGAAAGCGCGAAACAGTCGGGCTTGGCACTCGTCGCAACGCCATCGCGCCATCTCCTGAAACCCCAGCTTCCGCTGGGGTGACGGCAAGGGTGGGTTGCGAACACCCATCAACACCGTCACCCCGGACTTGATCCGGGTGTGGATTCACATTGGAAGTGCAACGGGAGGAATATTTCGGCTGGAGTTTTGAAGCCGAGGCATTTTCTGGGTGTGCTATTGTAGTTTGCGATGATGGCGTCGATGGCTTTGCCAGGCAAGGTTTCGAGGTTTGTTTTGCGGGGTAGATTTCGTCGCAGGCGACCTATGGCGTTTTCGACGCCGCCTTTCTGCCAAGGTGCGCGGGGATCGCAGAAGTAGGCGTTGAGGCCGAGTTGGCTAGCAATGAAGTGGTGGCGGTTGAACTCGGTGCCGTTGTCGAAGGTGATCGATTGTCGCAGATCGGCGGGCATAGGGCGGAGCATCCGGACAAGGGTAGCTGCCACAGGATCGGCTTTCAGGCTGTTCTGCTGCACGGCGATGGTGAGCGTGAATGTCTTTCGTGGGCGACGAGAATGGCCTGCCCAGCTATCGAGAAGAGCATGGCATCGGCTTCCCAATGCCCCGCATCCAGCCTGCTTGCGATGTTTTCATCGCGTTCGTGAATAGATGGGCGGTCAGCGTAGCGGGGCCAGCCGCCCTTGGTTCTCCAGCCGCGCTTGTACTTGGCGCGCGGCAAGTAGAAGCGCCATCGCCGGTCATTGGTGCGTTTGAGCTGGGCGTAGACGAAGCGGTAGATTGTCTCGTGACTGATGACTTTGCGCCCTGCTTCATGAGCAAGGCGCCCGGCGACCTGCTCGGGTGACCAGCCTTGGGCGAGGCGATCAAGGATTGTCTCGCGCAAAGCAACGTCGCGCTCCAGCCTGGTCCCTGACCAGCGCCGGGCATTTGCCTGCGCTTGCGCGTAGGCGGGTTGGTAGCCGACCTTGGAACCGGCATTGCGCTTCAACTCCCGCGCGATGGTCGACGGCTGGCGATCCAGAGTTGCAGCGATTTTGCGGATCGATTGCCCGGCTTCGCGAAGCCGGGCAATCGAACATCGCTCCTCAATCGATAACTGGCTGTAGTTCGACATGGCAGCACCTGTGTGAGGTGTTGCACTTCGTTTGTGAACTCACAGGGGTCCATGGTACGCCTCCGGTAGCGGCCGCATTGTCGGTCGGATGTAGCCGGCGCATTGCGCGGGCATGGATGAGATAATCAGCGATGTGTTTCCGGGCGTTC
>MIAK01000060.1:3451-101530 GCA_001829085.1 Sphingomonadales bacterium RIFCSPLOWO2_12_FULL_63_15 | reverse complement strand
CCTTGGTAGTTTTTCGCAAAACCCATGAATCAATGACAGGCCAAGCCGTCAAGCTAACCTGCTGATACCACTCACCTTAATTTCGGATCAGACACTAAAGAAGGTGCCGACAAAAGCGGAAATACTGTCCAAGGCAAAACATGGGTCACGACACAGAAGTCATGGATCGAAGATACGCTCGGCAACTCACTTGCCCATGAAGGCTCCGCGAAGATAGAACCCTTACAAGATCCAGACGATTTCGGATGGATCTACGTGATGAGAAATGCTGCCCATGGGCGAGATGTATACAAAATTGGCTTTACAACTAGGCCTGTTGAGGAACGTGCAGCTCAACTAGGAAATACTAGTGGTCAACCAGATATGTTCAACATCGTTCAATCGTGGCTTGTGCGCGCACCAAGAACGATTGAATACATTGTACATGACGTTCTTAAAGAGAGCAGAATTAATAATCGCCGCGAATTTTTCCAGATAAAATACGAAAAAATAAGGTCTGTGATTGAGAAGGTCATAGAGCAATCGGGAGCGCGTTTAGAAGAATAAAATCCTATATTTTGGTATTGCGAACTGCTGGATAGCGGTGATATGTGAGTATTCTATGCCTTGTTTAAACGAAGGCACCACAGGCATGAAGGCTGTGATAGAGGCAGCTTCAGTGCATTCCATCTGAATGTCCATATCATTGATGTCTGCTCGGTCGTTAACTGCCCAAATGGTAGCAGCGGCCAACTTTGGTCACGAAAAGCTGTTGCCTCGCCGTCATCATCGCGATCGTGTTAGATGCCAAATCACGCAGCTGCCATTTCTTCGTGCGAGGCATGGACTTCAATTAACGCTGTCCTTTGAGGCAAGCTGGCGATTTTTGCCAATTTCGCTGCGATCCATGGATAGGACATCTCACCGAGAGGGCATCGACTGCGAATAGGAAGGGACTGAGTTCCGGGAAGCGCTGTTCGGCCGGTAGATTGAAAACCTGTGTCCGGCCTCGAAGCGAACGGCTGCTATCTCCCATTCTGGATCCAAAGCTGACATTTGCCAATCGTCCATAAGCCTCCTGTCCTACACGCCCCAAACCATGCAATAGTCACCCCGCTCTTTCTCCCCGTCCGTACCCCCGCACCCATGCGCGCGCCCGCACACTTCGCAAAAATTCTCCTATTGCGAAATCCACGCCACCCGTCCGTCCCCCAGCAATTGCGTGGCCTGCGACGGTGTGAACTTCGCACATTTGGCAACGGCGCATCGGCCGCGCCACCCCCTCAAACCCGCCGAAACGGAAACGGCGCGACCGTGCGTTCATAGCTGTGCAAATCCAGCGCCCGCGTTACCGGCGGCAAGGCCCGGTCCGCGCAGGCGCGCCGTTCGCACAGCGGGCAGGTCGGCCCCACCTCCGTCGCACCGTCCTTGTCCGGGTCGATGCCGTCGGCATGGACGATCCGCCCCCCATGTTTCGCCTCGCACCCGATCGCGATCACGGATCGGCCGCGCGCGCCCGGTGCGCCCGCTATTCCCATCGCCAGCGTGACGAAGCGCCGCCCGTCCAGCGTCTCGATCAACTGGCACGCCACCGTGTCGCTCGCCGCCGCGTCATACGCGTCCCAGCGCGGGCACGCCCCGCCATAGCGGGCAAAGGGCCAGGCCTCGCCATCGAACCGCTTGGACACCAGCCCCGCCCGGTCCATCTTGACCATGAAGAAGGGGATGCCCCGCGCGCCCGTGCGCCCCAGGCTGGTCAGCCGATGCGCCAGCTGTTCGGTCGACACCCCGAACCGGTCGCGCAGCACGGCCAGGTCGTGGCGGCTCTGCTCGCACGCCTGGCGGAACCGGTCATAGGGCATGATCAGCGCGGCGGCGGCATAGTTGGTCAGCGCCATGGTCGCGATGCGGCGGCTATCCTCGTCGGGCGGCGCGGCGCGCGCCACCTGCGCCGCGATCGCCTCCGCCAGTTCCTGCGCGCACAGATGATAGGCGATGGCGAACAGCCGCCCGGACGCGGGCAGCCGCTCGTTCAGCATCAGCCGCCGCCGGTGCATGTCATAATGGCGCAGCGTCCCCGCCAGCACATCGGCGCGCACCACCTGCACCGCCATGCCATGCCGGTCTTTCAACCGCGCGCGCAATTCCGCCTGCAACAGCGCCGGATCGTCGCTCATCGTCGCGGCCAGACTCTCCGCGCCCGCATCGATCTCCGCGAAATGATTGCCCGCCCGCGCGATCATCTCCCGCAACCAGTCCACCGGCGCAACCAGCGGCGCCGGGCCGCGCGCGCCCGCAACCGCCTCGCCCGGCAAGCGCCGCAAATCGGTCAACGCACGATAGAATCGCGCCAATGCTTCGGACACGCCCGGATAATTTTCGGCGACCTCCAACACCTCGTCGCGCGCGATCCCAATGTCCCGCACCAGCGCATCGGACAAAATTTCACTGAGTTCACCAGGACCACCCTCGGCCGGGGTCGCGGTGAAGTCCCGAATATCGATGTCATAAGTATTGGCCAGCCGCAGCAGCATCTGCGCCGTCAACGGCCGCTGGTTGCGCTCCAAATGATTGAGATAGCTGGGAGAAACCCCCAATTCCTCCGCCATCCGCGTCTGGTTGAGGCCCAGCTCCCGGCGCAAAACGCGCAATTTGGGGCCAAGATAGAGTTTGCGATCAGTCAGCTCTGCCATATGGTCATATTGTCATGGAATGACAATTATACCAAATTCAATCATGACACGCGTCCACTAACCGTCCTTCAAACGCGCAACCTATGTCCGTATCGCTGTACGCAAGCCGATAAGCGGCGCATCTGAAAGGACAAGGACATGACCACCGACACCACCGGCCATCCCCAGCCCGCCCGTTCGCGTGCGGTCTTCTCGCCCGAAGATTTCGGCCTGATCCGCACCGCCATCGCCCATTATCTGCGCGAGGTTCAGGACCAACCCGAATCGGTCAAATATGCCAATCTTTACCACCGGCTTGGTCGGGTCGCCTGACGCCCGACCGTCCAGGGGCGCAGGTTGACCCCACCTGTGCCCCTGGATACCCGCCTTACAGAGAAAAGCGCGCCGTCACCCGAATGTCGCGCCCGGCCAGCGGCGCGAAATCCTTGAGCACGCTGGCATGCCGCCGCGCCTCGACATCGAAGATATTATTGGCCGACAGCATCAACGTCGTCCGGTCATTGCCCGCGAATGGCTTGAACGACAGCGACGCATTGACCAGCGTATAGGCGTCGGTCGGCGTCTCATAATCGGCGATCCGCTCCTGCGCGAAGGCATGTTCGATCTCGGCTCGCGCCGACAGCCGCTCGCCACGCGCTTCCACCCCGCCCAGCAGCCGCAGCGGCGGAATCCGCGGGGCCGGGCCATTGCCCTTGATATGCGCGCGCACATAATCGGCCACACCATCGACATTGATCGCGTAGCCGCCGACCTGCGCTAGCTTCACCGACGCCTCGGCCTCGAACCCATAATAGCGCGCATCGGCCTGGGCATAGGCGAAGCAGGGGAATTCCAGTTCCGCCCCGCCATTGGCCGCCTGGCAGACGCTGTCGTCGACGATGGCATCATAGATATAGCCGTCGAACCAATTGTGAAACGCGGCCAGACTGATGCTGTAGCCTTCGCCGCCACCCCGCAGCGTGCCTTCCACGCCCCAGCTGCGTTCCTTACCGAAATCGGGATTGCCGAGTTCAAATGCCTGCGTCCCGGCATGATTGCCGCGCGCGAACAATTCCTCCGCCGACGGCGCCCGTTCGCTGCGCGACAGGTTCAGGCCTGCGCGCCAGCCCGGCATGATCGCTTGGCTGATGCCGAGCGACCCCGACAGGGCGTTGAAACTGCGCGTCCGCCCATCAACGAACAGATCCGCATCAGGATCGGCCTTCAGGTCGGTATGTTCGTAACGCGCACCCGCCTCCAGCCGCGTGTCACCCAGATCGAGCGACTGGAGCGTAAAGACGCCCAACTGGTTGGTCTCATTCTTCGGCAGGAACTTCTCTTCGCCATCCGCCTGGAACCGGCGGGTGAAGAATTGCGCGCCGAACGCCCCGTCCCAACCGCCGCGCTTGGCCTGGATGAATTCCAGGCGGCTTTCCATCGACTGATTCTTGAACGTCGTGCCGACTTCGCCCGTCGGCTCGATTTCCTGATGCTGATAATCGGCCCAGCCCGCGCGCAGGCGGATGCTGTCGAGGAACCCGCCCCCCGTTGCGACTTCCCCGCGCAGGTCGGCGCGGGTCTGGCGCATGGACAAGGTCACATCCTCATGGCTGTGGCCTTCTTCCTCTTCATGGCCATGCTCTTCGCCCTCATGGTCATGATCATGCTCTTCCGTCACATCGATCCGCGACGGCACGCCATAGCGGTTCTCGGTGTGCGACACCGATACGCCCAGATTGCCGCTATCGCCGATATAGGCAAAGCCGCCCGCTACTTCCCAAGTCTCCGCCGCCGTGTTGGGCAATTTGCCCTTCCACATCCCGTCTTCGCGGATTTCGGCGTCGTCCGACTGCGCCGCCAGTGCGCGCTGCGGCTTGGACAGGATATAGCCGCCAGTGCGCAGGTCGTCGCTCTTGCTCCAGCTGCCATCGAGATGGACGACGAAATTCTCGGCTAGGGGCGCTTCGATCTCGCCGCTCACCGTCCGCCCATTCGCCGCGCTGCCATAGGTGGCCAGGCCTTCGACATGCACCGGTTCATCCGGCACGCGCCGGGGTATGCGGCTGTCGATCACATTGACCACGCCGCCGATCGCCGACGATCCGTAGAGCAGAGCGGCAGGGCCGCGCAGTATCTCGATCCGGTCGGCGGTCAGCGGGTTGATCGCCACCGCATGATCGACCGATGTATTCGACACGTCGAAACTGCCGATCCCATCGGTCAGGATGCGCACCCGCTCCCCCTGAAAGCCGCGCAGGATCGGGCGGGACGCATTGGGACCGAAGGAGGTCGCCGACACGCCCGGCTGCCGCGCCAGCGTCTCGCCGATGGTGGTGCGCAATTGCTGGGTCAGCTTGTCGCCGGTCAGGACGGTGGTGCCGGACAGGATGTCGCCCTGCCGACGCGGGATCAGCGCGGTGACGACAATGTCGGCGCGATTGTCATGATAAGCCTGGTCCGGCGCTTGCGGGTCAGGCGCCTGCGCGAAAGCCGCGGGCGCGAAACACAGGGCGGACAGGGCGCAACCAGCACGCAAAGAAAAGAGGCGGGACATCAACGATGGTCATCCTTGGCAACGGGAAGAATGAGACCCTGTAACCAATATGATATGGTATATCAATATCGGCTCGTCGCTTTTCCGTTGCAGCGCAGCATTCGCGCTACGATCTCCGACGGTTACAGGAAGAGAAAGTCCGCCAGCGCCTCGACCGCCGGGGTTTCCGCGGCATCGGGCCGCACCGCCTGGCGAATTTCGACTGCGGGCAGGGGCATGTCGAGCGCGATCCGCTTGATGCCCTCCATCCGGCCCAAGTCGCGCGCCAGCGGACCGAAAGCCGCGAACAGGCCTACATTGTCCCGCAGGGCCGCCATGATCGCCGCCATATTGTCGCTTTCCAGCGCTAGCGGCCCCGACCGGACCTTGCCCTTGGCCAGCGCCGCCTCAATCACCGCGCGCATGGCGTTATCGCGCTCCATCGCCAGCATCGACGCTGCGGCCAGATCGGCGCGCGATACGCTCTGCGACCGCGCAAAGGGATGATCCGCCCCGGCATAGATATTGACCGGCTCTGACCAGCCATAGCGCGACGGAAAATCCTCCGGCGCTTCCAGCGCATAGAAATAGGCGATGTCGGCGCGCCCCCTTTTGAGCGCCGCATCCGCATCCGCCGCCGACTGGACATGCAGGTCGAGCGCGATCGCCACGTCCTCGTTCGCCGCCTCGAACGCTGCCAAGGCATCCTGCAAATGGCCGAACACCGGCGCGGGCGCGGCCAGCATGATGGTGCGGCGCGGCGGCTCGGCGGCAATAGGGGCAGGGGGCGGCATCGGGGCAGCGGCCACGGCAGCGGGAGCCGGGCGGTCCCAATCATCCGCCTTATCCTGCGACAGCAACGTCATCGCCTCGGCCGTCTTGCGTCCGGCCGGGGTCAACCGCGCCGCGCCCTCCAGATCCTCGAACAAGCGATAGCCCAGCCGCATTTCCAACGATGCCAGGTCGCGCGCAATCTCTTCGGCCGACAGCCCCATGTCATTGGCACAACGCGCCAAATTCCCCGCCGCCACCATCTGCGCAAAAAGATCCAACTGGCGCAGGGATGGTGTGTCCATCCCCGCCTGATAGAGGAAATGCCAGGCCGGTGTAAGCGCGATCTTGACGAAGCCCGCCCAATGATGGCAGGGCGCTCTCCTGCCGGGCGGGTATAGCTCAATGGTAGAGCACTAGCCTTCCAAGCTTGTGATGCGGGTTCGATCCCCGCTACCCGCTCCAGCCGCTGTCAAATGATCCTGATGGCCTTACAGGTCATGACCCCGGCGGCCGTCGCGTCGCTTGCCTGGTCATGATAGTGTGCGCATTGTCAGGGGACGTGCCCCGTTCACGCATAAAGCGCCGTAGCGACACGGTCGCGCAGGGGCAAATTGCGTGCTGCGGTCTGGCGGGGTGCGGGCGATCGTATTTGGTCCAGTCTGAAACGGGCGGCCTGTTGCGCGAGCGTTTCTACCTCCCCGGTCAGGTTCCGCGCAGCAGCTGATGTCTGTTCGACCATGGCGGCATTTTGCTGGGTCGCCTCATCCATCGTCCGCACCGCCATCGTGATTTCCGAAACAGCCGCGGATTGCGCGACATTATCGGTCGTCATGCCCGACAATAATCTATGCACTTCGTCCACTTCACGTGAAATGTCCGTAAAGGCACCGTCTACCTTCTCGACGGCGGACACGGCATCACTAATTTCGACCTGTGTAACACTTAACTGATCGCGTGCTCGCTTTGCTTCTTCTTCCGCGCGCATTGCAAGGGCAGAAACAAGGTCGGCGACCACGGCAAAACCTCGCCCGGCGTCGCCAGCGCGTCCGGCCTCTACGGTGGCGTTCATCGCCAAAACCCGCGTTTGGAACGCGATCTTGTCGAGCCCTTCGATCACGCTATCAATACCTTTTGCACACACGCCCACGCGGCCCATTGCCTGCATCGCCATTTCCGCCGTTGCACGTCCCGTGCCCACGGACGCGATGGCTGAATCCGCGCGGGCGACTGTACCGTCTGCCGCATCGGCGGCCGTCTTCAGTCGGCCTTCAATCTGGACCAGCGCGGCGGACGTCTGTTCCAGGCTGGCGGCGTTGCTTTCTGTCCTGCGCGCCAAATCCTGAGAAGCTTGCGAGATTTCTGACGATCCGAGGCGAATGGCATCGGTGCTATTTTTGACGTCCCGTATGACATCGCGCAGATGCTTCAGCGCGACATTGAAATTATGCTTAAGCGCAGCATAGGAGGCCGGGAAATCCACTACGATGTCGGCGGTCAAATCCCCCTCGGCCAGTTTTTCCATGTTGAGGGACATGGTCCGTACGACGTCCGCATGGCGCTCGGCTTCGGCATTGAGCTCGATCTGCTTGGCCGCCGATTCCTTGAAAATGAACATGGCCTTGGTCAACCGCCCCACACAATCGGTGTGGTCGGTGAAGCGGACGGGAGCGTCCAGATCGCCGCTCGCCAGTGCCTCCATGCGCACGACGGTCGTCACATAAGGATCGGCGATTGCTGCGCGGAACCAGATGCCGGCGATCGCTGAAACAAGCAGCGTTCCGATCGCCACTGTCCATGCCATGCTGGCGGCGCCTGTCCCGAAGCCCAAAACAGTCAAAGCGTTGCACGTCCAAAAAAAGCCGAATGCGATGAGCAATTTCAGACGGATGGGCGCAGATGCCTTGAACCATTGCATTGCAAATTCCTAACGGGAACTGATCGCCAAAATCGGTTTGTCCGTGGTATTTTAGGGGATTTTTCATCCAGCGGGACAACATCCGAGAAAAAATCTGTAGCCGACCAGCAACAATAGTCATGACCTTGATGTGCAGTCATTATGCCTTGGGGTGGGATCGAATGATGGGTTCTGCAGGACGCAGGATTGGCGGAAAATATGTCACCGAACGGCGCGCATCACCGGCTATGTCTCGGCCCTGAACTCGCCCGTTCCATCAGCGTGAACAGAAATTCCGGCGCATCCTCCGGGCCGTTGGCGAGTGCGTCTATGACGGCGCGGCCCATATCCTCCAGCGGTTGGCGCACGGTCGTCAGCGGTGGCCAGGATGTCAGGCTGGCCGGGGTATCGTCGAAGCCGACCACCGAAAGATCTTCCGGCACCCGCAAACCGATCTGATGCGCCAGAGTCAGCACGCCCAGCGCCATATCGTCATTGGTGGCGAAGATCGCACTTGGCGGCTCAGGCAGGGCCAGCAAGGCCTCGCCCGCCGCGATGCCTGATCCAAAAGTAAAGCCTCCGTCGACGAACAGGCTCTCGTCGACCGGCACCGCCGCTGCGGCCAGCCCGTCGCGAAACCCCTCGACCCGGCGCAATGCCGATCGGTGCTTGGCGGGCGGGGTGATGATGCCGATCCGGCGATGGCCATGGGCGATCAGATGGTCCGCGACCATGCGCCCGGCGGCGCGCTCGGGCGTGTGGATATTGAAGCCCGCCCCGACTACTGACCCGGCGATCCGCGCGCAGGGCAGGCGCAACTCGGCGAGGCGGGCAAGCATCGCTGCATCATCGGACAGGGGCGGCACCAGCAGCACGCCATCGGGGCGCAAGGCGGCCACCAGTCGGTCAAGCACATCGAACCGCTCCTCGCCGCCCGGCGAAATGGGTTCCACGACCAGATGATAACCCAATTCGCGGCAACGCGCGGCAGCCCCCGACTGGATGCCGCTGATATAGCCAGGCGCCGGATTGCTGTAGAGATAGGCGATCATGAACGACCGCCCGCCCGCCAGCCGCCGCGCCGACTGGTTGGGCCGATAGCCCAGTTCGCGCACCGCCGCCTGCACCCGCTCGCGCAATTCGGCACTGACATTGGGGGCATCGTTGACGACGCGCGACACTGTCTTGATCGAAACTTTGGCGAGGGCGGCGACGTCGTGGATGCTGGTCATGGATATCTGGCTCGAAACAACGGAAACACAGCTCATGCGGGGGGAAGGCGGCGCTTGGCAAGGAGCGATCATGCGCCCTATGCTGCCCATCGCCAACATAGGGATGGGCAGTGATGGGTGACGTGATCAATCTGCGCCAGGCGCGCAAGGCCAAGGCGCGGAACGACAAGGCCCAGCAGGCCGAGGCCAACCGCGCCAAATTCGGCCGCACCAAGGCGCAGCGACAGGCGGACGACGCCCAGCGCGCGCGGCAGGAGGCGGCGGTCGACGCGGCCTATCGGGAAGATCGCGCGCCCGAATAAGGCCGAGCCGCCCGACCCTGTTCCGGTTGCGCTTTTGCCCCTTGCCTGATACCGGCGCGCGCATCATCCGCGCCATTCCCGAACAGAAGAGTCGCCCACCATGTCTGACAAGATCAACCGCATCGTCCTCGCCTTTTCCGGTGGCCTCGACACCAGCGTGATCCTGAAATGGCTGCAACAGACCTACCAGTGCGAAGTGGTGACCTTCACCGCCGATCTGGGGCAGGGCGAGGAACTGGAGCCCGCACGCGCCAAGGCGCGGCTGATGGGCGTCAAGGAAGAGCATATCTTCATCGACGACCTGCGCGAAGAATTTGTGGCGGACTATGTCTTCCCGATGATGCGCTCCAACGCGCTCTATGAGGGCCTCTATCTGCTCGGCACGTCGATCGCCCGCCCGCTGATCGCCAAGCGCCAGATCGAGATCGCCAAGATGGTTGGCGCGGACGCGGTGTCGCATGGCGCGACCGGCAAGGGCAATGACCAGGTCCGCTTTGAACTCGGCTATTACGCCCTCTCGCCTGACATCAAGGTGATCGCGCCGTGGCGCGAATGGGATTTGACCAGCCGCACCAAGCTGATCGAGTTCGCCGAAAAGAACCAGATCCCGATCGCCAAGGACAAGCGCGGCGAAAGCCCCTTTTCGACCGACGCGAACATGCTGCACACCTCGTCCGAGGGCAAAGTGCTGGAAGACCCGTGGGATGAAGTCCCCGACTATGTCTATTCGCGCACGGTCAACCCGGAGGACGCGCCCGACGCGCCTGAATATATCACCATCGATTTCGAGCGCGGCGATGGCGTCGCGATCAACGGTGTCGCCATGAGCCCCGCGACCCTGCTCGAAACGCTGAACGATTATGGCCGCAAGCACGGCATCGGCCGCCTCGACCTCGTTGAAAACCGGTTCGTCGGCATGAAATCGCGCGGCATGTATGAAACGCCGGGCGGCACCATCTATCATCTTGCCCATCGCGGCATCGAGCAGGTGACGCTGGATCGCGGCGCGGCGCATTTGAAGGATGAACTGGCCCCGCGCTATGCCGAACTCATCTATAACGGCTTCTGGTTCTCGCCAGAGCGTGAGATGCTGCAGGCGGCGATCGACCATACCCAGGAAAAGGTCACCGGTACGGTTCGTCTCAAGCTCTACAAGGGCGGCGTCTATATTGTCGGCCGCAAATCGCCACACTCGCTCTACAGCGAAAAGGTCGTGACGTTCGAGGACGATGCCGGTGCCTATGACCAGCGCGATGCGGCGGGCTTCATCAAGCTTAACGCCCTGCGCCTGCGCCTGCTGGGGCGGCGCGACCAATAAGGCGGCTGTTCACCCTGTTACACATTGCGACAGTTTGGCGGTTAGCCTGACATAGTTGCGGGACAAGTTGGGCCGATAAGCATCTTCAAGGACGGCGAAACGTCGTTCCACATAGATGCTTTGGAAGGAACAGGACATGATCCGCAAGTTTTTTGGAACCGTCGCGCTCGGCTCGCTCTTTGTCGGCGGCCTCGCCGCTTCGCACGTCGCTTTCGCCCAGCCGGGCGATGGTCCCGGCCGTGGTGGCCGCGGTGGTGGCATGATGATGATGGCCGACACCAACAAGGATGGCACGATCACGAAGGCGGAACTGACCGCCGGGCTGGAAGCGCGCTTCGCCAAGATGGACATCGACAAGGACGGCAAGCTGACCCAGGCCGATCGCGATGCGATGCGCACCCAGCGCCTCGACATGCGCTTTGCCAAGCTGGACACCGACAGGAATGGCCAGATCAGCAAGGCGGAAATGGCCGCCGCGCAGGAGGCCAAGGCTGACAAGCGGGCAGACAGGCGCGCCGAAGCGGGCAAGCCCGGCGGGCCGGAAGGTCGCCATTGGGGCGGTCGCCATCATGGTGGCCCCGGCAAGGGCGGCAAGATGATGGGCGGTCGCGGCGATGCGAACAAGGATGGCACCGTGACGAAGGCCGAATTCATGGCCGGACCTATGGCCATGTTCGACAAGGCCGACGCCAATAAGGATGGCCAGGTGACCGCCGACGAAATGAAGGCCGCGCGTCAGGCGATGCGTAGCGCCTGGAAGGACCGCAAGGCCACCGCTCCGTCCGCCAACTGATCGAACACCCCCCGTTCACGGGTCCAGGCCCGGCATTCCCCTGCCATCCCTGAACCGGACTCGTGAACGCTTCCGGAAGGGCGAAGACTGGCTCCCCCGCCACGCCTTCGCCCTTCCAACTTTTTCCCGCCCATGACAGACAGGCGCAATGAGCGAAAAACCCCATCTCCTGCTCGTCGATGACGAGCGTTCGATCCGCGAGCCGCTGGCACAATATCTGTCGCGCAACGGTTTTCGCGTCACCGCCGTCGACAGTGCGGCGGAGGCCCGCATTCGCCTCAACGCCAATGCGATCGACATGGTGATCCTCGACATCATGATGCCGGGAGAGGATGGGCTGTCGCTCTGCCGCCACATTCGCGAGACCAGCGAAATCCCCGTCATCCTGCTCACCGCGCGGACGGAAGAAACCGACCGTATCGTCGGCCTCGAAATGGGCGCGGACGATTATGTGCTCAAACCCTTTTCCCCGCGCGAACTGGTCGCCCGGATCAAGGTGATCTTCCGCCGCGTCGCCACCGGTGGCCAGCGCGTGACCGCACCGGACGGGGCCAATTACAGTTTCGCCGGATGGCTGCTCAAGACGCAGGAACGTACGCTGGTCGACAGCGAGGGCGTGTCGCTGCCGCTCTCGACGGCGGAATATAATCTGATGCTGGCCTTTGCCACCCGCCCCAATTCAGTGCTGAGCCGCGACCAGCTGCTCGACATCACCCAGGGCCGCGAGGCCAACGCCTTCGACCGCGCGATCGACAATCAGATCAGCCGCCTGCGCAAGAAAATCGAGCCTGACCCCAAAAATCCAACGCTGATCAAGACCGTCTGGGGCGGGGGCTACACGCTCTCCGCCGACGTGCGCAAACTGTGAAGCGCCTCCGCCTCTGGCCGCAAAGCCTGGTAGGGCAGATCATCGCGCTCGTCGCGCTGGCGCTGTTCGTGGCGCAGGCGATCAATTTCGGCCTGCTCTATCGCGAACGGATCCGGCTGCAATTGACCGCGCAGACCGCGCCCGCCGTCTATCGTGTAGTCGATGCGCTCGACAACCGCCCCGACCGGCCCGGTCCGGCGCGGATGCGGGCGCGCTTCGTGCAGGGCGCGCCGCAACTGACAGGCGAAGCCCGCCCGGACATCGAAAAGCGGGCAGCGGCGATGTTCGAGGATATCGGCCTGCGCATCCTTACCGTGCGCGTGGTGCAGGACGACGCGGTGATGCCGATGCGCCGCTGGGAACGGATTCGCGTGCGCGCCGATGGCGAACGGCCGCATGACCATCGCGTCGAGCGGCTGACGCTGGCGGCCGAATATGAACCGGGCAAATGGGTCGTCACGCAAGCCCGCAGCGGCGATCGTCCAGCCCGCTTTGGCGGCTGGCTGATAGGCCAGACCCTCATTCTCTATGTCATCGTCCTCCTGCCACTGCTCTGGATCGGCAGCCGTCTCGCCCGCCCCCTGAAGCAACTGACCGGATCGGCGCAGCAATTCGCCCGTACCGGCGCGGCCGATGCCGTGGACGAACGCGGGCCGGGCGACGTGCGTGATCTCACCATGGCGTTCAACGCCATGCGGTCGCGCATCATCGCCATGCTGGACGAAAAGGACCGGATGCTGGGCGCGATCGGTCATGATCTGCGCACGCCGCTCGCCTCGCTGCGGGTCCGCGCCGAATCGGTCGAGGATGACGCCGAACGCGCACGCATGTCCGAAACCATCGATGAAATGAACCGGATGCTGGAGGATATCCTCTCGCTCGCCCGCGCCGGACGCAGCACGGAATCGGTGCAGAAGGTCGATCTCGCCGCGCTCGCCGATGCCGTGGTCGAGGATTTCATCGAACTGGAATCCCCCGTCGATATGACCGAAAGCGACCGTGCCGTCGCCTTCGTGCGACCGCAACAGATCCGCCGCGCCCTACGCAACCTCATCGAAAACGCCATCGTCTATGGCGAACGCGCCCATGTGTCGGTGGTGCGCGAAACAGGGTCGATCCGCCTGGTCGTCGCCGATGACGGCCCCGGCATCGCCGAGGACCGGATGGAGGAGATGCTCGAACCCTTCACCCGCCTGGAAGGCTCCCGTAATCGCGAGACGGGCGGCGCGGGACTGGGCCTCGCGCTAGTCCGCGCGATCATGGCCGAACATCAGGGCGAACTACGCCTCGTCAACCGCGCCGAGGGCGGGCTGGAGGCGAGCCTAGTGCTGCCTGCGTGATTGGGGCCGCGAGGCGTAACCCTTGTCGGCCATGTGAAGGGCTTGCATCCCCCTTGGTGATCGCGCAGCTTTGGGGTCCGTAACAAAGGACGGGTTCGATGCTAGGTCTTTTGCTTCTTCTCCAGATGCCGAGCGATATCGTCGTCACGGGTCAACGCCTTATTGAGGCGCAGGCCGAGTGCGCCAAGACGGGCTGCACCCCATTGCGCGATGCGCAGGCATCGATTGCCTTGGCGGAGGTGCAGTTCAGGGATGGTGCCTACCTCGATGCTAAACGGTTGCTGGCCGCAGCGATTGATCGCAACAAGCAAGAGGCCGCTACCGCACCAAGAGCCGTAGCGGCATTGTATGAGGCCTATGCGACGGTTGCCGTTCATGAAGGCGACAAGCAGGCCTATCGACGGGCCGTCGTCAAGCAGGTGCGAATATTGGAGCGGCATTTGTCAGAAGACGATCCATCGCGCATCTCCGGTTCGACAGCCTTGGGTGACATGTGGATCAAGCTTGGTGACTATCGCCAGGCGGAGATTACATATCGCGGCATCGAACAGAATGCATTGGCGTCGGGCCAGGACAAGGCGGCCATGCTGGCAGGCATGAAGCGGGCATGGTTGAGTGCAGCCAGTGGTGACAACCGGACATCGGCCGAACTATTGGACCGGCTTGAAGAACGCCCCCTTGCGCAAACGCCTGGCTATCAGATCGCCTTGCGGGTTCTGCGTCTTCGTTTGGCGGCGCGCCGGGCAGATGAAGAGGAAATCTCCCGGCTCGTGGCTGAATTGGGACAGGATGGGGGCCGTGAAGCCGTACTGATCTGGTCGCCGCCCTACGGCCCTACCGCAACCGCCGCCGCCAATGCGAGCGCCCGAATGTTTGGTGGCGTGGATCCGATTTCTGCCAGGGCCAGCGATTACGCCGCCATACGTTGGGCAGATATCGGCTTTTGGATACGACCTGACGGGCGCACGGAGGATGTTGAAATTCTGCGGGGATCGACGTCGAAAGCCTGGGTACAACCCGCCGTCCGTCAAATTGCAGGTCGTCGTTACTCCGCCACGACCGACGAAGGCCATGGTCAGGGGCATTATCGTATCGAGCGTTTCACCCAGCGAAGTCAGTATATGGTCCCAGTGGGAAGCCATATTCAACGGCGCATCGCAACGGGTGGCTATGATATATTGGATTTGACAGAAACACCCGCAGACCCGCCTGCCTGAGCATAAGCTACACTCAATGCTGACCCGGCTTGCTCGACGTTCCCGCCGCTGACGGGTTGATCAGCGCCGCGCCGCTTGGCAGCGCCGTGCCGCCCATGTCGAGCTTCTTGGCCTGCTCCGTGGCGACGCGCACCGGATCGTCGCGTTCCTTGATCGCGGCCTTGGTCTCTGCGTCCATGTCCGCATCCTCCGCACCGTCGCCGCCACGGGTCCAGCCCAGGATGATCGACATGCGCCGGTTGCGCGGGTCATAGCTGTCGCCCTTGATGAAGGGTTCGCGGTCGGCGACGCCCTCGATCCGGGCGAAGCGGGCGTTGCCGATGCCGCTGTCGGCCAGCGCCTTGCGCGTCGATTCGGCGCGGCTGGATGATAGCAGCCAATTGTTCATCGTCCGTCCCGATGCATAAGGCAGGCCATCGGTATGGCCGCGCACGATCAGCAGGTTGGGCATGGTCTGCAGCGCGGTGGCGACTTCGCTGATCAGCGCGCGGGCCTGCGGCACCAGCCGGTCGGTGCCCATCGCGAACATCGCAAAATCGGCTTCGTCGATCAGGTCGATGCGCAACCCCTCGCGCGTCTCGGTGAACCGCACATGCTTGCGCAGCTTTTCCAATCCCTTGCGCATCATCTGCGCTTCCAGCTTTTTCTTGATCGATTCGAACTTCTGCCGGTCGGCGGCGCGCATCGCCTTACCGCCCTGATCCTTGGTGCCGCTCGCGTCCCTGGGTATGGTGATCGACAAATTACCCTGGCCGCCAGTGGTCGGGTAATTTTCCTTACCCATGATGGAGTCGCCACCCATCAGCCCGGTGGAGCCAGCCGACGCCATCTTGAGTTCGACCAGCGTGGGCGTGAAATAGTCGGCCAGCGCCTTGCGCTGCTTTTCCGTGGTCGCGCCCAGCAGCCACATCAGCAGGAAAAACGCCATCATCGCCGTTACGAAATCGGCATAAGCGACTTTCCACGCGCCGCCATGATGGCCGCCATGGCCCTCCACGATGATCTTCTTGACGATGATCGGCCGTGGTTCCGGCTCGTTCGCGCCGCGCTTCTTGTCCCCCGCCACGGCTTATTTGCCCCGCATGCCGTCGAACACTTCGGCAAAGGCCGGCTGGTTCGCATGGGGCAGGCTGGAGCGCGCGGCCTCGATCACCAGCGGTTGCGGGTGACCGTGGAGCGAGGCGACGATGATCTGCTTGACGACATGATAGATCGCCCCGTCCGCCTCGATCACGCTGCGGCACCGGTTGGCGAAGGGATTGACCATGCCATAGGCGAGCAACACGCCCAGGAAGGTGCCGACCAGTGCCGAACCGATCATCGCGCCCAAAATGGCGGGCGGCTGGTCGATCGATCCCATCGTCTTCACCACGCCCAGCACGGCGGCGACGATGCCGAGCGCGGGCAGGGCGTCGGCCAGGCCTTGCAGATTGTCGGCGGGTTTGATCGCTTCATGATGATGGGTCTTGAGGCTGTTATCCATCACATCCTCGACCGCATGCGGATCGAGCGTACCCGACGACACGACCACCAGACGCAGCGTATCGCTGATCAGATGGATCAGCGTCTTGTCCTTCATCAGGCGCGGATATTCGGTGAAGATGGTCGAACTAGCTGGATCTTCGATATGCGGTTCCAGCGCGACCGGCCCTTCGACCCGCAACGTCTTCATCAACTTGCTGACGAGGAAGATGCAGTCGAGGAAATCCTGCTTCTTATATTGCGGCCCCTTGAACACTTTGGCCAGACCACCGCCCAACGCCTTCAAGTCAGCGCCCGAATTGCCGATGATCAGCGCGCCGACGGCCGCGCCGCCGATGATCATCATTTCATGGGGCAGGGCATGCAGCACAGGGCCGATATCGCCGCCAGTGATGATGAACCCGCCAAATACCATGACCAACAGGACGACAAGGCCGATGACTGCTAACATGGTAATCCCCGAAAAATATGCCTTGAGGCATCGACCCCATCAAAGGGTCCGTCACTTGGTTAATACGGACTGGTTAGCGGCAGCTTTAGGACAGCCGATTTTTTAGCCGATCAGGTCGAACAGCGTCTGCTTGTTGATCCGGGCAAAGGCGGATTGGGCCGCTTCCAACTGCAGCAACTGCGCCGACACGTTGGAAATCACTTCGCTCAAATTGGTCGACTCCAGGCTCGCGCGCCGCTCGGTATAATCGAGGCCAATGTCGGTCAGCCGCGTGCCGATGACATCCAGCCGGTCGCTGCGCACGCCCTGCCGCGCCTGTTCGACGACGATGTGGCTCTGCCCGGTCTTCACCGCGTCGAGCGCACTCGCCAGCGCTGCATCGTCGCTGCCTTCCAGCGCGGTCATGGCCTGGCCCAGCATGTCGTCGATCGACATCGGCGTGCCATCGACATCGATGCCCTCGGACACCTCCTGTCGGGTGGCGACGACCGCCAGGTTCATGCCTCGGCTGACCGGCACCAACACGCTTTGCCCGTCGTCGAAGACCGACGTGCCCTGATAATCCTTCTGGTTGAACAATTCGCCGATCGTTGTGCGGATCGTGGACATTTCCTCCAATATCGCGGCGCGGCTGGTGTCGTTGAGCGACCCGTTGCGCGCCGACGTCACCAGCACCTGCGCGCGTTGCAACAGGGTGTCGACTTCGGCCAGATTGGCTTCGGCATTGGTGGCGCGGGTCGTGCCATAGCTGATATTGGCCTGCCAGGCGGCCTGTTGCGACTGGGCGCGGGCGATGTCCGACACCTGGACCCAGGCGAGCGCATTGTCCGACGCCTTGTTGAGTGTGACGCCGGTGGATACCGCGGTCTGCCCCTCGACAATGCTTTTCGACAGGGACTGTTGCCGCCTGATCTCGGCGAGCATGATCTTGTGCGTGATGCCTACCATGGTTCAGCCCTTTGCCGGTCAGATGATCTGGAGGATTGCATCGATGGTTTCCTTCGCCATCTGCAATATTTTGGCGCTGCCCGAATAGGCTTGCTGGATGCGCAGCAGGTCGGCCGCTTCCATGTCGAGATCGACGCCGCTCACCGCTTCGCGCGCCGCCACCGCCTGATCGTTGCGACCTTGCGCCGTGGTATTTTCCGCCTTGGTCGCGCCCAGCAGATTGGCTTGTGTGGCGATCAGCGCGGTCCAGCCCTGTTCGACGCTGCCATTGCCCCGCAGGGTCGAGGATACCGTCAGCAGATTGCCGTTGAGCGTCCCGTCGCCAGACCGCAGCGCCAGGTCGTCGGGCGCAAGCCCCAAGGCCGTGACGCTGGCGGCACTACCCCCAAAGGCCAGCAGAGGTGCGCCAGCCGCGCCGCCATCGGTAACGCCCTGCGCATGCCAGTCGTTGATGTTGGTCACGAACTGCTCGGCCAGCGTATCGAGATCGTCGGCACGGTCGGCCGCCGTGTCGGCGGCGGAAAACAGACCGCCCAGTGTGCCGTTGGCCGGGGCAGATAGCGCCGTTCCGTCGCTCAGGCTGAGCGACAGGCGACCATCGTCATCGGCGGCGAGCGATAGGCTGGCCGCGCTATTGCCGGTCACCAGCGTCTGTCCGCCATAGCTGACCTCGGCCACGCCCCGCGCGCCGAAGCTGATATCGACGTTCAGCGTTTCGTTCAGATCCTGCAACGCCGCGTCCCGGCTGTCGAGCAACTGGGCATAGGCGGATGTGCCTGGCTGCGCGCGCAGCAGGCTGTTGTTGATGTCGGCCAGCGCCGCCAGCGACGCATTGGCGCTGTCCACCACTGATTGCCCTTCGGCCTCGATGCCCTTGGACACGGCATCCAGATCGGCGGCGGTCTGGCGGAAAGCGTCGGCGACGCGGCCGATACTGTCCAGCGTCGTGACGCGCAGCGACGTATCGCCCGGCGCGGCGGCCAGCTTGTCCATATTCTGGAACATGCCGGTCATTAGCTGGCCGATGCCGGTGCTGCCGTCGTTCAGCGCAATCTCGGTATCGCCCTGCCAGCGCAGCCGTGCGGCCGAACTGGCGAGGTTCATGGTGGTCAGGCGGACGGTCGCGTCGAGATAGGGGTCGGCCCCGCGATCCACGCTCATCACTTGGACGCCGCCGAAATTGGCGCGTGCGGTATAATAGGCCATCGTCGCGGTGGATGCGCCGGACTCGCCGGTCGTCACGCTGCGCCGCGTATAGCCCGCTGTGCTGGCATTGGCGATATTCTCCGCGATCGCGGCCATGGCGGTACGATAGGCACGAGTGCCGGACGCACCGATGATGAACAGGTCGCTCATTCGCCCGTGGCCGGTGCGGCGGGGGCGACCCGCTCGCCGAACTGCCGGATCAGCAATTGGGCGATGCCCATGCTGTTGCTGCCCGCCAGCGCGTCGGCGGTGCGGGAATCGGCCATCGACTGGAATTGCTCGGTTGCGCTGGAATCGCTGATCCCTTCGGCCAGGCTCGCAGAGCGCATCGCGCCAATCATCTGGCGCAGGAAGATCGCCTCAAACTGCTGCGCCGCCTTTTCCAGCGCGGCCTTGTTCGCGGCACCTGCGCCCGATGGCACCGTGGCGGCGGGGGTCGTTGTCACCTGCATCATAGCACCACCAGTTCCGCCTTCATTGCGCCCGCCTGTTTCAAGGCTTCGAGGATGGCGACCATGTCCGCCGGGGAAGCCCCGATCGCATTGACCGCCTTCACTATATCGGCCAGCGACGCCCCACCTTTAAAATTGACCATCGGTTTCTTTTCTTCGTCGATGCTGATGGCGCTCTGCTGCTCGACCGCGGTCTCGCCTCGGCTGAACGGCGCGGGCTGGACGATGCGCGGCGCTTCGTTGACGCTGACGGTCAATTTGCCATGGGCGACGGCGGCCGGATGGATGCGGACCGCGCCATTGATGACGACGGTGCCGGTGCGCGCGTTGACGATCACCTTGGCGGCGGCATCGGCGGGGGAAATCTCGATATTCTCGATCATGCCCATCATCAGAATGCGGTCTTCTGCGCCTGGAATGGCGTCGATCGCGACTGACACGGCATCCATGGCGCGCGCGCGCCGATCACCGAAGGCCCGGTTGATGCCATCCGCCACGCGCAGCGCGGTGGTGAGGTCGGCTTCGGCCAGGTTGAAGGTCAGGGTCGGCGCGGTATCAAAACCTGTGGCCACCGCGCGCTCGACCGTCGCACCGCCGGGGATACGCCCGGCCGAGGGGATGTTGACCGACACCTGGCTGCCATCCGCGCCGGATACGCCCAGGCCGCCGACCGCCAGATTGCCCTGCGACATGGCGTAGATTTCGTTATCGGCACCGCGCAGCGGGGTCATGATCAGCGTGCCCCCACGCAGCGACTTGGCCTTGCCCAACGCCGACACCGTGACGTCGAGCCGCTGGCCGGGCTTGGCAAAGGCGGGCAAATCCGCCGTCACCAGCACAGCCGCCGCATTTTTAAGCGCGGGATTGATGCCCTGCGGCAAGGTCAGGCCGAAACGCGACACCACGCCCTTCATGCCCTCGGTCGCATATTGCAGGCTATCATCGCCCGTACCCGCCAGGCCTACAACAATGCCATAGCCGGTGAGCTGGTTCGGCCGGATGCCTTGGAACGTCCCCAGATCCTTGACCCGCTCAGCCTGCGCCGGGGTCGCGATCAGCGTGAAGGTCAAGGCCATGGCAACGACCGCGTGACGCACCAGACCGCCCAAAGGAACAACGGAAGACAGAAGACTGGCTAAGGAGGCCATAGGGCGTATCCGTTCCATCAGAAGGGGCTGATCATCGAGAAGAAGCTCTGCAACCAGCCTTGCTTGCTGGCGCGGGCGATCTCACCCTTGCCGGTGTAGATGATCTTGGCATCGGCCACGCGGGTCGAGGCGATGCGGTTGTCCGGGCTGATGTCGGCCTGGCGGACGAGACCGCTGATCTGGATATACTCGTCGCCGCGATTGAGCGTCAGCGCCTTCTCGCCCTTCACCAGCATCGTGCCGTTGGGATAGACCGCCGCGATCGTCACGGTGATCTCACCCGAAAGGGCGTTGGACTGGGTCGCGCCGCCCTGGCCCGCAAAATTATTCTGGCCGCCCATCGCCACGTCGCTCGCGGAGAAGAGCTTGGACAGCACGCCGGTCGTGGGCGGTGCCAGGCCGATATTGCCGTTGCGGCTGGTATCGGCGCTGTTGCTCTTGGTTGCCTGCGTCCGTTCGACCAGGACGATGGTGATGATGTCGCCGACCGTCGTGGCGCGCGCGCCGCTGGTCAGCGGCGTATAGCCGACCGAGGTCTGAAAGATCGATCCATTGGCCTGCGGCACCGGCGGCTGCGCGACGATGGACGGCGCATAATGCGCCCGTTCGGCATCGCGCTTCTTGCCCGCCAGGGCAGGAGAGACGGCGACGGTCAGGGCAATGAGGCCAGCCAGGGTGAGTAGGGGAAAGCGTGTCATCTCAGATCACATATTCTGATTGACGTACTGGAGCATTTCGTCGGTCGCCTTGATCATCTTGCTGTTGACCTCATAGGCGCGCTGCGTCTCGATCATCTCGACCAGTTCCTCGACGATATTGACGTTGGACGTTTCCAGGCTGCCCGACCGGATCGATCCGCGCCCTTCCAGCCCCGCGACGCCGACCTGCGGCACGCCACTGGCGGCGCTTTCGGTGAGCAGGTTGCCGCCGATCGACTGCAGCCCCGACGCATTCATGAAGGTCGCCAGTTCGATCTGGCCCAGCTGCGTGGGTTCCGCCTCGCCCTGCAACGTCGCCGATACCGTGCCATCATTGCCGACCGTGACCGACGTCGCGCCTTCGGGCACGGTGATCTGCGGGATCAGCGGCAGGCCGTCGCTGGTGACGACATTGCCCTCGGCAGTGACGCTGAAATTGCCCGCGCGGGTATAGGCGATGGAGCCGTCGGGGCGCTGGATCTGGAAGAAGCCGGAGCCTTCGATCGCCATGTCCAGCGCATTGCCGGTCTGGCTCAGCGTACCCTGCGTATTGATCTTGCTCGTGCCCTGCAGCGAGACGCCCGAACCCAGGTTCAGGCCGGTCGCGAACTTGTTTTCGCTGTCCGAATTGGCGCCCGCCGCGATCATCTGCTGATAGGCAAGCGTTTCGAAATCGGCGCGGTCGCGCTTGAAGCCGGTCGTGTTGACGTTCGCCAGATTGTTGGCGATCACGCGCATCTTCGTGTTCTGCGCGTCAAGGCCGGTGCGGGCGACATGAAGGGCGGCGTTGCTCATCGTTCATTTCTCCGTGCGGCATCCCCAAGGGGGTGCTTATGCGTCAGACACAGCAAGATGCGTGCCAATATTAACCATATCCCTCAGCTATCGAGCCGCATCAGCGATGCGCCGCCATCGTCCAGCTGCTTGGCGGTGTCGATCAGCTTCACTTGCGTTTCGAACGCGCGGCTCGCCTCGATCATCTGCACCAGCGCCTTGGTCGCGTTGACGTTCGATCCCTCGATCGACCCGGCGGTGACCGACGCCAGCGGGTCTTGCGGCAGCGCGCCGCCATTCACCTCGCGGAACAGGCCATCGGTGCCCTTGGCGATGCCGGAGCCAACCGGGCTGACCAGTTTGAGCGCATCGACCAGCTGCGGATTGGCCGGGTCGCCGCCCTGCGGCACGCCCCAGATGCTGCCATCCTGCGCGATCGACACGCTGTCGAGCTGGGGCAGGGTGATCGGTCCACCCGCGCCCAAAACCGGCAAGCCGTCGCCGGTGGTCAGCAGGCCGCTGTTGGCAATTTTAAGGTCGCCCCGGCGGGTATAGGCTTCGCTGCCGTCCGCGCCCTGCACGGCCAGCAGCGCGTCGCCGTTCATCGCTACGTCGAGCGGATTGCCCGTCGCGGTGACGGCGCCGCCCTCCATGCTGGCGGCGATGACCTGTTCGGACGCCTGCGCCCGCGTGTCGAACGTATCGCCCTGGAGCCAGCGCGTCTCGGCATTGGCAATCTCTGCGCGAAAGCCGACGGTGTTGGCATTGGCGAGGTTGTTCGCGATCGACGCCTGCCGCGCCATCGCGCCGCGCATTGCCGTAAGTGCCGTGTTGACGAGCCGGTCCATGGACGAAGCCTTCTACCGTTGGATGCTTAGGTACGCATGTTGACGATGGTGGTGGTCAGCGTGTTCGCCGTCTCGATCGCCTTGCTGTTCGCCTGGAAATTCCGCTGCGCGGAAATCAGCGCCACCAGTTCCTCGGTGATGTCGACATTCGAGCGTTCCAGCGACCCGCTGTTGACCGCGCCGAACATGCCTTCATTGGCGGTGCCCAGGATGGGCGTGCCGCTCGCGACGGTCGAGGACCAATGGGCATCGCCTTCCTGGCGCAGGCCTTCCTGGCTGTTGAACGACGCCATGGCAACCTGGCCCAGATAGGCGGTGCTGCCATCGGCATAGATGGCCGACACCAGGCCATTTTTGGCCACGCCGACGCTGGTCAGCTGCGCGCCGCCATCGGCACCCAGATAGGTGGTGGGAATCTGAAGATCGGTCAGATCGGCGGGGCTGCTCGACGACGACGGCGGCGTGGTCAGCGCGCCGGTCGCGGGATCGACGCTGAACACCTGGATGCGCGCGCCCGTGGTATCGACCGCATAGCGGTCGTCATCGACCGAAAAGGCACCGTTGCGGGTATAGCTGACGGTGCCGTCGGGTGCCTTGACGGTGAAATAGCCTTCGCCGGTGATGGCGAGGTCCAGCGTCTTGTCGGTGGTTTCGATCGTCCCTTGCGTGAACTGCTGGGCGATGCCCTGCACGCGCACGCCCTGGCCCGCAACCTGGCTGGTCGTCTGCATCGGCGCGGCGGCGAAAATGTCGCCGAACTGCACCTTGCTCTTCTTGAAGGCGGTCGAATTGACGTTGGCGACATTGTTGGAAATGGTGGCCAGATCGGTCTGGGCGCCCTTGAGGCCGGACAGCGAGATATAGAAGGACATGGCGTTGCTCCCTGGGTGAAAAGGAAAGAAGAAAAAGGGGTGAGATTACATCAGGCTGATGGCGTCGGACGGGCTGTAGCTGCCCAGCGCGGTAATGAGTTTGGACGATGATCCGTCGGCGGGGGACTGGACCGCGGCGATGGTGGCCCAAGTCGCGACCTTGCTGGGCGTCGCGCCATTGACCTTCACCTGCAGCGCCGACGTGGCGATCGTGTCGCCCGCATCATTCTTGCCATCCCAATAGAAGGTGACGTCGCCGGCTGCCTGCGTGCCAAGGTCGATGGTTTTGACGACATTGCCGCTGCCGTCGATCAAGTCGACGCTCGCGCCATCGGTCGCTTCGGGCAGGGTGATCTGCCCCGCATAAAGCCCGCTCGCGTCAGGCGCCGCGATATTGCTCTGCACCAGCATCGACTTGCCGATCCAGCTCGCCGCATCGCCCAGCCGGGTGCCGCCCATATCGGCGGCCAGCCCCTTGAGCGTCGCATTCATTTCGGCAATGCCGCTCGAATTGGTGATGGTCGCCATCTGCGACACCATCTCGGCATTGTTGACCGGTTCGAACGGATCTTGCGTCTGCATCTGCGCGGTGAGCAGGCGCAGGAAATCGGCCTGGCCCATTTCCGACTTGCCGGTGCCGACATTGGCATTGGCGTTATAGACGGACAGCCCGGCTGCGTCGGTGGCCGTTGAAATCGTGCTCATTTGCCGATCCTTATGGTTTCGAGCATCAGGGATTTGGCGGTGTTCAGCACCTGCACGTTATTCTGGTACATGCGCGCGGTCTCGATCATGTCGACGAGCTCCGCATTGCTATCCACCGCCGCTTCCCACACATCGCCATTGGCGTCGGCCAGCGGGTGGTTGGGATCGTGCCGCTTGGTCGGCTCGGCCTTGGTGGTGACGATCTCGGAAACCTTGACGCTCGCCATGCCGGGGCTGTCGGTGACCGATGTGAAGACCGGCTTGATCGCGCGATAGGCGTCCGCCGCGCTGCCAGTGACATTGCCCGCATTGGCCATGTTGGACGCGGTGGCGTTCAACCGGACCAGCTGCGCGCTCATGGCGCGCCCGGCAATGTCGAATATGTTCATGGGACCAGAGCCACTCATGCTCATTCTCCCCTGAGCGCACGGTTGATGGTGTTGATGCGACCCTCAAGGAAGGAGAGGGTGGTGCGATATTTGACCGCATTTTCGGCAAACAGCGTCTGTTCGGTGCTGAGTTCCACGGTATTGCCGTCGAGGCTGGGCTGCAGCGGCACGCGATAGCCCATGGCGTCATCGACCGCCTTGGACACGTCGGCGGCATTGCCGCTCGCCTGCGTCGTGGCCTTTTGCAGCGCCGCGTCGAAATCGATGTCGCGCGCCTTGTAGCCGGGGGTCGATGCGTTGGCGATGTTGGACGCCAACAGGGACAGCCGCTGCGAGCGAAGCGCCAGCGCCTTTCCATGAATGCCGAACAAACCGTCTTCCACTGATCCTGCCCTTTTTGCCTGCTGGCCCTAAAAGTTTCGTTTCCCCCGCCGTTCTGACCCCTGATGGCGTCCATTGCGGGTGATCCAGCCTGAATTCAGCAAGAG
This sequence comes from Sphingomonadales bacterium RIFCSPLOWO2_12_FULL_63_15, assembly GCA_001829085.1. Classification (GTDB taxonomy): domain Bacteria; phylum Pseudomonadota; class Alphaproteobacteria; order Sphingomonadales; family Sphingomonadaceae; genus Sphingobium. The sequence goes on along the minus strand of MIAK01000060.1, from coordinate 76,147 downwards.
CCGTGCCATTTTGCGTGGGTGACGCAACGGCAAGGTGGAAATGCCCGGAAATCCGGGCCTTTATGGGTGAGGGCGGCAAGGACGGCAAAAAATTGCCGGGGTGCGGCAGCATCTTGCCGTCGCACTACGGGCCTATGGGGACAGGCATATATGATCACTATTATAGGCCATTTATTCGATCCCGTGACGCTGCTCGCAATAATTGCAGGCATCCTGTTGGTGGCTCTGTTCCAGAATGGCGCGGGTGCCTTGGGGCGGGCGATGGCGGCGCTCGGGCCGCTGGTCACGGGCGACCCTGCGCGCGATCGCGACGTTGCCCGTGCGACCATGCTCAAAATCGATCAGGTGGCGCAATTGCGCGGGCTTTCTTGCGCCGATCGCGTCAAGACCACTTCCCCCTTCCTGACCGACGCCGCGCGCAAGCTGGCCAATTGCGACCGCACCGACCAGTTCGAACTCTGGGCGGGTCAGGCGCTCGCCGACCGGGCGCAGCGCCATGGCGCGGTGCATAAGGCATGGCTGTCGATCGCCGATGCCGCGCCGGCCCTCGGTATGGCTGGCACGATCATCGGCCTCGTCGGCATGTTCGCGGCCATGGATGATCCCGCCGCGCTGGGGCCAGCCATGGCGCTCGCGCTGCTCACCACCTTCTACGGCGTCGTGATCGCCAATGTCGTTGCCGCGCCGATCGCGGCGCGCCTCATCGACCTGTCCGAACAGGAACTCGCCTGGCAGCGCGAAGCGGTGACGCGAATGCTGGCGATCGCGCGGCGCGAAAATGCCCCGATCCGGCGCGGCGCGATACGCGAAGTCGCATGACCGGCACGGCCTCCGCCATCGCTCGGCGCAATCGCTGGGCCGTCAGCTTTGCCGATCTGCTGCTGCTGCTGCTCGCCTTCTTCGTGCTGTTGCAGGCCAGCGGCGCGCGGCGCGATGTCGTGCTGGCGGGCGTCGCCCAGCAATTTGGCGGCCGAGCGATGCGGCCGGGCGTGGAATTGCGCGCGGCCGATCTGTTCGAGCCGGGGGAAGCCTTGCTCACGGCTCAGGGCCAGGCGCGCCTCTCCGCCATTGCCCGCCGCTTTGCGCGCGAGCCGGGCGGCGTCGAGATACTCAGTCGCGGCTCCGACCGCGCCCGCCAGCGCTTCGATGATTGGGATCTGGCCGCCGCCCGCCTCGGCGCCGTCGCCCGCGCGCTGAAACTGGACGGCATCGCGCAGGACCGGCTGCTGCTCCGCGGCCTCGATCAGTCCGACGGCAAAAGCGGGCAGGGGCAGGTGATCCGCATCGCGCCGGGGCAGACGGACGCACGTTAACCAACTTGGCACGGATATTGCTGAAATTCCCGGCATAGAACCGCCGACCTTGTCAGGAGACATGCCGTGCCTCGCGCTTATCCGTTCCTTCTCGCCACTGCCGCGCTGCTTGTCGCCGCGCCCGTGCTGGCGCAGCAGCGGTTCGAAAATCTCGATCGCATCGACAGCCTCGTCGCCATGTCGGTGGGTGCCAATCTGGGCGAACCGGGTGGGCCGATGGCCCCTGTGGATCGCCGCCTGAAACTGGCCGCCTGCCCGACGATGCCCAAGGTCGAAGGCCCGGTGTTCGGTGCGGCGATGGTCAAATGCGAATCGCTTGGCTGGCGCATCCGCGTGCCTTTGGTCGCGGGCGCATCGGCCGCAGCATCGGGGCCATTGCCGCGCACCGCCAGCCGCTTCACACCAGCCGCCCGCGCCACGCCCCAGGAAAGCGTCGTGCGTAAGGGCGATCCGGTGCAGCTGATCGCCGGCAATGCGCTCTTCAACGTCTCGCGCGGCATGATCGCGGATGAGGATGGCGCAGTCGGCGACACGATCCGGGTCCGCGAAGACAAGCGCGCCGCCCCCATATTGGCCCAGGTCGTGGAAATGGGCCTGGTGCGCGTTCCGGGGTTTAAGGATTTTTGAACTTGTCCGTTATACGCCTATAGGGACGAGTGAAGGATTGAAGCCAATGATCAAATCTGTCGGCCAAAGCATCAGTGCTGCCATAGAGGCGACCCGCCTGCGCGAAGGGGGCAAGACGCGCGCGTCTTCGACCACCGGTTCAGCGACGGCGTCACCCGCGTCGACTTCTGCCAGCCCCGCTGCCCGCATGGCGGCGGAAGGCGCACCGGTCGATATGGACCGCATCGCCGCGATCAAGGCGGCGATCGCTTCGGGTAATTATCCGGTCGATGCCGCCGCGATCGCCGATCGCATGGTCGCGCTCGACCTGTCTGCTGCGGGGTAACGATCATGCCGCTGGGGCTCGCCGCGCTGGATGACCTGTTCGAAGCGTTCGAGGATCTGCGCGATGTGCTGGACGGCACCGATGCCGTCGCCATCGAACTGGCGAGCAACCGCGTCAGCCGGGCCGCCGCTGCCGTGCGGGGTGTCGGTGCATGGCGCTCCGAACCGATCGTGATCGAGCGTCTGAACGCCATGCTGCCCTTGCTCGAAAGCGCTCGCGTGCGCGTCAGCCTGCTCGCCGACCATGCGAATCAACGGCTTGCCATGCTCGCCGCCCATGGATCGACCCACGCGCCACTGACCTACGGCCGCTAAACTTTATTCCCTGTTTTCCCTAAAACGGCACCGAAAGGTGCCGTTTTGCGTTGCGGGCCAAATTTCCTGACACCGCGTTAACCAAATCTTGGCACAAGCCTTGCTCTAATGATCCCCGCAATGATTGGGGAATAGGGTCAAGTGTCGGCTTTCGCAGACATCACTACAGGGGCGACATCGACGGGTAATCGCGTGACCAACGCGATCGCCATGGCGAGCCGCCGCACCGGTGTCGACTTTTCCTATCTGCTGGGACAGGCGAAGATCGAAAGCAGCCTCAACCCCACCGCGCGCGCCACCACATCGTCGGCGACCGGCCTCTATCAATTCATCGACCAGAGCTGGCTCGCCGTCATCGACAAGCATGGCAGCGACTATGGGCTTGGCTGGGCATCCGACGCGATCAGCCAGGGCAGCAACGGTCGCTACTATGTGGCGAACCCGGAACTGCGCCAGCAAATTCTCGACCTGCGCAAACACCCTGAAACCGCCTCCGTCATGGCCGCGCAACATGCCGCCGACAACAAGGCCTATCTGGAAAACAAGCTCGGTCGCGAAGCCGAACCCGTCGATCTTTATCTCGCCCATTTCCTGGGCGTCGGCGGCGCGAGCAAATTCCTGTCGGTCCATGATCGCGCGCCCGGCGCCACCGCCGCCTCGCTCTTTCCCGCCGCCGCGCGCGCCAACCGGTCGATCTTCTACGACCGGTCAGGCAGCGCGCGCAGCTTTGCCGATATTCGCGACCGCTTTGCCGCAAAGCTCGAAAAAAGCTCCGGCAGCCTCGGCGGTGAGGTGCAATATGCCGCCGCCGCGCTGCCATCGGGCGCGAAGACGGTCCAGCCCGCCGATTATGTGCGGATCGAAACCCAGCGCCTTAGCGAACAGGTCGATGTCGGCATCCGGCCCCAGCCGCAGACCGCGCGCCTCGCCTATCTCATGCTCGCCACCCTCGGAAGGTAACGGCTCCTCATGTCTCCCACCCAAGTCAAAGCGAAGATCTGGATGAGTGCCGTCCAGGGGGCGGTGCTGCCCTTTGCGACGCTGATGGTCGTGCTGTTCATGATGGTGCCGGTCCCGGCGGTGATGCTCGATATTGGTTTCATCACCAATATCATGATCAGCCTCGCGGTGTTGATGGTGGCGCTGAACGCCGCCAAGCCGCTCGATTTCTCCAGCTTTCCGACCGTCCTGCTGTTCGCCACGCTGCTGCGCCTCGCGCTCAACGTCGCCTCCACCCGCGTCGTTCTGGTGTCGGGCCATGAAGGCTCGGATGCGGCCGGACAGGTGATCGAGGCGTTCGGCCATTTCCTGATCGGCGGCGACTATGTCGTCGGCATCTTCGTCTTCGCCATCCTGATGATCATCAACCTGGTCGTCATCACCAAGGGCGCGGGCCGCGTGTCCGAAGTGTCGGCGCGCTTCACTCTGGACGCCTTGCCCGGCAAACAGATGGCGATCGACGCCGACCTCAACGCAGGCCTGATGACGCCCGAAGAAGCCAAGCTGCGCCGGGTCGAAGTCGCGACCGAGGCCGACTTTTACGGCTCGATGGACGGTGCCAGCAAGTTCGTGAAGGGCGACGCGGTCGCGGGCATCCTGATCCTCGTCATCAACATCATCGGCGGCATCATATTGGGTGTCGTCAGCCATGGCCTTGCCATCGGCGAAGCGGCCCAGACCTATATCATCCTCGCGATCGGCGACGCGCTGGTGGCGCAGATCCCCGCGCTGCTGCTGTCGATCGCCGCCGCCTCCATCGTCACCCGCGTCAAGAGCGAGCAGGATCTGGGCGGCCAGATTGCGGGGCAATTCGGGTCGGGCCGCGCCTGGGTGCCGGTCGCCGCGATCCTCGGCTTCCTGGGCGTCCTGCCCGGCATGCCGCATCTCATCATCCTGTCCGCCGCCGCCGTGGCGGGGGGGATCGCATGGCACTTGCGCAAGGCCAGCCAGGCGAAAGCCGCCGAGCCCGCTCCCGTCGCCCCCGCGCCCAATCCGGCCGTGATCGAATGGGATGACGTATCGGACGGCGCGATCCTCGGCCTTGAAATCGGCTATGGCCTCATTGCCCTCGTCGATGAACGCAAGGGCGCGCCGTTGATGGCGCGGATCACCGGCATCCGCCGCCAATTGTCCAAGGAACTGGGCTTCGTCGTGCCGATGGTGCGGGTGAAGGACAATCTGGCGCTCGAACCCAATCAATATCGCATCACCATTGCCGGTGTCGTGGTGGGGGAAGATGAAATCTGGCCCGACGACCTGCTCGCGCTCGACAGCGGCGCGCTCGAAAGCGTCGTAGTCGGTCGCCCGACCAAAGACCCGACCTTTGGCCTCGATGCCGTCTGGATTTCGCAGGCCAAGCGCAGCGAAGCGGTGATCGCGGGATATACTGTGGTCGATCCGCCGACGGTGGTGGCAACCCACCTCAACCAGCTCATCGCCATGAACGCCGCCGAAATGTTCGGCCTCGACGAAGCACGCAAGCTGCTCGACACGCTCAAGGACGCCGCGCCGCAACTTGTCGAAGGCCTGACGCCCGCCACGCTCAGCCTCACCCAGATCAGCGCGCTCTGCCGCGCACTCCTCTCTGAAGGCATCGCGCTCAAGGATTTCCGCCGCATCTGCGAGGCGATGGTCGACGCCGCCCGGCCCGACATGAGCCACGAACAGTTGGTTGAGGCCGTGCGCCAGCGGATCGGCGCGCTCATCATCCAGGGGCTGGTCCCGGTCAAGATGCCGCTCCCGGTTATCACGCTCGACGGCGACCTCGAAGCGATGCTGGCGCAGGCCATGCGCGTGGCGGGCGATGCCCGGCACCCGATCGAACCCGCGCTCGCCAACCGCATTGTCGAAGCCGTGGTGCAGGCCGCCCGGCCGCTGCTGGGGCAGGCGCGCAACTTCGCCATCGTCACCTCGCCGCTAGCCAGGCGCGCGCTGGCGCGCTTGTTCAAGCCGCATCTGCCTGAAACGCCGGTCCTGTCCTTCCTCGAAATTCCCGATGGCAAGGGCGTCGAAGTGGTCACGGTCGTGGGCGGCGAACAGCGCCCCACGCCCCGGCACGACCCGGCACCCCGCCACGAGCAAGCGCGCGAACGAGTCGCCTGAAAGGAGGCTGAGCCATGTATATGAACAAGATCGCGGCCGGCGCCCACACCTATGCCAAGCCGGGCGAAAACAGCCCGGAGCGGCTCGCCCGGCAATATATGCCGCTGGTGCGCAAGATCGCCTGGCACGTCCATGGCCGCGTTTCGAGCGCGATCGAGGTGGAGGATCTGCTCCAGATCGGCATGCTCGCGCTGGTCGAGGCCGCCAACAGTTTCGAGGATCGCGGCTTCGGCTTTGCCTCCTATGCCCAGTTGCGCGTGCGCGGCGCGATGATCGACCATCTGCGGCGGCAGGCGACCATCTGCCGCTCCGCCATGGCCAAGCGCAAGCAACTGGCTGCCTGCCGCAATGGCTTGGAACAGACGCTTGGACGGCTGCCGACCGAAGCGGAAATGTCCGCCGAAATGGGCCTCGACCCGTCCGATTATCGCGAACTCGCCGACAGCGTCGAAATGGTGCAGCATACCAGCATGGACGAGGTCTATTCGGACCAGTCCATGTGGTTCGCCGATGTCGAGGACCGCGCCGACGACGTCATGGAACGCGAATCGCTCAAGAAGGCGCTCGCCGCCTGTATCGGCGAACTGCCGCAGCGCGAAGCGCTGGTGCTACAACTCTATTTCGTCGAGGAACTCAATCTGGAGGAAATCGGCCACACGCTGGACATCGGTGCCGCGCGCGTCTGCCAGATCAAGAAGGCCGCCCTCGACAAGCTGCGCGAGAAACTGCGCGACTGGGACTGACCCTATTCGTCGTTCGCCGCCAGCCGTCCGACCCGCCGTTCCTCTCCATTGGGCCAGCGGAACCGCAACGGCCGATAGCTTTGCGTGCGCCACCAGGGATCGGCGACCTGGAACAGCCCGCTTGCCTCGGCCCTGCGCCCCAGATCCTTGCGCGCGGTAACCGCCGCCAGCACGGGCGCCAGGAACAGCCCCGCCGTCACCGGAATGATCCAGCCGATGCCGCTCCCCGCCTGGATCGCCAGCGCCAGCAGCAGTGCCCCCAGCAAAATATGCCATTTGAACAACCAGATCGCGCTGCTGATCGCCATGCCATCACGGTCGCGGGTTTGCCCGTTCCAGCTGCTCTTGCGCCCCATCAATATGCCGAACAGATTGATCGTCTGGGTCAGCATCGCCACCGGTGCCATCAGGATCGACAGGATGATGTCCACCATCACCCCGCGGGTCATCCGCGCCGCGCCACCAAAGCCGATCCGCCGCGCCGGGTCGAGCAAGGCCCACAGCATCGCCAGCAGCTTCGGCCCGAACAGCAGGAAGGCCGTCACCGCCAGCAATCCGCCCGATGGCAGCACATCGGTCGGCGGCCACACGCCGCTCGCACCACCGCCCAGCACGACCAGCATCAACGTCAGCCACATGGGCGACGTGCAATAGGCCGTCGCGCCCACCAGCAACTGGAACCGGCTGACCGGATGCAGCCCCGCAATCCGCACGAGCAACGGCACATGCTGGATATTGCCCTGACACCAGCGCCGGTCGCGGGTGAACAGGTCGGGCATGGACGGCGGAAATTCTTCGAAACTATCGTCGGCGGTCACCATATGCACGTCCCAGCCGCGCCGCCGCAACAGCGCCGCCTCCAGCATGTCATGGCTCATAATATGCCCGCCAAAGGGCGCGCGGCCCGGCAGTTCGGGCAGGCCGCAACTTTGCGCGAAGGCCTTAACCCGGACGATGGCATTATGGCCCCAGAACATCCCCTCGGACCCCGCCCACCAGATCATGCCCGCCGCCGAAATCGGCCCGAACAGGCGGCTCGCAAATTGCTGCCAGCGCGCGAACAAGGTGGCCGCGCCCATCACGGTCGGCACGGTCTGGATCAACCCGACCTGCGGATGCCGCTCCATGTCGGAAGCCAGCCGCGCCATCGTCTGGCCGCTGACGATACTGTCAGCGTCCAGCACGATCATATAATCATAACCGCCGCCGAACCGCTCGACCCACTCGGCGATATTGCCGGGCTTCCGCCCGATATTGCGCGCACGGCGGCGATAATGGACGGGGCGGGAGAAAGACCCGCGCATTTCCAGATAAGCCGCGCGCTCTGTCTCGCCGCTCTGCACATTGGAATCGGACAGGATGAAGAATTCGAACCGCTCGCGCCCCATCACCTGCGCCAGCGATCGTTCCATGATCGACAGCCGTCCCAGCACGCCCAGAAAATCCTCGTTACACACCGGCAGCAGGATCGCGGTCTTGCCCTGCAACGGCTGCGACGCGCGCAGCGGGCGCGGCGTCACGCTACGCCCCTTGCCCACGGTCAGCAGCAGGAAGCCGATGATCGCGGTGGCACAGCCGAACGCGATCCAGGCGAACAGCGGAATGAACAGGGTGAGATAGACGCCCTCCAGCAAGGATATGCCGTCAAGGCCGATCGAACGGCGCATCTCATGCGCGGCCATGCCGGTCGGGATGAGGGCAAGCAGCACGACCAGCATGCGCCGCGCCCACAGGTCGATGTTGAACCGGCGCGGCGCGATCAGTGGCGGTCGCGCGTCGAAATCCTGCTCCGGCATCGCGATCGGACTTTCGGGCGGCAGCTGTTCGAAGGCCACACTCACCGGCACGTCCCCGGCGGCGGCATCGGCCACCGGCACCTGTCCATTGCCCATATCATCCAGACCCATAGCGTTTCACCCAACGGTTTGAACCGTTCGTTACGCCAACGGTTCCGTTCATCCGCCAACGGGGTAATGCACATATTCGCTGACCGCGCGACCGCTGGACCGCAATTGCAACCGCACATCCGCCACGCCGCCGCTATTGGGCCGCAGGTCCAAAACCGTGCGATACAGGCCTTTGCGACCCAGAACCGGATAGCCCGCCTGCTTGACCAGCGTGCCGTTGGCAACGTCCACCCACAGATCGGGCGTGCTGCCCTCCGCCACCCCGGCAAAATCAACCACCAGCCGCGCGATGTCGGGCTGGTCGCCGCGTCCGCGCCAGACATTCTCCACAATGGCAACGCCTGTCGCGGCTGGCGAACGGTCAGCGGTCCAGTCGAGCTTGTAGGTGAAGTCGATCCGCCTGCCCGGCACAGGCGCGCTCGCGGGCGTCCAATAAGCGGCTAGATTGTCGGTATATTCGCTGTCGGTCGGAAAGGCATACAGCCGCACCTCGCCCGCGCCCAGCGGCCGGGCGGGTGTGGCCCATAAAGTCGGGCGGCGGTCATAAAAAACGCCATCATCCTGATAATGGTCGAAATCCCGATCACGCTGCAGCAGCCCGAACCCCTTGGGATCGCGCTCGGCAAAGGCGCTGACCATCGGCGCTGTGGGATTGACGATCGGGCGGGCATGGGCGGTGCCATCGGCGCTGGCGATCGACAATAGGTCGGAGTCATGAATTTCCGGCCGCCAGTCGGTGCCGATCGTCCGGTTCGCCTGATCATACCAGAACATGCTGGTCATCGGCATCAGCCCCAATTCGGGGATGGCACGGCGAGGGAACAGGGCGGCGGTCACGTCCTGCCGCACGCCGTCCTTGTCCAGCCGACTGACGAAGCGGAACGCGCCGGCAATCGACGCCCCATCGAGCAGGGCGAAGATGGTGACGCTGCTCGGCCCCGTCCGCTCCAGCCAGAAATGGGTGAAGCGGGGAAATTCCTCGCGCCCCTGGATGCCGGTGTTGATCGCGACCGCCCGCGCCGACAGGCCGAATTGCTTTTGCGGACTGGGCGCACGAAAATAGCTGGCCCCAAGGTAGGACAACCAGTCGCCGTCACGCGCGGCATTCATGATGCGGAACCCCGCAAAGCCAGCGCCGGGCGGCAGGGCCGTCACGGGATTGCCCGCGGGCGCATCGAACATGGCCGGATCATAGCGTAGCGGGGTCGCCCGGCCTTGCTCGATGATCGCAATCTCCACCGGCTGCGGCGCGGTGGCGGACAGAGGGAAGAACCGGATGCCGGTATCCCCCGGCAGGTCGCCCCACAAAGTCCGTTCCTCGCGAAAGCGCGCCTCGTGCAGCGCGGTATAATCGATCTTGGCGGCACCCGGATGGGCCGGCGTCTCGGCAAAGGGCGCACGCGCCAGCCGCTGCGCCTGACCGATCAACCGCTCCCACGAAAAGGGGACAGATTGTGCTTGCGCGTAAGCCGCGCGGGGGAGGAGGAGGGCAGCGCCCGTGGCGGCGATCAGCGCGCGCCGGTCAATATCGGTCATGGGCCGCATCATGGGGCGCATGCCCCGCAAAACCAAGCCCCTCGTGCTGCATATGCGATGAAGCCCCCGCCCGGGGGGACGGAGGCTTCTGATGCTGGTCGTTCGATCGAAGTTATGGCTCCCGGCACGGTGGGGACTGTGATGTGCCGGGCGCCTATGGGCGGCTGTCAGGTGACCAGACCTCAGCCGACCAATGGGGTAAGGGCTTAGCCGATCAGCTTGAGCACGCCCTGCTGGCTCTGGTTGGCCTGTGCCAGCATCGCGGTCGATGCCTGGTTCAGGATCTGCTGCTTGGCGAGGGCGGTCGTCTCGGACGAGAAGTCGGCGTCCTCGATGCGGCTCCGGGCGTCGGTCAGGTTGGTGACATTGGCGGTCAGGTTGTTGACCGTCGATTCCAGGCGGTTCTGGGCAGCGCCCAGCGAGGCGCGCTTGGTGGCTACCGTTTCCAGCGCCGTATCATAGGCGGTAAGGTCCGTTGCCGCAAATGCGGGGAGAGCAACGGTGCCGCTCAGTGTACCGCCAGTCGCGGTGGCGACGGCACTCAAGTTAAGTTCGCCCAGCGTGATGGAAACCGTATCCGTATCGTTGGCACCAGCTTGGATGCTGACGGTTGCGGGCGCGGCTGCCGAGAAAAGCGACTTGCCGTTGAATTCCGTCTTGCTCAGAATATCGCTGATCTGCTTGCCGAGTTCGTCGATTTCGGACTTGATGTTGCCCTGCGCTTTGACGTCGTTGGTGCCGTTGAGGCCCTGAACCGTCAATTCGCGCATACGCTGCAGCATGTTGCTGACTTCGTTCAGCGCGCCTTCCGCGGTCTGCGCCAGGCTGATGCCGTCATTGGCGTTGCGGATGCCCTGGGTCATGCCCTTGATCTGCGACGTCATGGTCGAAGCGATTGCGAGGCCGGCGGCGTCATCCTTGGCGCTGTTGATGCGCTTGCCGGTCGACAGGCGCTCCATTGCGTTGGTCAGGCCTTTGCTGGCCATCGACGAGGCATTGGCGGAGCGGAGAGCGGCGGTGTTGGTTCCGATAACAGTCATGGTGTTCCCTTTCAGTGTCAATCAGGTCGCTGCCATGGAGCGTCTGCGGCCTCGAAAGGGGATAACGGCGGGGGGGTGGCGGCCTTTAATGCCGATTGCGATTATTTTGAAAAATCCATCTGTTCCAAGTGGATAGCTGTAAATGTGAACGGCGCGACGACCCTTTTGCCGCTCTGGCCGGAATTAAATTGCCGGTCGGCGGCAAGTGTTCGGCAAAGTTAACCATCTGATAACCACAAAAATATAGATGTTGAAGCATCGAAGGGGTCAGGGGCGTGCGGGGGCACAAACCGACCAGTTATTGGGGTTTTGTTCATGTCATCGCTCGACGTGAGCCGTGGAGTCTGCGCGCTCGTTCCGGGTCTGCAGCACTGGCTCGAAAACGCTCTCTTTACCGTGCGCATCGTCGACGCGGCCAGCCCACGTGAAAAGGACAGCCGCCGCGTGCTGCTGGCGACCGAGATCGGCCATGCGACCCATCGCGACATTCTCATCAACCTGATCGACGGCGCACCTTCACTGGTCGCGGCGGCCAATGGCTTGCCCGCCCGCGTCGCCTTCGGCCTTGCCGATATGGGCTTCGCCTTTGCGCTGATCGCCGAACTGGCGCGTCCCGCAACCGTCCCCGCCGTGGGCGACAGCGGCAGCGTCCGGCTGATGACGCTCGCCGGGCGGGTCGCCCGCAGCGACGCCACTGTGTTGATCCAGGGCGACACCGGCACCGGCAAGGAAGGCATGGCGCGCTTCCTGCACGCCCAGTCGGGCCGGTCGGGCCATGACTTCATCGCCGTCAATTGCGCGGCGCTGCCCGAAACCATGATGGAAGCGATGCTGTTCGGCCATCGCAAGGGCAGCTTCACCGGCGCCGCCAATGCGTCCGAAGGCCTGTTCCTCGCCGCCGATGGCGGCACGCTCTTCCTCGACGAAATCGCCGAACTCCCGCTCGCGCTCCAGGCCAAGCTGCTGCGCGCGCTGCAGGAAGGCGAAGTGCTGCCCGTCGGCGCGACCCATGCAGTGCCGGTCAACGTCCGCATTATCGCCGCCTGCAACCGCAACCTGGCACAGGAATGCGCGGCAGGCCGCTTCCGCGAGGATCTCTACTGGCGTCTCAATGTCATGCCGCTCGAATTGCGCCCGCTCGCCGAGCGTCGCGGCGACATCAGCGCCATCACCGCTGCCATGCTGCTGCGCCACCAGGATGGCGGCAAGGCCGGGTTCGTCTGGCCGACCGCCGCTGCGCTCGACAAGCTCGCCGCCCATGGCTGGCCCGGCAACGCCCGCGAACTCGGCAACATCCTCCAGCGCGCCCTTGTCCTGCGCGATGGCGACCGGATCGAGGCCGACGACCTGCATCTGGCAGGCGCAGCGCAGATGGTGACGCCCTTCCGCGCCGCCGCACCGATCCAACTGCCCGCCGAACCCATCCGGCTGCGCGACGTCGCGCGCCATTCCAAGCTCGAAGCCATCCGCTGCGCCCTGCGCGAAACGGACGGCCACCGCGCCGCCGCCGCGCGCAAGCTCGGTATCTCGGAACGCACGCTGCGCTATCGGCTCGCCGAAATGCGCGAGCTGGCTGCGGCATAAGGGGGAGGATAGGATATGAACGGCATTTCCCCGACCGACAGCGTGATGGCGATCCGCAACGCCATCCTGCAAAAGAACGCCGCGCTGCGCGACATCGGCTCGACCAATCCGGTCGGCGGTGCAGGCGCGGCCCAGGGCACCGCGCCCGGTGGCTTTACCGACGCGCTCAACAACGCGCTGCAGCAGGTCAACGGCCTCCAGGGCAAGGCCGGTGAAGCCGCCGCCGCCTTCGAACGCGGCGAAACCACCGACATCGCCGCGGTCATGCTGGCCAAGCAGCAGGCGTCGGTCAGCTTCGAAGCGACCCTCCAGGTCCGCAACAAACTCCTGTCCGCCTACAAGGACATTATGAGCATGCCGGTCTAAATCATGAGCGAGAACGCACTCACCATCGACGGCGGCAAGCCCGCCCTCCCGGCCCCCGCTTCCGCGGCCCGCAACGGCCTCACCGGCATGGCGGCGCTCAAGGCGCGCTTCACCGGGCTCATCCAGCAACCGGCGGTCGCCAAAAGCCTGCCGCTGCTCGGCATGCTCGGCGTCGTCGCGCTGGCGGGCCTTGCCTGGCTGGCGCTGCGCGAACCGCCCCAGCGCGACCTGTTCCGCGCTTTGCCCGACGCCGACAAATCGGCGGTGGCGCAAGTGCTGGAGCAGGCCGGCATCCCCTTCGACTTCGACAAGTCGGGCAGCATGACCGTGGGCGAGGATGATTATTTCAAGGCGAAGATGATGCTCGCCGCCCAGGGCCTGCCCAAGAGCGCGCCCGACGGTAACAGCATGATCGACAGCCTGCCGATGGGTGCCTCGCGCGCGGTCGAGGGCGAAAAGCTGCGCTCCGCCCGCGAAATGGACCTCGCCCGCACGATCGAGGCGATCGACAGCGTCGAAAGCGCCAAGGTCCACCTCGCCGTCGAACCGCCCAGCGTCTTCCTGCGCGACCGCGCCAAGCCGTCCGCTTCCGTCATGCTGCGGCTGGCGCAGGGGCGCACGCTCACCGACGCACAGGTCAGCGCGATCGTCCATCTGGTCGCGTCCTCCATTCCCGACCTCTCGCCCGACCAGATTTCGCTGGTCGATCAGAATGGCCGCCTGCTCAGCAATAATGACGGCGACGCCGCTGACGATCGTCAGCTCTCGATCCAGGGCCGGATCGAGGATCGCTATCGCCAGTCGGTCATCGCGCTGCTCACACCGATCCTGGGCCAGGGCAATTTCTCCGCCGAAGTCCATGCCGAACTCAATTTCGCCGAGCGCCAGGCGACCCGCGAGACCTTCCCGCAGGACGAAGCGCGCCTGCGCGTCGAACAGGGCACCTGGGCATCCGACCCGCGGGGTCAGCGCGCAGGCGGCGAGGCGTCGGGCATCCCCGGTGCGCTCACTAACCAGGCGCCGGTCAACCCGACCGTCACGCAGACCAACCCCAATGGCCAGGCCGTGCAGCAGGGTGAAACCGCCGCGCAAACCCCCGGCACCCCGCCCAATCCGCTGATGAAGACGGAGGAAACCTTCAACCGCAGCTTTGAACTGGGCCGTGAAGTGTCCGTGACCAAGGATGCGATCGGCACCGTCAAGCGCCTGTCGGTCGCCGTGGCGCTCGACACCGGCGCGGATGGCAAGCCGCGCACCGCACAGGAAATCGCTGCGCTCGAAGCACTGGTGAAGGGCGCGGTCGGCTTCGACCAGACCCGTGGCGACGTGGTGGCGCTTTCCTCACGCAGCTTCCTCAAGACGCCCGAAACCGTCATCCCCTGGTATGAATCCGACTGGATGAACCCGCTGGTGCGCAACGGCACCGCCCTGCTGGTCGCGCTGCTGCTCGTCTTCGGCATCGGTCGCCCGCTGCTCAAGCGCCGCGCCGCCGCCCAGGCTGCCGCCGCAGAGCAGACCACGCAGGAAGGCCAGCGCATCGGCCGGGAAATATCGTCCGAACTCACCAAGCAGGTGGTCGAAGCGCCCGATCCCGAACGGCCGGTCACGCTCGACATGATCTCCTCCACCTATGACTATGCCCAGCGCGCCGACCTCATTCGCAACTTCGTGAAGCAAGATCCCGACCGCGCCGCCCTCGTCGTCCGCGACCTCCTGAAGGAGGGGAAGAAGGAAAATGCCTGAGATCGTTCCCGGTCGTCCCGAAGCGCTCAAGGGCAGCGCCGCCGCCGCCGTCCTGCTGATGCTGTTCAACGAGGATGAAGCCGCGCAAATCCTCTCCCGGCTGGAACCGGAGGAAGTGCGCCAGCTCGGCTATGCCATGTATGACGTCGCCGATGTGGATCCCGAAGAGGTCAACGAAGCGCTCGACCATTTCGTCGCCAAGGCCAAGAAGCGCACCACCATCGGCTATGGCGCGACCCGCCATATTCGCGGTGCCATGACCAAGGCACTGGGCGAGGAACGCGCTGAAACCATCCTCGCGCGCATCACCCCGCCGACCCGCTCCACCCAGCTTGAGATGCTCAAATGGATGGATGCCAAGGAAATCGCGGTGCTGATCGAGGCGGAGCATCCGCAGATCATGGCGATCGTCCTCGCCCATCTCGAAGCACCCGTCGCCGCCGACGTGCTGCAATTGCTGCCGTCCGAATATCAGGAGGAGATCGTCTATCGCATCGCCACCCTGGGGCCGGTGTCGAACGAGGCGCTGGAGGATCTGGAGCAATTGCTGATGCGCGGCCCGGTCGGCAAGCAGGGTGTGGCCTCGCAACGCGGCGGCACGGTCGAAGCGGCCGCGATCATGAACAATGTCCGCAAGGATAATGAGCAGCGGATCATGAAGGCCGTCGCCAAGCGCGACAAGATGATCGCCCAGACCATCGAGGAGGAGATGTTCGTCTTCGATAATCTGGTGGACATGGACGACAAGAATCTCGGCGCACTGATGCGGACCATCGACAACACCGTCCTGGTCGTCGCGCTCAAAGGCGTGAACGACATGCTCAAGGGCAAGATTTTCGGCAGCATGTCCGCGAGAGCGGCGCAGGCTATTGCCGACGAGATCGAGGAACGCGGCCCCATCCGCCTCGCCGAAGTGCTCGAAGCGCAGAAACTGATCATCGCCACCGCCCGCCGCATGGCGGATGCAGGCACCATCATGCTCGGTGGCAAGGGGAATGACTTTGTCTAGGATTTGGGGTGCCGAAGCAGCCCGCGATTTCGCGCCAGTCGCGGTTGCCGGTTTCGTACAAAGCGAGAGCAGCGGTTTCCGCAGCCTCTACACCGCCCATCCCGGCGCACAGACCGCGACGATCCGCGCCGCCATGGCGGACGCCGAACCCGTGGTCGACCTGGTCGAAGAAGCGCGGATGGAAGCCTTCACGCTCGGCTTCGACGAAGGTTGCCGCATCACGGCCGAAGCCCATGGTGCCGACATGGAAATTCGCGAACGGCTGGCGGAATCGCTGGCCTCGCTCGCGCCCGCGCCCAGCGGCATGTTGTCCACCATGTTGTCGGCCACGGTCGTCCGTCTGGTCGAACAGATTGTGGGCGAGGTCGAGATCGACATCGAACGCCTCGTGCAGCGCTGCGACACGGTCGCCGCCTTCATCGAGGATAATGACGAAAAGGGCGCGCTTCACCTGCACCCCGACGATATCGTCATGCTGGAAGGCGAACAGATCGGCGTGAAGCTGGTGCCCGACAAGGCGATGCAGCGCGGCTGCGTCCGCTTGGAAACCGCCGAAGGCTGGGTCGAGGATGGCCCCGACGTGCGCCTGTCGCGCCTGCGCGCGCTGCTCGATGATATGGAGGGCAGGCCTTGATCCGCGCCGCGCTGGCCCAGGCCGAAACCCTGTTCGACCATCTGCAGGTCCAGAACCGCGCGCCGCGCCATGTCGGCCGTCTGGTCAGCCATGATGCGGGGATGCTCGAAGTCACCGGCTTTCGTCGCCCGATCGGCGCGGGTGCGCGGGTGATCGCCAGCGACGGCACGATCGCGCGCGCCGAAGTTGCGGGCTTTCGCGGCGGCCGCACTCTGCTGGTGCCGCTAGACAGCGACGCGCCGCTCGAAAATGGCGCGCGGGTCGAACCTGATAGCCAGGCCAATATGGTGCAGGTGGGCGAGGGGCTGATCGGCCGCGTGGTCGATGCCATGGGCCAGCCGCTCGACCGCAAGGGGCCGATCATCGCGGGCGGCGTCTGGCCGCTCAACGGCGTTAAGGGCAATGTCCTCGATCGCGGCCGCGTCACCGAACCGTTCGACCTTGGCGTCCGTGCCGTCAACGCGCTGCTCACCGCCGGGCGCGGCCAGCGCATCGCCATCATTGCCGGTTCCGGCGTCGGTAAATCGGTCCTGATGGGCCAGATGATCGCCGGGGCCGAAGCCGATATCGTCGTCGTCGGCCTGATCGGCGAGCGCGGTCGCGAAGTCAGCGACTTCCTCGAAACCAAACTCAAGCACACGATGCACAAGAGCATCGTCGTCGCGGTGCCCGCAGATCATCCCCCGGTGCTGCGCCTGCGCGCCGCCGCGCGCGCAACCGCCATCGCCGAATATTTCCGCGCCCGTGGCAAGAAGGTGCTGCTGCTGATCGACAGCCTCACCCGCTGCGCCCATGCGCAGCGCGAAATCGGCCTCGCGCTTGGCGAACCGCCCGCGATGAAGGGCTATCCGCCCTCGGCGCTCGCGCTTATCCCCCGCCTGGTCGAACGCGCTGGCGTGGACGCTCGTACCGGCGGTTCGATCACCGCGCTCTACACCGTGCTGGCCGATGGCGACGATACGGACGATCCGATCGTGGACGCGGCCCGCGCCATCGTGGACGGCCATTTCGTCCTGTCGCGGCACCTGTCCGAACAATCCATCTTCCCGGCCATCGACGTCGGCAAATCGCTGTCGCGCGTCATGGCCGACGTGGTGCCTGACGATCATCGCATGGCTGCCGCCAATTATCGTCGCCTCTGGGCCGCTTATGAGGAAAATCGCGATCTTATCCTGATGGGTGCATATCGCCCCGGCAATGATCCGGTGATCGACGAAGCCGTCCAGCGCCGTCAGGAAATTCTCGACTTCATCCGGCAGGATCAGAAGAGCCGCATCGACCTCGACACGAGCGCCGCCGCGTTGATCGCCGGGTTCGGCGCATGAAGGGGCTGGTGTCCCGCCGCCATCGCGTGCTGCGCGTGCGCCATGTCCAACATGCCATGGCCGTCGCCGAAACGGCGCGCGCGCGAGACGAGGCGGCTGGGCTGGCCCGCAATATCGAGCGGCTCAACAAGGTCCGCTACGAACTGTTTGAAACCGAAGGTGCCGCCACCGGCGCGTCCTTCGCCGCGATGCAGGAACTTGCCACCCGGCTGGAACAGGCAGGGCGCCAGCTCGACGGCGCGCTCTACGACGCGCGGCGCAAGGTGGAGAGCAAGGAAGGCGTGACGCTCGCCGCCAACCGCGAAAAGGAAATCGCCACCCGCCTCAAGGACCGCGCCCGCGCGAACCTTGAAGAATGGCGCGAAAACAAGCTGGCGGCCTTGCCGCGCTATCGCCGCATGCAGCGGACGGGGGATGCCTGACATGACAATGCTCGCCTCTATCAAGGCCTTGCTCTTCCCGACACCCGCCGGTGGGACAGGGAAGGGCGCCGCCGCCGCGCCAATGCCCGGCACCCCCGACTTCGCGCACCTGCTCGACGCAGCGACCGCCCCGCCGAGCGCGGCAGCTTCGACGCCAAGCGCCGCGACTGCAGCGCCCAGCGGACCGAGCCTAGCGCCAGGCGCAGCGGCTGCGACGTCCAGCACCCCCATCTCCGTGCCGGGCGCACCGGTCTTAGCAGCAGGAGCTGTGCCTGCCACGCCGCGCGCTGCGCCTTCGGTTCCAGACACTATGACCGCTGCGCCTGCCGCTGCGTTTGCGGAGACGCCCGTTCAACCGCCCCGGCCTGAGCATAGCGGACAGTCTCCATCCGCACCCGTCCAGCCGCAATCCGCTACGCCGACCATGGCGCATTCTAGCCCGATGGCGGCAGCCTTGCCGGGCACCCCCGCCAAAGATCCGCGCATCACACCGGCGCCGGTAGCGACGGACACACCGCCCCAGGAAACGCAAGACGCGCCCGCCGCCCCGCAGCCTGAGGCCGCGCCCGTCGCGGCACGACCTGACGCCGCGCCCGCACGTCCATCGCCGGTCGATCGAACGCCGACCGAGGCGACGGCGGACAGCCCTTCGATGGTCACAACGCCCGCGTCGCCTGCGATCCAGTCGGCCACCGCACCCGACGCCGCCGCACCAGTCCGCACACCGATAACGGATAGCGAAACGGACAACGAAACGGACATAGAGTCGGACACGCCAGCCGGGCCTGAAAACACCGAACCTTTGTCCGCTTCGCTGTCCGTTTCCGACGCGGCAGCCCCGGTGCAGAACGCGCCAATTCCTCTAGCGACGCCGGTCGAGCCATCCCTTCAAGCCCCGATCCGATCGGCCGAACCGGTCAGCCAAACCGATGGAGTCCACCCCGCGCAACCGGACGACGCTGCACCGCTAGCCGCTACTAGCCCCGATCGCCCGTTGCCTAAGGACGCCGTGGTTGAACAGCCCGCCCCGCTGCCGCTGCCCGACCCAACGGTCGCCGCGACCGGCATGGTCACAGCGCCTGCCCTACCGGTCCCAGCGCCGCCCATCGTCGCAGACACCTTGCCTGCGGGAGCGCCTCTCATGCCTGCGCGCATCACGACGGCGACACCCGCACCCGCGCAACCGACCGTTCCAATGGAAGTTGGTGCCGCACCAGCCGCACCAGCCGCACCAGCCGCACCAGCCGCACCAGCCGCACCAGCCGCACCAGCCGCACCAGCCGCACCAGCCGCACCAGCCGCACCAGCAACGGCAACCGTCGGGCCTGCGACGGTGCAGTCCGTTCCTGTGCCTCCCGCCACGCCCGGTTCAACGACGACAGTCAGCGGCCCAAGCCCGGCCCCGGTCGCCAGCCCCGTTGCGTCCACCGCACCGCAGAGCATCGCGACCACTGACGTTGCCGCCGCGCCGCTACCGACACTGACCCCCGACGCCCAGCCACCGGCGCCAGCGCCCGTCAAAGCCGAGGCGGTATCGCTGCTGCAACTGGTGCGCGATCATATGACTGGCCGCGCGGCCTCTCCGCAGCCGACGGAAGCCGTGCAGCGCCAGGACACCGATCGGGAGGCTACGGCTCCGCTGTCGAGCATGCCGCGCACCGATGCTACAGCAGTGCCGACGCTGATCACGCTCCCACCCGCCGCACTCGCCCCGGTCCTGCCCACGGCACCCGTCGCCGACCTCTCCGCCAGCCTTGGCGCGCAAATGGTGGATATGGGCGTGTCGGGTCAGTGGATCGACAGCCTGGCCCGCGACATTGCGGGTCTGTCGGCCAATGGCGCGCAGGGCCGGTTTCAGATCAACGCCGACACGCTCGGCCCGATCCAGGTGGACATCCAGCAGGGCGATAAAGGCGCAACCGTCGCCCTGACCGTCGCCACCGACCTTGCCGAACAGGCGCTGCGCCAGGACGGCGACCGGCTGCGCCTGGATGCAGGCCTCGCCGCCGTGAAGATCAACGAAGTGAAGATCGAGCGTGCGCCCGCCGCCACGGACGCCACTCGCCCTGATCCGTCGGGACAGAATGCGTCGGGCCAGCAGCATCAGCAGCAGGCAGGCCAGCCCGCCTTTCAGGGGCAGGGTCAGGGCCGCTGGCAGGCGCGCGAAAATATCGCGCAATCGCATAAAGCCGCCGACGACGCGGCCGTTCTTAACCATGCGGAGGCGGGCGACAACACCCGCGATGCCGTTCGCGCGCGCTACGCATGATCGGCCTTGAGCCTAGGGGACAGGAAGAATGAGCGACGAACCAAAGGCGAAGAAGAAAAAGGGCGGGGGCATGAAGATGATCCTGCTGGTCGTCATCGCCATGCTGATCGGCGGCGCGGGCGCGGCAGGCGGGCTCTATGCCGCCGGTTTCTTCAGCCCCAAGGATGAAGGGCCAAAGGAAGATCCCAACAAACCCGTTTTGGTGCTGGCCGGCGAAAGCGCCGAGGATATCGCCAAGGCGCATGCCGCGCCGCATGGCGATGCGGCAGCGGCCCATGGCGGCGCGCATGGCAAAGGCATCGACCTGCCGCCGCCCGCCAACCCCACCGCCTATCAGGCGACCTATTTCCAGCTGCAGACGCCCTTCACCTCCAACATGACGGACACCGACGCCTTTGCCCAGATTTCGCTGGCGGTATCGACCTATTATGACTTGCGGGTGATCGACGCGATCAAGACGCATGAGATGGCGATCCGCAGCCAGGTGCTGATGATGCTCGCCCAGCAGCCCGAAGAGATGCTGGCGACGCCCAAGGGCAAGCAGGCGCTCCAAGCGAAGATCAAGGTGATAATAAACGATATTTTAAAGCAAAAAACGGGTTATGGCGGCGTCGATAACGTTTATTTTACCAATTTCGTTATTCAATAGCACCGTCCAGAAGGCCGGGAAGTCCCCCGGTCCGAAGGGCTGGGGACAATCATGGACGACGTACAAACCTACGCCTTCGGGCGGGGGGATTCACAAGCACCGGTGATGCTGTCGGGCCTCGACCGGCTGGGCGACAAGCTCGCCCGGCGCATGCGCACGCTCATCGAACCGATATCGGGCACGCGCCCCCATGTCGCCGCGCACGAGACGCAGCTGATGGACATGGGCGCCTGGTCGGCCGCCATGCCCGCCTTTGCCAGCCTGTCCGTCTATCGCCTGCTCCCGCTCAAGGGGCAGGTGCTGCTGCATATGCATGCCGCCATGATCTCGACGTTGGTCGACTGCTTCTATGGCGGTCTTGGCAACCGGCCTTTGCCCTCGCGCGGCGAATTTACCCCCACCGAAGACCGGCTGATCGTCCGCTTGGCCGACGCCATCATCGCGCGCGTCGTCGAGACGTGGAGCGACGTCCTGCCGCTCGATGCCAGCCTCGTCATGCGCGAAACCGGCGTCGGTTTCACCGCCAGCGCCCAGCCCGGCGACCAGATGGTCGTCCAGCGTTTCACCGTCAGCCTGACCCGTGAGCAGGAATGGCCGATCGATCTCGTCTTTCCGCTGTCCGCCCTACGCGCGGTCGAAGCGCTGATGGGATCGAAGCTGCCCACCGACGACGAGCAATGCGATCCCGTCTGGCAGGGGCGCATCGCCCGGCGGATGCGCGACATTCGCCTGCCCGCGCGCACCGTGCTGGCCCGGCCCCATCTTTCCGTCGCCGACCTCATGGAATTGAAGGTCGGCGATGTCATTCCCGTCACGATCGGCCGCTCGCTGCCGCTGATCGTGGGCAACCGCATCGTCGCCCATGGCAGCATCGGCGAACAGGATGGCCGCGCCGCCTTCCAGATTGAAAAACTCGTACAAGGATCCGACCAATGAGCGACATGAGCGAAGCCCCCCGGATGGAGCGCGCCGAAGATCCCGTCAGCCGGATGACGAATAATCGTCATTTCAAGCTGCTGGCGGACATTCCGGTCCGCATGTCGGTGGAGGTCGGATCGACCTCGCTGCGGCTCGCCGAAGTCATGGACCTGGCCGAAGGCAGTATCGTGGAACTGGACCGCCAGGCCGACGATCTGCTCGACATCATGGTCAATGGCGCGCTGATCGCCAAGGGCGAGGTGGTGACGGTCAATGGCCGCTATGGCATCCGCATCGTCGACATCGCGGCGACCGAAACCCGGCTTGCAGGCATCGAACGGCGCGGCTGATCGCACCGCATCGATTTTGCGCTTGCCTTGCGGATCGAAACTGCGGATCGCTTGGGCCAATTAACCATGAAGCGCGGGCGGCTCCATCATGTTCTGGTATTTCGTTAAACTGCTGATCCTCCTGCCGCTGGTCGGTGGCATGGCTTTCGGCGCATTGTGGCTGTGGCGCAAATATCAGCCGGGCATGATGGGCCAGCAGGGCGACCGTTCGCTCAAGCTGCTCGAAGCCCTGCCGATGGGCGCCTTCGGCAAGCTCGCGGTGGTCGAGTTCGAGGGCAAGAAGATCCTGCTGTCGGTCACGCGCGGCCGGATCGAGAAGATCGCGGAAGGCGACCATGCGCGCCTGCGCTAACCCCGTATCCGTCCTCCCCGCGAAGGCGGGGGTCCATCTCCCGACGTCGCGCCAAGGTGCAGCTGTTCGGAGATGGGTTCTCGCCGTCTTGGGAATGACGATGTTGCTGGTCCTGCTATGGGCCGCGCCCGCCTTGGCCCAGGCGGCGCCTGCCGCCCCCGCCGACAATGGCGGCGCGCTAGGCCGGGCCATGGGCCAGATTTCGGGCGACGGCCGGTCGCTCTCGCTCAGCTTGCAAATCCTGATCCTCATGAGCCTGCTGACGGTGTTGCCGTCGCTCGTGCTGATGATGACCAGCTTCACCCGCATCATCATCGTCCTGTCGCTGCTGCGCCAGGCGCTGGGCCTGCAACAGACGCCGCCCAATCAGGTGCTGGTAGGCCTTGCGCTGTTCCTGTCGCTGTTCGTGATGCGTCCCGCGATCGACCAGATTAACGGTCTCGCCTTCGATCCCTATGGCAAGGGCCAGATCACGATCGAGGAAGCGGTCGGCCGGTCGGGCAAGGTGCTGCACGGTTTCATGACCAAGCAGACCCGCGAGAGCGACCTCAAATTGTTCGCAAACCTCGCCGAAGCGCCCGCTTTCCGCACGCCCGCCGACATTCCCTTCACCATCCTGCTCCCAGCCTTCGTCACCAGCGAACTCAAGACCGCCTTCCAGATCGGCTTCATGATCTTCCTGCCCTTCCTCATCATCGATCTGGTCGTCGCCTCCACGCTGATGGCGCTTGGCATGATGATGCTGTCCCCGACCATCATCTCCATGCCGTTCAAACTCTTGCTGTTCGTGCTGGTCGATGGCTGGGCGCTGACGATGGGCAGCCTGGCAGGCTCGTTCGCGACATGAGATATTCTGAACCGTTCGGGCTGAGCCTGTCGAAGCCCTCTGCCGAGCGCAGCGAGGCCCGGCCTTCGACTTCGCTTCGCTCAGTCATGCCCTTCGACTTCGCTCAGGGCGAACGGACCTAAAGTGGACAATGCCGATTTCTTCATGGGCCTCGCCCAACAGGCGCTGTGGATCACCGCACTCGCGGCGGCACCCATCCTGCTGCCCGCACTGATCGCGGGTCTGATCATCGGCATGGTGCAGGCCGCGACCTCGATCAACGAACAGACATTGAGCTTCATCCCCAAGATTCTGGTGGTCGGGGCCATGCTCGCCTTGTTCGGCGGTTCGATCATGGTGCTGATCGCCGATTTCACCCGCGAGATATTCGATCGCATCCCGGACCTGTTGCAATGATAGCCCCCGGCTTTGCGGGGGTGGAGGCGCAGCTGTGGGTTTGGCTGATCGCGATGATCCGCCCCGGCGCGGCCTTCATCGCCGCGCCCGTCTTCGGCGCGCCCGCCGTGCCGCTCCAGCTTCGCCTGATCCTCGCGCTCGCGCTCGGCCTCGCAGCGCTCAACAGCGTCACCATCACCCTGCCGCAGGATGGCGTCGCCAGTTTCGAAGGCGTGATGATGGTCGCGGGTGAAGTCATGGCCGGCCTCGCGCTCGGCTTTGCGGTCCAGATCGGCTATGCCGCCGCCTTTGTCGCGGGGGAGACGATCGGCAACGCGATGGGCCTCAACTTCGCCGCGATGGTCGATCCCTCGTCGGGCCAGTCGACCCAGGTACTCGGCACCTTCCTCTCCATTCTCGCCACCTTCCTGCTGCTCGGCATGGACGGGCATCTGCTGCTCGCCAGCTTCGTGGTGCAAAGCTATCAGGCGATCCCGCCGGGCGCGGCGATGCTGTCCAACGACACGATCTGGCGCATGATCGAATTTGGCGGCGCGTTGCTGGGCGCGGGCGTCACCGTCGCCCTGCCGGTCGCCTTTGCGCTGGTTCTGGTGCAGATCGTCATGGGCATGCTGGCGCGTGCCGCCCCCTCGCTCAACCTGTTCGCCGTCGGCATGCCCGTCGCGATGATGGCCGGCCTCATCCTCCTTGCCATGGCCGTCCCGATCATGGCCGAAGGCATGACCGCCTCGATCAAGGCGGGACTTGAGCAGGCCCGCATGATCGCGGAGGGGCAATAGCCATGGCAGGCGGCAATGAGGGCGGCGAAAAGACCGAGAAACCGACCCAGAAGAAGCTGGATGATGCCGCCAAGAAGGGCGACATTCTCCAGTCGCGCGAACTGGGCACGGCGATGGTGGTCATGGCGGGCATCGGCTGGCTCGCGGTTACCGGTCCATCGCTGATCGATTCGCTGTCCGACATGCTGGTCGAGGCGCTGCGCTTCCGGCGCGAGGACATTACCGATTTCTCCCCGGCCCAACGCGGGCTGGACCTGCTGACCGGCATCGCATTGCCGGTGGCGGGCGTGATGCTGGCGACCTTCCTGGCCGCGATCGCTGCCCCGGCCTTGCTGGGATCGCTCGGCTTCCGCCCTGGTGCCTTCGCGCCCAAGGCGTCGAAGATGAACCCCGCTTCGGGCCTCAAGCGCATGTTCGGCGCGCAGGGGCTGATCGAATTGATGAAGTCCATCGCCAAGATCGGCCTGCTCGGC
This sequence comes from Sphingomonadales bacterium RIFCSPLOWO2_12_FULL_63_15, assembly GCA_001829085.1. GTDB lineage: Bacteria > Pseudomonadota > Alphaproteobacteria > Sphingomonadales > Sphingomonadaceae > Sphingobium. The sequence continues at coordinate 51,124 of MIAK01000060.1, read as the reverse complement.
GCGATCGGTATCTGGATGGTCTGGGATCGGCTGACCGAAATTACGGGGCTGGGCAAGATGGGTATTGGTCCTGCCATCGCCGACCTTGGCAATATGTTCATCCTCACCTGCCTGGTTATGGCGGGCGGGCTTTTCCTGATCGCGGGGATCGATGTCCCGGCGCAGATCATGCAGCGCGCCAAGCGCCTGGGCATGTCGAAACAGGATGTGAAGGACGAGCATAAGGAAAGCGAAGGCTCGCCCGAACTCAAGGGCCAGATCCGTCGCCGCCAGTTCGAGGTGCTGAACGGATCGACGCGCCAAGCGGTGGCCGAAGCCAGCGTCATCATCACCAACCCGACCCATTTCGCCGTCGCGCTGCGCTACAAGCCGGGCGTCGATGCCGCGCCGGTGGTGGTCGCGCGCGGCAATGATGCGATTGCGGCCGCCATCCGCGAACTGGCGGAGCAAAAGGGCGTCACCATCCTGCAATATCCCGACCTCGCCCGCGCCATCTACTTCACCTCGCGCGCCGGGCAGGTCGTCAATGAAGGCCTCTATATGGCGGTCGCCACCGTCCTCGCCTTCGTCTTCCGCGTCGAAAACCGCATGGCGAGCGAAATGGACCGCCCCTTCATCACCGTACCCGACGATCTGCGCTTCGATGCCGATGGTCGCAAATCCTGAACCCCGTGATCCGTGGGCGACGCTGCGCGTGGCCGCGTTCCTGCTCGTTGGCCTTTATGTCCCCTATTATGTGTTGACGCTGTCGGCGGGGCAGGGGATTTGGCGTGACGGAACCGGACTGGTCGTCGGGCGCGATTTTCTGAATCTGTGGATAGTCGGGCGCGCTGCCTGGGCGGGCGACCCTGCCCGGCTTTACGATCTATCGACCTATGCCAACGCCGTCGCGGCGCTTGTCGGGCCGGGCTATCCTGGCCAGCAATGGTCTTATCCGCCCACCACTTTGCTGGTCGGCGCGCCGTTCGGCCTGTTGCCCTACGGTGTCGCGCTGCTGCTGTGGACGCTGATTGGTACAGCCACACTCGCCGCCGCCCTGCGTTTGTGGACGCGTGACGCGCGCCTGATTCTTGTGCTGTTGCTTTGTCCTGCAGCGGTGTTCGGCATGATGTCGGGCCAGTTTTCCGCGTTCGCTGCAGCCATCATCCTGGCCGTGCTGCACTGGCGCGAAAGCCGCCCCTGGCTTGCGGGGATGCTGCTCGGCCTGTTGACGGTGAAGCCGCAATTGGGCCTGCTCTTTCCTCTCATGCTGCTCGCCACCGGCAACTGGCGCGCCATTTGCGCTGCAGGAGCGGTCACGCTTGGCCTCGCTGGGCTGACGGTGTTGCTATGGGGATCGGATATATGGCGCGTCTATCTGGACCAGGGCATTGCGAATCAATCGTTGATCCTGTCTGATCCGGATCATCTGGCCGGGCCATTCATGCCGACTTTATTCATGAACTTGCGGTCGGCTGAATTTGGCAGCGGCGTGGCGGGAGCAGCCCAGGCCGCTCTGTCCCTTCTGGCGGCGGCGCTTGTTTGGCTGCGTTTCCATCGGCAGCCCGATGCGGCCGACATAAGTGCCAACGCCTTGTTTCTCGCCTGCGCCGTGGCTGCGACGCCCTATATGCTTTCCTATGACAGCTTGTCGCTGGCGATCATGGCCGCCCTGTTGCTGCCATGCGAACGCGATCGACCGCTGCTGCTTGCGATCTTCTTTCTGCCGCTTGTTCAGATCGTAGCGGGCAGTGCCGGTATTCCCGGCCCGGCCTTGCTACCGCCGCTACTTGCTTGGCGTTTGTTTGCGGGCGTAAAAATAACAAAGTGAATTAAAGTTTAGCCGCGCTCGTCCGTATTCTCTTCATGGGGACGCATTAGGATGTGCGTCATGAGCGACTATTTTACCCGTATCGAGTTGCCGCCGGTCGATCGGACCGCGCCACGCGCCATCTCGTCTGCGCAGGCCGTTCAGCCGATTGAAGCAGGGCGATCCGCCCCATCGCCCGACCGCGACGCCCGTGCGTCGATGCCACAGATCGATGTGGCGAGCGTGGACGAGGATGTCGCCAGCGCTGCCGAATATGTCGAAATCCATGCCCGCATCGCCGATATATTGGCGGACCTCGACAGCGGCACGTCGGTCGATGGCGCGGCGCGGTCCATCGACGCAATGCTGGCCCGACCGATCATCCTGGTGCCGCTGCCGCCTGCCAGCAAGGAAGCGATCGAACATGCCGCCGTGATCGCCCGTCGCATGGTCGATCGTGCGGCCTACAGCCATGCCGCGCAGGCCCATGTCTCGCGTGGTGTCGTCGATCAGATCGTCGCTTCCGCCAACTGATCTGCTTCCTCGCAAATCATTCCTAAAGGTCTTCGCGCTAGCGCCGTTCTCTCCTCTGAAAGGACGACGCAATGGCATCGGTCAGCAGCAGCATTACCACGGCGCTCGGCGTCGGATCGGGTATCGACACCAAGGCGCTGGTTTCCAGCCTGGTCGCTGCCACGCGTGATCCCAAGCAGGAGGTCATCACCAACCGGCAGAGCCTGAACAGCGCGCGCATCTCCGCGCTCGCCTCGGCCTCCAGTTCGATCGACACTTTCGCCGATGCATTGAACAGCCTGCTCGCGGGCACTGGCTATGCCGGGACGCCCGCCTCCAATGATCCCAGCATCGCTACGGTCGGCTTGCTGCCAGGTGGCGTGCCGATGGGTCTGCCCGCCCAGCTAGAAGTCAAGCAACTTGCCTCGGCCCGCACGCTGGCATCGACCCCGGTTGTGGGCGCTACCGCTGCAACGGCCGTGGGGGAGGGGGAGATGATCCTGACCGTGGGCGGCCAGAGCGCGACGATCAGCATCACCGCCGCCAATAACAGCTATTCAGGCCTTGCCGCCGCCATCAACGAGGCGGGCCTGGGCGTTACCGCATCGGTAATCACCGATACGCAGGGGACGCGGCTGGTGATGAAGGGCGCCACCGGCGCGGCCAATGATTTTTCGCTGGCTTCGGTCAGCGGTACGGACTTGGCGAAATTCGCCTGGGAAGGCACGGACAGCGCGACGATGGCGTCGATGGCGACGCCCAAGGATGCGATCATCAGCCTCGATGGCGTGGAGCAGCGTTATGCCAGCAACACGATCGACACGGCGATCGCCCATCTGCGCATCGATTTGAACAAGGCAGCGCCGGGCACGCTTGTCACGCTGGCGTCGACCGAACCGACGACGACCATGCGCGATCTGATGGTCGAATTCGTCGATGCCTATAATACGCTGATGAAGGCGCTCAACACATCGACCAGCACGGGCGCGGATTCCGCCTCGTCCGGTGTACTGAACGGCGAAGCGTCGATCCGGGACATGAAGCGGCAATTGTCGCAGATGACCTCCACTGCGCTGACCAGCAGCGGCACCTATCGCACCTTGTCGGACATCGGCGTCGCCACCAATCGCGATGGCACGCTCAAGCTCGACACCGACGTCCTCGACAAGGCGATTGCCGCCGATCCGTCGGCGATCACCCAGATGCTCAATCCGGCGGTCGCGACCGCGACCAACCCAGGCCTCGCCGGGATGATGGATGCGGTGCGCGACCGGGTGCAGGTCAAGGACGGTGCGCTGGCGCAGGCGCAGGTCAAATATGAGGCGCTGGCCAAATCCTTGAGTGAACAGCTTGAAAAGCTCGATACGCAGATGACCAGTTACGAAGCGCAGCTCACGACCGTCTATTCCAAGATGGAAACGCGCCTGACGGCGCTCAAAGCTACGCAAAGCTATCTCGAACAGCAGATCGAGATGTGGAACAACAGCGACAGTTAACGGGGACGAACGGGACCATGTTCTACAATCAGGGTTATGCAGGGGCCAGCGCCGCGCGTCGCTATGCAGCGGTGCATTCGGGCAGCCGGACCGAAGGGGCAACGCCGCATGCGTTGGTCAGGATCTTGTTCGACGAGCTGCTGTTGGCGCTGGACGCCGCCGCGCTCGCCGAACGGCAGGCGGACCGGATGCAGGTGTCGGACAAGCAGGCGCGTGCCATGTCGATCCTCTTCGCGCTCGAATCGAGCCTGGACCATGACAAGGGCGGCGACGTCGCGCTGGGTCTCGCACAAATTTATCGCGAGGCGCGCCGCCTGTTGCTGGTAGGGGCCAAAGGACGGGTGGCAGAACCGGTCGATCAGGCCCGCGCCATGATCGCGGAGATTGCCGACGCCTGGAACCAGATCGGCTAAGGCCAGCAGGATCGGACTGGCCCGGTTGCGGGGTTGCACCCCTTCCAAGCCGCCTGTATAGGCGATGCTCGCAGAGGGCGGCCCGGCGGGGTCGCCTTTTTGCGTTATATCTCCTGCGCCCAGGACGCGCAGCATCAAGCCAGAAAGGGAAGGCTCATGTCGATTACGCCGCTCATGCCCGTTTACCCCCGGTGCGATGTCCGTCCGGTGCGAGGCGAAGGCTGCTATCTGATCGGCGAACGCGGCGAACGCTATCTCGATTTCGCCAGCGGCATCGCGGTCAACCTGCTCGGCCATGGCCACCCCAAGCTGGTCAAGACGATCGCCGATCAGGCCGCGACGCTGATGCATGTGTCGAACCTCTACGGCATGCCGCTGGGGGAAAAGCTGGCGCAGAAGCTGGTCGACAACACATTTGCCGACACCGTCTTCTTCACCAATTCGGGTGCGGAAGCGGTCGAGTGCGCGATCAAGACCGCGCGTCGCTATCATTATGCCAATGGCAACGCCCACCGGCATAACATCATCAGCTTCGACAATGCCTTTCACGGGCGGACGCTGGGGACGATCTCGGCCACCAGCCAGCCCAAGATGCGCGACGGCTTCGAACCATTGCTGCCTGGCTTTACCGTCGTGCCTTTCAACGATCTCGACGCCGCGCTGGCGCAGATCGACGACAACACCGCCGGTTTCCTGCTGGAGCCGGTGCAGGGCGAAGGCGGCGTGACGCCAGCGACCAAAGAATTCCTGGTCGGCTTGCGCAAGGCGTGCGACGAGCATGGCCTGTTGCTGATCCTGGACGAGGTCCAGTGCGGCTATGCCCGCACCGGCACCTTCTTCGCGCATGAACAGTTCGGCATCACGCCCGATATCATGGCGGTCGCCAAGGGGATTGGGGCGGGCTTCCCGCTGGGCGCCTGCCTCGCCACCGAGGACGCGGCCAAGGGCATGGTGTTCGGCACGCACGGCACCACCTATGGTGGCAATCCGCTCGCTATGGCAGTGGGCCTGACGGTGATCGAGGAAGTATTGGCAGACGGGTTTCTGGACCATGTCACCGCCATGGGCGCACGCCTGCGCGCCGCGCTGGAACAACTCATCCCCAATCATGACGACATGTTCGAGGATGTGCGCGGCATGGGATTGATGCTGGGCGTGAAGCTCAAGGACAGCCATGACGCCCGCAGCTTCGTGGGGCATCTGCGCGACCATCATGGCCTGCTGACCGTGTCGGCGGGGCAGAATGTGCTGCGCATCCTGCCGCCCCTCGTCATCGAGGAAAGCCACATCGCCGAAGCCATCGAGAAAATCTCCGCCGGTGCGCGGACATTTGTCGAAGCCAAGGCGGCCTAAGACTGACCTCCGTTCGCCCTGAGCTTGTCGAAGGGCTGCACTTGTCTTCTAACAAAGTGCAGGGCTTCGACAGGCTCAGCCCGAACGGCTGATGGGTAGTTAATATGACCAAGCATTTTCTGAATCTCTCCGACGCAGGCGGCGATGCCATTGCCGCGATGATCGCTGACGCCATCGACCGGAAAGCCGCGCGGGCGTCCTGGCCGAAGGGGCGCGTCGATGCCGACGCTCCGCTTGCCGGGCACACACTGGCGATGATCTTCGAGAAGAATTCGACCCGTACTCGCGTCTCGTTCGACATGGCGATCCGTCAGTTGGGCGGCACGTCGCTGATCCTCGATTCGGCCACGACGCAGCTCGGCCGTGGTGAGACGATCGCCGACACAGCGCGCGTCCTGTCGCGCATGTGCGACGCCATCATGATCCGCACCGACGATCATGCCAAGATCGAGGAAATGGCGCATCATGCCACCGTCCCCGTCATCAACGGCCTGACCGACCTGTCGCACCCCTGCCAGATTGTCGCCGACCTGCTCACCGTGGTCGAACATGGCGTGGCCTTGCCCGGCAGCCAGTGGGCGTGGCTGGGCGACGGCAATAATGTGCTGCACTCGATCATCGAAGCGGCGGGGCTGCTCAAGTTCGACGTGCGCGTCGCCGTGCCGGAGGGCTATGAACCCGACGCATCTTTCGCGGCGGCGGCGCAGGCGCAGGGCGCGCGCATCAGCCTGACCCGCGATGCGGCAGAGGCGGTCGCCGGCGCGGACATCGTCGTCACCGACACCTGGATCTCGATGGGGCAGGCCCATGCCGAGGAAAAGCTGGCCGCGATGATGCCCTATCAGGTCACGCCCGCGCTGATGACGGGCGCGAAGCCGCAGGCCAAATTCCTCCACTGCCTGCCCGCCCATCGCGGCGAGGAAGTGACTGCCGACGTGATCGACGGCCCGCAATCGCTGATCTGGGATGAGGCTGAAAACCGCATTCATGCCCAGAAATCGGTGCTGCTCTGGGCCTTGGGGCATCTTGGTTGAGTTTACGGGCGGGCTTCCTATCTAGGCGGCTCGCCCGCATCGTCCGATGCGGCCTTACGCCCCGCGCCATCGCCTGCGGGATCACCGGAGCCTTGATGTGACTATCGCCCCCCATGTCGACCATGCCATCGGCTTCACCATAGCCTCGCGCCATGCGCGCGGTCGTCTCGTGCGGCTCGGCCCGGTGCTGGACGAGGTGCTGGCCGCCCATGCCTATCCCCCGGCGATCGAGCGGCTGCTGGCGTCGGCGCTGGTGCTGGCGGCGCTGCTCGGCGCGACGCTCAAGCAGGCCGACGGGCAACTCACGATGCAGGCGCAGACCGAACATGGCGTCGTTCGCCTGCTGGTCGCCGATTACAAGAATGGCGATCTGCGCGGCTATGCCAAATTCGATGCCGACCGGTTGGCTGAACTCGGCCCGGACCCGACCTTGTTCGGCCTGTTCGGCAAGGGCTATCTCGCCATCACCTTTGACCAGTCCGTCACCGGCGAACGCTATCAGGGCATCGTGCCCTTGGACGGCGATTCGCTGGGCGCAGCAGCCGAACATTATTTCTTCCAGTCCGAACAAATCCCCAGCGTGATCCGCATCGCTACTCGGCACGAACCGGGCGAAGGCTGCTATGCCGCCGGGCTGTTGCTCCAGCATCTGCCCGAAGGCGAAGTCGGCCGCGAACGGTTGCATGTCCGCCACGATCACCCCGAATGGGAGCATGTGCAGGCGCTCGCTGTGACGCTCAAGGATGAGGAACTGACGGACACGTCGCTCCCCTTGAGCGACATCGTTTGGCGGCTGTTCCATGAGGAAGAGGAAGTGCGCGCGACCGACCCCACGCCGCTGGCCAAGGGGTGCCGCTGCGACCTGTCGCATATCCGCGACGTCATCGGCCGCTTTTCGCCCGATGACCGGGCGGAAATGGCCGACGAGCAGGGCATTATCGGCGTCGATTGTGCCTTCTGTTCGCGGCTCTTCCCGCTTCGGGTCGACAGCTTCGCCTGACGCGGCGTCGTTACGCTAACGATATTTGTAATTTGGGCAGCGCAGCCAGTTCGCGCTATCAAAATGCCGTAATCCTACGGCATGGCGGACAGGGATGGTTGCGGCCCAGATGGCGCGTGACCCTTGATGGGAATATAGATCATGGGAAAGGCGGTTTGGCGCGCGCTCGCAGTGGCGGCGGCGATGACGGCAGCAAGCTGGGCTGGGGCGGCTGATGCGCCAAAGCTCGCGGCGCTCCAGAAGCTGGAACCGGGCGAATGGGAATTGCGCGGCCGGGGCAAGGGCGCGGAGACCCGCAAGCTGTGCGTATCGGACGTGCGCCAATTGCTGCAGATACGCCATGCCCGCGCCTCCTGCCGCAGCTTCGTAGTGAGCGATGAAGCCCAAGCCGCCAGCATCACCTATGATTGCGCGGCGGCGGGCAATGGCCGCACCGACCTGCGCGTCGAAACCGCGCGGCTGATACAGATCAGCTCGCAAGGTGTGGCCGATGGCGCGCCCTTCGTCTTCGTGGCGGAGGGGCGCCGCATTGGCGTCTGCCGCTAAGCGCAGCGCCATGCTTGCGCTGGCGCGATTGGGGCAGTAGCGCGAAACCATGGTTGCCAATCAAGGAAAATTCGCCGTCGTCCTGCTTTCGGGCGGACTGGATTCGATGGTCGCGGGTGCATTGGCGCGCGAGGCGGGCTATCGTCTGCTCGCCTTGTCGATCGATTATAATCAGCGGCATCGCGTAGAACTGCAGGCTGCGTCGCGCGTCGCGAAATCCTTGAACGCGATGCGTCACATCGTCCTGCCGCTTGATCTGACTGCGTTCGGCGGTTCGGCGCTGACCGCCGACATCGCCGTGCCCAAAAGCGGGGTCGGCGACGACATCCCCATCACCTATGTCCCGGCGCGCAACACCATCTTCCTGTCGCTCACCTTGGGGCTGGCCGAAGTCGCAGGGGCCAGCGACATCTTCATCGGGGTCAACGCGCTCGATTATTCGGGCTATCCCGATTGCCGCCCTGAGTTTATCGACGCCTTCCAGACGATGGCGGCGCTCGCGACCAAGGCAGGGGTGGAAGGTCACCCGATCCGCATCAAGACGCCGCTGCAATATATGAGCAAGGCCGACATCGTGCGTGAGGCCGACCGGCTGGGGCTCGATACCGGGATCAGTTGGTCCTGCTATGACCCGACGCCGGACGGCAAACATTGCGGCCTGTGCGACAGTTGCCGCCTGCGGTCAAAGGGGTATCAGGAAGCGGACCTGCCCGATCCCACCCTCTACGCCGCGCGGCCCTGAAAGCGCGCGCGATGAGCTATGCGGTCAAGGAAATGTTCCTGACGCTCCAGGGCGAAGGGGTGCAGGCCGGGCGCCGCGCGGTGTTCCTGCGCTTTGCCGGATGCAATTTGTGGAGCGGGCGCGAGCAGGACCGGGCGACCGCCATCTGCCGCTTTTGTGATACGGATTTCGTCGGCACCGATGGCGATGGCGGCGGCAAGTTCGCCGATGCCGATGCACTGGCCGATGCCGCGCTTGCCTTTTGGGGCACGGCCGAGGCGGGCCACTATATCGTCCTGACCGGCGGCGAGCCGATGTTGCAGGTGGATGATGCGCTGGTCGATGCGCTCCACGCGCGCGGTTTCATGATTGCGATCGAGAGCAACGGCACGCTGCCCGTCCATCCCGCGATAGATTGGGTCTGCATCAGCCCCAAGGCGGGGAGCGAGGTCGTGCAGACGTCAGGCGATGAGTTGAAGCTCGTCTGGCCGCAACCGGGCGGCGGGCACAGCCTCGCCGATGTCGCGGCGATGGAGCATTGGGCCTTCACCCATCATCTGCTCCAGCCGCTCGATGATCCCCAGGCCCAGGATAATGCCCGCGCTTGTATCGCACTGGTCATGGATCGGCCGCGCTGGCGGTTGACGGTACAGGCCCATAAATATCTGGGCCTGCGCTGATCCGTCCTTAGGGCTTGCCAACGCCGATCTTGTCATTCCACGCCTGATGGCAAACGGGCTGCAGCACGCCCTTTTTCCAGCATTTGGGATCGAAGGAGGGCAGGGCGGTCACATAATCATAGCCCGGCGTGCCATAATATTGCTCGCCCGCGGCAACCAGCGACTTCTTGATCGAAGCCAGACCGCTGCGCGCTACCTCATGTAACTTGCCCCGATCGGCGAAGATCGCCTTGCGCCCGACCTCGGCCGTCGCCAGGCAAAAGCCCTTTTGCGCCTGTACGGTCGAATAGCCCGAATAGATGCGCGTGCCATATTGGTCGGATGCGGCTTGTCCCGGCCGTCCCTTGCCCACGGTGCGCTGGAAATAGCTCAATATACCGGCCTGCGCCGCATCCAGTTCGGCGTCATGATGCGCGATCATCGCGTTATAATTGCCGATGGCGAGCAAGGTGGGTTCGAACTGGCACTGCAGCGCTGCGACATTGAGCGCCGCGCGCAGGTTCCACACCAGCCCAGCCTTAATCTCCGCCTCCGTCGCACCGGGCAGGCCAAGCGCGGTAGCGGCGGCCGAATCGGTCAGGGGCGGGGCGGACAGGTCAGGTGGCGACCAGAAAAATTGGGCGGCGGCGGGTTGCGCCAGCATCGGCGCAACGGCCAGGGCAAGGCCAGTCAGCGCGGTACGGAACGTCATGCAATAAGGGCCTTTTACGAACGGGTGCGATGAATGGGCATCGCCCGAATATGTGTCTAAGCCGACTGTATCAGGGCTGAATGATTGCGCCAGCCCTATTGGTCGGAGAGGACTTCCGCTTCCGCCCCGGCTGGTTCGGCGGCGGGTTGTGCCGCGCTGCTGGCATTGGCAGCCGCGTTGCCGGGCGAGGCGATCGCCGTGCCTTCGCTCTGCACTCCGTCCAGGTCGGTCATGGCGTCGCTGGTGGTGCCATCGACAACTTCCATGTCCTTCATCTCGACCTTGGTCTCGGTCTTGTCCGCGCCGCCGCACGCGGCCAGCGGCAGCAGCGACAGGGTCATGGCGACAAGTATGTGGCGGCGCATCCGGGTCTCCTTGCGATCATCGATGCCCGGCAATCCCCCGCCCGGCGAAAGGCGTGACCCTAGCGACCGACTTCGCATTGCTCAAGTCCCGTGCCGCACCGCGACAAGCGGTTGAGAAAGGCAGGGAAATGCGCCTTGAGCGCGGAGTCGAGCGCGGTCATGGAAGCGTCGCCCCCTAGCGCTGCGATGCTGGTCACGGGATAGTCGCTGATCCCGCATGGCACGATGCCGGTAAAATGGCTAAGGTCAGGATCGACATTGATCGCAAAACCATGGAGCGTCACCCAGCGGCGCACCCTTATGCCCAGCGCGCCGATCTTGGCCTCCCGCCCTTGCGCATCATCGGTCCAGATGCCGATCCGTCCCTCCGCCCGCCGCGCTGCGATGCCGAGATCAGCGAGGGCTGCGATCATCCAGCCTTCGAGATGATGCACGAAATTACGGACATCTTTGCCGCGTTCGCCGAGGTTAATGTTGAGATAGCCGATCCGTTGCCCCGGCCCATGATAGGTGTAGCGGCCACCGCGCCCGGCATCATAGACCGGAAAGCGCGCGTCAATCAGTTCGGCCGGGTCTGCGCTGGTTCCAGCGGTATAAAGCGGCGCATGTTCCAGCAGCCACACCCGTTCGCGCGCCTCTCCGCCATGGATCGCAGCGGCGCGCGCCTCCATCTCGGCTAGCGCCGTTGGATAATCGACAGGCGCGGTTTCGGTGCGCCAATCGACGCTGTCGGGGAAGGGAAGGGGGGCCGTCATGACGCTTCCTTGACTTGGAGACTGCGAGCGATCAAGTCTCCGCGATATTTCCGGGAACAGGGCAGGCGTTACAAGATATGGCGACAATGTCGATCGGCAAGGCGTGGCAGGAAGCGGTGGCCTTCGTCGCCCGCGAAGCCACGTTGCTGTTTCCCGTCGCGCTGCTGTTCGTGGCGTTGCCCGGCCTCATCCTTCAGGAAATGACGCCACCGGAATTGGCCGCATGGTCGCTCGCGCCCAAGATGGATACGATGCCCGATGTCCCGGCCAGCTATGGCATTGGCCTCATGATCGCGGTGATCCTGATCTGGTTCGGATCGCTCAGCCTGTTCGCGCTGGCCCTGCGTCCCGGCATTTCGGTGGGCGAAGCGCTGCGGCTCAGCCTTCAGCGGCTGCCGGTGCTGCTTGGTACGGCATTGGTCGTGCTGGGCGCGCTGTTTGGGCTGTTGATGACGGTCATACTCCTGGCGGTGATCGTCTCGTTGGCATCGAAGGCGGCCGGTGCCTCGCTTGGGCTTTTGCTCGGCTTTGTCATGGTCGGTGTAGCGCTCTTTGCCAGCGTGCGGCTGATGCTGCTCAATCCGGTCGTTCTGGACAGTGGCGCAGGCGTCAAGGAATCGCTCCGCCGTGCATGGGCGCTCACGCGCGGGCATTTCTGGCGGCTGCTGGCCTTCATCCTGATCCTGACCTTGCTGTCCGCCATCGTCGCCTCGGCAGCGCAGTCGATTTTCGGTTTGCTGGGCAGCTTGCTTGCAGGGCCTGACGGCGCGCGGCTGGCTGGCGGGATTGCCGGGGCGATCGTCTCGACGGTGGTCCAGGTCTATATGCTAGTGATGCTCGCGCGCCTTTATCGTCAGGCGACCGCAGGCTGATCCAGCAGCGGTACATGGGGCGCTGCGTCGCGCGGCAATATCCCGGCGAGGCGTGGGTCGGCAAATGTCTCGATTTCGCGCTTATAGGCGACGAACCCCGCCTTCATATAGAAGCCAAGGGCCGCTGGACTGTCGAGCGTGCAGGTGTGGACCCATAGACGTTCGACGCCCTTGCGCCCGGCGAGCGCCTTGGCCTGCGCCATCAGCCATTGCCCATGGCCCTTGCCGTTCAGTTGCGGCACCAGCCCGAAAAAGCCCAGTTCGCAATCGGGCATCGAGCGGAAATCCAGTTCGAGCAATCCAACCTCGATCCCGCGCGGGTCCGTGACGGCATAGACCTCGACCGCCGGGTCATGGATGATCGCGGCAAGCGATTCGTCCTTCATCACCAGCCGCGAAAACCAAAGCCATGGCTCTCCCACCCGGCGGAACAGCGCGCGATAGCTGTCGAGCTTGGGCCCCTTCCATCGCACGAGTCGCAAGGGTGACGGCGGGATCGGCACAGGGCGCGGCTTTTGCCGCATCTCCAAATGGGTGACGATCGCAGCCACCATGGCCGGATCGACCGCGATCAGCGCCATGGCGTCAGCTCCAGCTCGCCATCGGCGGCAGGCTCATCAGGATGGCATCGATATTGCCGCCGGTCTTGAGGCCGAACAGCGTGCCACGATCATGCACCAGATTGAATTCGGCATAGCGGCCCCGCCATTCCAGCATCGTGGCATAGTCCGCCTCGGTCCAGGCCTCGTCCATGCGCCGCCGCACGATCGGCGGATAGGCATCAAGGAAGGCATCGCCGACTGCGCGGGTGAAGGCGAAATTCGCGTCGAACGCCGCATCGTCGGCACATTCGAGATGATCGTAGAAAATGCCGCCGACCCCGCGATGGACGCCGCGATGGGGAATGAAGAAATACTCGTCCGCCCAATCCTTGAACCGGGGATAATGGTCCGGGTCATGCGCGTCGCACGCGGCCTTGAGGACATCATGGAAAAATTCTGTGTCTTCGTCGCGCGGCAGCGGCGGGTTGAGGTCTGCCCCGCCGCCGAACCAGCTTTTGGTCGTCACCAGATAGCGCGTATTCATATGCACAGCGGGCACATGCGGATTGGCCATATGCGCGACCAAGCTGATCCCGGTCGCGAAAAAGGCTGGATTCTCCGCCGCGCCATGGATGCTCTGCGCAAAGCCGGGGGCGAACTCGCCGCCCACGGTCGAGATATTGACCCCGACCTTCTCGAAAACCTTGCCTTTCATCACCCCGCGCACGCCACCGCCGCCTTCGCCTGGAGCCTGCCCTTCGGCTTCGCGGTCCCAGGGGGTGTAGGCGAAACCGGCGTCGCTGCTTGCCTCCCGCTCGATCGCTTCGAACGCGGCACAGATCCGGTCCCGGAGCGATTCGAACCAGGCGCGGGCGGCCTGCTGGCGGGAATCGAGGGTGAAGGGAACGATAGGTGTGGGAGCGGGGGTCATTGCGGGAACTTTCCGGTCTGGCGCAGGGCTTCGGCGACGGCGATGCCCGTGGAAACGGCGATGTTCAAGGATCGAAAGCCCGGTGCCATGGGAATCCGCACCCGGATATCGGCCATATCCCGCACGGCATCGGGGACGCCCGCGCTTTCGGAACCCATCAACAAGACATCGTCGCCGCGAAATGCAACGTCGGGCAGCCTCTGCGAGGCATGGCTGCTCATCAGCAGCAGGCGGCGGCCGTTGGCGCGCCGATCCGCATCGAAGGCGTCGAAATTGGCGTGCCGCACGACCTCCGCCGCTGCACCATAGTCCATCGCCGCGCGTTTCAGGCGGGCATCGGAAAAGGCGAATCCGGTCGGCATGATGATGTCCACGGGCACCGCGAAACAGGCCGCCAGACGCAGGATGGCACCGACATTGCCGGCGATTTCGGGCTGATAAAGGGCGATACGCATGAGGGAGCCCATAATGCACTGCGGCAAATTGTCATAGCTTGCGTGACTTTGCTGTTGGCAAAGAGCGCGCACTGGGGTTATCAGGCCCGCGAACCACGCCGGGGGGACGGCGGGGGCCATATCATATGGTTACCCATCACCCTTGATAAACAGGGCCGTTCACGGCATTGCGGCGGGACCAGGGACGTTCTTGCAAGGGTTGAGGTGCATGGCCAGCGTTGAACATACAGACAGCACGGGTCTACCCGGCGAAGATGGGGTCCGCCGTCGCGACTTCATCAATATCGCCGCGGTGAGTTTTGCAGGCGTCGGCGCGGTTGCCGTCGTTCTGCCGCTGATCGACCAGATGAACCCCAGCGCGGACGTGCTGGCGATGGCATCGACGGAAGTTGATCTCTCGGCGATCCAGCCGGGGCAGGCGATCAAGACGACGTTCCGCAGCCAGCCGCTGTTCGTGCGCCAGCTGACGGAAAAGGAAATCGCCGAAGCCGACAAGGTGGATCCTTCCACGCTGCGCGATCCACAGACGCTCGAAGAGCGCACCGTCGATGGCAAGAAGCAGTGGCTGGTGACCATGGGTGTCTGCACCCATCTGGGCTGCGTGCCGCTGGGCGCTGGCGAAGGTGAGAATAAGGGCGAATATGGCGGCTATTTCTGCCCATGCCATGGTTCGTCCTACGACACCGCCGCGCGCATCCGTAAAGGCCCCGCGCCGACCAACCTGGAAGTGCCGAAGTTCAGCTTCACTTCCGACACCGCCATTCTCGTAGGCTGAGGTAAGAAACGATGAGCTTTCCCTGGGCTGAGCAATATACGCCGAAAAATCCGGTGATGGTGTGGATTGACGAGAAGCTGCCGCTTCCGCGTCTCGCCTATAACGCCGTGGGTGCGGGCTATCCCGTGCCGCGCAACCTCAATTATTTCTGGAACTTCGGCGTCCTGGCCGGCCTCGCCCTGATGATCCAGATCATCACCGGCGTCGTCCTGGCGATGCACTATGGCGCCAATGACCTGGTAGCGTTCAGCACCGTCGAACAGACGATGCGCGACGTCAATGCGGGCTGGCTGATGCGCTATGCCCACGCCAACGGGGCCAGCTTCTTCTTCATCGTCGTCTATCTCCACATCTTCCGCGGCCTCTATTTCGGCTCCTATAAGGCGCCTCGCGAGATGGTATGGCTGCTTGGCCTCGTCATCTTCCTGCTGATGATGGCAACCGCCTTCATGGGCTATGTGCTGCCCTGGGGTCAGATGTCCTATTGGGGCGCGAAGGTGATCACTGGCCTCTTCGGCGCGATCCCGGTCGTCGGCGAACCAATCCAGACCTGGCTGCTGGGCGGTTTTGCCCCTGGCAACGCCTCGCTCAACCGCTTCTTCTCGCTGCACTTCCTGCTGCCCTTCGTGATTGCCGGGGTCATTATCCTGCACATCTGGGCACTGCATATTCCGGGTTCCTCGAACCCGACCGGCGTGGAAGTGAAGGGGCCGCAGGACACTGTGCCGTTCCATCCCTATTACACCGCCAAGGACGGCTTCGGCGCGGGCATCTTCCTGATCGCCTTCTGCACCCTGCTGTTCTTCGCACCCAACTTCCTGGGCCACCCGGACAATTATATCGAGGCGAACCCGCTCTCGACGCCCGCGCACATCGTGCCGGAATGGTATTTCTGGCCCTTCTACGCGATCCTGCGCGCCTTCACCGTGGACTTCTTCTTCGTCCCCGCCAAGCTGCTGGGCGTGTTGGCGATGTTCGCGTCGATCCTACTGCTCTTCTTCCTGCCCTGGCTTGACACCTCGCCGGTGCGGTCGGGCAAGTATCGGCCCACCTTCAACAAGTTCTTCTGGATACTGATCCTCGACGTGTTGATCCTGGGCTATTGCGGCGGTGCGCCGGCTGAAGAGCCTTTCGTGATGATCTCGCAGGTCGCGTCGGCCTATTATTTCGCGCACTTCCTGATCATCCTTCCGCTGATCTCGCGCTTTGAAAAGCCGCTGCCGCTGCCCGGTTCGATCACCGAGGCCGTGCTGGCGAAATATGGCAAGACCGACGGCGCAACCGTCGCGGTCCCGGCCGAATAAGGGGTAGACGTAACATGGTACGCATCGGCGCATTTCTCGTCGGCCTCTTCTTCGCGGGCTGGCTGCTGGTCTCCTTCCTCATGGGGGCGGTGGCCTATGTCTCCGAACCCCCGCAGCCGACCGTGGAGCATGAATTCCACGAGCTTCCCAAGCATGTGTCCTTCTCGTTCGATGGACCGCTTGGTGGCTATGACAAGCAGCAGCTGCAGCGCGGCTTCCAGGTCTACAAGGAAGTCTGCTCGGCCTGCCACAGCCTCAAGTTCGTGGCGTTCCGCGATCTCGAAGCGTTGGGTTATAACGAAGCCGAAGTGAAGGCGATCGCCAAGCAGTGGGCGATCAAGGCGCCTGCGGTCGATCCGGCGACGGGCGAAGCTTCGACCCGCGAGCCTATGCCCGCTGACTATTTCCCCAAGCCTTTCGCGAACAATGTTGCGGCCGCTGCGGCGAACAATAATGCGATCCCGCCAGACCTGTCGCTGATGACCAAGGCTCGCCACCATGGCAGCGCCTATGTCTATTCGCTGCTGACTGGCTATCAGGCGCAACCCGCCGCGCTGCTCAAGGAGTTTCCGGACTCCAAGACGCCGGAAGGGCTGCATTACAACCCCTATTTCGCGAACCTGAACCTTGCCATGGCGCCGCCGCTGACGGCCGAAGGCCAGGTGACCTATAGCGACGGCACCAAGCCGACAGTGGACCAGATGGCGAAGGACGTTTCGGCCTTCCTGACCTGGACCGCTGAGCCGAAGCTGGAAAACCGCCGCCGTGCGGGTCTGGCGACGATCATCTTCCTGCTGATTGCGACGGGTCTGGCCTACATGTCCTACCAGAATATCTGGGCGGAGAAGAAGAAGGCGGCCTGACAAGTCGGTCCGCAAGAACAAGGATTATGAAGAGGGCGCGGTTTCATCTGGGAACCGCGCCCTCTTTCCTTATGGAGACAGCATGAGCATCGACACGCTGGCGGGCCTCGTCCGCACGATCCCCGATTTCCCGAAACCCGGCATCCAGTTTCGCGACGTCACGACTTTGCTGGCGGATGGGGCAGGGCTGGCAGAACTGGTCGAGCGCATGGCATCGATCGCACGGCCGCTCGATCCTGACTTGATCGTCGGCATTGAAGCGCGCGGTTTCATCCTTGGCGCGGCGCTCGCCCTGGTCTTGGGCAAAGGCTTCGTGCCGGTGCGCAAGGCGGGCAAGCTGCCGGGCAAGACGGTCGGCATCGATTATGTGCTGGAATATGGCACGGATCGGCTGGAACTGCATGAAGGACAGGTTCCTGCGGACACGCGCGTTCTCTTGGTCGATGATTTGATCGCCACGGGCGGGACGGCGCTCGCCGCCGCACAATTGTTACGTGAGCAGGGGGCGAGCG
Source organism: Sphingomonadales bacterium RIFCSPLOWO2_12_FULL_63_15 (assembly GCA_001829085.1). Lineage (GTDB taxonomy): Bacteria > Pseudomonadota > Alphaproteobacteria > Sphingomonadales > Sphingomonadaceae > Sphingobium. The sequence continues at coordinate 33,514 of MIAK01000060.1, read as the reverse complement.
TGTTGATGGCGCTGTTCGCGATCGACCTGCCTGATCTTGGTGGGATGGCTGCGCTGGAAGCCGACGGCATCGCCGCGCAGGCGATCATCGCGTTCGAGGGCGACTAAAGACATTTCGCGAGGGCCTCCGGCAGCAAGTCCACCGCTGCCGCAAGCCGCTCATCCAACAATCCCAGCAGTCCCATCCAGCCATGGATATGCGCCAGTTCGCCCGGCCCATCGGAAATGCCGCGCAAGCCCATCAGCGGCACGGCAAAGCGGGCACAGGCCCGCGCCACCGCGAAGGTCTCCATATCGACCATGTCGGCGTCGATCGCGGCATATTCCTCACCCCCGACAATGTTCGCGCCGGTTGAGAGCCGCGCAGTTTGGAGCGCCAAGGGCGTAATCAGCGGAACGTCGACTGGATGATCGACAAAGGGCGTCACGCCCTTCGTAAAGCCCAGGCGTGAGGCATCCATGTCGCGCCAGGAGACGCTGGCGACCTGCACTACCTTGCCCAAGCCGCAGATTCGCGATCCGGCCGAGCCGAGGCAGACGACTAGATCAGGAAGGTCATTATGGCGTGCCAGGTCGTGCAGGGCGATGCCAGTCGCGAGTGCGGCCTCTACCGGCCCCACTCCTGTCATCAGCGGCGTGAACCGGCTACGCAGATGCGGACCATATTCCGCCTCCGCCGCCATCACGAACAGCAAGCGCTTGCCCGAAACGATCTCGCAGCCCGCCATCTTTTTCCGCCCCTTGCCAATGCTATGCTGGCCATAGCTTGCCGGTCGCAGCACCGCAAAAGAGAAAGCCCGCCACCTGAAAACAGGTGACGGGCTTTGTCATGGTGGGCGTGGCAAGGATTGAACTTGCGACCCCTGCGATGTCAACACAGTGCTCTACCACTGAGCTACACGCCCACGGGAGTTGGGCCTTTAGCCGGGCGAATCGGATGGCGCAAGCGGGAAAATGCCTGGCCTCGATATTCTTCTGGACAGCGCAGGGGCGGCCCATATGCTGCGGCGCAAACAGGGGGACGCCAAGACTTATGCTGCCATCGCCATCCTCGCCGATTCAGACGACGCCGCGCCTGCCCTGGTACCGGCAGCTTTATGTCCAGGTGCTGATCGCCATCGCGCTGGGTGTGACGATCGGCCATTTCTTTCCTGACGCCGGGGTCCAGCTCAAGCCCTTGGGTGAGGCCTTTATCAAGCTGGTGAAGATGATCATCGCGCCCGTGATTTTCCTGACCATCGTCACTGGCATTGCCGGGATGAAGGAACTGGGCGCGATCGGCCGGGTCGCGGCCAAAGCCTTTGGCTATTTTCTGACCTTTTCGACGCTGGCTTTGATCGTCGGCTTGATCGTCGCCAATGTCGTGCAACCCGGCGCTGGGCTGAACATCGACCCGGCGACGCTCGATGCTGATCAGGTCGCCGACTATGCGAACAAGGCGCATGAGAGCAGCCTGACCGGCTTCCTGATGAACATCATTCCGGCGACCATGGTGTCGGCGGTGGCGGACGGCAATATCCTGCAGGTGCTGTTCGTGGCGATCCTGTTCGGGATCGCGCTAACTCTGATCGGCGACAAGGCCGCGCCGCTGATGACCGTGCTCGAATCCGCCAGCCATGCGGTGTTCAAGCTGGTGTCCATCCTGATGAAAGCCGCACCGATCGGGGCGTTCGGGGCAATGGCCTTCACCATCGGCGAATATGGCGTCGGGACGCTCGCCAACCTAGCCGGGCTGGTCGCGACCTTCTATCTGACGTCGCTGCTGTTCGTGCTGGTGGTGTTGGGCGGCGTCTGCTGGGCGGTAGGCTTCAACATCCTTCACCTCATCCGCTATCTGAAGGCCGAACTACTCCTGGTTCTTGGGACATCCTCCTCGGAGGCGGCCTTGCCCAGCCTCATCGAGAAAATGGAACGAGCCGGGTGCCGCAAGTCGGTGGTGGGTCTGGTCGTGCCGACCGGATACAGCTTCAACCTCGACGGCACCAATATCTACATGACGCTGGCGGCGCTGTTCATCGCGCAGGCCTGCAATGTCGATATCAGCCTGGAGCAGCAGATCTTGCTGCTGCTGGTGGCGATGATCTCCTCCAAGGGCGCAGCGGGGGTAACCGGGGCAGGCTTCATCACATTGGCGGCAACGCTGTCGATCGTGCCGACGGTGCCCGTTGCGGGCATGACGCTGATTTTGGGCGTCGATCGCTTCATGAGCGAATGCCGCAGCCTCACCAACTTCATCGGCAATGCCGTGGCGACCGTGGTCGTCTCAGCTTGGGAAAAGGGGTTGGACCGCGAGCGTTTCAATGCCGCCATGGCCGGGATCGCGCTCGATCCCACGCCCGACATGGAAGAAGTCGTCCCCGACTAGAGGATCACGTCAGCCCGGTCAGGCTCTCGCTGCTGAACATCCGCTCGACCTCCAGCACCAGGTCGCGCAAGTGGAAGGGCTTGGACAAGACCTTGGCCTGCGGCACCGCCTTGCCCGCGCGCAGGGTGACGGCGGCAAAGCCGGTGATGAACATGATTCGCATGTCCGGTGCCACGGAGGCGGCATGCTGGGCCAGTTCGATGCCGTCCATTTCCGGCATGACGATATCGGTCAGCAACAGGTCGAACCGGTCGGTGCGGATATGCGGCACCGCCTCTGTCCCCGTCGAGACCGCGACGACCTCATATCCCGACCGTTCCAGCGCGCGAGCCAGATAGACGCGCATGCTTTCATCGTCTTCGGCCAATAATATGCGAACCATCGCCCCCACTCTCATATCCTCCGCGACCCCCACGGGTGGCGCGAAGCCGTGATATATGCGACAAGGTGTAAATATTATCCAGCCAAGCCACGATTTTTGCCCGGATCGTTGAAAGGAGCGCCATTGGACGACAGCCCGCCGCGCGTGCCGACGCACAGCGACCCGGCCTTCGATCTGTATGGCCCCGCGATTCCCGATCGCCCGCTTATCCTGTCCGTGCCCCATGCCGGCCGGCTCTATCCGCCCGCCTTGCTGTCGCAGGCGCGCGTCCGCCCAGAGATGCTGCGGCGGCTGGAGGATCGCTGGGTCGATCTGTTGGTGCATCCCTTGATAGCGCAGGGCTTCACGGTTTTAGTTGCGCGCGCGCCGCGCGCGTTGATCGACCTTAACCGGCATGATCGGGAGGTCGATCCGGCGATGCTCTCCGATCTGCCCCATATGGTGGCCTTGCAGACAAGCGCGAAACTGCGTGGCGGGCTTGGCTTGCTGCCGCGTCGGTTGCCTGGCGCACCGGAATTGTGGCGCGGACCGATCGGCTGGGCGGAGGTGCAGCGGCGGATCGATATGGTCCACCGGCCCTATCATGCGACGCTCGCGCAGTTGATGGCGGCGGCGCGGGATGCCCATGGTCATGCCATCCTGATCGACCTGCACTCCATGCCCCCGCTGCCCCCGCCATCGCCCGGTTGCCCGGCGCCAGGGCTGGTGCTGGGCGACCGGTTCGGCCGCAGTGCGTCGAGCCGATTGACGACGCTCGCGGCCGATGTGGCGGCGGGGCACGACATGCTGGTGGCGATCAATAGCCCTTATGCGGGCGATTATCTGATCGAGCGGCATGGGCGACCGGAGCGTGATCTGCATGCGCTGCAGATCGAGATCGACCGGACGCTGTATCTGGACGCGACCCTCGACCGGCCGGGGCCGGGGATCGCGCGGATGCGCGCGCTGGTGCAGGCGATGGCCCAGGCGTTGGCGGTCGAACTCCCCCGCGCCGACTATGCGCTGGCGGCAGAATGATCAGCCAATGACGGCGCGCGCACCGGCAACGCTCAGATGGTGCGAATCGAAGTAGAGCGGTTGGCCGTTCCGCTCGATGGCGCAGACGCGCGCGTCGCATAGCCGCGCCACGGGGTCGATGAGCGTTACGCCCTGCGCCTGCCAGCGGGTGAAGAGCGCGCGGAGATTGACGATGCGTGCTTCCACTTGCGCCCGCTCAACCCCTTGTGCGCTGTCCAGCATGGCGGCGCGCGCCAGATGGGCGAGGTGGCGGGGAACGTCGAAGGGTTGGGGCGGGACCGCGCCGATCAGCACGACTTCCCGCCCTTCGGCGCGGATGGCGGCAATGGTCCGGTCGAGTTTCGCCACGAAAGCGGGATCGTCAAATGTCCCGTTGGCCCAGAAGGCGGCGAGGTAAATGCGGCGTAGTTCCGGATCGGCGCGGATCGCGTCGAAAGCGGCCCGGTTGGCCGCGGCGCAACGCGCGTCCTTCGCCTCATAACCCAACACAGGGGGGCAACTCGACGTCGTCCGCTCGATCAGTGACTGGCCCTGTGCGCGGGCGTTCTGCGCCAGCACATGCGCCAGTTCCACGCCATGACTGTCGCCCCACAGCATGGCGTCGGGCCGGACCGTTGCGCCGAGGACGCAGGGGTTGGCACCCCGCATATAGGTGTCGTGGCAGCGCTTGCGGTCAGGGCTGATATCGTTGCGCCCGGCAATCTGCGTCAGAACGGTGGGCGAAAATCGGGATGGCCATGGTCCCATCGCCAGCAGGGCCAGCGACAGTGCGCACAGCAACGCTATCGCCGCGCCGGTGAAGCGGAAGATGGTGCGGGGCGGCATGCGCGCCGAATCGCGGAAGGGTTGTTCGACGAAGCGCCAGGATAGCCAGGCGACGGCCAGTGATGCGGCGATGACGGCCAGCTGGGTTTCGCCCGACAACGGCAGGTCGGTCGCATATTCGGTGAAGACGATCAGCGGCCAGTGCCACAGATAGAGCGAGTAGGATATCAGGCCGATGCCGACCAGCGGTGGCAGGGCGAGGGCGCGGCCTGCGATCGTCCCCGGCGCGCAGTGGAGCAGCGCCATAGCCCCCAGCACGGGGGCCAGGGCCGCGACGCCGGGGAATAATGTGTTGCGGTCATAGAGGAGGACCGCACTGCCGATCGCCAATAGGCCAGCCCAAGCGACGGCTTCGCGCAGCCAGCGCGCCCGGATTGCTGGAACGACACCCAGCGCCAGGAGCGCGCCCGCCAGTAATTCCCAGGCGCGGGTGGGGAGCAGGTAGAAGGCGAAGCCCGTCGTGTCGCGCTGCATGATTATGCACAGGGTCAGCGATGCGATCCCGAAGGCCGTCACGACGCCTGCGCGTGTGCGCGTTCCGAAGCGGGCGAGCAGCATCAGCAGGACCGGGAAGCCGATATAATATTGCTCCTCCACCGCCAGCGACCAGGTCTGGAGCAGGGGCTTTACGTCCGCGCCGCCAGCAAAATAGCCGGTGTCGGTGAAGAACCACAGGTTGGAGACGAACAGCGTCGCGGCCAGCGCGGATTTGGGTACGCCCTCCAGATCGCCGGGCAGATAGAGCCAGGCCGCCAGGCCCAGCACGGCGAGGATCATCAGGGCGAGGGCGGGCATGATTCGCCGGAAGCGCCGCTCGTAGAAGCGGAGCAGGGAAAATCGGCCTTCATCGACGTCGCGGGCGATGATTCCGGTGATCAGATAGCCCGAAATCACGAAGAAGATGTCGACGCCGACATAGCCGCCCGAAAAGCCCGGCACATGGGCGTGGAAGAACAAGACCGGCAGGATGGCGAGCGCGCGCAGGCCGTCTATGTCGCGGCGGTGGGGCCGGGTCATGCGCGCGCCTATCTGTTCTGCCTTTCCATGCATGGCGCGGGCCTACGCCCAAAGCCCTGATATTTGCTTTACCCGATTCGTCGCGAGGGCACGGGACACGATTGCAGTTTACGCAATTGCAGCTTCACCCTTCGCATTTGCGAAGAATACGCCCCGCTGGCAATAAGACTGTGCCTTTCAGGCATCCTCTCCTAAACTTTTCAGGCTGGTCTCACGATCAGCCTTTTTTTTGTCTGCGGCTTGGGCTAGGCATCCCTCGCTGTTGCCGCGCCATATAACATGTTTCTGGAGAGGGGCCGCCGGTAAGACCGGCAGGCGGGGCATAGTTGGGGGATCGAGCGCTTAAGTGCGCTCTCCCCCATTTTCTTTTCATCCTAGGCGGTGGCCATCTCGCGGCCATAAGCGACCACGGCTTCCACTTCGGCGCGGTCGCCCAACACGACGCCGACGCGCTGGTGCAGGCTGGTCGCGGGCACGTCCATGATCGGCTGGAACCCGTCGCTCGACGCGCCGCCCGCCTGCTCGATCAGATAGCTCATCGGATTGGCTTCATACATCAGCCGCAACTTGGCCTTGCCCGGATTGCGGTGATCATAAGGATAGAGGAAGATCCCGCCGCGCTTGAGGATGCGATGCACGTCCGCCACCATGGAGGCGGTCCAGCGCATGTTGTAATCCTGGCCGCACGGACCCGCGCCACCCATGACGCGCTCTTCGACATAGCGGGCCACGGCGGGCGACCATTGACGGCGGTTGGACATGTTGATGGCAAATTCGCACTTGCCCTGCGGCATTTGCATGTTGGCGTCGGTCATCACCCAGCTGCCGACTTCGCGGTCGAGCGTGAATTCATAGACGCCCGTGCCGACGCTCAGCACCAGCAAGGTTTGCGGCCCGTAAATGGCATAGCCTGCCGCGACCTGCGCCCGGCCGTCCTGCAGGAAATCCTCCTCGGTCACTTCGCGACCGGCGCAGGCTTCGGGGGCTTTGAGAACGGAGAAGATCGTGCCGACCGACAGGTCGACGTCGATATTGCTGGACCCGTCGATCGGATCGAACAGCAGCAGATATTCGCCCTTGGGATAGCGATTGGGGATGCGGTGGATCGTCTCCATCTCCTCCGACGCCATGGCGGCGAGATGGCCGCCCCATTCATTGGCATCAAGCAGCATTTCATTGGCGATCACGTCCAGCTTCTTCTGGACCTCGCCCTGCACATTTTCGCTGTCCAGGCTGCCGAGCACTTCGCCCAGCGCGCCCTTGCTGACGGCATGGCTGATCGTCTTGCACGCGCGCGCCACGGTTTCGATCAGCAGGCGCAATTCGGCGGGCAGGGCTTCGGCCAAGCGCTGTTGTTCGATCAGGAAACGGGTGAGGGTGGTTCTTGCCATGGGCCGCCTTTCGTAAAGGGCAGGGGCCGCGACAGGACGCCGCGGCGCTTGAAAATCGGAACGCGCCTTCGCTACGGGAGTCGCCCCGTCAAGTCCAGCCGCCGCGTCACTCGCCACGCGCCCGTGCCGCAGCGTCGGCGCGGCCCACCGCGAGGGCGCGGACCCGCTCTACCCCTTCGGCAAAAGCGCCACCGCGCGCCGCCTGTCCCGCCTGGGCATAGAGGCGTTCCGCGCCGGCATAGTCGCCATCGCGTTCGGCACATAGGCCAAGGTTGAACAGGAGCGAGGGATGACCCGGCCGGTCGCCGTCCATCGCCGCCCATTCGCCGCAGGCGGCGACCGGATCGCGCTGCGACGATTTGATGCTGTCGCGGAAGCGCTGGGCCATGGCCTTGTCCATCCCGTCGCGTTCTTCGCGCAGGCGGATGCGGTAATTTTCGTGGCGCGGGATGATGTCATCAGCGAGCCGGTCCGCCGCCGTGCGGACCATGCGATCGATGCTCTGGCGCGGGGTGCGCTTGGACTTGTCCTTGGGGCAGGTGACGATCGTGTCGGTTTGCGTGCGGGTTTCGCTATAGAGGATCTGGCCGTCTGTGACGCGGGCGATCCGCAAGGTCGGGGCGAAGGTCACCGTTTCCTGCAGGCACAGCGCCTCGACCTTCTCCTTCTTCGTGCATTTCTGGTCGGTGCCCTCGGCACAGACTTCGACCTGCCGCTTCACATTGGTTTCGCGCACGCTGGCATCGGCAAGGCCGGTGATGATGCCATCGGCGTCGGGGCCGCGCCGCGACAGGGCGATCACGGCATAATAGGGGCGTCCATCCGGCCCGGCGCGGCTCAATTTCTGTTCGATCGCCAGCGCGAGTGCGGTGCCGTCGCGCCCGGCGATGCGATCGACGCCGATGCTGCGCAGCAGGCTGACGGCGCGATAGGGGGCCGGGAAATGGCCGGTCATCCCAAAGACCTCCGCCTCAACCGGCGTACTGGCCGCCATGGCCGCCGCTATGATGGTGAACCCGACGATTGGCCGCACGATATTCCCCCCTTATTTGCCCGGCTCTCCTGTAAGCTCGTGCCTGCATGCGATCAAGCGGATGACGGTGCATCTTCGTGGGAACCGGTCGCGCGATCGACCGTTCCGGTGGCGTGCCAAATGGCAGCGTGGAAGGATCATCATGGACAGTCTGATTGCCGCTTTTACCGACCCCACCGCCATTGCCGCGCTGATTGCGCTGGTGGTCATGGAAGTGGTGCTGGGCATCGACAATCTGGTGTTCATATCCATCCTGACCAACAAACTGCCGGTCGAGCAGCGGCAGAAGGCGCGGCGCATCGGCATCGGTCTGGCGCTCGGCATGCGGTTGGTCTTGCTGTCGATGATCGCCTGGATCGTCGGGCTGACAGCCCCGGTGTTCGATCTGGGCATCAGCGGGCCGCTGAACGAATATGGCGCACCGACCTTTGAAACCGAATTTTCCTGGCGCGACCTGATCCTGATCGTCGGCGGCTTGTTCCTGATCTGGAAGGCGACCAAGGAAATCCATCACACTGTCGATCCGGCGGGCGGCGACGATGTGCTGGACAAGAAAAGCGTCGCCACCATCACCTTTGGCAGCGCGATCGTGCAGATCATCCTGCTCGACATGATCTTCTCGCTCGATTCGATCCTGACCGCCGTTGGCATGACCGACAATCTGGCGATCATGGTGATCGCGGTGCTGGTCGCGGTGACGGCGATGGTGCTGGCGGCCGACCCGCTCGCCAATTTCATAGCCAAGAACCCGACCGTGGTGATGCTGGCGCTCGGCTTCCTGTTGATGATCGGCGCGGTGCTGATCGCCGATGGCTTTGGCGTGCATGTGCCCAAGGGCTATATCTATGCGGCAATGGCGTTCTCGACGCTGGTCGAGTGCCTGAACATCTTTGCGCGGCGGGCGCAGAAGCGGAAGGGTGGGGCGTAAGGTCACGCCTGCCAAGGTCACAGCGGCAAAGTTCACACCGTCGTCGGGTTTTTCGCGGCAATCGTAATGGAGAAGCGGTTGCGAAGACGCGGCGGCGCGCCGGTTGGGTAACTGGTGGGTCACAGCGACGCGACAGCGATGCGACGCTGACGCGACGGTGGCGCGCCAGTGCGGCGACAGGGGTCGGGCTGACGTGGGAGATGTAGAAAGGCGGCGCGGGGGTTCCATCTGGCAGGATAGATCAAAGATTATCCTACATTGGAAGGGTGTTGGATGGGGAGAGGACCGGGGGGGTCGTGAAGCGACCAGTTGTGGCCGCTCTGACGATCCAGTCTGTCGCCCGAAAGCAGACGGATTTTATGACGTGGTTGCGAGCAATATCTCCATGGCAGGTGCAAATCCCAACCAAGCTATCAATAGCGTGATCACCGCTAAAAGCAGGTTCGTCGCTAAACTCCCAATACGCCGCTGCAACAGCATTCGCAGCACAGCAGATAGGAACCAAAAAACCGCTCCAACCGAAAGCACGATCAAGGCCGTGATGAGAAGGCGATAGCCTATCACTGCCCCATCATTGTCATGACAACCTGGCCCCGGATCACAATCGCCCATGATACTTCCGACGAAGGCGACGAAACTCATTCCCAATCCAAGTGCAACCGCCAACAGGCAACCGAACGGTCGTGTTGCGTTCAAATTCTCGCGGAAGGGTTCAGAAGCCATTTGGTATGTTAGCTCTGCTGGCGGCGGCTTTCTACCTAAATGGCCCGATGGCCGACCATCCGCTCTCCATCCCCTTCCGTCATGCCGGGCTTGACCCGGCATCTATTAGCTCACGGGTGCGACGGCGTTGACAGGCTGAGGCTCATAGACCCCGGATCAAGCCTGTCCTGAGCCTGCCGAAGGGTCCGGGGTGACGGCGTTGATGAGTGTCCGCAATCTACCAAACTCAGCGAGAAACTATTGTCCGTGAAAGATGCGGATTTTTGTGGCGGGCGTTCCCCCTCCCGCCTTGTGGGAGGGGGTTAGGGGATGGGCTTGCGCGAGGGTGCGTTGGCCCACCCCGCTGCGACTAAGGCGCTGCGCGCCTCAGTCTCGCTGCCCCTCCGCCAAGCGGGCGGGGCATAAAATGCCGCTCGCCTTTTGTCCTTGGCTTCATTCCTCGCCGAATTTGTCTTCGACCAGGCTTACCAGCTTGCCGAGCGAATCATGCGCTTCGGGGCCGGTGGCCTTGATCGTGATGCTGTCGCCCATGGCGGCGCCCAGCATCATGAGGCCCATGATCGAGGTGCCGGTGACGTGGCTGCCATCCTTGCTGACGATGATGTCGGCGGGCAGGCCGCTCGCCAGGGTCACGAATTTGGCGCTGGCGCGGGCGTGGAGGCCGCGCTTGTTGCTGATACGGACTTCCTGGCTGATTTCATTCATGTGGTGCTGCCCAACAGTTCCGACGCGACGCTGATATATTTTTGGCCCGCCTCACGCGCGGCGGCGACGGCGGCGCGCACGTCCATAACCTTGCGCGCGCTTTCGAGGCGAATGAGCATGGGCAGGTTGATGCCCGCGATCACCTCGATCTCGCCGGCTTTGAGCAGCGAGATGGCGAGGTTGGACGGGGTGCCGCCGAACAGGTCGGTGAGCAGGATGACGCCGCTGCCGTCATTGACGCGCGCAACGGCGGTCGCGATGTCCGCGCGGCGCAGTTCCATATCGTCTTCCGGCCCGATGCAGATCGTTTCGATCTGCTGCTGGGGGCCGACGACATGTTCCATCGCGACGACAAATTCGGTCGCGAGCGACCCATGAGTGACGAGTACGAGTCCGATCATCTGCTTTTGCGGCCCACCTGCTTCATGACGTTGCTTTCGGGCCTCCCGGACGACGCTTCTCCAGACTATCCTGCGGCGTCGATTCAATATTGCGGTGCAGGACCGTGGGCGAAAAGCCCGCATCTTGCAAGTAGCGTGCGACACGATCGGCAACATGGACCGAACGGTGCTTGCCGCCGGTGCAGCCGAAGGCGATGGTGATATAGGCTTTCCCGCCCTCCGCATAGCGCGGCAGCAGGGTGGCGAGCAGATCTTCGATCTTACTCACCGCCTGCTCATAGGCCGGGTCAGCCGCGATATAGGCAGCGACGTCCGGGTCGAGGCCGGTGCGCGGGCGCAAGGTTTCGTCCCAGTGCGGATTGCGCAGGAAGCGCATGTCGAACATCAGATCGGCATTGCGGGGCACGCCACGCGAAAAGCCGAAGGAAAGAATGGTCAGCACCGGGTCGGACAGCCGCTCGCGCGAGAAGCGGCTGCGGATTTCCTGTTGCAGGGCGTTGCTGGTGAAGCTGGTGGTGTCGATCACCTGGGTCGACCAGCGGCGCAGCGCTTCGGTCAGCTCGCGTTCGCGCGCGATGCCGTCGGCGGCGGGGCGATCGAGCGCGAGCGGGTGGCGGCGGCGGGTTTCGGCGAAGCGGCGCTCCAATTCGCTGTCGGAGCAATCGAGGAACAGGGTTTCGACATCATGGCCATGGCGTTCGCGCAGCGCCTTGATCCGGCGGACGATGGCACCGGCGTCGAAGCCGCGGGTGCGCGCGTCGATGCCGAGCGCCAGCGGTCGTTCGTCCTCGCCCGCATAGCCAGCGGGCAGGGGGGTGTCGAGCAGCCGGTCGAGCAGGACGAGCGGGAGATTGTCCACCACTTCCCAGCCCATATCCTCCAGCGTCTTGAGCGCGGTGGTCTTGCCCGCGCCCGACAGGCCCGACACCAAGAGGATGGATTTGGGGTGGGAGAGGGTCATGCGATCGGCACCGCGCGCAGCAGCCATTCGACCTTGATCGGGGCGGAGGCTTCGAACGGGGCGACCTTCCAGACCGGGATCGGCAGGCCTGCTATGGTGCGCAGCAGGGGTTCGAGCGGCATGCGGTCGACCTTGTCGAACAGGTCGATGAGCAGGGCAACGGGCACATCGTCGACATGGGGCATGGTGACGATGCCCATGCCGCGTATCTCGATCTGGCCCGCAATCCGTTCCGGCGCGCTGGCGAGCAACTGGCCGTCGACGCGCTTGAGCAGCGTATAGTCGTCGCTGATCAGGGTCGCGCCGCGATCGATGAGGCGGAGGGCGAGGTCCGATTTGCCGATGCCGCTTTTGCCGCACAGCAACAGGGCGCGGCCTTCTATGGCCACGCTGGTCGCATGCAGCGTTTCGGAGGACAATGCGCGGGCCATAAGTCGGTGGCCCTTCTACCCTGTGTTGGCAGCCTTGCAAACGACATTGGTAAGCGTCGTCCCGTGCGGGGACGCGGCGCTATTCGGACGCGATGCCGGGGTCGCTCTCGACCGCCATGGGCAGGCGCAGGATGAAGCGCGCGCCCTGCTGCGCATCCTCGCGGTCGCCGATGCTGATGCGGCCCTGATGCCCCTCCACGATGGAGCGGGCGATGGCGAGGCCAAGCCCGCTATGCTTGCCGAAACTCTCCCCCTCCGGCCGGACGCTGTGGAAGCGGCGGAAGACATGTTCGCGCTCGGTGACCGGGACGCCCGGTCCTTCATCCTCGACACTGACCAGCACCTGATCATCGGCGACGGTCGCGATGATCTGGACAAGGCCGCCGTCGGGCGAGAAGGAGATGGCATTGTCGATGAGATTGTCGAGGACGCGGACCAGTCGCTGCTCCTCGCCCAGCACCACCGCCACATTCTTGCGCGGGCGGGCGAAGGCGAGGCGGACGCCGCGGGGCACGCCGCGCGCTTCGCGGGCGATGACCATGGTTTCGATGAGCAGGCCAAGGTCGATCGGCTCGAACCGGGTGCGCGACAGTTCGGCATCGACGCGCGAGGCTTCGGCAATGTCGGTGACGAGCCGGTCGAGGCGGCGGACGTCGTCCTGAGCGATGGCCATCAATTGCGCGCGCAGGTCCGGCCGGTCCACCCGGTCGAGTGCATCAAGCGCGGAGCGGAGCGAGGCAATGGGGTTTTTGAGTTCATGGCTGACATCGGCGGCGAAGGCGTCGGTGGCGTCGATCCGCTGGCGCAGGGCAATGCTCATGTCGGACAGGGCGCGGGCCAGCATCCCGATCTCGTCGCGCCGTTCGGGCAGGCGTGGCACGGTGACTTCGCGCGCGCGGCCGAGGCGAACGCGGACGGCGGCGCGGGCGAGACGCTGGAGCGGCTGGACGATGGTGCGGGCCAGGAACAGCGAGAGCAGCGTCGAGGCGAGCATGGCGACGGCGAGGACGAGGCCAAGCCGCAACCGTTCGGCGCGCACGGTGCGGGTGATGTCGCGCGCATTTTCGGTCGCGAGCAGGGCAGTGCCGTCCCGCACGGAGGCGCCCGCCGAGATCATGAAGGTGCGATCGGGCGCATAGCGGTTCATCGCGGTCGGCTTGCCGGTCTTGCGCGCCAGCAGCAGTTCGGGCCAGGCATCGGCCCGGTCCACGGCTGGTTCGATGAAATCGGGCGGTCGGCTGGCCGAAACGATACGGTCCACCGCCTTGTCGAGGAAGCGGGCGACATGGCGTTGCCATTCTTCTTCGGACGGCGACCGCAGGCGATAGCGCGGTGCGTCCATGGTGAAGCTGTCGGCGATCAGCCCACCGCCGGGCGCATAGTGGCGGACCCGGTCGCCGGTCTGGCGGGCATAGGCGGCTATCAGGGCGTCGTGGCGGTCGGCCGGCGCATTTTCCAGGCTGATCGCCAGTAGCTTCAGTTCGCGCGCCGATTGTTCCAGCCGCGAATCGATGATCCGGGTGCGATAGCTGTCGAGATAGAAGAAGCCGCCCGCCAACAGCGCGAGCGCAAAGACATTGACCGCCAGGATGCGCGGCGTGAGGCTCAATCGCCCCGACCAGCGCATCGCCATGGGCGCGTCATCCTTCTTCGGAGAAGCGGTAGCCGGCGCCATAGAGTGTGTCGATTGCGTTGAAATCGGAATCCACCTCGCGGAATTTGCGGCGCAGCCGCTTGATATGGCTGTCGATCGTGCGGTCATCGACATAGACGTCGTCCTGATAGGCGGCGTCCATCAACTGGTTGCGGTTCTTGACCACGCCGGGGCGGGCGGCCAGCGTTTCGAGGATCAGAAATTCGGTGACGGTCAGCGTCACGTCCTGTCCTTTCCACTTCACCCGATGGCGCGCCGGGTCCATTTCCAGCCGCCCGCGAATGATCGGGTCGGCGACCGGCTGGTCCGGCGTGTCGGGTGCGCCCCGCACTTCGGCCCGGCGCAGGATCGCGCGAATGCGCGCGATCAGCAGCCGTTGCGAGAACGGCTTGGCGATATAATCGTCCGCCCCCATGGCAAGGCCCAGCGCTTCGTCCAACTCGTCCGCCTTGGACGTCAGGAAGATGACCGGCATCTGCGTCTTTTCCCGCAGGCGGCGCAGCAACTCCAAACCATCCATGCGCGGCATCTTGATATCGAAGACGGCCAGATCCGCCGGATTGTCCAGCAAAGCCTTGAGCGCGCCTTCGGGATCGGAATAGATCCGCGTCATGAAGCCTTCCGACTGAAGCGCGATCGAGACGGAGGTCAGGATATTCTTGTCGTCATCCACCAAGGCGATGGTTGCAGTCATGCGGTTTCCCAGCTGATCCAAGTGGGGCAGAGCGTTAGACCATGCGGCGCGCGCCTGCAAGAAAGCGGGTGACGGCGGCGATGCGGCATAACCGTCGATATTCGGGACAAAGCTTGTGTGACAGGGATTTGACGATTTTGGTCCAAGCCCCTATTGCCATGTCGGTCTGCGAGGATGACGCCGTGATATAGACAAACGGCGCATAGGGGCGGATCGGTCGCGAAGAATAATATATGTGCGACACGGCATTCATATTCAGGAGCAAAGGCGTGCAGGCCAAATCCTCATTCACCCTGGCAGACCAGGGCATTTCCACCCATGCCACCCAATTCTGGAATATGGGCACCGCCCCGTTGGTCGAAGCGGCGATCCGCAATGGCGAGGGCATTTTGTCCAAGGACGGCCCGCTGGTCGTCAAGACCGGCAAACATACCGGCCGGTCGGCCAAGGACAAGTTCATCGTCCGCGATGCCGAGACCGAATCGACGGTCTGGTGGGGCAGCACCAATGTCGCGATGACGCCGGAGCATTTCGCGGCGTTGAAGGCGGACTTCTTCAAGGCGCTGGGCGAAAAGGATACGCTCTATGTCGCCGATCTGTTCGGCGGATCGCAGCCCGAACATCGCGTCAATGTGCGCGTCATCAACGAGCGCGCCTGGCATAATCTGTTCATCCGCACGCTGCTGGTACGTCCGGGTGCCGACGAGCTGGCCGATTTCGCGCCGGAATATACGATCATCGACCTGCCGACCTTCAAGGCCGACCCGGCGCGTCATGGCTGCCGCAGCGAGACGGTGGTGGCGGTCAACTTCACCGAGAAGCTGATCCTGATCGGTGGCACCGCTTATGCCGGCGAAATGAAGAAGTCGGTGTTCGGCATCCTCAACTATCTGCTGCCGGTCAAGGGCGTGATGCCGATGCATTGTTCGGCCAATATCGGCCCGAACGGCGACACGGCGGTCTTCTTCGGCCTGTCGGGCACGGGCAAGACGACACTGTCTGCCGATGCGTCGCGCACGCTGATCGGTGATGACGAGCATGGCTGGTCGGACACGGCGGTCTTCAATTTCGAGGGCGGCTGCTATGCCAAGATGATCAACCTGTCGGCTGAGGCCGAGCCGGAGATTTTCGCTACCACCAAGCGCTTCGGCACGGTGCTGGAGAATGTCGTGATCGACGCGGAAACGCGCGAGATCGACCTGGACGACAACACGCTGGCGGAAAATAGCCGCGGTTCCTATCCGATCGACTTCATCCCCAACACGTCGGAGAAGAATCTGGGACCGGTGCCCAAGAACATCATCTTCCTGACCGCCGACGCCTATGGCGTGCTGCCGCCGATCGCGCGGTTGACGCCCGAACAGGCCATGTATCATTTCCTGTCGGGCTATACCGCACGGGTGGCTGGTACCGAGATCGGCGTGACCGAGCCGACCGCGACCTTCTCGACCTGCTTCGGCGCGCCGTTCATGCCGCGTCATCCGTCCGTCTATGGCAATCTGCTCAAGGAACGGATCAACAAGGGCGGCGTTACCTGCTGGCTGGTCAATACCGGCTGGGCTGGCGGCAAGGCGACGATGCCCGGCATCAAGCGCATGCCGATCAAGGTCACCCGCGCGCTGCTCAACGCCGCGCTCGACGGCAGCCTGAACGACGCCGAGTTCCGCATCGATCCCAATTTCGGGTTTGAAGTGCCGGTCGCGGTGGCGGGCGTGGAGCCGACCATCCTTGACCCGCGCGCCATGTGGGCGGACGCCAGCGCCTATGACGAAACCGCCGCCGTGCTGGTCAAACAGTTCGTCGACAATTTCGCGCAGTTCGAAGAGCATGTCGATGAAGGCGTGCGCAGCGCGGCGCTCACCGCGGCATAACGGCTGCGACTTGATTTAGGGCTATGCGAGAGCCGGAGGGGTGACCTTCCGGCTCTTTTGCTTTTGGCGGCGGGGCGGGAGTGCTATGCTGTCGGTCAACATCCAGCGGGAGTAGTGGACATGTTTGGTGATATGATCGGCAAGATGGGCGGACTGGAAGCGGTGGCCGCGCAGATCGGGATGACGCCCGAACAGATGCAGGGCCTGATGACCGAGATCAGCGCCAAGATCGGATCGGGCGATACCAGCATTTCGGCGCTGGCCGAGGTAGCCGCCGAACATGGCGTGTCGGCCGACAAGCTGCAGGAATTGATGGGATCGTTCGGCGGCCCCGAAGCGATCATGGGCAAGCTGGGCGGCATGTTTGACCGCGATGGCGATGGCAATCCGATGAACGAACTGGGCGGGATCGCCAAGGGGCTGTTCGGCTGATCGCCTGACGCTGGCGGGGGGTCAGCTATCGGCCCCCCAAGTTTTTTTGGCCTTGCCTTCATGCCGCGATGGCTGCATTCGCGATGCTTATTGGTTGTTGCGAACGATACGCAACTAGCTACGGCAATTGGCGACGCCTGTGCGGGCGGCTTGGCAAGGAAGAAGGTCTTGAACGACGTGACGATCGAAAAGCCGGTACTCGAACCGACCGGCGCCCTCTCGGTGGAAACCGTGCTGTCGGTGCGGCATTGGAACGAGCATCTGTTCAGCTTCCGCATTTCGCGCCCGGCCAGCTTCCGCTTCCGGTCGGGCGAGTTTGTGATGATCGGTTTGAAGGGCGAGAATGGCAAGCCGCTGCTGCGCGCCTATTCGGTCGCCAGCCCCGCCTGGGACGAGGAACTGGAGTTTCTGTCGATCAAGGTGCAGGACGGTCCGCTGACGAGCAAGTTGCAGCTGATCGAGCCCGGCGACCAGATTTACCTCGGCCGCAAGCCGACCGGCACGCTGGTTACCGACGCGCTGTTGCCGGGCAAGCGGCTGTTCATGCTGTCGACCGGCACGGGCCTCGCCCCGTTCCTGAGCCTGGCGCGTGACCCCGACGTCTATGAGTTTTACGAGCAGGTGGTCGTCGTTCATTCGGTGCGCCGGGTGAGCGACCTGGCCTTTCATGACGAGCTGGAAGGCAGACTGGCGGAAGATCCGCTGGTCGCCGAACAGGCCGCGACCCAGTTCCATTATGTGCCGACCGTGACGCGCGAGGCTTTCCGCAACACTGTGCGGATCGACAAGCTGGTCGAGAGCGGCGCGCTGTTCGAGGGGCTTGAGGGACCGGCCAAGTTCGACCCCGAAACCGACCGGATCATGATGTGCGGCAGCATGGAGATGATCAAGCAGTTCGCGGCCTGGTTCGAAGCGAATGGCTTTACCGAAGGGTCGAATGCGGCGCCGGGGCAGTTTGTGATCGAGCGCGCGTTTGTGGGGTAAGGCTTAACGCCGCAGGATAGGAAAGGGCCGGGAGAGCGATCTTCCGGCCTTTTTTCATGCCAGCATGTAGGTTTCCGTTCGCTTCGAGCCCTTCGACTGCCTGCCAAGGCAGGCGCTCAGGACAGGCCAAGGTCGAGAAGCGGATAGCGCGGTGCCAGCGTTTCTCGACTTCGCTCGAAACGAACGGATGTTGTTACGCCCCCTTCCGCTCCGCCACCCACGCTTCGACATTCCCCGCCAGCACGGTCATCGGGACGCCGCCGCTTTTCACCACTGCATCGTTGAACAGGCGGAAGTCGAATTTTGGGCCTAGTGCGGCTTTCGCGGTTTCGCGCAGGCGGACGATTTCGCCGTGGCCGACCTTGTAGCCGCAGGCCTGGCCCGGCCAGGCGCAATAGCGGTCGACTTCGCCCTGGACTTCCTCGACCGTCGAGCCGTTGGTGGTGGCGAACCAGTCGATCGCCTGTTGCCGGGTCCAGCGCTTGGCGTGGAGGCCGGTGTCGACCACCAGGCGGCAGCAGCGATAGGCGATCGACTGGAGATAACCCAGCCTGCCCGCGACATCGCCGTCGTAGGCGCCCAGCTCGTCGCCCAGTTGCTCGGCATAGAGCGCCCAGCCCTCGCTATAGGCGTTGAAGGGGAGGAGCGAGCGGATGAGGGGCAGCTTGTAGCTATATTCGCCCTGCCAGATATGGCCCGGTATCCCCTCATGATAGGTGAGGGTGGGCAGGCTGTAGCGCGGCCAGCTGTTGGTATCGCGCAGGTTGATATAATAGTTGCCGGGCACGCTGCCGTCGATCGACCCCGCGCCCGCATAAGCGCCGGGCATCCCGGCCTCGATCTCCACCGGCACGCGCTTGACGATCAGCTTGGCGGGGACCAGCGTCGCGAAGGCGCGCGGCAGGCGGGTGCGGATGTCGGTCAGGCGGCCTTCGATATAGGCCAATATCTGCGCACGGCCCTTGTCGTCATCGGGGAAGAGGTGCCGCGGGTCTTTGCCCATCGCGGTCATGCGCTCGCCGACGG
This sequence comes from Sphingomonadales bacterium RIFCSPLOWO2_12_FULL_63_15, assembly GCA_001829085.1. Taxonomy (GTDB): domain Bacteria; phylum Pseudomonadota; class Alphaproteobacteria; order Sphingomonadales; family Sphingomonadaceae; genus Sphingobium. The sequence continues at coordinate 14,675 of MIAK01000060.1, read as the reverse complement.
TGCCTTTGATCAGGCCCAATCCTTTGAGCAGCCCGTCCATCTGGCCCTGCAGCGCGGCGAGCTGGTCGAGGCCGAGTGCATGGACTTCGTCGGGCGTCATGGTCGTGGTGGTCCCGGCCTTGAGCGCCCAGGCATAATAGGCTTCACCTTCGGGGAGTTTCCACACGCCCGCATCCATGGTGGCGGTGGCGCGCTGGCGCGTGAGTTCGGCGACCTGCGCGGCGAGCGCAGGGGCGACCTGATCGCGGACGATCTTCGCGGCCTTCGCGCCATAGTCGCCGGGCATCGACGCGGTGCGGCGGGCGAGTGAGGCGACGGGCACCCATTGGTCGATCGGCTGGCGCTGGACCGTCGCCATCTGGCCCAATGTCTTGTCGAGCAGGAAGGCGGGCGCGGTGACGCCGATGCCCGCATCATGGCGCAGCCGTTGCGTTTCGCCATTGAGATTGGCGGCAAAGGCTTCGAGCCGGGCCAGATAGGCGTCGGCGTCGGCTTGGGTGTCGATGCCGTGATTGGCGTCGAGAAAGTCGGGGGTTTCGACGAAGCTGCCGGTATTCTGCGCCACGGCATAGGGCGCGTTGCGGTAGGACCAGTTGCTGTTCATCATCGCCATGTCGCCGAACGGGAAGGCGAACCCTTCGGCGGCCAGTTCGTGGGCGGCGCGGGCGACCTCGACATCGGTGCGGGTGGCGGGGGAGAGCGGGGCCAAGTCTATGGCGCGCAAGGTGGCGAGGCGGTCGGTGACATGGGCGGCGATCTGCGCCTGGCCCGCCGGGCTTTTGTTGCCGAGGCGGCTTTTGAGCGCGGCGCGGGGGCCGGTGTCGAGGCCAAGGCCGGTCGCGCTTTCCGGCGCGTCGGCGAGCATGGCTTCGGCCATGGTGGCGAGCGTGGCTTGGGCGCGGGCGTCGGGCGTGTCGGTCGCGGCGTGGGCGGGGAGGGCCGACAGAGCGAGGACGGAGGAACCGGCGACAAGGAAATCGCGGCGCGTGGCGGTCATGTAGCGTGGCTCCGACAAGGGGTGGTCAGCGCTTAACTTCGCATATTTCCCGCAGATTTCGACATTTTATTTCGCCGGCCGGATCGATTGTGACAAGGGGCAGCTGTGGCGGGGGAAGGCGTTTGCGCAGTCGCGCGGGCGGCGATGCGGGCATTATGCGGCATCGTGGCGCGGCTGCCATCGGTGCAGGCGGACAGCGCGCGCAGCGCGGCGAGCATGACCCGGCGGTCGGGCTTGCTATAATGGCCGACGACGCGGCCGCCGCGCACCAGCGGTTGCCGCCGGTCGCCCCGGATCAGCGCCACGGCGCGCCCCATCTGGTCGTCCAGCCCCATCTCGATCGCCCAGTCCCAGGCGGCCGCGAAACTTTCCGCCCCCGGCCGCGCCCGCAACAGATAGGCCGAGCGCGGCGAACAGCCAACGCTCCGCGCCGCCTGCGCGACGACGCCGCATCGGGACAAGGCATCGATGAAGGCATGTTGGGCATCGGGCGTCCAGCCGCGCGCGCGGCGTTGCAGCTGGACGGGGGTGAAGTGGAGCAGGTCAGGCGTGTTTGGCATGACGGGGAGCATGGCATGGGTTGGGGGATGTAGGACAGGGGATTGATATGGTGCAATGGTTGCACCATCATATGGCGGTGATCGCGATCGTCGCTGTTCGGGAGCGATCGGATCGTCGGCACGGTGCCAGCGGCGGTTTTGACCGAGGCGCTGGACTGGGCGCGGCCCCATCAGGCGTTGCTGATGCAGACATGGCAGGAGTTGAACGGATGACGATCACCGACAAGAGCCGCACCATTGCCGCCGTGCGCGCGACCGGGCCTGCGTCGCTGCATCTGGACTGGTCGGATGGCATGGACGTTGCGCTTGATCTGAGTGCGGCGGTGGAGGATCGCGCCTTTGCAGCGTTGCGCGATGCCGAGGCTTTTGCGCAGGTCGAGGTGGGCGATTGGGGGCATAGCCTGTCCTGGCCCTGCGGCGCGGAGATGGGGGCTGATATGTTGTGGCTCGAAACCCTGTCCGCCACCGGCCATGGCGACGCGCGCGCCTTTCTCGCATGGCGGATGCGCCATGGCCTGTCGCTGTCAAAGGCGGCCGACGCGCTGGGCATATCGCGCCGGATGGTGGCCTATTATTCCAATGGCGAGAAGACAGTGCCCAAGCCAATCTTGCTGGCGTGTCGGGGGTGGGAAGTGAGTGAGGGGCTGGGGCGGGCGGCTTGAGGGGGAAAGTTCAGAGGCTATGCGATAAGAGGCTTTCACGGACCAAGCTATTAAGCGAATGTTTTTAAGCATCCCGTCATGCTTTGATGCGCGGCATAACCGCCTTGTTCACAATAAGCCCATCGACGCAGGCAAACGCTATGCCGCAACAATGACTCCATTCGACTCGTAGAGATCATGCAGGCATAACGGTATCAAGGTTATACTTCGCGACCGGCAAATGGCAGGAATGCCTGCCAATTCGGCCCTGATGCCGTCTTCGGCCTCCATGTTTGGATGGTGGGTTAGCAAATGGGGCTTTTTGACTAATGGGCGTCCGAGATCGGTTACAGGTGGTGGAGATAATCCGCCCTATAAAAAGCGGGTTTACGCAGCCCTACCAATGCAGGCTTGAAGACGACCAAATCTATGCGGTCAAAGGCCGTGGCGCGTTAACTGAAGGCTTGCTGTCAGAAGTATGTGCTGCATCGCTTGGCCAAGCGATGGGCCTACCGATACCCGACTTTGTTATCGCTGAGATACCCGCAGCGCTTGTTATGACTTCGGATGATGCTGAGGTTCCTCGCGCCTTGGGCGTAGGGATCGGATTCGCTTCGCTTTGGCAGAACGCTTGCGAACCATTGACCCCCACTATCCGTGATAGGCAGAGTCCGGAATTTCTTGCGACGCTCTATGCATTCGACCACTGGATTGCCAACGGTGATCGATCTCTGGGCGACGAAGAAGGCAATCCCAATCTGCTATATGACCTGACGAACAAGAAACTCGTTGCTTTCGACCATAATTTGGCCTTCAGCGCTGGCTACAGCGCCAACGAACTTGCCGTGCATGCGGGGCGGCGGAGCTGGCAGGCGATTGGCAAAAGCAACTCGTTCATACCAATGCTTTTACAGAAAATGGCAACGGCCCGGCACGCATTTAATGCGTTGGTAGGTGATTTGCCCGAAGAATGGGTGGCAGACCAGCCGGACTTTACAGCTGCGGCCGCCGCCATGCTAGATAGGTATGTTACACCTGAATTTTGGGCTGAACTCGGATGAGCGCTATCTATCAATATTCCATAATCCGATTCCTACCTTTTGCGGATTTGGGTGAGTTTGCAAACATTGGCATCGTCGCTCTGGATACCCAAAACAAGATTCTTCAGTTTCGGCTGGCTCGCCGACGCTTCAGACGACTTCGGGAGTTTTTTGGGGAGGACGCTTACCGCGCCTATGGCGCAGCTATTGAACATTTGCGCTTGGAATTGGCCTCCCTTACTGCGGGGAACGGATTCTGGACAAACTGGGAGCCTGAAAGGGCATTTTCCCATCTGACACGCAGGCATGAGTCTTCAATTGTCTTCAGTGATGTCCGGACTCTGTTATCCAAGGATTACGTTGGCGATGTTGTCGATACGCTTTTTACCAGGCTGATCGAGCGACAGCGCCAAGAAGCTCATGATTTAGACCTCATCAAAGATATTCGACATGAACTGATCGCCAACGGCATCAAGGGTTTCCGCGCGATTCGTGTGGCGGATGAAGTTGTTCCCGTAACATTCCCGCTCGCCCATAGAAATGGAGAGCTGAATGCTATTCAGCCCATGGTGTTTACGCAGAAGACGCCCTTAGCTGTGTTTGACCATGGCACGATGTGGAAACGCCGTCTTTCGTATCTTCTAGATCGCGGGAAGATTGGCGATAAGTCTGTTCTATTGGCCATAGACCCTCCGCCGGCGGATGCGAGTACATCGCTTCTGAGCGCCTATGGGGAAGCAATGAACGAGATCAACTCGCTTCCTTTTGAGGCAGTGACCGCCGAAGTGGGTGGCCGAATCAACCATCGAATTATTGAGTTTGCCGAAGCTGCAATCCCACCGCGGTATTCCTTCCTCAATTGACGCTTTGCCCGAAAGGCAAACACCCTTCATGTCGGGTGACCAATAGTTGGAGGGACAGAAACTGGGTGGGGTTCGCGTGCCTTAGTCCGCCTCCACCCTTAACACCGTCCCCTCTGCCCCCACCACGCGCACCCGTGCGCCCACTTCCGCGTCAGCGCCCACCGCGCTCCACACGCTGTCGCCGACTTTTACCCGGCCTTCGCCGCCGGTGATCGCTTCCACCACGGTCACTGTCTGGCCGATCAGGCGGGCGGTGCGGTCGTTTAGGAGGGGGTCGGTGGAGGCGACGGGGTGGTCGGCGTACCAGCGGCGGCCGGCATAGACCGCCGCGATGCTGAGGCTTGCGAAGAGGAGGAGTTGCAGGGGGAGGCCGATGGGGAGGGCGAGTGCGACGAGGCCGGTGATGGCCGCGGCGATCGAGATCCAGATGAGGAAGACGCCGGGGATCAGCACTTCGGCAATGCCCAGCAGCGCGGCCAATACCAGCCAGGCCCAATGATCTTCGAGCAGGCTGAGCAGGGTCATGGGGTGGGGGTCCTGTTGATCATCGCTACGCTGTGCCGGGGGAGGGGGTGGGAGATGGGTCCCCGCCTTCGCGGGGATGACGGGGGGTGGGGTAAAGACGCCGTTCGTTTCGAGCGCAGTCGAGAAACGCACCGCACAGGTTTCTCGACGTAGTTTATCCTGAGCGCCTGCCGCAGGCTGGCAGTCGAAGGGCTCGAAACGAACGGAGGTGGGGGCGTGTCGCGGGTGCTGGACCTGGAGGATGGCCCCCACCCCAACCCCTCCCCTGAAGGGGAGGGGCTAGTATAGCCGCGCCCCCACCCCAACCCTTCAAGCGAGTCACGGGCCTCGCTTGAACCTGAAGGGGAGGGGCTAATAGTGTCGCTTGCCCACTCCGATCCTTCAAGCGGGTCACGGGCCTCGCTCAAACCTAGCAGGGAGAGCCGCGCCTTCATCCTCCCTCACCCCTGGCTTTGGCCGAAGGGGCCGCGTCTGGGGGGTGGTGGGGTGGGCGTGGGGGTGCCGTCTTCGCCGAGGGCGGCTTTGGCCAGCGCGCCGATGCCGCCTAGCGTGCCGATCAGCTGGGTGGCTTCGACCGGGAAGAGGATGGTCTTGGCGTTGGGGCTGGTGGCGAACTGGCTGACGGCTTCGGTATATTTTTGGGCGATGAAGTAGTTGAGCGCCTGCGGGTTGCCGGCGCTGATCGCGTCGGAGACCATCTGGGTGGCGCGGGCTTCGGCTTCGGCTTCGCGTTCGCGGGCTTCGGCGTCGCGGAAGGCGGCTTCGCGGCGGCCTTCGGCTTGCAGGATCTGGCCCTGCTTCTCGCCTTCGGCGCGCAGGATTTCGGCGGCGCGGGCGCCTTCGGCATCCAATATGTTGGCGCGCTTTTCGCGTTCGGCCTTCATCTGGCGGCCCATGGCGCTGACGATGTCGGCGGGCGGGCGGATGTCCTTGAGTTCGACGCGGGTGATCTTGATGCCCCAGGCGTTGGTCGCCTGATCGACCACGGACAACAGACGGGCGTTGATCTCGTCGCGTTTGGACAGGGTTTCGTCGAGGTCCATCGAGCCCATCACGGTGCGCAGGTTGGTGGTGGCAAGCTGCATGATCGCCACATAAAGCTCGGAGACTTCATAGGCGGCCTTGGCGGCATCCAGCACCTGAAAGAAGACCACGCCGTCGACCGACACCATGGCATTATCCTTGGTGATGATCTCCTGCCCCGGAATGTCGACGACCTGCTCCATCATGTTGATCTTGCGACCCACGGCATAGAAGAAGGCGGGGTAGAAATTGAGGCCGGGCTTGGCGACTTCGGTGAAGCGACCGAAGCGCTCGATCGTATATTGATAGCCCTGCCGCACCACCTTCACGCTGACCGCGAGGTAGAAGAGCACGAGGCCCGTAAGCGTGAGCGCGAAGGTGGTCAGCATCATGGTCTCCCGAAACAGGGTTGGACTATGCGCCTTATTTGTTAACGGGGGAAGGCAAACCGAGGAGAGTCCCATGTTGCTGCGTCACGCCCGTTCGCTGTTGTTCCTGCCCGCGTCCAATGCGCGCGCCATCGCCAAGGCGCGGACATTGCCGTGCGACATGGTGATATTGGACCTGGAGGATGCGGTGACCGACGACGCCAAGGAGACTGCGCGCGAGGCGGCGGTCGCGGCGCTGGCCGAGGGGTTTGGCGAGCGACTTGCGGCGGTGCGGATCAATGTGGCGGGGACGCCGTGGCACGGGATGGAGATGGTGGCGATGAAGGCGGCGGCGGCCGACTATGTCGTGCTGCCCAAGGTGGAGAGCGGGCGGCAGGTGCGCGATGTCTATAGCGTGAGCCAGAAGCCGGTGATCGCGATGATCGAAAGCGCGCGCGGGGTGCTGGCGGCGGTGGAGATTGCGGCGGCGGAGGGCTGCGCCGGGCTGTTCATGGGGAATAATGACCTGCGGCGGGATTTGGGCATACCGGCGGGCGCGGGGCGCGAGGGGCTGAGCCTGGCCATGCAGTCGGTGGTGCTGGCGGCGCGGGCGGCGGGGATTGCGGTGTTCGACGGGGTGTATAACCGGCTGGACGATCTGGCGGGGATGGAGGCGGAATGTGCGGCGGGCCATGCGCTGGGCTTTGATGGCAAGACGCTGATCCATCCGGGCCAAGTGGCGGTGGCGAACGGCGTGTTCGGGCCGGATGCGCAGGCGCTGGCCGACGCGCGGCGGCTGATCGCGGCTGCGACCGGCGGGGCGGAACGCTTCGAGGGGCGCATGATCGAGACGATGCATGTCGAGCAGGCGCGCACGCTGGTGGCGCGGGCCGAGGCGGTGGGGCTGTGGCCGATCAGGCCGGGCGGTGCCGGGCGGTCAGCAGATAGTTGATCGCCTTGTTCGCTGACAAAGTGAAGCCGCGCGCGGGGTCGAAGGCTAGGCCGCTGCTGTCGATGACGTCGAGGCCTGCGGCGTCGAGCAGGGCGGTGAGTTCTTCGGGCGTCAGGAATTTGCCCCAGTCGTGCGTGCCCTTGGGGATGCCGCCGATGCTTTCGCCGATGGTGATCATGGCGATGCGCGAGAGGGGCGTGCGGTTGGGGGTGGAGAGGATCATGAGTCCTTCGGGGGCGAGCTTGGCAGCGAGCGCGGCGACGAAGGCGGCGGGGTCGGCGACATGCTCGATCACTTCCATCGAGGTGACGAGATCATAGTTGCCATCGGCCACCTCTTCGACCGGGGTCGCGCGATAATCGATCGTCAGACCCTGACTCGCGGCATGGGCGGTGGCGGCGGCGATATTTTCGGGCGCGGCGTCGAGGCCGGTGACGGTCGCGCCTAGGCGGGCGAGCGGTTCGGTGAGCAACCCGGCGCCGCAGCCGACATCAAGCGCGCGCTTGCCGGCAAGCGGTTGGAAGGATTGGGCGTTTGTCGGCCAATGGGTGTCGATCGCGGCGCGGATATAGGTCAGGCGCACGGGGTTGAGCTTATGCAGCATCGCGCTGGACCCGTTGGGATCCCACCAATCGGCGGCCATTGCCCCGAAATGGGCGGCTTCCTTGGGGTCGATCGTTGCCGTTGCGTTGCTTGCCATATCCGTATCCGCTGCTAAAGAAGCGCCGTTTCGCCCTTCTGGGACATTTTCTTACTCACCAACTAGCAGGTTCGACAAGCAAATGGCGCGCATCGTGATGAAATTCGGCGGCACCTCCATGGCGGGGATGGAGCGAATTCGCAACGTGGCCGCGCGGGTAAAACATGTCGTGGCGCAGGGGCATGAGGTCGCAGTGGTCGTGTCGGCGATGGCGGGCGAGACGGACCGACTGGTCGGCTTCTGCAAGGAAGCCTCGGCCCTCTATGACCCGGCCGAATATGATGTCGTGGTCGCGGCGGGCGAGCAGATCACCAGCGGGCTGCTGGCGATGACGCTCAAAGCCATGGGCGTGGACGCGCGCAGCTGGCTTGGCTGGCAATTGCCGATCAAGACGGTGGAAGCCCATGCCAAGGCGCGGGTGGACAGTATCGACACCGGCGCGCTGCTCGCTGCTATGGGCGCGGGCCAGGTCGCGGTGATTCCCGGTTTTCAGGGGATGATGGCGGACGGCCGCGTCTCGACGCTGGGCCGGGGCGGGTCGGACACGTCGGCGGTCGCGGTGGCGGCCGCGATCAAGGCCGATCGCTGCGACATTTATACCGACGTGGATGGCGTCTACACCACTGATCCGCGCATCGTGGCGCGCGCGCGCAAGCTCGACCTCGTCACCTATGAGGAAATGCTGGAGCTGGCGTCGGTTGGGGCCAAGGTGTTGCAAACCCGCTCGGTCGGCCTCGCCATGAAGGAAGGTGTGGTCGTGCAGGTGCTGTCCTCCTTCGATGATCCCACCCAGACCGACCTGCCCGGCACGCTGATCGTCAGCGACGAGGAACTGGAAGCCAAGCGCAAGGAAAATAAGATGGAACGTCAGCTTATCACCGGCATCGCCCATGACAAGAATGAGGCGAAGATCATCGTGACGCGCGTGCCCGACAAGCCGGGCGCGGTCGCCAGCATCTTCACCCCGCTGGCCGACGCCGCGATCAATGTCGACATGATCATCCAGAATGATTCGAAGGATACCGAGGAAACCGACGTGACCTTCACCGTGCCGCGCGCGGATTTGGCGCGCAGCGTGGACATTTTGGAGGCGAACAAGGATGTGATCGGTTTCCGCCGGATCATCACCGATACCGAAGTCGCCAAGATCAGCGTCGTGGGTGTCGGCATGCGCAGCCATGCGGGCGTCGCCGCGACGATGTTCAAGACGCTGGCCGAGCGCGGCATCAATATCGAGGCGATTTCGACGAGCGAGATCAAGGTGTCGGTGTTGATCGATGAGGATGAGACGGAGTTGGCGGTGCGGGTGCTGCATACGGCCTATGGGCTGGACGCGCCGGCGGCTTGACCGCTATTTGGCTGATGCCGGGCTGCAAATGGCACCTTTCTGCGCTTCCGGTGCTCACGTGCTTTTAGCACGCTGCGCGCCGGTTCTCAAAAGGCACCATTTTCGCTCCGGCCTGAGCCAAATATCGATCAAGCCGCGCGGCCTGATGGACGTGTTGCCTCGGCGGGGCCAGGCATCCACTTAGTCAGCGTTGCTCTTTACTTCGATCGTCATTCCCGCGAAGGCGGGAATCCATCTCCAGCCCCATCCCCCGCCGCAAGGCTGGGAGATGGGTCCCCGCCTTCGCGGGGATGACGGGGAAAAAGAGACAGCAGGAAAGACTTTATGACCAACGCCAAGCTCGCTTCCCTCATGGCCCGTGGCACCGACTTTCTGGGGTGCGAGAGTGCGATCCTGTGTGGGGCGATGAGCTGGGTTTCGGAGCGGAACCTGGTGGCGGCGATTTCCAATGCCGGGGCTTTCGGGGTGATCGCGTGCGGGGCGATGACGCCGGAACTGCTCGACCGGGAGATTGCGGCGACCAAGGCGCTGACGTCCAAGCCGTTCGGCGTCAACCTGATCACCATGCATCCGCAATTGTTCGACCTGATCGACATATGCGCCAAGCATGATGTCACCCATGTCGTGCTGGCCGGTGGCCTGCCGCCTAAGGGGAGCATCGAGGCGATCAAGGGTAAGGGCGCGAAGCTCATTTGCTTTGCCCCCGCGCTGAGCCTGGCGAAGAAGCTGGTGCGGTCGGGCGTCGATGCATTGGTGGTCGAGGGCATGGAAGCAGGCGGGCATATCGGCCCGGTATCAACGAGTGTGCTGGCGCAGGAAATATTGCCGGACATGGCCGACCAAGTGCCGGTGTTCGTCGCGGGCGGGATCGGCCGGGGCGAGGCGATCGCCGCTTATCTGGAGATGGGCGCGGCAGGGGTGCAGTTGGGCACGCGCTTTGCCTGCGCGACCGAGAGCATCGCCCATCCCAATTTCAAGAAGGCCTTTTTCCGCGCATCGGCGCGCGACGCGATTGCCAGCGTGCAGATCGACCCGCGCCTGCCGGTCATTCCGGTGCGCTCGCTCAAAAATGCCGGGATGGAGAATTTCACCATCAAGCAGCGCGAAGTCGCCAATATGCTCGATGAAGGCACGGTCGACATGATGGAAGCGCAGTTGCAGATCGAACATTATTGGGCGGGGGCGTTGCGCCGCGCGGTGGTCGACGGCGATGTCGAGGGCGGGTCGCTGATGGCGGGCCAGTCGGTCGGCATGGTGACCAAGGAAGAGCCGGTCGCCGACATCATCGCGCAGCTGATGGCGCAGGCCACAGACGCACTGGAGCGGCGAGCCGCCTGAAGGCTTGCGACGAACGGAACATCTGGCATATTTCCTCCGAGGCAAATGCCCGGCATGACCGAGGCGCAGTCCCAGCGGAGAATTTGATGTTGCCCATGCGCCGTTCCGGCCGTCTATCCCTCGTGTCGCTGGCGGTCCTGGCCGCCTGTTCGACCCCGGTGAAGCCGCCGCCACCCACGCCGCCGCCGCCCGTGGTGGAAACGATGATGCCGCGGCCGCCCATGGGGGCGGTCGAAAATATGAGCATCCCCGAAATGGAGGATGGCCAATATCTGACCCCCAATCGCAAGGTCACGTCCAATACGGCGCTGTGGCATGTGCGGATGGCGTTGAATGTCGCTGCGCTGTCGTGCCGCAGCGCCGCCGATCTGCCGCGCTTGCAATATAACCGGTTGCTGCATGTTCACGGGCCGCTGTTGACGAAGGCCAATGAAGCGGTCGATCGCAATTATACGGTGGCTTATGGCCGCCCCGGATTATCCGCGCGCGAGCGGTTGAATACGGTCGTCTATAATTTCTTTTCGCTACCGCCCGTGACCAAGAGCTTTTGCCCGGTGGCTGAGCGCGTGGGAGCCAAACTGCTGGCGATGCCATCGAGCGCGCTGCTGGACTATGCGCCCGAAGCGCTGGCGGAGCTGGAAAAGCCGTTTCAGGATTTCTATGCCGCCTATGCCGATTATCTGCGGCGGCTGGCCGAATGGCAGTCGCGGTTCGGCGCGAGCGTGACCGTGGTCGTGTCGCCAACGCCGCTGCCGCCGCCGCCCGTGCCGCCGGGTGAAGCGCCACCGCAGGGCTTTTCGCCGAGCATCACAAGCGCGATACAGCAGAATCTGCCGCCGCCGCCCGATGCGCCCGCGAAACCGCCGGTT
>MIAK01000060.1:0-3391 GCA_001829085.1 Sphingomonadales bacterium RIFCSPLOWO2_12_FULL_63_15 | reverse complement strand
CAGCCGCTGCCCGCCAATCAGGAATAGGGGTTCAGTCGCGCGTGTCGAACCGGGCGCGCGCGGCTTCCACCGTGGCGAGGTGGGTTTCGGCCCAGGTCCACACGCCGCAAAAGGCGGCGCTCAGGCTGTTGCCGAGCGGGGTCAGCGCATAATCGACATGCGGCGGCACGACCGGATGGACGGTGCGGGTGGCGAGGCCATCCCGCTCCATCTGCCGCAGGGTTTGGGTCAGCATCTTCTGGCTGATCCCTTCGACCTGGCGCGCGATCTGGGTGAAGCGGAGCGTGCCTCTTTCCTCCAGCAGTTCCAGCACCAGCAGCGTCCATTTGTCGGCGACGCGGCCGATCAGCTCGTTGACGAGTCGCTCGACGCGGGGGTCGATGGGGGCGGCGTCCTCCGAAAAATTATCGTTGGCGCGGGGGAGCGGGTGGCCTGAATTTTCCATTTCTTACCCTGTGGTGCGTATAGCACTTTGTGGTGCCTTCTTTCCAAAAGAGAGCATGGCGATAGGATGGCGGTCAACCCATTAAGACAAGGAGTGACCATGCAGACGACAGGCAAGACCATCCTCATCACCGGCGGCGGATCGGGCATCGGCGCGGCGCTGGCGCATGAATTTCATGAGGCGGGCAATCAGGTGATCATCGCGGGGCGGCGGCAGGCGGCGCTGGATGCGGTGGTGGCCGCGCATCCCGGCATGGCGGCGATGACGCTCGACATGGAGGATGCCGCCGCGATCACCGCCTTTGCGGACAAGTTGATCGCGGATTTCCCGGCGCTCAATGCCGTGGTGCTGAACGCGGGCGTGATGATCGCGGAGGAGGGCATTGATCTTACCGTCGCCGAGACGACGGTGGCGACCAATTTGCTGGGGCCGATCCGGCTGAGCCATGCGCTGTTGCCGCATCTGCGGGCGCAGGCGGCGGCGAGCCTGATCACCGTATCGTCGGGGCTGGCCTTCGTGCCGCTGGCGGCGACGCCGACCTATAGCGCGACCAAGGCGGCGATCCATAGCTGGTCGCTGGCGATGCGCGCGCAATTGGCGGGGACGAGCGTCGAGCTGATCGAGATCGTGCCGCCGGGCGTGCAGACCGACCTGATGCCGGGCCATGCCGAAAATGACCAGATGATGCCGCTGGCGGACTATATTGCCGAGACCATGGCGTTGTTGCGGCAACAGCCGACCCCGGCGGAGATCCATGTCGAGCGGGTGAAATTTCTGAGCGAGGCGACCCAGCGCGGTGAATTCGATCAGGTGTTCGCGATGCTCAACGGCTAGGACGGATCCGCGACGGTCGAGGGTGCCTTGGGCGGCAGGGGGAAGAGGCGGACGAAGCGGTCGGCCAGCGCCTGGTCGCCCTCGATCGTGAGGGCCACGTCCGCAAAGGACGCGCCGCCATAGATGACCGCGACCAGCGCATTCGGGTCGCCGGACAGGATGACGTCCGCCCCGGCCGCTTCGCCCCGGTCGATGGTGAAGTCGCCGTGGCGCAGCGTGGCGCGGAATTGCTCTTCGCCAAGGTGCAGGCCGATGGTCGCGTCCATGTCGCCGATGGCGCTGCGGTCGATCATGGTGCGCAGCGACAGGATCACCGACACCTGGCTCATCGGCTTGCCTGGTTGAATCGTCGGGGAGCGGCAGGCCCAGCGGCCCAGCACCCGGAACAGGATTTCCGACTCGCGGCCCCAGTCGGTGAGGTCGTAAATCTGGCTGGCGGCGGGTGGAGGCAGGCGGCGACGGATCACGATGCTCTGCGCCTCCAGTTCGTCCAGCCTTTGCGTCAGCACATTGGCGCTGATTCCGGGCAGCCCGGCGCGCAAGTCGGTGAAACGCTTGGGGCCGAGCATCAATTCGCGCATGATGGGGAGCGCCCAGCGATCCCCGATGATGTCCAGCGCATGGGCGACGGCGCATCCGTCCTGATAGGCTCTTTTCCGGCTGGCTGTGACCATTGGTTATCTTTTCTAACTATGCAGTTGCTTAATATAATCATCGCGGGCATCTTGTGCAAGGCGGCGAGTCGGACCGGAATCGCCGACGACCGGAGGGAGAGACGCGATGGCCGACATGAACGGGCAGTTTTTCTGGTATGAACTGATGACCAGCGATCCGCAGGCGGCGCTGGCTTTTTACGGCGATGTGGTCGGCTGGACGGCGCAGCCCTTTGGCGATGCGCCGGGCGATGAACCCTATATGGTGGTGTCGGGCAGCACCGGGTCGGTGGGTGGCGTGATGGCGATCCCGGCCGAGGCGCAGGATTGCGGGATGCTGCCCTGGTGGGGCGGCTATGTCGGGTCGGGCGATGTCGATGCCGACGCGGCGCGGCTGGTGGCAGCGGGCGGACGGGTGCAACGCGAGGCGGAGGATATTCCGGGCGTCGGCCGGTTCGCGGTGATGGCCGATCCGGGCGGCGCGACCTTCATGCTGCTCAAGGGCTCCAGCCCCGACGAGATGGACCCGGTGCCGCCGATGGCGATGGGGCATGTCGGCTGGCACGAACTCTACAGCAGCGATTTCGATGCCGACCTGGATTTCTACACCGGGGCGTTCGGTTGGACCAAGGGCGAGGCCATGGATATGGGCGAGATGGGGCTGTATCAGCTCGTTTCGCAGACCGGGGGCAGCGATTTCCAGAGCATGAGCGGGGGCATCATGCCGCGCCCCAAGGAAATGCCGGTGCCGCTGTGGCTGTTCTACTTCATCGTCGGCGATATCGACGCGGCGGTCGCGCGGGTGACGGCAGGGGGCGGCACCGTGCTGAACGGGCCGATGGCCGTGCCGGGCGGTGGCTGGATCATCCAGGCGCTCGACCCGCAGGGGGCGATGTTCGCGCTGGTGGGGATGCGCGCGGGGGAAGAGTCATGAGTGAGGATATCCATGAGTTGTCCGTGCCCTGCCATATCGCCGCACCGCCCGTGACATGCTGGCAGGTGTGGCGCGATCGCAAGGGCGAATGGTTCTGCCCCGAACCCTGGCGCGCCGAGGTGATCGAGGAGGATATGCGCCCCGGCGGACGCAGCGCGGTGCGGATGTTCGGGCCGGACGGCGCGGATAGCGGGCCGATGGAGGGCGTTTTCCTGGAGGTCGTGCCGCACGAGCGGATCGTCACGACCGATGCCTATGCGGTCGGCTGGGTGCCGCAGACGCCGTTCCTGACCGCGATCTGGTCCTTCGCGCCGGAGGGCGAGGGTACGCGCTTTACAGCAACGGCGCGCCATTGGGATGCAGAGGCCAAGGCCCGGCATCTGGAGATGGGCTTTCATCCTGGGTGGGATGCGATGATGGCGCAGTTTAAGGCGTTGTGCGAGGCGGTGGATGGCGATGCGGCGCTGACCGCGCGCAAAGGCAGCAGGGCACGCATTATGGCTACAAGGTCCATATCGGGGTCGA
>MIAK01000059.1:0-14922 GCA_001829085.1 Sphingomonadales bacterium RIFCSPLOWO2_12_FULL_63_15 | reverse complement strand
CCGCCCTGGTCGGTGCATATGGGGTCGGGCACCAAGGCCTATGCCTTCATCTGGGCGATGGCGGGCGAGAATCAGGATTATACCGACATGAACATGCTGGACATCTGCCAACTCGCCTGAACCCTATTGGCGTCATTCCCGCGAAAGCGGGAACCCATCTCCCAGCCTTGCATCTGAAACGACGCTTGGGAGATGGATCCCCGCCTGCGCGGGGATGACGTGGAGTAAAAGTCCATGACCAACCCCTTCGATCTTAGCGGCCAAGTGGCCATCGTCACTGGCGCGAATACCGGTATTGGCCAAGCGATCGCCCTGTCGCTGGCGGCGGCCGGTGCGGATATTGCCGCAGTCGGCCGCACCCCGGCGCAGGAAACCGTCGACAAGGTCCGCGCGCTGGGGCGTAAGGCGGAGATCATCTCCGCCGACCTGTCGACCATCGCGCCGGTCCAGCGCGTGGTGGACGAGACGCTGGAAAAGCTCGGTGGCCTCGACATCCTCGTCAACAATGCCGGGATCATCCGCCGCGCCGACAGCGTGGACTTTACCGAGGCGGATTGGGACGCCGTGATCGACACCAATCTCAAAGTGCTGTTCTTCCTGTGTCAGGCGGCGGGTCGCCATATGATCGGCCAGGGCGCGGGCAAGATCATCAACATCGCCTCATTGTTGTCCTTCCAGGGCGGCATCCGCGTGCCGAGCTATACCGCGTCCAAGAGCGGCGTGGCTGGCTTGACCAAGCTGCTGGCCAATGAATGGGCGGCCAAGGGTGTCAACGTCAACGCCATCGCGCCGGGCTATATCGCCACCAACAACACCGCCGCGCTGCAGGCCGACGAGACCCGAAATCGCCAGATCCAGGAACGTATCCCGGCAGGCCGCTGGGGTGATCCGTCCGACATTGGCGGGGCGGCCGTGTTCCTCGCGTCGAGAGCAGCAGGCTATATCCACGGGCATACGCTTGCGGTCGATGGGGGATGGCTCGCGCGCTGAGGCGCCTGACCTGCGCGAAGCAACGCCCTTCGACAGGCTCAGGGCGAACGGACGATCGAACAGAGGAGGGATAACCCTCCCAACCCACAGACAGGAGGATGGATGCCCCATATCGACAGGCGTGCTTTCGTGGGCTCAGCCCTGATCCTGGGTACGAGTCCTGCCGTGGCCGCGCAACGCGACCCGGTTGTTTCGACGCGACAAGGGCGCATTCGGGGTTTGCGCGAAGGCGGGCTGCAGGTGTTTCGTGGCATTCGCTATGGTCAGGATACACGGTCGCGGCGCTTTCGCGCGCCAGTCGCACCGCAAGCCTGGTCCGCTATTGTCGATGCCGTGCGGTTTGAGCCGTCCTGTCCGCAGCGAGCCAAGCAGGAGGCGACCAGCGAGGATTGCCTGTTCCTCAATATCTGGACGCCGGGGCTGGAGCGACAAGCGAAGCGTCCGGTGATGCTGTATATCCATGGCGGCGCCTATGCCAATGGCAGCGTGGTCGATCCGCTGAATGACGGGCGGCATCTGGCAGCGGCTGGCGATGTGGTCGTGGTCACGGTCAATCATCGGCTCAATGCGTTGGGCTATCTCTATCTTGCCCGGTTGGATTCGAGGTTTGCCGATAGTGGCAATGTGGGGCAGTTGGACCTGATGCTGGCGCTACGCTGGGTAAGGGACAATATCGCGGCATTTGGTGGCGATCCCGCCAATGTGACTGTGTTCGGCCAGTCCGGCGGTGGGGCGAAGATCGCGACGATGATGGCAATGCCTGCCGCCAAAGGCCTCTTCCACCGGGCGATCACGATGAGCGGGCAGCAGGTGACGGCGAGCGGCCCGATCAATGCGTCGCGACGGACGACGGCTTATTTGGATCATTTGGGGGTAAAGCCCGATGCGCTCGAACCCTTGCTGACCATGCCGGTCGAACGGTTGATCGAAGGGTTGGCGGCCACTGATCCGATATTGGGCGGCGGCGTCTATATGGGGCCAGTGCTGGATATGCGCTGGCTGAAGCGGCATCCCTTCTGGCCCGACGCCGCGCCGCAGGGCAACGCGATCCCGATGATGCTCGGCAATACATTGGATGAGACGCGGGCCTTTATCGATCCTGATGGGCCTTTGGTCCGGGGGCTGGACTGGAGCAATTTGGCGGAGCGGATGGCTGGCGAATTGCGGATCGATCTGTTGCCCGAATGGATCGTGGATCAGTATCGCGCGCGTTTTCCCGATTGGTCGGCCGAGCAGATCTTCTATGCCGGGACCACGGCGGGCCGTAGCTGGCCGGGGCAAGTCATCGAAGCGGAGGCGCGGGCGCGCGCGGATGCACCGACCTGGGTCTATCAGGTGGACTTCCAATCGCCGACGCAGCCCCGGCGGGGGGCACCGCACACGATGGATATTGCGCTGGCCTTCGGGACGCTGGAGGCGCCGGGGTCTTTTACCGGCATAGGTGCGGGCGCGCGGGCGGCTGGTGCAGCGATGATGGCGCGCTTCGTGGAATTCGCGCGGACGGGACGTGCCGATTGGCCGCAATATCGGCTCGACCGGCGCGCGACGATGATATTCGATCGGGTGAGCCGCGTGGAGGATGATCCGCGCGGTTGGGAGCGCGAATTATTTGCGCGCGCACCCTATATCCAGCCGGGAATGTGAGCCTCGATACATATGCTCAGCATATTTTGTTGGCAGGCCTACCTCGCTTTACCGTCGGCATGGGGCTTGACCGGATAGCTGATGATCAGGGCCAAAGGCTCTTCTCCGGTCTGCCGGATGCCGACGACCGCGCCGTCGTAGAGATAGGCGGCCATGCCGGGTGTCAGGGTCTGGGTCTTGCCGTCCGACGTCACGTCGCCCGTGCCGGACAGGACATAATAGACTTCATCATGGGCTATCGGGTGAAGGCCGATGGCGGCCCCGACATGGAGGATGCGCTTGCGGAACTCCATGGTGCGAGGCTGGGGGACGATGTCGCTGATCCGGTAGGCCGTGCTGGCCCCAATCGCGCCATGGGGCGGAGGTTCTTCGACGCGCACGCTTTGTTCGTCGATGACGACCATGGGCGGCGCTGCGGCAAGGAGCAGGGGGAGAAGAGGGGTCATCGGCGACTGGCCGACGCTTCGCTCTGGCGCATCATCTTGTCACGATCCGAGAGATGTTCAGCGACGTCCTCGGTCTGGCCAGGATACCGCCCCGACTTCGGTTCCATCGTGTCGAGATTCCAGTCGGCTTCTACAAATGGCGCGCGGGTTTGCGCCATTTTGGGGTAGCCGCCGACTTCGCGTTCATCGTCGATGATGGTGCCGCGACCTTCCGCAACGAAGAAGAGGACACGCAAATCGTCAGCGTCGCGATCCCAAGGACGGGCACCGGCCTGATCCAGCACATGGGTTTCGACGTCGCGCACGGGCAGAACCTGGGTGCCGGGCCACCAGATCGGCGGGGTCGCGACTTCGTTCAGCTTGGCGCGAGTTTCGCCATAGCGGCCGTACATGGGAAGAGCGACGCCGAAGCGATCGACGGCGAGGTTATCCTTGCCATGATAGTCCAGGTCGCCATCGCCGCCCAATGTCAGAAAGGGTAGGCCTGGGGCGGTTGATACACCCCCGCGCAGGACATTGCCGACTGCGGCGATCTTGCCCGTCTGATAGGGGTGGTCGCCCCATTCGAGCGCCATGAGGTTGTAATGAACCGCCCGCTCACCCGGATTATAGAGAATATTGTTGACCATGGCGACCTGGCCACCGCCCTTGACCAGCGGGTTGCGCTCGACATTATGGGCATAAAGGTTCCGATAGATCAGGATCTGGCTGGCATTGTCGTGAATCAGCGTCCCCTTGCTATGTTCGCCCTTGGGGTGGCTGGCGTCGGCAAGGCCTTCGGCCGAGATATTATAGGAAAATGTGATCGCGTGGCTGGTTCCCTTGCGCCAGTCTTCGGGTGTGTTGCCTGTGAAGCGAGGGCCAGAGGCGGACATGTTCTCGTCGATCGCCCAGGTGAAGCTGCAATGGTCGATCACGACATGATGCGCCGCAACGGTGGAAAGAGAGTCGGCTTCCCAACCGCTTAATTTGGGTTGCCCATCCACACCGGTACGGATGCGAATGTGGCGGACGACGACATCATGGGTCGCGATGTCGATACCTGTCTTGATGAGGGTGATGCCCGGCGAAGGGGCGGTTTGACCGGCGATGGTGACGAAGGGCTCGGTGATCTTGAGCGTCTGGCGGCCCATGTCGATGATGCCGCCCACTTCGAACACGATGATTCGCGGACCTTTGGCTTCTAACGCCGCCTTGAAACTGCCAGGGCCGTCAGCGGCCAGGGTGGTGACGCGCAAGATGCGGCCGCCACGTCCCCCCGGCGTTGTCGCAGCCCATCCTACCGCGCCCGGAAAGGCGGTGGCGGACTGGCTTGCGGGGGCGGTTTGTGGGCCGGGTTGGGCGCTGGCGGACTGGCTTGCCATGAGTTGGGCCAGGGCCAGGCCCAACAACATCCATTGGGGGCGGGACCGGTTGAGTGTCGGCATGGTTATCAGTCTCCTCTCATCCCTGGTGTGCCACCGCCGGGCGGCATGATCAACCGTCGTTTGACACCGGTGTCTGAAAAAGATGGCTTGTTGAGCGGTAGTAGCGATGGATGCCCCTGGTCGGCGGTGCCTAGCGACCAGACGCACCGAATTCGGCAAGTATTGGACGCATAAAACTTTCGCCTAGACCCAAGCTTAATCAGGAGCGGGGGATAAAAGGCATTGGTGACGACATAAATTGCCACAGGATATTGACAGGCGGAAACACGACGCGCATTTATGACACCGGTTTCCAATGACGCCAACGGATCAGCAAAAGCTGGCGGCGCATGGGTGGGAGAGGATAGCGGCCCCGTCGCGCCTGCTCTCGCCCCCGACGAATCAGGGCCGTCCCGCCACCCGTGGATGACGGCCGAAACAGGGAAGGAGCGACAAGGTGACGATGCTAAAGGGCGACAATCAAAGCCGGAACAGGCGCGAAGCGCGTTTGTGGCTGGCGGGATCTTCCATCGCGGCCATGATGTTGGCGATGCCGGGCGGCGCGCTGGCACAAGATGGCGCGGCACAAACGGCGGCGGACGAAGAAGTGGCGGACATCGTCGTCACCGGCTTTCGCGAATCCCTGGGCGCGGCGATCAACCTGAAACGGCAGTCGGTCGGTTCGGTGGATGCGATCGTGGCGGAAGATATCGCCAAATTCCCTGACCAGAATCTGGCGGAATCGCTCCAGCGCATCCCCGGCATTTCGATCCAGCGTGACGGTGGCGAAGGACGCGCGATCACCGTGCGCGGGTTGGGCGCGCAGTTTACTCGTGTCCGCGTGAACGGGATGGAAACCGTGGCGACATCGACCGATGGAGCCAGTGCCAACCGAGACCGTGCCTTCGATTTCAACGTGTTCGCGTCCGAACTTTTTAGCTCGCTGGTCGTCCACAAGACCGCCGAGGCATCGCTCGACGAGGGTTCGCTCGGCGCGGTAGTCGATTTGAACACCGGCAATCCGCTGGCGGGCAAGGATGGCTTCACCTTCGTCGGGTCGGCGACCGCTTCCTACAACGACCTGTCCAAGAAATGGGGGCCGCGTCTGGCGGGCCTGATGTCTTGGAAATCGCCGGACGGTCGGTGGGGCGTAGCGCTGTCGGCCGCCTATTCCAAGCTCGACACGCTTCAGATGGGCAATAATACCGTGCGCTGGTCGCAGGCCCGTTTCGACAGCGTCGACGGCACGCCATGCTTCACGCAACCCAATAGCGGCGGCACCTATCTGCCCAGCGCCGGTTGCGATGAAGCCGCGCTCGCTTTCCATCCACGCATCCCCCGCTATGGCGAAATCGCGCAGGAGCGCGAGCGTTTGGGTATTACCGGTTCGATCCAGTGGGCACCGTCGGATGCAACCAAAGTGTCGATCGACGGTCTGTTCTCCCGCTTCCGTGAAACCCGCGAAGAGAAGTGGGGCGAAGTGCTGCTTCGGTCGAACGAACGATCGATCGACGTCGTGAACCCGGTCTATGACAGCAATAATAACCTGGTGTCGGCGACGCTGAACGACGCCTGGGTGCGGACCGAACATTATCTGCGGAAGTCGCAAACGAAATTCTACCAGCTGGGTGCGACCTGGGACCAGGATGTCAGCGACAGCTTCCGCTTCACGCTGCTGGGCGGCTTCTCCAAATCGGATGCCTCGATCCCGGTCGAGACGACTTTGGTGTTCGACGATCGCGATGCGCAGGGCTATAGCTATGACTATAGCAATATGAAGCGCCCCGTGCTGACGTTCGGAACCAGCGTGACCGATCCCGCCAATTTCCAATTGTCGGAAATTCGTGATCGCCCATCTTCGACGGTCAACAAATTCCGTACCGCACAGTTGCGGACCGAATGGGATGTGACGGAGGGCTTCACGATCAAGGTGGGCGCAGTCTATCGCCGCTTCTCGTTCGATACCGAAAGCTTCACGCGCGATACGGTCGTCTGCGGCAATGGTGGTGTCGATCGGGTTTTGGGCACTCTCAACTGTTCGCCCAACGGGACATTTGGACCAGGTGCCGTCTATGGATTCCCTGTTACCGCCGCGCTGGCGGAAATGTTCAAGCTCAAGGGCGCGAACGCACCGGCGGGAACCACGACGCAATGGCTGGTTCCCAATCTGGCAGCGGGGACCGACTTTACGAACCTCTATGGTCGCACCCCCACCATCGATGCGGGCAATACCCGCAGTGTCGTAGAGGAAACCAAGGGCGGCTATATTCAGTTCGACGCCAAGGGCGATATTTTCGGGCTTGAATATGCGGCCAATGCGGGCATCCGTTATGTCCGGACCAACCAGAGTTCGGTCGGCCTGAACAATGCGGTCCCGGTGGAGGTGTCCCGGTCCTACGAGGATTGGCTGCCCGCCATGAACATCGCCTTCTTCCCTCATCGCGATTTCGTGGTGCGCGCATCGGTGGCCGACGTGATGACGCGGCCTTCGCTGGGTAATTTGACGCCGGGCGGATCGGTCGATGGGTTCAATTATCGGGTCAGCTTCGGCAATCCCAACCTCAGCCCGTTCCGGGCGACGGCCTATGATCTGGCGTTGGAATGGTATTTCGCGCCGCAGTCGATCGCGTCCGTCGCCATATTCAAGAAGGATGTTCAGAGCTTCCCGATCGGCCAGACGATCAACGGCACTTTCGCCTCGACCGGGCTTCCCCTGTCCGTCATCCCGCCAAGCTCTCCAGCAGCAGGGCAGCCTGAGCGGGACGAAGGCTGGGCGATCAACACGATCGTCAACGGGACCGGTGCGAGCCTGAAGGGTATCGAATTGTCGGTGCAGGCACCCTTTACCTTCCTGCCCGGTTTCCTGTCCCGTTTCGGCGGCATCGCCAATGCGACCTTCGTGGACTCCAGCGCAGACTATAGGGTGGCGGGGCCAGCCGTGGTGCCGGGCGGTGGGACGGTGTCCTCGGTTCGCAATGCCACCCTGTTCGGCCTGTCGAAGCGGGCGTTCAACGGCACCATCTATTATGAAGATGCCAAGTTCAGCGCGCGCGTCTCGGCCAGCTATCGCAGCGGCTATATCGACCAAAATAGCGGCACGGGTAACGTGTTCGAAGGCTATAACAGCACGATCAACGTCGATGCGTCGATGCGCTACAAGTTAACCGACTGGATCGAATTGTCGCTGGAAGGCATCAACCTGACCGACGATTATCGCGATCGCTACACCGACCTCGACGCCAATCGCAATTATGAGCAGTTGCATTATGGGCGCACCATCCAGTTGGGGGCGCGCTTCAAGATGTAAGGCTCATGACCGGGTCGCCTCTGCACGGGCGGCCCGGTTTTTTTGGTTGGGAAAGACTATGGCGATCAGTCGGCGCGACGCGATGACGGGTGTGTTGGCGGGGAGCGCGCTGGCGCTTAGCCGCGCGGAGGCTGCCACAGCGCCCATGGCCGCGACGGACTGGGCACGGGGTTTCGACAATCAGCGTATTGCCGATTTGGGCGACGGGCGCTTTCTCAATCCGCTGATTTCGGGCGATCGCCCTGATCCGGCCATCCTCAAAGATGGCGCGGATTATTACATGACCTTCTCCACATTCGACAGCTATCCCGGCGTTACGATCTGGCATAGCCGCGACCTGATCAACTGGCAGCCGCGCGGAGCGGCATTGCACAAGAATATCGGGTCGGTATGGGCGGTCAGCCTGGAAAAGCATGACGGGCGCTATTTCCTCTACATCCCGGTGAAGGCGGCCCCCAACAGCATCTTCGTGATCCATGCCGACACGATCGACGGGCCCTGGAGCGACCCGATCGACCTCAAGCTGCATGACCATATCGACCCCTGCCATGTGGTTGGCGAGGATGGCAGCCGCTGGCTGTTCCTGTCGGGCGGCGACCGGATAAGATTGAGCGATGACGGACTGTCCACGGTCGGCACGGTCGAGCATGTCTATGATCCCTGGCGCTACCCCGACACGTGGGATGTGGAAGGATTTTCACCGGAAGGGCCGAAGATCCATCGCCATGGCGGGTGGTTTTACATGCTGACCGCGGTGGGCGGGACAGCGGGGCCGCCGACCGGGCATATGGTGATCGCAGCGCGATCCCGCTCCATTCATGGTCCCTGGGAGCAGCATCCGGGCAATCCGCTGGTCCGGACCGAAAGCCTGGCCGAACGCTGGTGGTCGCGCGGCCATGCCAGCCTAGTGGAAGCGCCCGATAAAAGCTGGTGGGCGGTCTATCATGGCTATGAAAATGGTCTTTGGACATTGGGTCGGCAAACGCTGCTCGATCCGGTCGAATGGACGGCGGATGGCTGGTTCCGCATGACCGGCGGCGATTTGTCGCAGCCCATTGCCAAGCCGCGCGGTGGCCCAGCACTGCCGCACGGCATGGCGCTGTCGGATGATTTCGCCACGTTGAACCTCGGCGCGAAGTGGAATTTCTTCAAGCCGACGCCCGACGAAGCAGATCGGGCACGGGTGGAAGACAACATATTGTTCTTGAAGGGGCGGGGGACCGCGCCGGTCAATTCATCGCCGCTGCTGCTGATTGCGGGCGACCCGGCCTATGAATTTCAGTGCGATATCGAGATTGCGCCGGGCGGGACAGCGGGGCTGCTGCTTTTCTATGACGACAGGCTCTATTGCGGGCTGGGGTTTGACGAGACCCGCTTCGTCACCCACCAATACGGCATGGAACGGGGCCGCCCCGCCAATCCCCATGGCCGCAAGCTGACGATGAAGGTGACCAACCGTCACCATATCGTTTCCTATCATCTGAGCGGTGATGGCGGGCGGACATGGCGCCGCTTCGACCGGGGCATGGAAGTGTCAGGCTATCATCATAATGTGCGCGGCGGGTTCCTGATGCTCCGACCGGGCTTGTATGCGGCTGGTCCGGGGGAGGCGCGGTTCCGCAATTTCCGGTTTCGGGCGCTTTGATCAGGCGGTCGTCAGGCTCGTGCGGATCGCGGCCTTGAGTATCTTGCCAGCGTCATTCTTGGGCAAAGCATCGACCCACAAGACGCTTTCGGGATATTTGAAGCGGGCAACGCCTTGGCTCGCGAGAAAGTCAGCAAGAGAGGCTATATCGGGCTTTGTTACGCCGTTGCGCGGGACAATGACGGCAACCGCCTTTTCCCCTGTGCGCGGATCGGGAATGCCGACGATCGCAATTTCGGCGATGTCGGGATGGGCGATCAACAGATCCTCAATCTCCTTCGGCGCGATATTCTCGCCATTGCGAATGATGATATCCTTGATCCGGCCCGTGACGACCAGATGGTCGCCGTCGATCCATGCACCCTGGTCGCCGGTGCGATAATAGCCGTCGGCGTCGAAGCCGGTTTCCTCATCCTCCCGGTGGAGATAGCCCACCATCATCTGCGGTCCGCGCGCGCGGATTTCGCCATCGGGCGCGATGCGGATGGTAGCGATGCCGGGGCGGCCATCGGTGTCGGCGGCATGATCGCGATCGGCCGGGTCGATGACGCCGACCGTGGTGACAGGCAATTCGGTGGAGCCATAGACGCGGCTGACGATCGCCTTGTCGAAATAGGTGGCAGCGTCGCGGATCAGGCTTGGCGGAACCGATGCGCCGCCGCAGATGAAGAGCTTGAGGTCGGGCAGGCGCGTCCCGGCTGCGCGCGCCGAGGCCAGCAGATGCTGGAGAAATGGCGTGGCACCCGCCATATGGGTGCAGCGCTGGGCGCTCATGATGGCGACGGCTTCATCTGGGTTCCAATGTGCCATCAGGATCGCGGTCGCACCCAACAGCAGCGGCGTTTCGAAGGCGTAGATCGATCCGCCAATATGGCTGATGGGGGACGGCACCAGAAAGCGGTCGCCCCGTTCGACCAGCCAATGGCGGCCGATTTGGCGGATCAGCGCGTTGATGCTGTTATGGCTGTGGAGAACGCCCTTTGGCCGTCCGGTGGTGCCGCTGGTATACATGACCATGCGAACATCGTCGGGATCGACGGTTGGGAGCGGCGCGTCGGCGACTTCTGCCAGCAGGTCGGCAAAGGCGATGTGCGGGCCTGCCTCGCCGCGCA
The DNA here is from genome assembly GCA_001829085.1 of Sphingomonadales bacterium RIFCSPLOWO2_12_FULL_63_15. Taxonomy (GTDB): domain Bacteria; phylum Pseudomonadota; class Alphaproteobacteria; order Sphingomonadales; family Sphingomonadaceae; genus Sphingobium. Next base: position 4,372 of record MIAK01000059.1, on the reverse strand, counting down.
AGACGACGACGGCGGGCGGGCTGTCCAGCGCCGGGGTGACGCGCGCGAGCATGGCGGCATAGTCATGCCCGCGAAAGCTGGCGGGGATGAAGATCATCGCAGTGTTCAGGTCGGCGAGGATGAAGCGCAGATCATGGTCGCGTAGCGAGGGCAGGATCGGGTTGGCGACCATGCCCGCCAGCGTTGCGCCCATGTAGATAATGGCGGCTTCGTGCCAGTTCGGCAGCATGAAGGAGATGGCGCTGCCCGGTGCGAAGCGGGCGAGCATGGCTTGTGCCAGACGGAAGGCCTGCGCGTGGAGGGCGGCGGCGGTCAGGCTGGTGTCGCCGTCGATCAGCAGGATGCGGTCGGGCGTTTCGCGCGCCGCGCGGACCAGGGCATCGGCGGCGGTTTCCGCTTGCCACCAGCCATCCTTATAGGCCTGCGCCGCGAAGGCATCGTCGCGGCGGACGGACCAGCCGGTGGGCGTCGTGCGCCGGAGTGAAGCTATGTCGGACATGGCGCAGAAATGCGGGAGTTAGACGGCACGAGCAAGCCGGGTGGCAATCCAGCGCTCTGGCGATGGACGGTCAGAGCAACGCCCGGTAGCGCGCCAGCAGATCGTCGATGAAGGCGATGACGGCGCGGGTGCGGGGAGATTTTTGATGTTCGGGGCGCAGGACCAGCCAGTAGCTGCGCGTGATTTCGACCTCGTCCGGCAGGATGCGGACGAGGCCGGGTTCGCTGTCCGCGGAAAAACGATGGAGCAGGCCAAGGCCGACGCCTGACGCAACCGCCTTTTGCTGGGCGACAATCGAACTGGAGCGGAACACGGGGCGGGCTTCGCCCGCGACTTCGGATAGATAGCGCAGGCCACGCATGTCGATCATCTGGTCGATATAGGCCACGAAAGGCTGCGCGGCGACATCCTGCGCGCTGCGGATCGGCGGATGGCGGGCGAGATAGTCGGCGGACGCATAGAGGCCGAGCTGATAGTCGCACAGCTTGCGCACCACCAGTTTGCCGCGTGGCGGGCGATCGACGGTGATGGCGATGTCGGCCTCGCGATTGGCGAGGCTGACGGCCCGCGATTCTGGCATCAATTCCAGCAGCAGGTCAGGGTAGCAATCGTGGAAGTCGGCGATGTTGGGGGCAATGATATAGGTGCCGAAGGCTTCGGGGGTCGCAAGGCGGACTTCGCCGGCGATTGCTTCGGCCCGTCCCGACAGCGCTGCGGCGGCAGCCTCGAACTCGCGCTCGACCCGTTCGGCATGGTCGAGCAGCAGCGCGCCCGCCGCGGTCATCGCCACCCCGCGCGAAGTGCGATCGAACAGGCGTGCGCCGAGCGCCTCCTCCAACGCGGTCAGGCGGCGGGCGACGGTGGTGTGGTTAACGCCCAGCGCCTGCCCAGCGCTGGTCAGGCGTCCGGCGCGCGCGACGGCAAGGAACAGGCGAAGATCATCCCAATGCAGCATATATATCCATGCACAACAGATGCGCACATATGATCATTTTTGCGCAGGGCGCCATAGGCTAATCGCCGCGTCAGGCATTTATCGCGAGGGCATCATGCGCATTATCGACAATTTCATCGGCGGCAGTCATCAGGCATCGACATCCGCTCGACTGGGCGACGTGTTCGATCCGGCGACCGGCAAGGTGCAGGCGCAGGTCCGCCTGTCCGATCCCACCGAACTGGACGCGGCCGTCGCCAATGCGCAGGCGGCGCAGCCCGCCTGGGCAGCGATGAACCCGCAGCGCCGGGCGCGGGTGATGTTCAACCTCAAGGCGCTCATCGAAACGCATATGGATGAGCTGGCCGAAATGCTGTCGGCCGAACATGGCAAAGTCCATTCGGATTCCAAGGGCGATATCCAGCGCGGGCTGGACGTGGTGGAATTCGCCTGCGGCATTCCGCATCTGCTCAAGGGCGAATATAGCGAAGGCGCAGGACCGGGGATCGACGTCTATTCGATGCGCCAGCCGATCGGCATCGCGGCGGGGATCACGCCGTTCAATTTCCCAGCGATGATCCCGATGTGGATGTTCGCGCCAGCGATCGCGTGTGGCAATGCGTTTATCCTCAAGCCCTCCGAACGGAACCCGTCGGTGCCGATGCGGCTGGCGGAGCTGGCGATAGAGGCGGGGCTACCCGCAGGCATCCTGAACGTCGTCCATGGCGACAAGCAGGTGGTGGACGCTATTCTGGACAACCCGGCGATCCGGGCGGTCAGCTTTGTCGGGTCGTCCGACATCGCCCAATATGTCTATGGGCGCGGGGCGGCGAATGGCAAGCGGATGCAGTGCATGGGCGGCGCGAAAAATCATGGCATCGTCATGCCCGACGCCGATCTGGACCAGGCCGTCGCCGACATATTGGGCGCGGCTTACGGATCGGCAGGCGAACGCTGCATGGCCTTGCCGGTAGTGGTGCCGGTGGGCGAAGCGACTGCGGTGGCGCTGCGGGCCAAGCTCGAAACCGGGATAGCGGGATTGCGCGTCGGCGTACCGAGCGACCCGGACGCCCATTATGGTCCGGTGGTCAGTTCGGCGCATAAGGCACGGATTGAAAACTATATTCAGATGGCCGTTGATGAAGGGTCTGAGTTGGTGATCGACGGACGCGGCTTTGCATTGCAGGGCTATGAGGAGGGATTTTTCCTGGCGCCGACGCTGCTCGATCATGTGAAGCCGGACATGAAAAGCTATAATGAGGAGATTTTCGGGCCGGTGCTGCAGATAGTCCGGGCGGAGACGTTCGAGGGGGCGCTGAGCTATCCGACCAAGCATCAATATGGCAACGGCGTGGCGATCTTCACCCGCAACGGCGACTATGCGCGGAAATTCTGCGCCAATGTCGAGGTCGGCATGGTGGGCATCAACGTCCCGATCCCGGTGCCGGTCAGCTATCACAGCTTTGGCGGCTGGAAGCGGTCGGGCTTTGGCGACATGAACCAATATGGCATGGACGGCGTACGTTTCTATACGCGGGTCAAGACGATCACCCAGCGTTGGCCGAGCGGCGGTGCGGTGATGGATCAGAGCTTCGTCATCCCGACTATGGAATGATGGAGAGGGTGGGTCGGGCACGGCTCGCCTTTCCATCGCCGCCGCACTGTTATAGCCTTATCTTACACAAGAGGATGGGAGAGCGGTGATGAAACGGATGGGGGCGATACTGGCTGGCCTGGTCCTGGCCAGCCTAACCAGCAGTCCGGTCACGGCGCGGACGCTGATAGACTGCCCGCTCCGAGATGCGCCATTTTCGATCGAGTCACCCTTGGTTGATCTGTTGCTCAACCCGGTGGCGAAAAGCGTGCTGGATACGCAGGCTCCTGATCTCTTCAAAGCTCTGCCTCCCAGCTTTACCTCGACGAAGGCGCCGACATTCGCGGCTATCTTGACGGTACGGACGATCGGTGAAAAGGCCATGACGCCAGAAGCGCTGGCCTCTATCGACCAGCGTTTGCGGGCAATCCCGGTGACGGATGCGGACCGGGCAGCACGGTGCGCCCGTTATGACGATGATCGTCCAAATTTTACGCTGCCTGAAAATAAGCTGGCGGTCTTGCTATTCGAGAAGATGACCGGCTTCCGGGATGGGCCATCGGTCGAAGCGGCAAAGGCTGCCTTTTTGGCCATGGCACAGCGTGAAGGCTGGGCGATCGTCGTGACCGACAAGGGTGGCGCGATGAATCCCGTTACCCTGGCGCAGTTCGATGTCGTCATCTGGAACAACGTCAGCGGAGACGTATTGACCCTGTCGCAACGCAAGGCCTTTCGCGACTATGTAGAGGGCGGCGGCGGTTTCGTAGGGGTGCATGGATCGGCGGGCGATCCGGCGACGTTTTGGGACTGGTATGTCGATACGCTGATCGGCGCGCGCTTTGCCGGGCATCCTATGGACCCGCAATTTCAGGATGCGCGGGTCATGGTCGAAAATACAGGCCATCCTGTCAATCAGAGCCTGCCCAAGACGTGGGTTATGCATGACGAATGGTATTCCTTCAAAAGCAATCCGCGTGGGACCGGGGCGACGATCATCGCGACGTTGGACGAAGGCAGCTACAAGCCCGACGAACCGTTGACGATGGGTGATCATCCCATTGCCTGGACGCGCTGCATCGGCAAAGGGCGCATGTCGTACAGCGCTATCGGCCATCGCCCGGAAACATATGCTGAGGTGCATCATGTACGGCTGTTGGAAAATGCGGTTCGGTGGGCGGCAGATCGACGGGCGACGTGTCAGCCTGAATAGAAAGACGATTTAACATAATATATATTATCGGTTATTTTTCATGTAGCAGCAACGTTCAAATGTCACAGTTGCGCAAAGTAGAGATGTCTCACTTGGGCTACCGTGCCCTCCGGCTGTTCGGAGGTATTGAGCATG
>MIAK01000058.1:103381-113465 GCA_001829085.1 Sphingomonadales bacterium RIFCSPLOWO2_12_FULL_63_15 | reverse complement strand
ATGTAGTGGTAACACTCGCGCCGGTGCGTGCATGTCATTGAACAAAAATGCCTTTTCCAAAAGCACTGTTCAAGTTGGGTCTAACCGCAACAGGCCAGCCCATCCCAATATCCGATAATTTACCAGCAGCCGTTGATTGGAACCTATCTGTGGTGTTCCCCGGCGAAGGCTTGGGTCCTATTTCACCCTCTCAACTATATCCCAGCTTTTGACAGCCAGTCGATGCTGATAACAGGCGGCATGATGCAGATCGCCCGCGACCATCAATCTCGCGCGTATCGGTCCTCATAACGGACGATATCGTCCTCACCCAGATAGCTGCCGGTCTGCACCTCAATCATCTCGACCGGGATCTTGCCAGGATTTTCGAGTCGGTGCTTTGCACCCAGAGGCACGTAGACGGACTGATTGGCGCTGACCAAGCGGACATCCTCGCCGATCGTCACTCTCGCTGTGCCGGCCACGACAATCCAATGTTCGGCGCGATGGTGATGGCTCTGAAGCGATAGCGCCTGTCCTGGTTTCACCACGATGCGCTTGACCTGGAACCCGTCACCGATTGCCAGGCTTTCGAACCAGCCCCAGGGCCGTTTGTCCGATGCCATGGCTTCGGCTTGTTTGACGTGCCGGGCCTTGAGCACGGCGACTGCCTCCCCTACCCGCTGACTAGCAGAACGAGGTGCGACCAGCACTGCGTCGGGCATGGCGACGACGATCATGTCGGTAAGCCCGATGCCCACGACTTCCAACCCCGGCGCTTCGGACCGCAGCAAGCTGCCGCTGCTGTCGATGACCGTGGCATTGTGTGACAGGACATTGCCTGCATCGTCAGGGCTGCCTTCCTGCCAGACGCTTTTCCAGTCGCCCAAGTCGGACCAACCGGCGGAAAAGGGCATGACGACCAGATTGTCGGCCTTTTCCATGATGGCATAGTCGATCGATATGCGGTCCGCCCGGCCCCAGGCATCCTTGCCCAGGCGAGTAAACCCAAGGTCGGCTGCGCCCACCTCAACGGCTTCATGGACGGCGGCCAATATGTCGGGTGCATGTTTGCGATAAGCATCGATAATAGCTGCAGCGGAAAAAAGGAAAATACCCGCGTTCCAAAGATATTGCCCAGAAGCCAGCATGGCAGCGGCGCTGGTCGCATCGGGCTTTTCGACAAAGCGTACCAATGATTGCGGCGTGGTGGCCGAACGGGCCGAAGGATCGGCCAGTTCCAGATAGCCATATCCTGTTTCCGCACGGGTCGGCTCGATTCCGAAAGTTACGAGCGCGCCGTCCATGGCGCTCTGGCTCGCGGCGCGGACCGTGGCGCGGAACGCTGGGCTATCGGGGATCAGATGATCGGACGGGAGGATCAGCATCAATGCGTCCGGCGCTTGACCGTGCAGGACAAGAGCCGCGGCTAGAATGGCAGGCGCGGTATTGCGACCTTCCGGTTCGATCAGGATGGCCGACGGCGTCTTGTTGATTGCTTCCAGCTGTTCGGCCACGATGAAGCGGAAAGGATCGCCCGTAACGATTGCGGGGTCGGCAAATCCATCGCCACATGCCAAGCTGGCTGCGCGCTGAAACAGGCTGGTTTCATCCATCAAATGCGCAAACTGTTTAGGATAGGCCTTACGCGAGAGCGGCCATAGCCGCGTTCCAGCGCCACCGCAAAGGATCACAGGATAGATCATAGACATAAGAAGGCTGGGCCTTTCCGAACATAGCATCGCGGGAGATCGTCGACGGAATGACGCGGATTTTCTGCTGTCGTCATGTCTCTAGATCAATATAGGTGAAATATTGACTTGAGCCATAGCTTTATTGAGATAGCGATGAAAACTCTTGGCGCGCCCTGCTTGCCTAGCGCGGAGCCATGCCAGCGCGACCACAGGCCGCCACATACTCATGTCAGAAGCCGAAAATGTCGAAGATGTGAGATAGCATCTGGCCAAGTGCCGGGCGGCCCAGTCGCGCCACAGATTTGTGATCGCGTCATCTGGCCCCTCGCCAAAGCGCATGAGCATTTCGGACCGCACAGCATCGGCCGCTGGATGACCTGCCGCCGCCTTTGACCAGTCGATGACCTTGAGGCCAGCGTCAGTCATCATGATATTACCCAGGTGAAAGTCGCCATGGGTCAGGATGGGTGCGTCCGGTAATGTTCGTAGATAGGCAATTGCGGATTGCTTGATCGCCATAGGAGCCGGGCCGTAGCTGATGTCGGTTTCCAGAACCTGTTTGAGCGACCGCAACTGCCCTGCGGGCGCCTCGCTTATGCGCCGATGGAGATCCGCCATCTGTTCCAACGCCCAGCCCGCACGCACGGGATGGCGCCGCAACCACGCCATCAAGGTCGGTCCTTCCAGATAGGGGTAGACAATGGCTCGGCCCTCTTCGCCATCATGGCGGCCAAGCGCTGGCGCCGTCGGCAGGCCGACGGTGTTGGCATGGACCGACACTGCGACTTCGCGCGCAATCATCTCATCCGAAACGCTGTTTCGGAAAATCTTGATCACATGGCCATCGCCCCTATCGTAGAGCATTGCACTCGCACCTTGGGCGATGAAGCGCAGGTCGGGCGTTGGAGGTTTGGCTGGTGCAGGGCTTTCCATGGCTCATGTCCGCAAATAGGCGTAAGGGAACAGGGCGGCGGCATAAGCCGACTGCCTGACAGACCGACCCGTAGCAGATGCCGGGATGGATGGGATCGGATAAGAGCGAATGACTTGGACCAAGATTATAGCGTCCAGCATCACCGCATGAATTCATGCCTCCAAATAGGCTTTGCCGAGCGGATATTCTCCCACGCCTTTTGCCACATGCCAATCGGTCATCGAGAGATGACAGGAGTGGTATGTGACGCGGATCAATCGAAAACACGCGAACCCATCGGGCTCTTCGGGTTAGCCGGGCATGTAAAAAAATTGGCGGAGACGCCGGGATTCGAACCCGGGGAGCCCCATTCAGGGCTCGACGGTTTAGCAAACCGCTGGTTTCAGCCACTCACCCACGTCTCCGCACGAATTGCCTGCCGGTTAGGCGGACAATGGCTGGGGAGGGGCTATAGCGATGGCCTTCTTGCATGGCAACGGGTCTGTCACAGCTATTTTGCAGGCATTCCCCCCATGCGCATTCGTTCCGGCGCAGAATCGACTCAGATTGGCGTTCGTTCATTGGCCTTTCAGCTTGAAAGCCGATAACCGGGCCTATGATTGAGTGCAGATTTTTCGGGGAGCGACGGGCATGAACAGCAAAATGGGGCAAATGGCCGCCCGTGTTGCGCGAGCAGGGACGCTGGTCGTGGCACTTGCCGGACTGGCGCTGACGCCCGTCGCGACGCAGGCACAGGTCCGCACGATCGATCCCAATACGGCGATCGATGCCGATCTCGCGCCGCCGCCCCCAACAAACAGCGCGCCAACAGCCCCCGGCGTCGATTCCAGTGTCTATGATGGCCCACCAGCGATCGAAGATCCGGCGACGGCAACCGGCGCGCCGGTAACCGCCAATTCGCCCCCCGCCGCCCCAGATCCAACCATCTCCTATCAGGAAGACGATTTGATCGGTGCGGCCGAGGGCGTGTTCGGCAAGGGCGCGGAAGGACTGGCCGGCCTCATCGAAAAAGTGCTGAAGGATCAGGGGCGTCCCAACGCCTATATCGCCGGTCGCGAGGCTTCGGGCGCTTTCGTCGTTGGCCTGCGCTATGGGTCAGGCACATTAAACCATAAGGTCGAAGGCAAACGCGAAGTCTATTGGACTGGCCCGTCGATCGGTTTCGACGTCGGCGGCAATGCGGCCAACACCTTCGTCCTGGTCTATAATCTCTACGACACGCAGGATCTTTACCACCGCTTCCCCGCCGCTGAAGGCACGGCTTATCTGGTGGGTGGCTTCACCGCCAGCTACCTGCGTTGGGGCAATGTGGTGCTGATCCCAATCCGGCTTGGCGTCGGCTATCGGCTGGGCGTCAATGCCGGCTATATGAAGTTCAGCGAAAAACGGAACTGGATGCCCTTCTGACGCAGGCTATAGCGACAGGGCGAGTTGTTCGCCCTGATCGGCTGTTTCCTCTGCTTCCAGATTATGCACGCCCAGGCCCAGTAGTCGCGCGCCCATGCGCAAGGGCAATTGGGCCAGCAGAAGCTCGCGTGCGACCTGCACCAATATATCGGGCGATCGTACTGGCACAGCGAAGCTGCGCGATCGGGTGATGATGCGAAAATCGGCGAATTTCACCTTGAGCACGATCGTTCGGCCCCAGGCTTGTGCCTTGTCGACCCGCGTCCACAAGCTGGCAGCGATCCGTTCAATCTCTGCCAGCAGCGCGGCCCGGTCGGTCAGGTCGTCGGAAAATGTGTCCTCCACGCTCACCGACTTACGCCCTTCGCGCTCGCGCACGGGTCGGTCATCCTCGCCCCGCGCCGCGCGATAATAATAGTCCGCCGAGCTGCCAAAATGGGCCTGGAGAAAGCGGAGATCGCGGGCGCGCAGGTCCGCCCCCGTCTCGATCCCCAATTCATGCATCCGCCGCGCGGTCACTGGCCCAATGCCGTGGATGCGCCGCACTGGCATCGTCGCGATGAAGGCTGCGCCCTCGCTCGGCCGCACCACGCACACGCCATCGGGTTTGTTCTGGTCCGATGCCAGCTTGGCGATCAGCTTGTTGTAGGACACGCCAGCAGATGCGGTCAGGCCCGTTTCCGTCCGAATCAAGTGCCGTATCTCTTCGGCCACCTGCGTTGCCGACGCGATCCCCGGCTTGTTCACCGTCACGTCCAGATAGGCTTCATCCAGCGAGAGCGGCTGGACGATGTCCGTATAACGACTGAAAATCTCGCGAATATGGGTGGATGCCGCGCGATAGGCATCGAATCGGGGCGTGACGAAAATCAGGCCGGGGCAGAGCCGCCGCGCCCGTGCGCCGGGCATGGCCGATTTGACCCCGAATGTGCGCGCTTCATAGCTGGCCGTCGCCACGACGCCGCGAGGGCCACCTCCGCCCACGGCGATCGGTTGGCCGCGTAGCGCAGGGTCATCGCGCTGTTCCACCGACGCGTAGAACGCGTCCATGTCGATATGGATGATCTTGCGCAGTGGCGGCGGCACCGGGTCCATGGTCCAATGCTATGCCATAATCGGAACAAAAGGAAAACGGCGTTGCGCCGCTCCGCTTATTTCTTGGTCTTGAGCGCCAGCAATGCCGCAAAGGGGCCGGTCTGATCTTCGTTCAATACGCCGACCTCCTTGAGATAGGCGTCGGCGTCCGGCGAGCGGGGATAGGGGGCCATGACCAAAGCCATGGTTTCGGCCACGGCCTCGCCCATATCGATGATCTGGCCGTCATAGCCGATCGTGTCGCAATCCTCGACATCCAGCTCCAACTCGTCGCTGTCGATCACGTCGGTCCCCTCGACAATGAAGCGCAGCAGGAAATCGCTGTCGATCAACTCCGGCACGGGCAGCCCGGTCGCAACGCAGGGCTGCGACAGCGTGGCGCGTATCCGGCCCCGCGCCACGATCGCGCCATTTTCCTCACCAAGCCCGTAATCGGCTTCCAGCCGATCGAGCGCGAGCAGGCCGAACCGGCGCATCAATGCCAGGCGCTCCTCGGCCTTGGCCGCGATATGCACGCTGCCCGCGAGCCGACCGATCTGGTCGACCTTGAGCGGGCGTGAAAATTCAGGCGCGGGGACGGGCGTCATCCGATATCTCCGGCCAACAGGGCATCGCGCGACAGACAACCCAGCCGGGTCCAGCGCTCGCGCAAAGCCCCTTCGACATGGTCGAGCGCGGTGTCAGGCGCCGCCGCGCCGCGATAAAGGTTGCGCACCAGCGCCTCGCGCAAATCCGCCTCACCGCCCAATGCCGCGCGATACGCGCTGATCCGCCCGCCAAGCGCGCTCATCATCCGGCCGACATGCTTGCCGACCACGACATCGCCAATCCCTTCCTGCCGCAACTGACCGTCCATATCATCGACGAAGACTTCGGTCAGCCAGACGCTTTCCTGCGTTGCTCCTTGCTCTTGCAGCCGAACCAGCACCTGGCTCAGGATCGCGACGATCATGTCGAACCGCCCGTCCAGCGTGTCGGGCACCGCGCCCTCCAGATACCAGTGCGGCTGGCGCCCTTCCCCGACGATCGCCTGATAAAGCGGCATCAGACTATCCTTGGGGTCGGTGCGCCCGAACAGTCGTTGCAGGAAGGAAGGGGAGGTGGTGGACATGCGGCAACGTCTTTTCATGGTGGATGGGCGGGCGGCGCGCATTGCCCCATATTTCGCGCCCCTTGCCGGGGACGGCGCATTTCCATATTGATCGCTGCGTCGCCCAATGCAATGGCGGCGTCATGTTTCTTGGGTTCGCGGGTCCGCCCCCGCAGGAGAAGTCGATGCGTCCGTTCAGCCGTCATTCCGCACAGGGGCGCATCCTGCTCGCCATAGGCCTTGGCGCGCTCGTGCTGGGCGCATCGGGTTGCACCCGTGTTCGCACCCATCAGGGCTATCAGGTCGATAAGCTGCTGGTCGATTCGGTCCAGCCTGGCATCGATAACCGCGCTTCGGTGGAAGGGACGCTGGGTCGTCCGACCTTCACCTCGCAATTTGGCGAGCAGGAATGGTATTATATTTCGCGCAGCATGCGTGCGCTGGCCTTCTCCAATCCCAAGCCCGTTGAACAGACCGTGCTGCGCGTCCGCTTTGATGATGCTGGTAATGTCGCCGCGGTCGATCGCATGGGGCTGGAACAGGTCGCCAACATTTCGCCATCGGGTGACAAGACTCCAACGCTCGGCCGCAATCGCAGCCTGTTCGACGAGATTTTCGGCAATATCGGCGCGGTCGGTGCCGGTGGCATGGGCGGGGCCGGCGCAGGCGGCGGCGGTGGACCTGGTCCCAACGGCAGTTGAGCCTAAGCAGGGTGCCATCGGCTCTGGGCCATCCAGCGACCGCGTCACTCGATTAGACAAGACATTTCTGGCCCTCGCTGCACCTTCCGATCGGCCGATCGGAAGGTGGATGTCGGTTTAGGGTTGCCTCTCGACATAGGAATGGGGAAGACGGGCATCATCATCGGATAGGCCTGCCATCATCGTGCCTTGAGGGTATCGACCCGGAGAAGAATTTGTTTTTGGTCCTGCTTTGCCTCCTGCCATTCGTCGGCACCTTGCTGCTGTCGATCATGGGCCGGGCAGGGCGCGATGTGCAGGCCCTGATAGCCTTGGTTCCCGCCGTGGCTGGGCTCGCTTTGCTCGGCTGGTTCGCCCCGCTCGTGCTGGGCGGCGGGGTGGCGCAATGGCATATGGCCTGGGTGCCGCACTTGGGGCTGGACTTCAGCCTCCACCTCGACGCGCTGGGCTTTCTGTTTGCGGGCCTGATTCTGGGCATCGGCCTGCTCATCATTCTTTATGCGCGCTTTTATCTGGCTGCTGACGAGGCGATGGGCCGGTTCCTGGCCATGCTGCTGCTGTTTCAGGGGGCCATGCTGGGCATCGCCCTGTCGGGCAACATCTTGCTGCTGCTCATCTTCTGGGAACTCACCAGCCTGTCCTCCTTCCTGCTGATCGGCTTTCGCAGCGACAAGGCGGCGGGGCGGCAGGGCGCGCGCATGGCGTTGGCGGTGACGGGCGGCGGCGGTCTGGCGCTTATCGGCGGTCTGGTATTGCTGGGCACGATCGCGGGATCGTTCGAACTAGCCGACATATTGGCGAGCGGCGACATCATTCGGGCGTCCACGCTCTATCCCATGGCGCTGATCCTGATCCTGCTGGGCTGCTTCACCAAGTCGGCGCAATTCCCGTTTCACTTCTGGCTGCCCCACGCCATGGCGGCTCCCACGCCCGTCAGCGCCTATTTGCACAGCGCGACCATGGTAAAGGCCGGGATATTCCTGCTGGCCCGTTTCTGGCCGGTGCTATCGGGGACGGACCTGTGGTTCTATCTGGTGACGACGACCGGGCTGATCACGATGATCCTCGGCGCGGCCGTTGCTCTGTTTCGTCATGATCTCAAGGCCATCCTCGCTTACTCCACCATCAGCCATCTCGGCCTGCTGACCATGTTGTTCGGCTTCGGCACGCCGGTCGCCGCGATGGTTGGCGTCTTCCACCTGCTCAACCATGCCCTGTTCAAGGCCGCCCTGTTCATGAACGCGGGGATCGTCGATCATGAAACCGGCACGCGCGACATCCGCCTGCTGGGCGGGCTGGCGACGTTGATGCCGATCACCGCAACGCTGGGTATCGTTGCGTCCGCCTCCATGGCGGGCTTGCCCCCGCTTGCCGGTTTCCTGTCGAAGGAAATGATGCTGGAGGAGGCCGGGCACACCCTATGGGCGGGGCAGGCGTGGATCGTACCGCTTGCTGCGGTGATTGGAGCCACGCTGTCGGTGGCCTATTCGCTGCGGTATATCGTGCATCTCTATCTCGGCTGCCGCCCGGCATCCTATCCCGTAGAACCGCATGATCCGCCGTTCGGGCTATGGGCACCCTCTGCATTGCTGGTTGCGCTGACCATCCTGGTCGGCCTGTTCCCGCAGACGTTGACAGTGGGCCTCGTCACGCCCGCTGCCGCCATCGTCACTGGCGGGACCGCGCCGCCGTTCAAGCCCGCGCTTTGGCATGGCGTGACGCCTGCGTTGGTGATGAGCATCGTTGCGGTAGCCGTCGGGGCGTTGATGCTGTGGCTTCATGGCCCGTTGCTGCGGATATGGGACGCCCTGCGCCTGCCCGATGCCAAGCGGATGTTCGACCGGGCGCTGGAATGGCTGGTCGATCGGGCAAGAGACATGACGATGGCCATCCATAATGGCTCGCTGCAACGGCAACTCAGCCTGTTGTTCCTGGTCGCGATCCTGGTCGGTGCGCTCGGCGTGTGGACTGGCGGCTACAGCCCCGGCACCCGTCCCACCATACCAGCCCATCCCGTGGCGATCCTCGCCTGGGGCTTGCTGGTTGCAGCGGTCATCGCTGTCGTGAAGGCACAGCGCCAACGCTATCTTACGCTGGTCTATATCAGCGTGGTCGGCCTCGTCATCTCACTGGCCTTCATTTATCTGTCGGCCCCGGACCTCGCTCTGACGCAGATTTCAGTGGAAGTGGTGACGATCCTGTTGCTGCTCCTCGCGCTCAACCTGATGCCCAAACAGCCGGTGCGCCTGTCCAGCAACGGTCTGCGTCTGCGCGATGGTTTGATCGGGCTGGCCGGTGGCACGGTCGCAGGCCTGGCGGCTTGGGCCGTGATGACGCGCGAACCCAATGATCCGATCTCCGCCTATCATTGGGAAAACAGCTATTCGGGCGGCGGCGGGACCAATGTGGTCAACGTCACCTTGGTCGATTTCCGCGCTTTCGATACGTTCGGCGAAATCACGGTGCTGGGCATCGCCGCGCTCACCATCTTCGCGCTGCTGCAACCGGTGGCGCGTGGACCGTCGGGCCAACGCCTGCGCGAGTGGGTGGCGGATCTGCCGCGATCGCCCGAACGCCATCCCATGATGTTCGCGGTTGCCGCACGGCTTCTGCTGCCACTGGCGACGATGATCGGCCTTTTCATCTTCCTGCGCGGCCATAATCTGCCGGGCGGCGGCTTTATCGCCGGGCTGGTTGTCTCCATTGCGATGCTGATGCAATATATGGCGTCGGGCTTTGAATGGGCGGATCAGCGGCGGCGGATCGACGAACATATGCTGATCGGTTTTGGCGTCACCATTGCCGCATTGACCGGTCTTGGTTCGCTGTTCTTCGGCGCGCCGCTGTTCACCAGCGCTTTTGGCTATGTCACGCTGCCGCTCGTCGGAACGTTCGAACTGACGACGGCGATGCTTTTCGACGTCGGCGTTGCCATGACGGTGATCGGCGCGGTGATGCTGGCCTTGGCCGAACTTAGCCACATCGCCCAGCGCGCGGAAAAAGCCTTTGTGGAGGATGATGGCCCGATGGACATCGACCCGGCCAAGCTGCGGGGGCGCCGGACATGAGCATAGAATTTCTGGTCGCATCGGCCATCGCCGTGCTGACGGCGGCGGGCATCTATCTCGCTTTGCGCGGCCGCACTTTCCCGGTCGTGCTTGGCCTTGCCATGTTGTCCTATGCC
>MIAK01000058.1:0-103371 GCA_001829085.1 Sphingomonadales bacterium RIFCSPLOWO2_12_FULL_63_15 | reverse complement strand
TATGCCATCAACCTCTTCCTATTTGCCATCGGTCGCCTGACGATCGATCACCCACCGCTCTATGAAAAGGGCGTGACCGACTATGCCGACCCCTTGCCCCAGGCGCTGGTCCTGACCGCCATCGTCATTTCCTTCGCCATGACCGCGCTCGCCGTGGTGCTGTCGCTGCGCAGTTTCCTCGAAACCGGTACGGATCAGGTCGATGGTATCGTCGAGGCTGATCCGCCCCAGCCCGATCGGGATGCCGCGCCATGATCGATGCGCTGATCGCTGCCCCCCTGCTGCTGCCCGCATTCGCGGGAACCGCGACCTTGCTGTTCCGTCGTCGTCGGCGTTGGATCGGTGCGGCCATCTCGGTTGGCTCGGCGGCAGGGCTCGTCCTGCTGGCGCTTGTCCTTATGGCGCGGGCGATGGCGGGCGAACCCTTGGCCTATGCGCTGGGCAATTGGCCAGCGCCCTTCGGCATCGTGCTGGTGCTGGACCGATTGGCGGCGCTGATGCTGCTGCTGACGGCTGTGCTCGGCCTTGCCGTGGCGACTCATGCGACCCTGACTGGCCTTGATCGTAAGGGATGGCACTTTAACCCCCTCTTCCAGTTCCAGCTGCTTGGTATCAATGGCGCATTCCTGACTGGCGATCTGTTCAATCTGTTCGTCTTCTTCGAAGTGTTGCTGATCGCCTCCTATGGCCTGATGCTGCATGGGCAGGGCGCGCAGCGCCTCACGGCGGGCGTGCAATATGTGATCGTCAACCTGATCGGCTCCACGCTGTTCCTGATCGCGCTCGGCCTGCTTTACGGGATCACCGGCACGCTCAACATGGCCGACATGGCGGTTCGCGCGGCTGCCCTGCCACCGGGGGATATGGGGCTGTTGCGCGCGGGTGGGTTGCTGCTCGTTATGGTGTTCGCGCTCAAGGCTGCGCTTGCGCCGTTGCACCTGTGGCTGCCGCGCACCTATGGTTCGACGGCCCCCGCCGTAGCCGCGCTGTTCGCGATCATGACCAAGGTCGGGGCCTATGCGATCATGCGCACCGTACCGCTGATCTTTGGTGATGGCGTTGGACAAGTGCTGCTTCCTGCGGCGCTGGTCACTATGCTGCTGGGGTTTGTCGGCCTGCTGGCGGCGCGAAGCTTGCGGGATATGGCCGCGTTCGGCCTTATCGGTTCGACGGCCACCCTGCTTGTCGCCATCGCTCAGTTCGATCAGCGCGCCATGACTGCTGCTCTCTTCTACCTGCCGCATACCACCTTGGCCGCTGCCCTCTTGTTCCTGACGGTCGATCTCGTCATCCGCTGGCGTCCGGCCGAGGGCGACTCGATCGTGCCGACATCGTCCTTTGCCGGCCAGGGCAGGCTGGCCCTGCTGTTTCTGGCGGCGGCGATCGCGCTGGCGGGGCTTCCACCGCTGTCTGGCTTCATTGGCAAGTTGCTCATCCTTCAGGCATCGCTCGCATCGCCTTATGTCATCGCCATCTGGGCCTTGGTGCTGGGGACCAGCCTGCTGGCGGTGGTCGGCATGGCACGGGCAGGCACCACCGTGTTCTGGAAGCAGGGTAGCTGCCCACCCACGTCCAAAAGCCGCACCGCCTTCCGCGCGATCGAAGCGATGCCGGCCTTTTTCCTGCTGATCATGCTGGGCGCGCTGACCGTGGCCGCTGGCCCCGCGACGGCCTATGCCGACGCCACCAGCCGCCAGATTTTCAATGTGCCCGCTTATGTTCGCGCTGTACTGGGACCAGCGGCGCCGGGAGCAACCCCATGAAACGCCTGTTGCCGCATCCCGGCCTCACGCTCCTGCTCGTCATCATGTGGATGCTGGTGCTCAACAGCCTGAGCGTCGGTGGCTTTCTGCTCGGCCTCTTCTTCGCCATCGTGGTGCCGCTCTTCACGGCACCCTTCTGGCCGGATCGGCCGCAAATGCGTCTTGGCTTGCCCTTGCTCGGCTATGCGTTCCTGGTGCTTTGGGACATCGTTGTCGCCAATTTTCAGGTTGCCTGGCTGATCCTGTTCCGGCGCAACCGCGATTTTCGTTCCTGCTGGCTCAGCATACCGCTCGAACTGCGCTCGGCCGAGGCGATCACTTTGCTCGCGGGCACGATCAGCCTGACGCCCGGCACCGTCTCCACCGATATTTCGACCGATGGCCGCCATCTGCTGGTCCATGCGCTCGATACCGGCGATCCTGCGGGGGAAATCAACCGCATCAAGGTGCGCTATGAGCGCCGCCTGCTGGAGATATTTCGATGATAGAGACCGCTCTGTCGATCGCGTTGGGCTGCGTCGCGCTGGCGATGCTGCTGAACCTTTACCGTTTGCTGCGCGGACCCAGTGCGCCGGACCGCATCCTGGCGCTCGACACGATGGTCATCAATGCCATCGCGCTGATCATCTTGTTCGGCATATTGGAAGAAAGCGGCACCTATTTCGAGGCGGCGCTGTTGCTGGCCATGGTCGGCTTCGTCGGCACCGTCGCCTATACCAAGTTCCTGCTGCGCGGCGACATTGTGGAATAGGATGGACCAGCCGGAATGACCGCCTTGATCGACATCTTCATCGCCTTCCTCATCCTGCTCGGCGGTGCCTTCGCGCTGATCGGCAGCTGGGGACTGGCGCGCCTGCCATCGCTGATGACTCGTTTGCACGGCCCGACCAAGGCGACCACGCTGGGCGTCGGCGGCTGCCTGATGGCGTCGATGCTCTATTTCCCGACCCATGGCCTCAACTGGTCGGCGCATGAACTGCTGATCACGCTCTTCCTGTTCATCACCGCGCCGATTTCGGCCAATATGATCGCCAAAGCCTATATCCATCGGCGGCATAGCGAAAGCCGGATGACGGTCGAAACGGCCAGGATGTTGCCCGATTCGCCTGCCGGGGCTGCGGAATGGGCGACATTCGGCGTCGCGGATGCCGATCGGCCGAACCAGCCTTCAGGCGAACCCGCTCAACCTTTGTAAAGCGCGTCCAGCCGGTCGGCATAGCGTTTGCGGATAACATGGCGGCGGATCTTGATCGACGGGGTCATTTCCTCATTCTCGATCGTGAACCGTTCGTCGGCCAGGATGAAGCGACGAACCCGCTCGGTCACCGACAGATCGCTATTCACCCGGTCCACCGCCGCGCGCAACGCCGCCATATAGGCCGGATCGACGCGCGCCTCCGCCAGCGTCAAACCCTTGGCCTGCGCCCATTCCAGCGTCCATTCGGCATCCGGCACGATCAGCCCGACCAGATAGGGCCGCCGGTCGCCATGGACCATCGCCTGCCCGATCTCGGCCTGCAGCGTCAGCATCCCCTCGACCTTCTGCGGCGCGACATTGTCGCCCTTGTCGTTGACGATCAGGTCTTTCTTGCGGTCGGTGATGCGGATGCGCCCCTTGGCGTCGAATTCCCCGATATCGCCGGTGTGGAGCCAGCCGTCTTTCAACACCTTCTCGGTTTCCGCGGGATTGCGCCAATAGCCGTGCATGACCAATTCGCCCCGGACCAGAATTTCGCCATCCTCGGCGATCTTCACTTTCACCCCATCGAGCGGCGGGCCAACCGTGTCCATGGCGATTCCCGCGCGCGGGCGGTTGCAACTGACCACCGGCCCGGCTTCGGTCTGGCCATAGCCCTGTAGCAGGATCAGCCCCATCGCGTCGAAGAACAGGCCGACATCGGGATTGAGCGGTGCCCCGCCCGACACCAGCGCCTTCAACCGGCCGCCGAAACGGGCCCGGATTTTGGGGATCAGGGTGCGGGCGAGCAGCGCCTTCATCGGCCGGTCGAGCAAGGACGGTCGTCCCTGCTGCTCCTTGGCAGCGATTCGTAGCGCCTGGGTCATCAGATAGCTGGGGAATTTGCCCTGCTTCTCGATCGACTTCATGATCCGCGCGCGCAGCACTTCGAACAGGCGGGGCACGACGACCATGATGGTCGGCCGCGTCTCCTCGATATTGCTGGCAAGCTTTTCCAGCCCTTCGGAATAATAGATCTGCCCACCCAGCAGCATCGGCAGAAATTGTCCGCCACTATGTTCATAGGCATGGGATAGCGGCAGGAAGGAAAGGAAGACTTCCTCACCCCACCCGAAATCCTCCACGACGATCGCGCCTGCGCCCTCGGCATTGAGCAGGATCGCGCCATGATGCTGCATCACCCCGCGCGGTGCGCCGCCGGTACCGCTGGTATAGATGATGCAGGCCTGGTCATTGCGGGTCGCAGTCTGGGCCGCGGCGCAGGCGGCGACATCGGTCGGGTGGGCCGCGATCAGGTCATCCCACATATGGCAGGCGATCTGTCCCTGCGTCCCGCGCAACGGCTCCATGCCGATGATGAAGGCCGCTTGCGAGCGGACGACGGCGGGCATCAATGCTTGGGCGAGTTTGGCGGTCGAGACGATGACCGCGCGCGCGCCGCTATCGGTCAATATATGTTGATGATCGCGCGTCGTGTTGGTGGTGTAGGTCGGCACGGTGATGCATCCCGCGGCCATGATGGCGAGGTCGGCGATGCAGAATTCCGGGCGGTTTTCGCTGACCAGCATCACCGGATCGCCCGGCTTCAGCCCCTGCGCCTTGAGCGCGGCGGAAAGCGCAGCGACCTGCTGCGCCACCATGGTCCAGCTTAGCGACTGCCATGCGCCGCTCGTCTTGCGCCAGAGGAACGGCGCGTCGCCCTTCTCGCTCGCGCGCGCGAAGAACATGGTGACCAGATTGGGGAATTTTTCGATGGCCCTCAAGGCGCTGCTCCTGCGGTTCCGGCGCGTCTGACGCACGCCTGCTCATCGGGAGGCTATAGCTCCGCCTTGCCGTAACGGCCATGGGCTTTGTTGGCTTTTGTCAGTCGAAAAGCCCGTTCTGCACATCCTGCGGGGGATTGAGGCCCAGATGCTTCCATCCCGGCCCGTTGAGGCAGCGACCGCGCGCAGTGCGGGCAATAAGGCCAAGCTGAATGAGGTAAGGTTCGATCACTTCCTCGATCGTGTCGCGCGCTTCGGACAGGCCTGCCGCCAGCGTTTCGACCCCGACCGGTCCGCCGCGATAAATGTCCGCGATCATCATCAGATAGCGCCGGTCCATCAGGTCCAGCCCCAACTCGTCGACTTCCAGCCGCCGCAATGAGGCATCGGCAACCTTCGCATCCACGGCAGCGACGCCCGCGACGTTGGCGAAATCGCGCACCCGGCGCAGCAGCCGCCCGGCGATGCGTGGCGTCCCCCGCGATCGCCGGGCAATCTCCATCGCGCCGTCTGGCGTAATGGCAAGGTCGAGCAACCGCGCGGCGCGCCGCACCACCAGTTCCAGTTCGTCCACCGTATAGAATTGCAGGCGCACCGGAATGCCGAACCGGTCGCGCAGCGGCGTCGTCAGCAAGCCCTGCCGCGTCGTGGCTCCCACCAGCGTGAACGGCGGCAAGTCGATGCGCACCGATCGCGCCGACGGCCCTTCGCCGATCATCAGGTCGAGCGCGCGATCCTCCATCGCCGGATAGAGCACTTCCTCGACCGCCGGATTGAGCCGATGGATCTCATCGACGAACAGCACGTCGCCTTCATCCAGATTGGTGAGCAATGCGGCCAGATCGCCCGACTTGGCAATGACCGGCCCGGACGTGGCGCGAAAGCCAACGCCCATTTCCTTGGCGACGATCTGGGCGAGCGTCGTCTTGCCAAGGCCAGGCGGACCGAAAAACAATACATGATCCAGCGCTTCGCCCCGCGCCTTCGCCGCCTCGATAAACACGCGCAAATTCCCGCGTGCCGCTTCCTGCCCTATAAATTCGTCGAGGGACTTGGGACGCAACGCCGCATCGACATCCTCGACGCGACGGGCGGGGGTAAGAAGGCGGTCGTCGGTCACTTCGCCGCCTTGCGCAGCGCCAGCCGCACCAGCGCGTCAAGGCTGGCGTCATCGCCAAGCTCGGCTTCAGCCGACGCAACGGCGGTGCTGGCCTCGTAGGGCTTGAAACCCAGATTTTGGAGCGCGGACAACGCGTCAGCGGCAAAGCTGCCCGTCGGCAGCACGGCAACGCCGCCTGCACCGATCGGACTGCCGACCGGGGCCGCGCCGATCTTGTCCTTCAATTCATTGACGATGCGCTGGGCCAGCTTGGGACCGACGCCATTGGCGCGGGCGATCATCGCCTTGTCCCCCATCGCGACGGCCCGGTGCAGTTCCAGCGGTTCGAGCGCCGACAATATCGCCAGCGCCACGCGCGATCCGACGCCCTGCACATGGGTCAGCAGCCGATACCAGTCGCGCTCCTCCGCGCGCGCGAAGCCAACAAGGCGGATCGAATCCGCCGCCACCAGCATTTCGGTGTGGATCGTCACGGCTTCTCCCACCGCACCCAGAGCCGCGAGCGTACGCGACGACGCGCCGACCAGATAGCCGACGCCGCCCACATCGATGATGGCATGGTCGATGCCCGTGCTGTCCAACAGCCCCTTGAGTTTCGCGATCATGCCCGCTGCCCTTTGGTCATGATCTGTTCTTTACAGCCTGTCGCGCTGTGCGCCAGTCAAAAGAATAAGCATCTAAGGCAGCTTTTTTCCGAGTCATGCGTAATGCTGCGCAACCCATCTCCATTTCAAGGTACCTATCATGCAGATGACTGCGCCAATGCTCGGCCCCAAGGATTTTGAATATCCCGCGATCATGCTGTCGGGGGTGGTCGATCATGGCATGTATCTTCATTTCAAGAATTGCCTGTCCACGGCACCGCAGCAGGGGCTGGTAGTGGTGGAAATCTCTACGTTGGGCGGCGACCCGGAAATCGCCCGGCTGATGGGCGAGGATATTCGTTTCCATTCAGACCTTTACCCTGAACGGCGCCTGGTGTTTCTGGGCCGCACGGCGGTTTATTCGGCCGGTGCGACCTTCATGAGCTTCTTTGCGACTGAAAACCGCTATGTCACGCGCGGCACGCGTCTGATGATTCATGAGCGGTTGATCACCAAGACGATCCAACTAGCCGGGCCATTATCGACCTGTATCGCGACGCTGAAGGCAACCCTCAACGAAATCCAGTCGTCGATCGCGATCCAGAATGAAGGGTTCCAGAATTTGATCCTGGGGTCGGACATCTCGATGGAGGAACTGCTCGAAAAAGCGCCCGAAAACTGGTATCTCGAAGCCAATGAAGCGCGCGCACGAGGCTTGATCGCCGCCGTGCTGTGATCGCCGCTTGCGTGCCTCGCCATTGCGCGCTGTAAACAGGGCATGAGCCGCGCCCGATCAGGATCGCCTATCTTTCCCTGGCGTTATGGCATGTTCCTGGTCTTGCTGGCGACGATCGCGCCTTTGGCGCTGGCCTTCCCTTGGCATCAGGCCGTGATGGCGGGGTTCGACATTGCGGCGCTCGCCTTCATGGCATCTGTGACCTCACTGCTTCGCGCCGACGTCATGGCAATGCGTCGCAAGGCGGCGGCCAATGATGCCAATCGCGAAATCATGTTGTTGATGACCGCCATCGTCAGCCTGGTGGTGCTGGTCGCGGTCGGCGTGGCCGTGGGGGAGCAGGGCACGCATAAGGGGCCGACAATCGCCTTGCTGCTGGTAACATTGCTGGCCGCTTGGCTCTTTTCAAACCTCGTCTACGCCATGCACTATGCTCATATCTTCTATCGTGCAGGGCCGGAGGGGCAAGACAGTGGCGGCCTGGATTTCCCGGCGACGGACGAGCCGGGCTATTGGGACTTTTTATATTTCGCCTTCACGTTGGGCATGACGTTCCAAACGTCCGATGTCTCCGTTACGAGCAGCAGCATGCGACGCACGGCGTTGTTTCAGAGCTTGGCCGCATTTCTCTTCAACCTTGGCATATTGGCCTTCACGATCAACGTATTGGGCGGATGATGTTTATGCAGCACTGTCCCAGCCGGAACGCTGCCGCTGCCGTTGTCTGCGCAGTCGTTTAGCTGGACCCATAGCGTTTGCAGCGTCCTCGTCCATATGCGCGACCGAACGCCACCATTCTGCCGCTACCGGGTGGAGGATCGATAGACTGCCTACGCGCGGCATGGCGTACCAATTTTGGCGATGACGATGATAGGTCCAGTTCGAATCGCAATTGAGCGGCACCCGCTCGAAACGGGGCGCTGTGTCGGGGCAGGCCGGATCGCTTATTTCCCGCAACTGGGCAGGCACATTCTGGATGCTCCCATCGGGAAACCGCACCGCGATCGTCATCTCCTGCCTCCATCTTATCGGTTGATGGAGGCTTAACGCATTGAGATAGAATGGGTTCACGACCTTGCGCTAGGTTAAGCAGTTTGTTCGGAACCATCCCAGAGGAACCCCCTTCACTGCTTGCTTACCAAATATTGATAGGGCTTCCCGCCATGCGCCACTCTGACGATCCCTGCCCCAAATCCGCCGTTAGCCATGGCGTCGGCATCGCTGGTCTATTCGGCCTTGCCCTGTGGACCCTGGTCGCGCGTCATTATGGCATGAACGGTCCCAATGCCGGGCTGGCTGCGGTCGTGGCTTGTGGCCTACCGATGGTGCTGTGGTCGCTGCTGATCGACAAGGTGCATCGCAATGCATCGACCGGAATCGACTGGCGCGGGCCTGCCCGTTCGGTTCGCAGCATGTTGGACACCAGTATCGTCAAGATCGCCGGGCTATGGGCGACCTGGCTCGCCATCGCCATCTTCTATTGCGTCGCCCGCTGGTATTGGAGCGGCAATTACCGCTTTTCGATGGACCTGTTCACCAGCGCCGCGCCGTGGCTGCTGGCGCTCTCCATCCCCTATGTCATCTGGATCGACCGCCGGATGGTCGATCCGAAAGACGCTTCCTACAGCTTTGGCCAATGGGTGATTGGCGGCGCGGCGGGCGCGCCCGACATGGTGCAGGTCGCCCATCACGCCCGCGCCTGGGCGGTGAAGGGCTTCTTCCTCGCCTTCATGGTGTCGATCGTACCCGGCAATTTTTCGAGCGTGGTGGAATGGCGGATCGCTGATGCGCTCGCCAATCCGATCGCGCTCGCTAGCTTCCTGATCGCGGTCATGTTCATGATCGACGTCTGCCTGGCGACCGTCGGCTATATCCTGACCTTCAAGCCGCTCGATTCGCATATCCGCACCGCCAATCCCTATCTTGCCGGCTGGCTGGCCGCCTTGATTTGCTACCCGCCCTTCGTCCTGATGGGCGGCGGCGGGCCGCTCGATTATCATGCGGGCGGCGCGGAATGGGATTATTGGACGCAAGGCTCCACGACGCTGCAATGGCTGTTGGGCGGCTGGCTGGTGCTGCTGACCGCCATCTATGCCTGGGCGACGATGGCGTTCGGCCTGCGCTTTTCCAACCTCACCCACCGCGGCATTTTGACCCATGGTCCTTATCGCTGGACCCGGCATCCGGCCTATCTGTCGAAAAACCTCTTCTGGTGGTTTTCAGCGCTGCCCATCCTCAGTGTCAGCGGATCGATCACCGACATCGTGCGCAATTGTGCGATGCTGGGTCTCACCAATGCCGTCTATTATTGGCGCGCCCGGACCGAGGAGCAGCATCTGTCCGCCGACCCCGACTATCGCGCCTATAGCGACTGGATGGAACGCAACGCCCCGGTGCCACGCTTCATTGCGTGGATCACCGGGCGAAAGCGGGAACCGGCAGAAATGGCGCAGGCCGCAGAGCAGCCCGCGCCCTAAAAGCTTTCCTCGGCATAGACTTTGCTGACATCGCCGCCCCATTCGCCATGATAGCGATCGAGCAGCCGTTCGGCATGGGTCTTGCCGGAGGACACGACCTCTTCCAGGCCGGACAGATAGCCCGTCTCATTGTCGCCCGCCGCATTGAGCCGACCGCGTGCGACCAGACCCGCCCGTGCAATATCCAACACTGGCTGGGCAATGTCGCGCAGCGTGCGACCGTCACCGATCGGCGCGTCCAGGCCGAGCCGAGGCACGGAATCGCGCAAAATCTGCCGATCCTCCATGTTCCAGTCCTTGACCAGATCCCACGCCGCATCGAGCGCGCCTTGATCGTAGAGCAGGCCGACCCACAAGGCGGGCAGGGCGCAGATGCGCCCCCATGGACCGCCATCGGAGCCGCGCATTTCGAGAAAACTCTTCAGCCGCACTTCAGGGAAAGCGGTGGAGAGATGATCTTCCCAATCCTTCTCGGTCGGTTTTTCGCCGGGAAGGGCGGACAGTTTGCCGTCGAGAAAATCGCGGAAGCTAAGCCCCGACGCGTCGATATATTTGCCATCGCGAAAAACGAAATACATCGGCACATCGAGCGCATAGTCGGCATAGCGTTCATAGCCAAAGCCGTCCTCGAACACGAAGGGCAGCATGCCCGTGCGCTTGGGGTCGGTATCCGACCAGATATGGCTGCGATAGGACAGGAAGCCATTGGGCTTGCCCTCGGTAAAGGGCGAATTGGCGAACAGCGCCGTGCCAAGCGGCTGCAGCGCCAGCGAAACGCGGAACTTCTTGGCCATGTCCGCCTCGCTGCCATAGTCGAGGTTGGTCTGTATGGTGCAGGTGCGCAACATCATGTCGAGACCCATCGATCCCACGCGGGGCATGTGCCGCAGCATGATTTCGTAACGGCCCTTGGGCATGATCGGCAATTCGGCGCGCGTCTTGTCGGGCCACATGCCAAGGCCCAGGAAACCCAGCCCCAGCATGTCGCCGACATGCTTCACCTGCTCCAGATGCCGCCCGGTTTCGGCGCAGGTCTGGTGCAGATTGTCGAGTGGCGCTCCTGATAGTTCCAACTGCCCCGCCGGTTCAAGGCTGACCGTGCCATCGTCCCCCGACAAAGCGATGATATTCTCGCCTTCGAACACCGGCTTCCAGCCATAGCGGGTCAGGCCGATGAGCAGCGTGTGGATGCCACCCTTTTCCTCATAGGAAGGGGCGTGATGATCCTTGCGGTTATAGACGAATTTCTCATGTTCGGTGCCGATGCGCCAGCGGTCCTTGGGCTTTTCACCCTTGGCAAAGGCCGCGATCAGCTGGTCGCGGCTTTCGATGACGGGATCATGATCCCCCGAGTCGGTTCTGGTGCTCATGCCCCGCCCTTACTGCTTCCCCTCTGCCCGTCAAACAGCAGCGGGCGTCGATCAAATAGGCTTTGTTGCTATCCGGTTCAATCCAATAGCGAAATGAAACTATTTCCAGTCGCCGTTGATCGTCATCCAGGCGGCCGTAGCGGCGATGGCGGCGGTTTCCGCGCGCAGGATTCGGGGACCAAGCGAGACCGGCACGGCTTGAGGATGGGCACGGATCGCCGCGCGCTCGGCGGGGTCGAATCCGCCCTCTGGCCCGATCAGGAAAGCGGCCGGGCCGGGATGATTAGCAAAAGCCTCCGTCAGCGGCGCGCCGCCGGTTTCATCGGCAAAGAAGAGAGGGCGCCCCTGCGGCCAATCGCGCAGCAGCGCATCGAGCTTCACCATGGCGGCAAGCTCGGGCAGGGCGGTGCGCCCGCACTGCTCGGCGGCCTCGACCAGATGCGCGTGCAGCCGGTCGAGGTTGAGCTTGTCCACCACCGCGCGGCGGGTCAGCACGGGCTGGAGTTTCGCCACGCCCAATTCGCACGCCTTTTCCGCAATCAGGTCGATGCGCCCCTTCTTGATCGGCGCGCAGCACAGCCAGAAATCAGGCACGGTTTCGGGAGGCTTGGTCTGCGCCACGCATTCCAGCACCAGGTCGCGCTTACGAATGTCGCGTGCCCGCGCGGCCCATTCGCCCGACCGGCCATCGAACAGCAGCACGATGTCATCTGGCTTCACCCGCATGACGGCGATCAGATAATGGGCAGGATTACCGTCGATCGACACCACCACACCTTCGCCCAACTGGGTTTCGACATGCAGGCGCGGAGCGCTCTGCGGCGGCCAGGCGGGGGTAGCGGTCATTTCGGTCTTTCCGTATGGCAATGGCATCCCTAATGCCGTTCGTATCAAGCGAAGTCGAGACGCGCCCCTCGATCAGCGGCGAAACGGAGATAGTGTGAGCAGTAGCATCGTCCCCGACACCCAAGCGCGCGGTCTGCTGTCGCGTTTGCCAAACACGCCGCGCGGCTTTGCGCTGCTGGCGCGATTTGATCGGCCGATCGGCTGGTGGCTGCTCTTCTGGCCGGGCGCCTGGGCCGTGGCGCTGGCCGGTGGTGGCTTTGTCCGCTGGCCGCTCATCCTGTGGTTTCTGCTCGGTAGCATCGCGATGCGCGGCGCGGGATGCGTATTCAACGATATTGTCGATCGCGATCTCGATGCGAAGGTCGCGCGCACCGCCTCGCGCCCGCTTGCCAGCGGCGCGATCTCGCTCAGAACCGCGTGGCTCTGGCTGCTGGCACTCTGCGCGGTCGGGCTCGTCGTGCTGCTGCAATTGCGGCCCTATGCGCAGGTCGTGGCGCTGGCCTCGCTCGCGTTGGTGGCGGCTTATCCCTTCATGAAGCGGATCACGGGCTGGCCGCAAATCTGGCTGGGCCTTGTCTTTTCCTGGGCGGCCTTGGTGGGCTGGAGCGAGGTCGCAGGCACGCTGACCAGCGCTGGCCTGCTGCTCTATGCGGGAACCATTTTCTGGGTTGTGGGCTATGACACCATCTACGCGCTGCAGGATCGGGAGGACGATGCGCTGATCGGGATTGGTTCCAGCGCCTTGTCGATGGGGCGGCATGTGCGCGCGGGCGTATCGCTCTGCTATCTTCTGGCGCTTGGCCTTTGGGCGACGGCGATCTGGCAGGTCCGGCCGGACGGGCTTGCACTGCTCGCCCTCCTGCCCATCGCCGCACATCTGTTGTGGCAAGTTGCCACGTTGCGCGAGGACGGCATCGACCCCCTCGCCAAGTTCCGCGCCAATCGCTTTGCGGGGTTGTTGATGTTCCTTGCGTGTCTGGTAGTAGGCAGCGCATGAGCGAGCATCCTATAGGGCCAGTGCCCGGCGACGATTGCTGGAAAATCGAGACCGCCACCCGCGCCAGCGTCATCATCGATGCCGACACCTATTTTCGCCATGCCCGCGCCGCGATGCTCAAGGCGCGCAAGCGGATCATGTTGATCGGCTGGGATTTCGACGCGGCGATCAGCCTGGTGCGCGACGATGAGGTCGGAGACGGCTCGCCCGCGGTGATCGGCGATTTCATCAGCTGGCTGGTCAATCGCTCGCCCGACCTCGAAATCTTTCTCCTGCGCTGGGACGTCGGCGCGATGAAGTCGATGGTCAGCCCGGTCAACCTGTTCACCACGCTCAAATGGATGGCGCATCCGCGCGTCACGGTGAAGCTGGACGGGCATCATCCGCCCGCTGCCTCGCACCATCAGAAAATCGTGGTGATCGACGATTGTTTCGCCTTTTGCGGCGGCATCGATATGACCGGCGACCGGTGGGATACCCGTCACCATCGCGACGAGGAACCGGGGCGGCATCATCCCGACGGATCGCCCTATGGGCCATGGCATGACGCGACCACGGCGCTCGCCGGACCGGTTGCTGCGGCGCTTGGGGCACATGCCCGCATGCGCTGGAAGATGGCGGGCGGCGACGATCTGGAACCGGTCGAGGGGGGCGAGGATTGCTGGCCCGACACCCTGCCGGTGCAGTTTGAAGGCGTGGACGTCGCCATTTCCCGATCCGCACCGCAAATGGACGACCAGGATGGCGTAACGGAGATCGAACGGCTCTATTGTCATCAAATCGCGGCGGCAAAACGCTGCATTTATGCCGAGAGCCAGTATTTCGCCTCACGCCGTATCGCCGAAGCGATTGCCAAGCGACTCGCCGAACCCGATGGTCCCGATATCGTTATCGTCAACCCGGAACAAGCCGATGGCTGGCTGGAACAGCAGGCGATGGATACGGCACGCGCCCGCCTTTACGAAGCACTCAAGGCGCGCGATACTTATGGTCGCTTCCGCATCTACCACGCCTTCACCACGCGCGGCGCCCCCATCTACATTCATGCCAAGATCCTGATCGTGGACGATCGGTTGATTCGCGTCGGCTCCTCCAACATGAACAATCGGTCGATGCGGCTCGATACCGAATGCGACGTCACGATCGACACTGTGCGGCCTGCCAATGCTGGTCGGCAGGATCGTATCCTTGCCATTCGCAACGATCTGATCGCCGAGCATCTCGACATGCCGGTCGAGCGCGTGGCCACCGTGATCGCGCAACGCGGGCTGATCGCGGGCATAGAGGAAATGCGCCAGAAGCCGGGGCGGACCTTTCGCCCCTATGTTACCCCGGACCTGAACGACGTCCAGACCTGGCTCGCCGATAATGAAGTGCTCGATCCCGAAGGCCCGGAAGAAATGTTCGAATCCATCAGCGAACGCGGCCTGTTCCGCAGGATGAAGGGCTGGTTCGGCAGGAGCTAGGCCTTACTCCGCCGCCAGCAGCGCCTCGGCGCTCTGAAGGTTGACTGAGACGAGGCGGCTGACGCCCTGTTCGACCATGGTGACGCCGAACAATCGGTGCATCCGCGCCATGCTGACGGCATTATGCGTGACGATCAGGTAACGGGTTTGAGTCTGCGCCACCATCGCATCGAGCAGATCGCAAAAGCGCTCGACATTGGCGTCGTCCAACGGCGCGTCGACCTCGTCCAGCACGCAGATCGGCGCGGGGTTGGTCAGGAACAGGCCAAAGATCAGCGCCACCGCCGTCAACGCCTGCTCCCCGCCCGACAAGAGCGTCAGCGCGGCCAGCTTCTTGCCTGGCGGCTGCGCCATGATTTCCAGCCCTGCCTCCAGCGGATCGTCGCTGTCGATCAGTTCGAGATGCGCCTGCCCGCCATTGAACAGCGTGGTGAAAAGACGGCGGAAATGCCCGTCCACCGCCTCGAACGCGGTGAGCAACCGTTGCCGTCCTTCGCGATTGAGGCTGCCGATCGATCCGCGCAGCCGGTGGATGGCCTGCGTCAGTTCTTCGCTCTCCGCGCGGCTGGCGGCCTGGCTGGCTTCCAGTTCGTCCAATTCTTGCGCCGCCACCAGATTGACCGGACCGATCCGTTCGCGCTCGGCGACGAAGCGGTCATGCTCGGCCTGTTCCGTCTGGGCGATACGGATATCGGCACTGGCAAAGCCGAGTTTTTCGGGCAGGACGGGGGGCGGACATTCGAACCGTTCGCCCGACAGGCGGTTCGTTTCGATGCGTCGTTCATCGGCGGCTTCGGCGCGGGCCGCAGCCGTCGCCCGCGCTTCCCGCGCGGCGGCAAGCGCTTCGCCCGCCTGCGCGGCGCGGCCTTCGGCCGTGCGCAGGATCGCTTCCGCCTCATATTCCAGGCGGCGGGCGGTTTCGGCTGCCTCCGCCAGCGCGGCCCCTTGGTCGTCCAATGCGGCGATGGACTGCGCCAATAGGTCGGGCTGATCCTCGATGGTGGCGCGTTCGGTGGCGATCGCGTCACCGCGCGCGACCATGGCGGCGATGCGCTTGGCCGCTTCGCCAGCCCGCGCGCGCCAGCCCTTGATTTCCGCCTCGGCTGCGGCCTGCCGCTCGCGGTCGTTCGACAGGGCGCGATCGGCCAGGGCCTGGTCGGCCTGCAACTGGCTGACGGCGGCGCGTGCCTTCTCGCTCGCCTGCGTCAGCGCAGCCACTAGCGCCCGCGTGTCCGCCCCATCGGGCATCGCCATGCGCGCGGCCTGCGCCATATCCTGTTCGGCGCGCGCGGTGTCGCAATCACGCCGCGCCTCGACCAGTCGTTCCTCTATTCCTTCGCGCCGTCCCGATAAGCGCTCCAATGCCGTCGTCGCCTCGTCGGCCGCGCGCAGCGCGGTGCGTTGCTGCTGCTCTGCCTGCGCCAGTCGAGTGCGTCCCGCCGCCAGCGCATCGCTCGCGGCCTGTTCGGATGCCCGCGCGGCCTGCTCTGCGTCCTGCGCCGAATCGACTTCTGCGGCGGTGGCGGGGCGGGCGGCCATGATCGCCTCCAGCCGGTTGAGCCGGATCAAGCGTTCGGCTGCCGCCGCGCCGCCTTCGATCGCGACATAGCCGTCCCAGCGGCGCATCTGCCCATCGCGGGTGACCAACCGCTGGCCAACGCGCAGCATCTGTCCCGCATCCTGCTCGGCAAAGCCGATCTGCGCCAGGCGACGTGCCAGTTCGGGCGGCGCGCTGATATGGTCTGAGAGCGACGCGCAGCCATCGGGCAGCGCCGGATCATCGGGCTGCGCCTGCGCCCCTGCCCAGCGACGCTTGCCCTCCGTTGCGATGGGGCTTTCTAGATCATCGCCCAAGGCAGCGGCCAAGGCGCGTTCATAGCCAGGCGCGGCTTTCACCTGATCCAGCGCGCGGGCGCGCCCGGCGGAGCCGCTATCCACGGCGCGGCGCAGGGCAACGGCTTCGCTGTCCAGCGCCGCCAGCCCCGCGCGCGCGGACGACAGGGCCGCTTGGGCTGAGGCCCGCTGTTCGGTGGCGGACTGTCGCAGGGTTTCCGCCTCGCGGATCACTATATCGGCGGCATCCCGGTCCAGGCTGGCCTGCTGTTGCCGCGCGACAGCCTCCTCGCGCTGCGCTTCCAACGGTGCCGCATCGGGCAGCGCAGCGGCTTCAGCGGCAAGGCGAGACGCCTCGCGCTCCGCCCGTTCCAACCGGGTACGAGCGGCAGCCAGCGCGGCTTCCGCGACGCGCAATTCGGCTTGCTCGCCCGCCTGCTTCGCCATCGCCTTGGCCAGACTCAGTTCGGCATCGCGCGCGCCACTCTCGGCAGCCGCGATCCGCGCCGCAAAATCTGGCCGCAATGTCTCGGTTTCGGCGATCCGCGCCTTGAGTGTGCCAATCTCCGCCGTCAGCCGCGCAATCGCCTCGGCCGCGTCATTGGCCAGCGTCCCCTCCCGCACGCGATCCTCTTCCAGCCGCACCGCCTGCTGCGAAAGATCCTGCAAGCGCTGCACCACCGCATCGCGCTGCGTCCGCAGCGTCTGGAGTCTATGTCCGGCTTCGCTGGCATCCTCGCGCGCCTGCTGGGCGGCGGCGCGCTTGTCCGCCAATAGGGTGACGGCCTCCTGCGCTTGGGCCACGGCTGCGACTTGCGCCTGCTGCGCGATACGTACGTTATGATCGGCCTGTTTCGCTTCGGCGCGCGCGGCTTCCGCGCTGGCATTGGCCTCGCGCCAGCGCGCAAACAACACCCGCGCCTCGGCCACCCGGATCTGGTCGGACAAGCGGATATAGCGTTCCGCCGCTCGCGCCTGCCGCCGCAGGCTGTTGGCGCGAGCGTCCATGTCGATCAATATTTCGTCGAGCCGCGTCAGATTGGCTTCGGCAGCGCGCAATTTCTGTTCGGCATCCTTGCGCCGCACATGCAGGCCCGCAATCCCGGCGGCTTCCTCCAGCATGGCGCGCCGTTCCTGCGGCCGGGCGGCGATTACTGCGGCGATCCGCCCCTGGCTGACCAGCGCCGGGCTATGCGGCCCGGTGGCGGCATCGGCGAAGATCAGCGCGACGTCGCGCGCGCGGACATCCTTGCCATTGGCCCGATAGGCGCTGCCCGCGCCGCGCTCGATCCGGCGCGTGACTTCCAGTTCGCCATCCGCGCCGACATCGACGGCGCTGAACAATTCGCCCTGTTCCTGCACCGTCAGCAGCGACACTAGGGCAAAGTCGCGCTGCGGTCGGGTCGCGGTGCCTGCGAAGATCACATCTTCCATGCCGCCGCCGCGCATCGACCGCGCGCTCGATTCGCCCATCACCCAGCGGATCGCTTCCAGCAGGTTGGACTTGCCGCATCCGTTGGGGCCAACGATGCCGGTCAGGCCCGGCTCGATCCGCAATTCGGTCGCATCGACGAAGCTTTTGAAGCCGGAGAGTTTCAACCGCTTTATCTGCACGGGATCGGACCGGGACGATGTCTCGCCCCGGCTCCCTCAACCGCCGATGTCAGCCCCCCGGCCGGCAATCAGAGTCCCGCTGCCTTGAGCTTGGGCTGGAGCGAGGCCCAGTTCGCGGCATTGTCGACCAGTACGCCATTGATCAGGAAGCTTGGCGTACCAGTGATCTGATATTGGCTGTTGGCCGTCTCTACGCCCTTCGCCAGTTTTTCAGCGGCGGCGATGTCGGCCAGGCATTGCTTAGCTTGATCGGCGGAGATGCCGCGTTGCTGGGCAAATTCAACCAAGCCCAAATCGCTCGCCAACTGTCCGAATCGCTGTACGGGTGGTGCGTTCATCACCGCTTGATAGCGCTCGTCGCCCATGGCCTGCACCTTGTCGAACATCGCGGTCTGGTTGGCAAAAAACTGTTCGGACAGCGGATAATAGATATCCTTGCCGCCGCAACGCGCCAGCAATGCTGTCGAAATGTCGATCGGGTCACGCACATAGGGGCGGAACTCGAAGCTCATTTTGCCGGTATCGACCAGCTTGTTGATTTCTTCCGACGCTTCGGCCGTGAAATCCTTGCAATGGCTGCACGTGTAGGAGCCGAATTCGACCAGTTTCACCTTCGCGGCGGGATTGCCCATCAGATAATAGCCATCCGGCGTTTCGGCGACCGTCTGCGACCAGCTGGTGCCAGCGGGCGGCGCGACAGCCGCGACCGGCTCTGCGGCCGACGTGGCGTTTTCCTCGCTCTTGCCGCACGCGGCGAGGGTCAGGCTGAGGGCGATGAGGGCAAGACCGGAAAAGGCTTTCACGACGGGCAAGGCTCCGATGATGGATGATTGAGAGGCGAGTCTAGATCAGCGCGAGGCTGGCGGCAATGCGGCCTGAAGGATGGACCAGGTCGATCCTTCGACCCGTGTTCCGTTGACGGTGAAGCCGGGCGTGCCGGTGATCTTCACTTTGTTCCACGCATCATCGGTCATCGCCATCACCTGTTTCATCGCCATCGGGCTGGCGATGCAGGCGTCCAGCTGCGCCGGCTTATAGCCGCGCTTGCCCATCAGCGTGTACAGCCCCGTCTTCCGGCCGATGTCGCGCAGCGCCGCAATCTGGTCGGTCGGCTTGGTCGCGTCGCGATCATAGGTCTCGATCTGCGCCATCCACGCATCCTGATTGGCGAACAGCGCTTCATGATTGCCCATGAAGCGGGCCGGGCCGCCGCAACGCGCAAGCAGCGCGGCGGTCAGGTCATATTTGTCGCGCACGGCATTGCGCACCTCGACACTGACCTTGCCGCCTTGCACATAGCCGGTCTTGAGCGGTCCGCTCGCCTGTCCCACGAACTGGGCACAATGGCTGCAGGTATAGCTTACATATTCGACCAATTTGGTCGTGGCGGACGGATTGCCCATCACATGCCCGCCGACCGGCGAGATGACGACGCGGTTCACCCAGTTGGTGGCAGGCGCGGCAACCAGGGCGGTGGGCAGGGCGATAAGGGCGAGGGGCAGGAAGCGGGCAAAGGTCATGGGAGCAGGTTCCTGGCGGATGTCGGCTGAACGAAAGCGTAACGGCATCAGCCGATCTTGGGCGGGCCGCTGCTGTTGGCAAGCCCCTGCGCCAGCGATTCCAGCACGGTGCGCAATTCGGGATCGCCGATGCCACGCAATGAATCGCCCAGTTCGACGGGGATCGGTCGCAAATTGCGCGGTGGCGGGCGGCGTTCGGCGGTGGCAGGCAGGATATCGCCCTGCCGCATCGCCACCTTGGCGACGGCGGCATAGCCAAAGAAGCGGTTCACCCGCTCGATCATGTCGGGCAGCATATGTTGCACCATCGGTCCATGGCCGCTCATCACCGTCAGCTGCAATGTCCCGCCCGCCTTCTTGCCGACCGGGAAGCGAATCGATTCGGGCGCGGTGATCGCGGCATAATGGCTGCCGACGATCTCGGTCCAGCGGGTGACGATGCTGGACTGGACGAAGCCGAACTTGCGGAAAGCGGCGCGGCCGATGTCGGGCATCAGGTCGGCAATCTGGCGGCTCGCGCCGATCCGGGGCCGCTCGACGGGCAAGGCGGCGCGGCTTTTCACTTTCGGCACTGGGGGGCGTTCCGTCATGGCTCGCACCATGGCATAGCGCCGCCATGCGCGTCGAGGGTAGAGAGTCAAAAATCGCGGGCGACCTGCTCGCCCATTACGATGTCCACGCCCGTCGCCTGCCCTGGCGCGCGCCGCCCGGGAGCAACGCGGCTGATCCCTATCGCGTCTGGCTGTCCGAAGTGATGCTGCAACAGACTACGGTGGCGGCGGTCGGTCCTTATTTCGCCAAATTCACCGAACGCTGGCCCAATGTCGTGGCGCTGGCGGCGGCGGCGGATGCCGATTTGATGGCCGCCTGGGCCGGGCTTGGCTATTATGCCCGCGCCCGCAACCTGCTTGCCTGCGCGCGGGCGGTGGCGGGCGAGCATGGCGGACGATTCCCAGATACGGAGGATGGCCTGCGCGCGCTACCGGGCGTGGGTGCCTATACTGCCGCTGCGGTTGCCGCCATCGCCTTTGGCCGCCGCGCCGTGGTCGTGGATGCCAATGTCGAGCGGGTCGTCGCCCGGCTGTTCGCGATCACCACCCCGCTACCCGCTGCCCGTCCAGCGATCCGCGCGGCGGCGGATAGAATCACGCCCGATGCCCGCGCCGGGGATTTCGCCCAGGCGATGATGGATTTGGGCGCGACCATTTGCACCTCGCGCAATCCCGCCTGCGGCATCTGCCCCTTGCGCGCCGATTGCGCCGCCGTCCTGACCGCCGATCCAGCCGCCTTCCCGGTCAAGGCCGCGAAAAAGGCCAAGCCGCATCGGCTGGGCCACGCCTTCTGGATCGAGCGGGCGGATGGCCATGTCTGGCTGATGCGTCGCCCGGACAAGGGGTTGCTGGGCGGTATGCGCGGCTTGCCCGGATCGGCATGGAACGACGCGCCTGATCCGACGCCGCCTTTCGCGGGACCATGGCGGAGGCTGGAGCCGCCGGTCGCCCATGTCTTCACCCATTTCTCGCTGGCATTGACGGTTCATGCGATCCAGGTGAATCAAGATCATGTGCCGAAGGACACGGGCGAATGGTGGCCGATCGATCGACTGGCGGAGGCGGGATTGCCCACCCTGTTCGTTCGTGCGGCTGAAACCGCAATAAGAGAAAAGGAGGCCAGCGATGCACGGCACTAATCCAGCGAGTGAGGCATTGCCCGGCTTCGTCGGCGGCACGATCGATCGCGTCGATCATATCCGTTCCAACCCTGCCAAGCTAGCGGACACCTTTGCTGATCCGGCCGCGCGATTGCTGGTGCTTGATGGGCTGGAGCCGGTCGAGGTGGACGGCCACCTGCTGCTGGAGCCTTTGAAGCCAGACGCCCATGTCGCAGATCACGTCCTGCTCGGCATCGACCCTGCCGGACAGCGGATTTTCGCGCGATTGGTCGCCGATCTTGGCCCCAACCTAATTCCTACCCCGCGCAGCCGCGCCATCGCCGGACTGGTGCCAGCGGCGGAGGTAGCGCTCTACGGAACCGCGCGCAGCCTGGTGCATTGGCATGCCCGCCATCGCTTTTGCTCGGTCTGCGGGGGGCCGACCCAGCCGGTCAAGGCAGGCTGGTCGCGGCGGTGCGACCTTTGCGCGGCCGAACATTTCCCGCGCACCGATCCGGTCGTCATCATGCTGGCGGAATATCAGGGTCGGGTGCTTGTCGGGCGACAACATGCCTGGCCGCAGGGACGCTATTCGGCTCTGGCGGGCTTTGTCGAACCTGGCGAAACGATCGAGGAAGCCGTCGCGCGCGAACTGTTCGAGGAAGCGGGCATCCGTGTCCGCGACGTGCGCTATGTCATGAGCCAGCCCTGGCCCTTTCCTTCTTCCCTGATGATCGCTTGTATCGCGCAGGCGGACGACGACGCGCTGACGCTCGATCCGACCGAGATAGAGGATGCCTTCTGGTGCGACGCCGCTGCCGTTCGCGCGGCAATAGCGGAGGAACAGGACGCACCTTTCCTCGCGCCGCCGCCCATGGCGGTCGCCTGGCACCTGCTCGACCGATGGCTGGCGGGCGTTGCTCCCATGGGCGCAAGCGCGTAAGGCCACAGGCTCATTTTCAGTTTCGGGACACCCACGCCTCCATGCTCAGCCTAGAAGAAGCCCAGTCGCGCGCGCAGGATCTGGTCAGCGCCGCGCGCAAGGCAGGGGCGGATGCGGCCGACGCCATCTATGCCTGCAACGCTTCGACCAATGTGTCGGTGCGGCTCGGCGTGTTGGAGGATGTCGAACGATCCGAGGGTGAAGAGATTGGTCTGCGCGTCTTCATCGGCAGCCGGTCGGCCAGCATTTCCGCGTCAGACATGAACCCGGCGACGCTCGCCACGCTGGTCGATCGTGCCGTCGCGATGGCGCGCGAAGCCCCGGAAGACCCTTATGCGGGACTCGCCCCCGAAGACCGGCTGATGAAGAAACGCCCGCCCGCGCTCGACCTGACTGATGAGGGGGAGCCTGAACCTGCCGCGCTACGCGAACGCGCGCTGCTGGCGGAGGAAGCGGCGCGATCAGTGCCCGGCATCACCAACAGCGAAGGCGGCGGCGCATCGAACGGCCGCAGTCAGGTCGCGCTCGCGACCAGCCATGGTTTCGCCGGTGCCTATGCCGGCACCAATCATTCGACCTGGGCCAGCGTGCTGGCGGGGTCTGGGTCGGGCATGCAGCGCGACTATGCCAGCCATAGCGTGCGCCATCTTGAGGATCTGGACAATGCCGAGGCAATCGGTATGCGCGCAGGCCAGCGTGCCGTCGCCCGCCTCAATCCGGTGAAGGTGGAAAGCGGCGTCATGCCGGTGATCTTCGATCCGCGGATCGGCTCCAGCCTGCTTGGCCATCTGATCGGCGGCATGGTCGGTCCGGCGATCGCGCGCCGGTCGAGTTTCCTGCTTGAATCGCTGGGCGAAGCCCTGTTCGACGCAGGTGTCACCATCATCGACAATCCGCAGGTGCCGCGCGGGCTCCGCTCGCGCCCCTTCGATGGCGAAGGGCTGCCGGTCGCGCCGCGCGCGCTGATCGACCGGGGCGTGCTGACCGGCTGGCTGATGGACAGCGCTTCGGCGCGACAATTGGGCCTGGAGCCGACCGGCCATGCCAGCCGGGGCGGCAGCGGCGCGCCGGGCGTCAGTATCACCAACGTCCATATGGAGGCGGGTACGGTCTCGCCGGGCGACCTGATGGCGGACGTGAAGCGCGGCATATACGTCACCGAATTGATCGGCATGGGCGTCAATGGCGTGACCGGCGATTATAGCCGGGGTGCGGCGGGCTTCCTGATCGAAAATGGCGCGGTCGCCCATGCGGTGTCGGAAATCACCATCGCCAGCAATTTGAAGGCGATGTTCCGCGCGCTCATCCCCGCCAATGACCTGCATTTTCGCTATGCCATGAACGTGCCGACGCTGCGCGTGGATGGAATGACCGTTGCCGGGGGCTGAGATAGACCTGCGCGCGATCGTATCGGCGGTCGCCGATGCCGCCGATCATGCGCTGACCCTTTGGGCGGGGGGCGATACCCGCGTGCGCCAGTGGGAAAAGGTGCCGGGCCATCCGGTATGTGAGGCCGACCTGGAAGTTGATGCGCTGCTGCGCGAGCGGCTGGGCCAGATCGACCCTGAAGCAGGCTGGCTGTCGGAGGAGACGGCCGACACGGTTCATCGCCTGGGCGTGCCGCGCGTCTGGGTGGTCGATCCGATCGACGGGACGCGCGACTATCTGCGCGGACGGCCCGGCTGGGCGGTGTCGGTCGCGCTGATCGAGGATGGCGCGGTTCGGCTCGGCATATTGGCCGCGCCCGCCCGCAACGAATATTGGATCGCGCAGGCGGACGGCCCAGCGACGCGCAACGGGCAGACGCTGCGCGCGGGCGACCGCACGACGCTGCCCGGCGCCCGCGTGCCCGCCGATCAATTGCCCCGCATCGACCGCGATTTGGTGACGGTGGAAAAGCCCAACAGCATCGCGCTGCGCATGGCGATGGTCGCGGCGGACGAGGCCGATCTGGTCGCCACGGTACGCTGGGGCAATGAGTGGGACGTCGCCGCCGCCGCGCTGATCTGTCAGCGGGCCGGGGCGACGGTCACCGACGCCCTGGGTGCGCCCATGCGCTTCAACCGGCCCAAGCCGACCGCTTTCGGCTTGCTCTGCGCCGCGCCGGGCATCCACGCCGCCGCCGCCGACCGGTTATCGCCGCGCGCCCGCGAAATTCTGGGCAACGTACCGGGCTGACCGTTACGTCTTACAATTTGCCATATTGCGCTTCGAACCCGGCAATATCGCCCGCGGCCAGATATTTCGCCTGATCGACCCACTGGTCGCGGATCGGACGGCCCTTGAAATTGCCCAGCCTTGCGTCGATCGCGGCGATGTCCGTGTCGGTCCAGGCGGCGATCTGTGCAAAGCGGGTGATGCCAAGGTCCTTGAGCAACGCCTTGAGTTTGGGGCCGACGCCCTTCATGCGCAGCAGATCGTCCTCGCCCGCTTCCGGCGCGACGGTAGCCATCGGCGCAGGCGCTTCCGCTTCGACCACCACGACAGGCTCTACCGCAACCGGCGCTACGGCGACGGGTTCGACGGCTACCGGTGCAATCGCAACGGGCGCAACCGGGACGGGCGGGGCGACCGGCACGGCTGCAAGCGGCATCGTTTCCGCTTCGACCGCAGCAGGGGGGGCAACCTCGTTCATCTTGCCCTTGCCCTTGCCCGACAGCAGGAAGACAAGGCCGATGATCACCAGCAGACCCACCAGCAACCACAGCCCATAGTCCATGAAAAATTCCTGCATCACGCGCCTCCCTGAATATCGTGCCGCTATGTAGGGACGCTTTGTCCCGAACGGCAAGCCTTCACCCCTGTTCGCGCGCAACCTCGCGCCAGCCGATGTCGCGGCGGCAGAAGCCGGTCGGAAAATCGATCGCATCGACGGCGGCATAGGCGGCCGCCTGCGCTGCGCCGACATTCTCGCCTGTCGCGGTTACATTGAGCACGCGCCCTCCATTGGCGACCAGCGCGCCAGCCTGTTGCGCCGTCCCTGCATGGAACACCATCGCGCCACGCGCCTGCGCCGCATCGATTCCCTGAATCGCGCCGCCCTTTTCCGGCGTGCCTGGATAGCCATTGGCGGCCATCACGACGGTCAGCGCCGTGCGGTCGGCCAGTTGCACCGGCCCCTGCTCCGCCAACGTCCCCTGCGCGACGCTCAGCAACAAATCGACCAGGTCGCCATCGAAGCGCATCATCAGCACCTGGCATTCGGGGTCGCCGAAACGGGCATTATATTCGATCAGCTTTGGCCCCTGATCGGTCAGCATCAGCCCGGCATAGAGGACGCCCGAATAGGGCATTCCCTCCGCCGCCATCGTCGCCACCGTCGGCGCGATGATCGTGTCGATCACCTGGCGCTCCAGTTCGGGCGTCAGCACGCGCGCGGGGCTATAGGCACCCATGCCCCCGGTATTGGGGCCGGTATCGCCATCGCCGACACGCTTATGATCTTGCGCCGACCCAAAGGGCAGGATCGCGCTGCCATCGGTGAGCGCAAAGAAGCTGGCCTCCTCGCCGGTCATGAACTCTTCCAGCACCACTTCCTCTCCGGCCGCGCCGAACGCGCCGGAGAACATGGTGTCCAGCGCATCGAGCGCTTCCTCGCGTGTTTCCGCGATGATCACACCTTTGCCCGCCGCCAGCCCATCGGCCTTGATCACCACCGGCAGCGTGAAATCGTCCAGCGCGGCGATCGCGCCGTCCTTGCTGGTGACGCGCTGATAGGCAGCGGTCGGAATATGGGCGCGCTGGCACAGATCCTTGGTGAACCCCTTGGACCCCTCCAGTTGCGCGGCCTTCTTGTTGGGGCCAAACACCGGAACGCCCATGGTGCGCAGATTATCGGCCAGCCCGTCCACCAGCGGCGCTTCGGGACCGATCACCACCAGGCCGATCGAATGGCGGGTGCAGAAATCCAGCACGGAGCGATGATCCGTCGCGTCGAGGTCGACCAACGTCGCTTGCTCGGCTATGCCGGGGTTGCCCGGCGCGGCGTAGAGCGTATCGAGCCGGGGCGATTGCGCCAGCTTCCACGCCAGCGCATGTTCGCGGCCACCGCCGCCAAGCAAAAGGATGTTCATGTCGCCCACGTCCCCGGATTTCGATGCCTATGACAGTTCGGGCCGCCTGTTAGCGGAGGAACGCGCAGGCGACAACGCGCCGCCGCTGTCCGTCAGCGAATTGTCGGGCATGCTCAAGCGCACGGTCGAGGACCGCTTTGGCCATGTCCGCCTGCGCGGCGAGATTTCCGGCTTCAAGCGCGCCGCGTCAGGCCATCTCTATCTCGCGCTCAAGGATGATAATGCGGTCATCGACGGGGTGATGTGGAAGGGCGGGGCGCAGCGGCTGGCCTTTTCGCCGCAGGATGGGGTGGAGGTGATCGCCACTGGCAAACTCACCACCTATCCCGGCCGCTCCAAATATCAGATCGTGATCGAACGGATGGAATTGGCGGGCGAAGGCGCGCTGATGGCGCTGCTCGAAAAGCTCAAGGCCAAGCTTGCTGCCGAAGGCTTGTTCGCAGTCGATCGCAAACAGCCTTTGCCCTTTCTGCCGCGTACCATCGGTGTCGTCACCTCGCCCACCGGCGCGGTGATCCGCGACATTCTCCATCGCCTCGCTGATCGCTGCCCCACCAACGTCCTGGTCTGGCCGGTATTGGTGCAGGGCAATGGTGCCGCCGAGCAGATCGCGCGGGCAGTGCGCGGCTTTTCCGCCATGGACGGCAACGGCCCCGTGCCCCGGCCCGACCTCGTCATTGTCGCGCGCGGCGGCGGGTCGATCGAGGATTTGTGGAGCTTCAACGAGGAAATCGTCGTCCGCGCCGTCGCAGACTGCACCATCCCGATCATCTCGGCGGTCGGGCATGAAACCGACACGACCCTGTGCGACCATGCCGCCGATCGCCGCGCGCCCACGCCGACTGCAGCGGCGGAGATGGCGGTGCCGGTGCGCGCCGACCTGCTCGCCACCCTCGCTGAAATGGGCCTGCGGGCCGGACGCGCGGTCCGTCGCAATGCGGCGCAGGCGAAAGAGCGCCTCGACATGCAGGCGCGGCTGATGCCCACCCCCGACATGCTGCTTTCGCCGCAGCGGCAGCGCCTCGACCAATTGTCCGAAGCCCTGGCCAGCGGCTTGCGTCACCGGATCGCCGACGCCCGCGCGCAACTGGGGCAGGCGGGTGGTGCCTTGCGACCGGCGCTGCTCCAGCAGCAACTGGCCCGTGCAAGCGAGCGACTCGACCGGTTGCGGCCGCGTCCCGATTATCTGGCGCGCGTCTTGACCGACCGCGCGACCGCTTTCGACCGGGTATCGCGCCATTTCACCTCGCTTGATCCCGACCGGCCGCTGGCGCGCGGCTATGCCCGCGTGATGGCAGGAGGGCGGCTGATACAGTCCGTTGCGGCGGCGCAAGGCGCAGGCGCAGTGACGCTGCATTTCAAGGACGGAACGGTCGATGCAACCGTCGGGCAGGGCGCGGCCTTGTTTAAGCAGCCCGACCCTGCCGCTATATCGTCAGCAGCACGCGCGCGCCGCAAGGCGCGCAGTGCCGACGCACCGCCGCAGCAAGATCTTTTCTCCTGACCGCATGAAAGGCCCGACTGATGCTGATGTCCAACCGCGACCGGATCGCCCGGCTCCATTATATGCCCTACAGCTTCCGTGTGCTGCAGGCGGGGGATCATGTGCTGTGCGCCATGACGGGGCGGAAGATCGCGCTGGAAGACCTACGCTATTGGAGCATCGCCCGGCAGGAACCCTATGCCAGCGCGGAAGCATCCGTTGAGGCCGAACGCGTAGCTAAGCGCATCGGATGAAGTCGCTTACCTTTGCCTTGCTGTTTGCCTTTGCCGGAACGTCGAGCGCCGCGCCACTGGCCGGGCCTGGGGCCGGGCCTGCCGATCTCCGACTCACGGGCACAATGATTCAGGGCGGAGTGGTGGCTGGCACCGCGCCCGCCGATACAGTCTCGCTCCGTCTGGGTGACGCGGTTGTACCGATCGATGCCGATGGCCGCTTTCTGATCGCCTTCGATCGTGACGCTGCGCCGACCGCCCGGCTGACTGCGGAACTCGCCAATGGGCGGACGATCGAGAAAAGCCTGACCATCGCGCCGCGCGCCTGGCGGATCGAGCGGATCAATGCCCCGATGCGGCCGTCCAGCAGCACGGCCGCCTTCTTGGCGCTTCGCAAGCCCGAACTGGCGCAGATCGCGGCCGCCCGTGCGCTGCACACCCATGCCCAGGGCTGGCGGCAGCGCTTTATCTGGCCAGCCATGGGGCGCATTTCCGGCTTGTTCGGGGCGCAGCGCGTCTATCAGGGGCAGCCGGGTGCCTATCATGGTGGCGTCGATGTCGCGGGTGCGACCGGCACACCGGTTGTCGCGCCTGCCGAAGGTGTGGTGATCCTGGCGGCGGCGGCCAAGCCTTTCACGTTGGAAGGCCATCTGCTGATGATCGACCATGGCCATGGTCTCAACAGCGCTTTCCTTCATCTGTCGCGAATCGATGTAAAGCTGGGCGACACTGTCACCCAAGGGCAACGCATCGGTGCGATCGGCGCGACCGGCCGCGCGACCGGCCCGCATCTCCATTGGGGTATGAAGTGGAACGCCGCGCGCATCGACCCGCTGTTGATAGCAGGGCCAATGCCACAAGGGCGGTGAAGAAAGGCGGATGAAGCGGTCTAACTGACCCGCTTCATCCGCACGGCGCGGCCGCCCGCCACCTTGCC
The DNA here is from genome assembly GCA_001829085.1 of Sphingomonadales bacterium RIFCSPLOWO2_12_FULL_63_15. Taxonomy (GTDB): domain Bacteria; phylum Pseudomonadota; class Alphaproteobacteria; order Sphingomonadales; family Sphingomonadaceae; genus Sphingobium. Next base: position 74,764 of record MIAK01000058.1, on the reverse strand, counting down.
CATGAAGCTGCCCATGGCGGCGCGCTTTAGTTCGATCGTCTGGCCGACCTTGGGGTCGCGCGCCGTCATCGCTTCGGTGGTGGCCCATACCGCGCCATCTTCCAGCCCGATCTGCCACTTGCCATATCCAAGGCTGCGCACCGAAGCGATCACCGCTTCGATTTGATCGACTCCCTCGACCTTCGCCTCGCTGCTGTCATCCGCTTCGCCCCCGCCCAAAAAGGGCAGTTTGGGGAAGGAAAAGCCAAACAGCGTCTTGCGCGTCTTATTGAGTTCGCTCTTGTCCAGCACGACCACTTCGTCCCGCTGGGCAGCGGCGTCGATCGCGCCGACCTGACGATCAAAGCAGGCCAGTCGCTCTGCATCCTGTGCAACGGATCGGCACTGCAACAAGTCCGTGAAAATCTCTGGGCGCGGCTGCTGGCGCTTTGGTGCAGCGCTGGCGCTTCCGGTCATGAGGCACAAAAACACCCCCAGCAGACCCATGCTCAGATGCTTCATGCCGTCTCTCCTCATCAATCAACCCGAGATCGTCCTAGCATGCCTCGGCTTAAAACAAGGTCAATATATCGCAGGATCACCACAACCTGTCGCGTCTGCGCCACTATCAACCGATCGCTGGACAGGTGCGGACATCAATGGGTTGTCAAACGGCGCTCGAACGAAATAATGTTACTAAACAGCCGTAAAACAGCTCTACCACGCTCTTGTTGCATTTATGATACAGCCACATTTAAAAGCGGTGAATGCCCTTTTCCCGCGCTTTACAGCGCCCTGCTCCCCGCGCAGTTTCACGGCCATGCATATGGGGGGATCGCTGTCGGGCACCTTATCCCTCCATAGGTAGAAATAGTGGCAGGACATCTGCCAACCTCCAGAGCAAGGGACTGGACCGTGAAGACATTTTCAAAGAGGGCACTTCTGCGTGCCAGCGCCGCACCGGCGATCCTCGGTGCGTCGCTGATCGCAACCGCCGCATTCGCACAGGAAGCGCCACAGGCCGCTGGTGCAGAAGCGGGCGACACCATCATCGTTACCGGTTCGTTGATCCGCAATCCGAACCTGGCGTCATCTTCGCCTGTTAACGTTACGACTGCTGATGAAATCGATCTGCAGCAGGCCAACGTGGCAGAAGAACTGCTTCGCGAGATTCCAGGGATCGTTCCGAGCATCGGCTCGGCCGTGAACAACGGCAATGGTGGTTTCTCGTTCGTCAACCTGCGTGGCTTGGGTTCTAACCGTAACGTCGTGCTGTTGGACGGTGTACGCGTCGTTCCAGCTGAACTGAACGGCCGATTCGATCTCAACAACGTTCCATTGGCCCTGATCGAGCGTGTGGAAGTCCTGACTGGCGGCGCATCGACCACCTATGGTGCCGACGCCATTTCGGGTGTCGTCAACTTCATCACCAAGTCCGATTTTTCGGGTTTTGAAGCCAATCTTGCTAACCAGATCACCGACGAGGGCGACGGGCATACCGTTCGTTTCGACGTGACCACCGGCGCGAATTTTGATGACGGTCGTGGCAACGTCGTGCTGGGCATTGGCTATCAGCAGTCCGACCCGGTATATCAGGGCGCGCGTAAGATCGGTCAGAATACCATCGGGTCTATTTCTGGACAGGGTGCCGGTTCGGGTACGTCGATCCCCTCGCGCTTCAGCGTTCCCGGGAGTGGCACGTTGCAGGTTGCGCCGGATGGCCAATCGCTTGTTGGCACATACGCCCCCTTCAACTTTGCGCCCGCGAACATCTTCCAGACCCCGTTCGAGCGCTACAACATCTACGCCGCCGGTCGCTATGAGATCAGCGATGCTGTCGAAGTCTACAGCCGGGGCATGTTCACGAAGAACACGGTCAGCACCATCATTGCGCCTTCCGGTTCGTTCGGTATCGCCGTTGATATTCCGCTCAGCAATCCATTCCTGACCTCTGGCATTCGTAATCAGTTCTGCGCAGGCAATGGCATTTCGACCGCTGCATGCGATGCGGCCGCTCTTGCCACGGATCCCAACGATCCAAACTATCAGACTGTGACGAGCGCAATGTTCCGTCGTGCAGCCGAAGTAGGCCCACGCATCAGCGATTACACGAACACAGTGTTCGACTATCGCCTCGGTCTGCGTGGTGGCATCACCGACACGATCGATTGGGACGTGTATGGTGCCTATGGTGAAAGCGACCAGGTTCAGACGATCAAGGGTTACACGCTCAACTCGCGCGTCCAGGAGTCCATGCTGGCAACCAATACAGCAACCTGCCTGAGCGAAAATCCAGAATGTGTGCCTATCAACTGGTTCGCGCCTAGCGTTGGTGGTATCTCGCCGGAAGGCGCAGCTTTCCTCACCGCCAACAGCACTGTGCAGACCCGTACCACGCTGGCTCAGGCTCGTGCGACGATCAGTGGTGACTTTGGCGTTACTTCGCCGTGGGCGGCACAGCCAATCGGCTTCGCGATCGGCGGCGAATATCGTAAATATGGTGCGACCCAGCAGTCCGACGAATTGGCCCGTTCCGGCGATCTCGGCGGTGCAGGTGGCGCGGCCCCCAATATCGACGGTGGCTATGATGTTTACGAAGCCATCGGTGAAATCGTCCTGCCGCTCATCAGCGACAAGCCGTTCTTCGATGAACTGACGATCCAAGCTGGGGTGCGTTACTCCAACTACACGATCGACGCACCTGGAAAGCCGGGTTACAACACCACGACATGGAACGTGAAGGGGACCTGGGCTCCGACGCAGGGGATCGGCATCCGCGGTGGCTATTCGCGCGCTGTCCGTGCACCCAACATCGCGGAACTGTTCACTCCGGTGAACACTCTGCTGACCAACCTGACCGATGATCCATGCGCGTCGATCAATGACGAAGGCCAGCGTTTCGCACCGGCTCCCACCGGTGTATTGCGCGACGTCTGTCTTGCGCAGGGTGCCACGCCCGGCAACGTTGAAGCGATCAATGCTCCGATCGCTGGCCAGGCCAACGTAACGACCGGCGGCAACCTTGCTCTCGGGCCGGAAACGTCGAACAGCTACACTATCGGTGCAATCCTGACGCCGGCGTTTATTCCCGGCTTCAGCATGTCGGTCGATTATTACAACATCAAGATCAGCGGTGCGATCACCACGCCTTCGCCTGATGATGCTGTTGATGCGTGTTTCGGTGCGGGTAACCTCAGCGTTTCAAACCCGGCTTGCACTATCATCCGGCGCGATCCGCTCACGGGCGGTTTGAACGGCGATCCGAACACCACGGGCGGCCTGTTTGCTGGTCTGTCCAACCTGGGCCGTCTCGCTACGGATGGTATCGACGTGATCATGAACTATCGTCGTGATGTCGGTTTTGCGACGCTGGCGATGGCGTTCAACGGTAACTGGACGAACAAGTCGACTTTCCAATCGACGCCGAGCGACGTCAATCGTGATTGCGTTGGTTTGTACAGCGTGAACTGTGGTTCTCTGCAGCCGGAATATCAGTGGACGTTGCGGACGACACTGGCCTTTGAAAGCATGGACCATTCGTTGGTCTGGCGCCATCTGGACGGTTTCCGCTCGGAAAACGGTGGTCTTTTCGTTGGAACGCCGATTGGCTACACCGGTGAAGAAGATTTCAACACCATCCCGGCCTATGACTACTTCGATTGGACATCGCGTTTCAACGTGAGCGACAACGTCACTCTGACGCTGACCGTGCAGAACATGTTCAACAAGAAGCCACCGATTGTCGGTTCGGACGCTGGCCCGACCTCGTGGAACAGCGGCAACACCTATCCGTCGACCTACGACGCTCTGGGTCGTCGCTATGGTGCTGCTATCAAGCTGCGCTTCTGATCCTGTTATACATCGCAAAAGGAAAGGGTCGGCAATTTGCCGACCCTTTTTTTATGGGACATTTATGATCTAAGAAGTGGGTTGGGCAGTTCCATCGCAATGGTTCGATTGGTAGCGATCACTCGTGCCCATTGTTCAACCTTATCGATCTCTTCTGCGTGGATGCTGCGGCCCATTGCCGCGGCTTCTGTCCGATTTACTGCCGTGAAGGCTTCACCATTTTTGCTATTATGATTGAACAGATCGGTCGACGCGACAGCGCTGATGCGCTCCATATGCGTATCGAGATCGAAATGTCGGGCTAGTTGGCCTAGGCTTTCGCTCGGTTTAGCGATGAACATATCGCTGTTCAACGTGACGACCCGGTCACCCAAAGCGCCTGCCAATTTTTGAAACTGCATATGTTGGGCGAGCCAACCGATGGCAGCAACTTGAATGTCGGTGAGACCGAGATAGTCGGCGGGGGCGATGCCAAGATCAATCATCCCTTCCCGCAGCAGCTTTTTCAAAAGGTCGCGGACCCAGAGCCGCCCTTCCATGCCTTTGCGGGCGATGGACGTCAGATAATCGGCCAGTGGCGCATGGAGCAACACGGCGCGTGACTGGGGGCGTAACGCCATCAAAGCTGGAATCATCGGGTTTGCAATGCTGGACGGCTTTACGATGATAGCTTCACCCTGTTCAAAGGGTCGTGCCATCAGCGCAAGGCCATCGTCGAGCACCTTTGCTACCTGCGGCCCTGTAGCACCCCGATGGCGCCAGCCAATGATATCGTTGAACAATACAGGCTCTTTCAAACCCATTGAGATGCCGGGCAAATCAAATGCAGAGGCCAACAACGTGGAGCAGCAGAAGGCAGAATGGAATATGAAATGGATGGGTGCTGGTGGCATAGCGTGAATCATGGCGGTCGCACGGGAAACGGCGCGGCGCTCGACACCTTCACCCAGATATTGGTCGGTTAAGAACGGCATTTTGCGGTGCCGCTGACGCGACACGGATACCATATGAAAGCAATCTCGCGTTGCATCATAGCGATGGGGCAGCCATTCCGCGCTACCCATGATAGTTTCGATACTTGGCTTCGTCATTGTCATGATTGCCGTGTTGGCATGGTGGATTATCGGAAACAAGTTATCGTCAGGCCGGATTCCCTGTGGCAGACCCAAGCTGGTAGGATTTTTCAAAGCTGTAGATTGCAGCTAGACGCGAAGGCTGCACTTTGGGCTTGCCCATCCACGGCAGTTGTCACAGATTTGATGTATCGACCATCGCTCGCGCTGAATGTGGGCCTAGCCTGTCAAATCTGGTTATGACACGAGCAAAATTGGATTGATTACCAAGGAGAATTATTATGCCATTCCTCAAGGCCGTGATTGCATCCAGTTTATTGTTGTTGCCCGCGCCTCTGCTGGCAGATGAGCGCCCCGCTTTGAACCGTAATGATCCCGATGCGATCCGGTGTCGGAAAATAGAAGTCATCGGATCATTGGTGCGTAAAACCCGCGTCTGCAAAACCAACGCCCAATGGAAGACGATAGTGGACCATCAAAGCCGCGAAGCGCAGGATTTGGTCGACCGTAATCGCAGTGGTACAGTCATGAACAACTGATCAAGCCGATCCGTCGGAGCGACGATTGTCGCTCCGACGGATCGGTTAATGCTCAAACCCTCAGCACCAGCGCTCCATCGCCATCCTCGACCTGTACCGTCGATCCGTCGGGCACCTGCCCGCGCAGGATCATGTCGGCGAGGGGGTCTTGCAGATAGCGTTGTACCGCGCGCTTCAAGGGGCGCGCGCCATAGACCGGATCATAGCCGACGCGGCCGAGCCAGGCGCGGGCGCCGTCGGTCAGGTCGAGGATGATCTTGCGGTCCTTGAGCAGCTTGCCGACCCGCGCGACCTGAATGTCCACGATCGGGGCCATATGCGCGGCCCCTAAGCGATGGAACAGGATGACCTCGTCCAGACGGTTGAGGAATTCAGGCCGGAAATGGCCGCGCACGACGTCCATCACCTGATCCTCGACCTTTTCGACCGGCTCGTCATCGGCGAGGCCCGCAATATATTGGCTGCCCAGGTTCGATGTCAGCACGATGATCGTGTTGGTGAAATCGACCGTGCGACCCTGCCCATCGGTCAGGCGGCCATCGTCCAGCACCTGGAGCAGGATGTTGAACACGTCGCCATGGGCTTTCTCGACCTCGTCGAACAGCACGACCTGATAGGGGCGACGGCGCACGGCTTCGGTCAGGACGCCGCCTTCCTCATAGCCGACATAGCCCGGAGGCGCACCGATCAGCCGGGCGACGCTGGGCTTTTCCATGAACTCGCTCATGTCGATGCGCACCATGGCGTTGTCGTCATCGAACAGGAAACCGGCCAGCGCCTTGGTCAGCTCGGTCTTGCCGACGCCCGTAGGCCCCAAGAAGAGGAAGCTGCCGAGCGGCCGGTTGGGGTCTTGCAGCCCGGCGCGGGCGCGGCGCACGGCGGTCGACACGGCTTTCACCGCATGGGCCTGGCCGATGACGCGCTTGCCGAGCGTGTCTTCCATGGCGAGCAATTTCTCGCGCTCGCCGGTCAGCATCCGTTCGACCGGAATGCCGGTCCAACGGGCCACGACGCCAGCGATGTCCTCGGCGGTCACTTCCTCGCGCAGCATCGCGCCTTCCGACGCGGTGGCCGCTTCGGCCAGCCGCTTTTCCAGCGCCGGGATGGTGCCGTAGGAGAGCTCGCTCATCTTCGCGAGATCGCCCGCGCGCTGCGCCTGTTCCAGTTCGAGCCGGGCGGCGTCGAGTTGCTCCTTGATCTTGGCCTCGCCTGCGATCTTGTCCTTCTCCGCCTGCCAGCGGCTGGTCAGTTCGCTCGATTGCTGTTCAAGATTGGCAAGATCGGCCTCCAGCGCGGTCAGCCGGTCCTTGGATGGCTGATCGCTCTCCTTCTTGAGCGCTTCCCGCTCGATCTTGAGCTGGATGATGCGGCGATCGAGATTCTCGATCTCCTCGGGCTTGGACTCCACCTCCATGCGCAGGCGCGAGGCGGCCTCGTCCATCAGGTCGATCGCCTTGTCGGGCAGGAAGCGGTCGGTGATGTAGCGGTTGGACAGCGTCGCCGCCGACACGATCGCGCCATCGGTGATCCGCACGCCATGGTGCAGCTCATATTTTTCCTTGAGGCCGCGCAGGATCGAGATGGTGTCCTCGACCGTCGGTTCGCCAACGAATACGGGCTGGAAGCGCCGCTGGAGCGCGGGATCCTTCTCGACATATTTGCGATATTCATCGAGCGTGGTCGCGCCGATACAATGCAATTCGCCGCGCGCGAGAGCGGGCTTCAAGAGATTGCCCGCGTCCATCGCGCCTTCGGATTTTCCCGCGCCGATCAACTGATGCATCTCGTCGATGAAGAGGACGACATGGCCCTCGGCGGCCTTCACTTCGTCGAGTACGCCCTTTAGCCGTTCCTCGAACTCGCCGCGATATTTGGCCCCCGCGATCAGCGCGCCCATGTCGAGCGCCATCAAGGTACGATCCTTGAGCGTGTCGGGCACGTCGCCATTGGCGATGCGCAGCGCCAGCCCTTCGGCGATGGCGGTCTTGCCAACGCCGGGTTCGCCGATCAGGACGGGGTTGTTCTTGGTCCGGCGGGCGAGAATCTGGACGGTGCGGCGGATTTCCTCGTCACGGCCGATGACGGGATCGAGCTTGCCGTCGCGCGCCGCTTGGGTCAGGTCGCGGGCGAATTTCTTGAGTGCGTCATAGCGATCCTCTGCGCCCGCCGTGTCGGCGGTGCGGCCCTGGCGCAGGCTGTTGATCGCGGCGTTGAGCGCTTCGGGCTTCACGCCCGCTGCGCTAAGCGCCTTACCCGCCGCTGTGGTGGTGGCCAGGGTGAGCGCGAGGAGCAGCCGCTCGACGGTGACGAAGCTGTCGCCCGCCTTGGCCGCGACCTGTTCGGCCGAGTCCAGCACGCGCACAGCGTCATTGTCGAGGCCCGGCGTCTGCTGCGCGCCGCTGCCTGAGACGGCGGGGATTTTCGCCAGCGCGGCGTCGGTTTCGCGCAGGGCGGTCGGCGCGTCGCCGCCAGCCGCCTTGATCAGGCCCGACGCCATGCCCTGCTCATCCTCCAGCAGCGCCTTCAACAGATGGTCCGGGCTGATCCGCTGATGGTTCATGCGGATCGCGACGGTTTGCGCCGATTGCAGGAAGCCTTTGGCGCGGTCGGTGAATTTTTCGAGGTTCATAACATGCCTTCTGGAAGAACGGGCCCTTCGTGATGCTGCCCCTCATGTGGTGTTGCCTAAAAAGCACACAAGGGGCGATACGCAATTTCCGCAGGCTGGCGATTTACTTGGGGCTGGGGGCCTTGGGCTGGTCGGCGGCAAAGGCGTCGCCGAAGAAATCCTGCGCATACCAGCGTGGTGCTTCCGGCGCGTCGGCGATCTGGCGGGCGATGGCATAGTTGACGCGGGCGAATTTGGCGGCGGCATTCCAGTTGAAGGGCAGGTCAATCTGGTCGGATGGCTGGTGATATTGGGTCTTGAGGAAATGTTCGAACGCGGCTTTGCCCGCCCCGGCGAAACCGGTCATCAGGAAGACGGCGGGCACGCCTTCCTGCACGAAGCGATAATGGTCCGAGCGGGTAAACAGCCCTTCGGCGGGCAGCGGGTCGGGCGACAGGGCGACGCCGACCGATTGGGCGGCGCGATCGACGATCGGGCCGAGCGTCGAATGTTCCGCGCCGAAGGCCACCACGTCCTGAAAATCATAGGTCAGGATCGGCATGTCGAGATTGACGACGCCGACGAGCTTGCCGCCTGCGGGCAGGACCGGGTGCTTGGCGAGATATTGCGAGCCGAGCAGCCCGTCCTCTTCCGCAGTCACGGCGGCGAACAGGATCGAGCGTTTGGGCCGTGCGCCGCCTTCCGTAAAGGCCTTCGCCACCGCCAGCATGGTCGCGGTGCCCGACGCATTGTCCATCGCGCCGTTATAGATTTTGTCGTCGCCCTTCGCGCTCTGCTTGACGCCATTATGGTCGAGATGGGCCATCAACAGCACATATTCATGCGCCAGCGTCGGATCGGAGCCGGGCAGCATCGCCAGCACATTGGCCGAGGGGGCCGTGCTGACGGAACTGGCGCGCTCCAGCGTGACGAGGGGCTGGAGGGCAAAGCCCTTGGGGCGGCCACCCTTCTTGCCTGCCTGCTCCAGGATGGCGGCGAGATTGCCGCGCGACCCGGCGAAGAGCGCCTCTGCGGCCGGGCCATGGACCGTGGCGGTGGCGCGGATGGCGGGCGTGCGGACATAGGGCTGGCCCTGGCCGTCGATCCAGCTGACGACCGGATCATTGCTGCGCTCGCGCAGCTTGTCCCAGGGCATGCGGGCGAGCAGGCTGGGGCTGGGCAGAGTGATGAGGCCGATGGCCCCGGCCTTCTGCGCCGCCAGCGCCTTTTCAGCGGCAAGATGCGCGCCGACTTCGCTGGGCATACCGACGGGCGAGCCGGAGAGGGCGACCGCGAATTTGCCCTTGAGGTCCAGCCCGGCATAATCGTCGATCTTCTCCCGATCCGATTGCAGGCCATAGCCGACGAACACGGCCCCGGCGGCGATGCTCTGCTTGGCCTCGCGGCCGAAGCCGCCGATCGCGACATCGGTGCCATTGGCGAACCGCTGGCCGCCGATGGTGAGCGCGGCGGGCGCGGTCTTGTCGAGATCGGCCAATGCCAGCGTTACCGGCTGATACCAGCTATCCTTGACCGCCTGGGTCAGGCCGAGCGCGGCGAAGCGGGCGGCGACGAAGCGGACGGCGATGTCATAGCCGCGCGTGCCCGCATCGCGTCCTTCGAGCAGGTCGTCGGCGAGGAATGTCACGTCGGCGCGGATCGCGTCGGGGGAGAAGGTCGGTTCCTGAGCGAAAGCCGGGGCGGCGAGGGCAAGCAGGGAGACGAGGACGGGAAGGCGAAAGCGCATGGGTTACTCTTTTAAGGTCGATGATGGAGCGGAACCTATCGTCGCGGTTCGCGCTGTCCAGCCGTATGCGTATTGCGCTGCTAAAACGCCCCGCTATTCTAGCGCCATCCTGCGGGCGGTTTCACCCCGCTGCTTTTGTCAGAAGGCTCCTTCATGATCCTGTCTTCCCTGCCGCGCCGCCTGCCCCTGCTGATCGGCCTGTCCATGCTGGCGATGACGCCCGTGACCCAGGCGGTGGCGCAGGGCACCGCCGCCATCGCCGCGCCCGCGCCGCTTTCCAGCCTCGTGTCGGCGGTCGACATTCCCTATGAAGAATTCACGCTGAAGAACGGCCTGCGCGTCATCGTCCATACCGACCGCAAGGCGCCGGTGGTGGCGGTGTCGGTCTGGTATCATGTCGGATCGCGCTTCGAGCCTGCGGGCAAGACGGGCTTTGCGCATCTGTTCGAGCATCTGATGTTCTATGGGTCGGAAAATGCCGATGGGCCGTTCTTCGGGCGGTTGGAGGATATCGGCGCGACCGATTGGAACGGGACGACCTGGTTCGATCGCACCAACTATTTCGAGACGGTGCCGACGGGCGCGCTCGACCGGGCGCTGTTCCTGGAATCCGACCGGATGGGCCATTTGCTGGGCGCGGTGACGCAGGCGAAGCTGGATACCCAGCGCGGCGTCGTCCAGAATGAAAAGCGCATGGGCGAGAATCAGCCCTATGGCCTGGTCGAATATGCGCAGCTCGCCGCGCTGCTGCCCGAAGGCCATCCCTATCGCCACTCCACCATCGGCTCGATGGCGGACCTGAATGCCGCGAGCCTCGCCGATGTGCAGATGTGGTTCAAGACGCATTATGGCCCGAACAATGCCGTGCTGGTGCTGGCGGGCGATATCGACATGGCGACCGCCAAGAAAAAGGTGGACCGCTGGTTCGGCAACATCCCCGCGGGGCCGCCGCCCCAGGATGTGGACGCGACCGTCCCGACGCTCGACAAGGATGTCGAGAAGCTGATGAAGGATAATGTCGCGGCGACGCGGCTGTATCGCAACTGGGTGGTGCCGGGCGTCAATGGCGCGGACCTGCCCGCGCTCGACCTGGCGCTGTCTGTGTTCGGCGGGCTGGGATCGTCGCGGCTCTACACGACACTGGTGCGCGACGAGAAGGTGGCGGTGGGCGTCAAGGCCAATGTCCAGCCGTTCGAGAAGCTGAGCATTGCCGAGATCACGGTGGACGTGAAGCCGGGCGAAGATGCGGTGGCGGTGGGCAAGCGGCTCGACCAGCTGCTGGCCGATTATCTGGCCAAGGGCCCAAGCGCCGACGAGGTGCAGCGCGCCGCGACGCAGCGGGTGGCGGGGACGATTTCGGGGCTGGAGCAGGTCGGCGGCTTTTCCGGCAAGGCGGTGACGCTGGCCGAAGGCGCGGTCTATTCGGACGATCCGGCGACCTACAAGAAGGATCTGGCCGCCTATGCCGCGGCGACCCCGCGCCAAGTGACGGAAGCGGCGCGCAAGTGGCTGGGACGGCCGGTATTCCGCCTGACGGTGGCACCGGGCGAACGGACGGCGGCGGATAATGCGCTGGCGGGCAATGCGACGATGCAACCCGCTTATTTCCGCGATCCCGATGCGCCTGCGCCCATGGCGGGGACGCCGCCCAAGCCGACCAAGATCGCCGAACCGCCGATCGAGCCGGTGGCGGACCTCGACTTTCCGCCGGTCGAACATGCCAAGCTCAGCAACGGCATTCCGGTCGTCTTCGCGCGCCGCGCCACGGTGCCGACGGTGCGGGTGTCGGTGGCGTTCGATGCGGGCAATGCCGCCGATGATCGGGCGAAGCTCGGCACGGCGGCGCTGACCACGGCGTTGCTGGACGAAGGGACCAAGACCCGCAGTTCGCTCACCATCGCGCAGGAGCAGGAGCGGCTGGGCGCGGCGGTGAGTGCGGGCAACAGCATGGATCGCACGACGGTCGGCCTGTTCGCGCTCAAGCCCAATCTGGATGCCTCGCTTGGCCTGCTGGCCGACGTGGTGCGCAATCCGGCCTTTGCCCCGGCCGAGGTCGAGCGGCTGCGCGGGCAGATGCTGACGCGGATCGCGGCGGAGAAGACCGAGCCGATGGCGATCGCCCAGCGGATGCTGCCGCCCTTGCTCTATGGCACGGCGCATCCCTATGGCATCCCCTTCACCGGGTCGGGCACCGAGAGCGGGGTCAAGGCGGTGACGCGGGCCGATCTGGTCGCCTTCCATGACGGCTGGCTGCGGCCCGACAATGCCAAGATTTTCGTGACCGGCGACACGACGCTGACCGAATTGCTGCCCTTGCTGGAAAAGCGCTTTGGCGACTGGAAGGCCCCGGCGGCGGCGAAGGGGACCAAGCTGTTCCGCATGGACCGGATGGCGCGCCCGGCGCGGATCATCCTGATCGACAAGCCGCAAAGCCCGCAGTCGATGATCCTGGCGGGCGTGCTGACCGCCAAGAAGGGCACCGACAATCCGGTGACGCTCCAGTCCGCCAATGAGGTGCTGGGCGGCAGCACGACGTCGCGGCTGACCATGGACCTGCGCGAGACCAAGGGCTGGGCCTATGGCGCGGGGACGGCTTTGCCGGGGGTCAAGGATACGATCCCGCTGCTGGTCTATGCTCCGGTGCAGAGCGACAAGACGGGCGAGTCGATCATCGCGGCGCGGCAGGACATCAAGGATTTCCTGACGAGCAAGGGCACGACCAAGGCCGAGCGCGACCAGACGATCAACGGCCAGATACTCTCGCTGCCGGGCAGTTTCGAAACCTCGTCGGACCTGCTGGGCGCGATGATGCGCAACGACCTGATTGGGCGGGCGGATGATTTCTATGAGACGCTGCCCAAAATCTATCGGGCGATGACGGCGGCCGATTTCGACAAGGCGGCGCGCGAGGCGATCAACGCCGACGGGCTGATCTGGGTCGTGGTGGGCGACGCCAAACTGGTGCGGCCACAGCTTGACGCGGTGGGCTTGCCCGTAGAAACAGGCACATTGGCTGATTGACGGCCACGTAAAGGAGTGAATGAAATGGCAACTGTCGATGGCGCTTATGATTGCGTGGCCAAGACGCCGATGGGCGATCAGAATGGCGTGTTCACCGTCGTCAGCAGCGGGGACCGGTTCAACGGCACCTTCGCCGGGATGATGGGGTCGCTGGACGTGGTCGATGGCAAGGTCGCGGGCGACACCCTGACCTGGAAGATGGAAATGACCATGCCGATGCCGATGACGCTGGAATGCGAAGCCACGGTCAGCGGCGATGCGATTACGGGCACGATGCAGTTGGGCGCGTTCGGGGCTTCGGCCTTTACGGGGACGCGGCGGGCCTGACGGGTTGGGGGTTCGGGCGCGGCCCGAACCCCAAGCCATTCCGCAAAGCGGACAGCGACCCGGACATAGGTTGCGACTTGTGCCAATTTGATTAGTTAGCTATCTAACCATTATGGCGGACGCGGAACAGGAATTGGCTTTGTTGCATCTGCTGGCCCCTGTCGCGCGCGGCTGGCGGCAGATGGGCGATGCCGCGCTGGCGCAGTTCGGCGTGTCGAGCAGCGCGGGATGGTGCCTGATGCATCTGGGCCGATTGGCCGAGCCGCCCCGGCAGGCGGAATTGGCGCTGTTGCTGGATATCAGCCCGCCGTCGCTGGTGCGGACGCTGGACCAGTTGCAGATCGCCGGGTGGATCGAGCGGATCGCTGATCCTGATGATAAACGGTCCAATCGGCTGGCGCTGACGGACGCGGGCAAGGCGCTGGCGGAGAAGATCGCGGCGCGGCTGGCGGAACTGCGCGCGGGGTTGCTCAGCGGATTGCCCGATGGCGCGGTCGAGGTCGGGGTCGAGTTGTTGGGGTTGCTCAGTTTACGGATGGCGGAGCAGCGGGCTGGGGTGGAGTGACCTCACCGTTTCGCCTGGGTTTTAGGGTGGGAGATGGGTCCCCGCTTTCGCGGGGATGACGGAGCGTTGGGGCGTTCTTACTAAACTTACTAAAAGGCCCGCCGGTCGGGGGACGGGCGGGCCTTTTGGTCAGAGGATCGGAGCGATCAATATTGGATCGTTACCGTTACCGCGCGGCGGTTTTGCGCCCAGGAGGTTTCGTCCGAGCCGAGCGCGGCGGGGCGTTCCTTGCCATAGCTGACCGTGGTGATGCGGCCCGAATCGATGCCCAGCGAAGCCAGATAGTTTTTCGCGGCGTTGGCGCGGCGTTCGCCGAGCGCGATATTATAGTCGCGGGTGCCGCGTTCGTCGGCATGGCCCTCGATCGTGACGCGGACGGCGGGGTTCTGTTGCAGCCAGGCGGCCTGGCTCTGCAGCGTCGCCTGATCCTGCGCATCGATGTCATATTCGTTGAGCGCGAAGAGGATGCGGTCGGACGCGACCGAGGCGACGAAATCTTCCTGGCTACCCTTGACCGGGCCGGTCGGCGTCATCGGGCCGCTGGGCATGCTGGTGTCGGTGCCGCCGGGGGCGGGGGGGAGTTCGGCCGGCGGCTTTTTCGAGCAGGCGGCGAGCGCGATGATGGCGGTGGCCATCAAAAGGGTGCGGGACATTTTCATTGCGTGTCTCCTTGTTTCAGCGCGACCTGCGCCCGGATCGGGACGCAGGCAGGCTCCGTGAAGTTCGTTACGCTGTCAAGACGAATGGGTTCCATGCCGGACAGGTGGGAAGGGCGATAATCAGGGCAGCAATGGTCCCCAGGCGGGATCGGAGCCGCTAAGCGGCGTGGGGATGCGCCGTTCGTTGACGCCAGTCAGGTCGACCTGCCACACTTGGCTCGCCCCCTGGCGACCGGGCGTGGTGCGGAAGAATTGGAGCACGCGGCCATTGGGCGACCAGGTCGGCTGTTCATCCTGCCAGCCATTGGTCAGGATGCGCTCATTGTCGCCGCTGGGCGTCATGACCGCGATCTTGAAGTCGCCCGCCAATTTGGTGAAGGCGATGAGATCGCCGCGCGGGCTCCATTCGGGCGTCGCATAGCGGCCACCGCCATGGCTGATGCGGCGCTGGTTCGAGCCATCGGCGTTCATGACATAGAGCTGCTGCCCGCCCGACCGATCGCTTTCGAACACGATCCTGGAGCCATCGGGCGAATAGCTGCCGCCGACGTCGATGCCGGGCGAGGTGGTGAGGCGCATCGGCGTCCCGCCATTGGCGCCGATGCGATAAATGTCGGTATTGCCCGCCACTGCCATCGAGAAGAGGATGTTGCGGCCATCGGGCGACCAGCGCGGGGCGAAGGTCGGGTTGTTGCTTTCGGTCACCAGACGCTGCTGCCCGGCCCCGATGTCATAGACATAGAGGCGCACCCGGCTGCCCAAATAGCTGACATAGAGGATGGATTTATAATCGGGCGAGAAGCGCGGGGTGAGCGCCATCGATTGGCCATTGGTAATGAAGCGGTGATTGGCCCCGTCCGAATCCATGATGGCGAGGCGTTTGACGCGATTCCCCTTCGGCCCGCTTTCGGCGATATAGGCGATGCGGCTGTCGAAGAAGGGGCTTTCGCCCGACAGGCGGGCATAGATGGCGTCGGCGCATTTATGCGCAGCGCGCCGCCAGTCGCGCGGCGCGACTACATAGCCCTGACGGGTGAGTTCCTGCTTGAGCGCGACGTCGTAGAGATAGCAGCCCACGGTGATGTCGGCCTCGCCGCCGCTGGTGCGGACGAAGCCCTGGACCAGCGCCTGATAGGCGCCCCATTTGTCGAACTGGGGGAAGGTGACTTCGGCAAAGGGGATGACCGGCAGGCCGCCCGGACCCGATGGCTCGAACAGGCCCGAGCCTTTGAGGTCGGACGCGATGACTTCGGCGATCTTGCGGCCCAGTTCGGTGGCGGACCCGGCGGGGGTTGTCACCTCCTGCTGCGCGGGCATGGGCGGCACCGCGACCTTGACATTGCTGTCAATCTCGCCGGTGACGTCGACCGACAGCTGGGCGTGGGCGGGCAGGGCGGTGAAGGCGAGCAGCGCGGCGGTCGCCAGCTGCAGGCGGCGGAGCAGGGTGGGTTTCATCGGTTCAGCCTCGCGTCAAAGCGGAGTGGCCGGAGCCATTTCCATTGGTCGTAAAATTCGGGTGGCATGTTGCGGAAGGGGGAAGCGAGCTTCACCGCCTGGATCGCGCGTTCGGCATGGAGCTTGGCCTGTGGCCGGTTGCTGGCGGTGACGCCGAGCTGGTCGATCACCTGCGGCGTGCCGATGACCGCGCCGCTCTTGTCGAGCCGCACTTCGAGCAGGGTAACGAGCTTGTCGGCGTCTGCGCCCGATGGCGGACGCCAATGCGGCTTCAACTGGCGGCGCAATTCGGCGTCGAGCGCAGATTTCTGCGCTGCGCCCATGGCGGCGGCGGGCGCGGGGGCAGGGGGACGACGCGGCGCGTCGGCGCTGGTGTCGATCCCTTTTAGGAAATCCTTGCCCAGCAGCGAGCCTTTGGGCTTGTCCGCCTTGCCCTGGCCGGAGGCGCGGGCGTCGGCCTTGGGCTTGGCGGTGGGCTTGGTCGATGCCTTGGTGGCGGGCTTCGACGGCTTGGACGCTGCCTTGGGCTTGGCGGGGGTGGCCTTGGCCTTGGGCGCAGGCTTTTCGGGCGCGGCTTTGGGCTTGGGCTTCGCCTTGGCGACGTCCTTTTTGGCGGGCGCAGGCTTGGGCTTGGCGGGCGCGGGTTTCGCGACCTCCTTGGGCGGGGTCGGTTTGGGTTGCGGCTTGGGCGGGGCGGGGGTCGGCTGCGGGGTCGGTTCGGGCGCGGGGGTAGGTTCCGGCGCGGGCGCGGCGTCTTCGGTCGGTCCCTGTTCCGGCGCGATGCTGGGCGGCGGTGGGGCGGTCGAGATTTGCGGCGCGGTCGATTGCAGCGCAACCTCGTCCACCATGGAGACTTCCATCGGCGGGGTCTTGAGCTTCAATGGGTTGGGGGTCGCCAGGAACCCGGCCGACAACAGCCCGAACAGCAGGACATGCCCCGCCGTCGCGACGCCTAAACCAATCTTTTCCGCGCGCTCCATCCAACCTGTCCTACGGCCTCTCGCCTGAACCGTCGCTGGCTGCATCGTCGGGCGACGAGACCAGCGACACCTTGTTCAGGCCGGCGCGGTTGAGTTCGGCCATGACCCGCATGACGCGGCCATAATCCAGCCCCTTGTCGGCGCGCAGGAAGATTTGCGGGGCTTCCGGCTTGCCCGCATTGGCGGCGACGATTTCAGCGAGCCGGTCGGGCAGGTCGGCGTCGGCAACCACAGTGTCATCGACATAGGTCGCGCCGTCGCGGTCGATGGACACGACCGTGGGCTTGGCATCCTGATCCAGCCCCTGGGCGCGGGTTTCGGGCAGGTTGACGGGCACGCCGGTCACCAGCAGCGGGGCGGTGACCATGAAGATGATCAGCAGCACCAGCATGACGTCGACCAGCGGCGTGACGTTGATGTCGGCCATGGGCGCGCGGCCGCGACCCCGGCGGGCGGAGGGAGGGCCGGACATGGCCATTAGCGGGGGGCTCCGACATGCATACCCGTTCGGGCTGAGCGAAGTCGAAGCCGTTCACTGAGCGAAGCGAAGTGACCTCCCTTCGGTCGGTCGAGCCCTTCGACTTCGCTCAGGGCGAACGGAGGTTGTGCATGACTGCTCATCGCTGGGCCTCCAACTCGCGGCTCAAGGTCGCGTAGAAGCTGTCGGCGAAGCGGGTGAGGGCGGATTCGAGGCGGTTTATGCCGTGGCTGAAGCGGTTATAGGCGATGACTGCCGGGATGGCCGCGAACAGCCCGATGGCGGTGGCGAACAAGGCCTCGGCAATGCCCGGCGCGACGACGGCGAGCGAGCTATTCTGTTCCGCCGCAATCGCGGTGAAGGCGCGCATGATGCCCCAGACCGTGCCGAACAGGCCGACGAAGGGGGCGACCGAGCCGACCGTCGCCAGGATGTTGAGGCGGTCGGACAGCCGGTCGATCTCCGCCGCGATGGTGCTGGACATGGCGGTGGCGAGCCGGTCGCGCGTGCCGTCGCGATCGACGACCTTCTGCGCGGTCGAGCGCCGCCATTCGGTGACGCCCGCCGCCATCACCTTGGCCGCGGGATGCTCCACTTTGCCACGGGTTTCGTAGAAACGGTCGATATCCTCCGCCTTCCAGAAATCCGCCTCGAACTTGCGGCTTTCCTTGCTGGCGCGGCGCAGGCTGACCGAAAAGCCGATGATGATCGCCCAGGTCCAGATGCTGGCCAGCAACAGGCCCAGCATCACCCCCTTCACGACGATGTCGGCCTGAAGGAACAGGGCCAGCGGGGAGATGGTGGCGGCGTCGGCCACCGCGGCGACGTCTGGCAGGTTGAGGGTCATGGGTGGAGGTCTTCCCCTTGGCAAAGGCGGCTGAAAATATCGGTCCAGGCTTTGGGTTGCCGTTGCGGGCGACCCTGCGGCGTCAGCCATGCAACGCAAATGCTGGCGTCGGTCAACTGTTCGTCGCCGCGCATGACTGACTGATGAATGGTGCAGGTCGCTGCGCTCACCTGAGCCACGCGGCTGACCACCATCAGGTCGTCATCCAGCCGGGCGGGGCGGCGATAGCGGATCTGCAGGTCGGTGACGGCATAGACGCCGGTGCCGGCTTCATGCGCGGCGCGCTGGTCGATCTGCGCCAGGCGCAGCATGTCGGACCGGGCGCGCTCCATATAGCGCAGATAATTGGCGTGATAGACGAGGCCCGACAGGTCGGTATCCTCGAAATAGATACGCAACGGGAAATGATGCACGGCCGCGATGAAGCGTCCGGTTGCGGGAGAGGGCATCATTTCGGCAACAATCATGGCGGGCTTTTAACCATGGGCAGCGGTCGAGGCAAAGGCCGAAACGTCCTTCCCCCGCGCAACAGGCGCATTTTGTCGCCTGCGCTTTTTGGGGAGTGCGCCGCTCTGGCCCCCGGCGGGGCGGGGCGCTAGGATGAGGGGGACGAGTTGAGCCAGGGAGAGAGAGCAACATGACGGATATTCGCACGGTAGGCGTGATCGGCGCAGGGCAGATGGGCGCAGGGATCGCGCAGGTGGCGGCGCAGGCGGGCTATGACGTGATCCTGTCGGACATCGACCTGCCCCGCGCGGAAAAGGGGCTGGCGGGGATCGCCAAGCTGCTGGCGCGGGCGGTGGAGAAGGAGAAGATCAGCAAGGCCGATGCCGATGCGGCGCTGGCGCGCATCCGGCCGGTGGGCGAGATCGCGCCGCTGGCCGATGCGCAACTGGTGATCGAGGCGGCGACCGAGCGCGAAGAGGTGAAGCGCGCGATCTTCGCCAATGTCGGGCCGCTGCTGGCGGATGATGCGATCCTGGCGACCAATACGTCGTCCATTCCGATCACCCGGCTGGCGCAGGCCGCGCCCGATGCGGGGCGATTTGTGGGCGTGCATTTCTTCAATCCGGTGCCGGTGATGGTGCTGGTGGAGGTCATTCGCGGGCTGGCCACGACGCCGGAGACGGTGGCGGCGGTCGAGGGCTTTGCGGGGCGGATCGGCAAGACGGTGGTGCAGGCGTTCGACGCGCCGGGCTTCGTCGTCAACCGCATCCTGCTGCCGATGCTGAACGAAGCGGTGTTCGTGCTGGGCGAGGGCGTGGGCAGCGTGGTCGACATCGACATGGGCTGCAAGCTGGGGCTCAATCATCCGATGGGGCCGCTGACGCTGCTTGATTTCGTCGGGTTGGACACAGCGCTGGAGATATTGAACGTGTTCCTGAGCACCACCGGCGACCCCAAATATCGCCCCGCGCCGCTGCTGGTGAAATATGTCGAGGCCGGCTGGTATGGCCGCAAGACGGGGCGGGGCTTCTACGATTATTCGGGCGCGGAGCCTGTGCCGACGCGGTGAGGGTTGGCCTGATTTATCGACCGTCATCCCAGCGAAAGCTGGGATCCATGGGCGCAGCGCTTTGCGCGTCAGGGCGACGTAACGGCTCATGGATCCTGACTTTCGTCAGGATGACGGGATGAGGGGTGGGCGGAGTTAGCCTGCGCTCAGGCTATGTTTCTTCATGCAGTGGCGCAGTTGGTCGTAGGTGAGGCCGAGGCCCTTGGCGGTGGCGCGTTGGTTGAAGCGGTAGCGGTCGAGGGCGGCGGTGATGATCGCGGATTCATAGGCATCGACGGCGGCGCGCAGGTCGCAAATGTCGTCGACCGACGCGGCGGCGGCTTGGGCGGTCGGCACCGGCGGGTCGCAGGGGTCGGCGGTGCGCGGCATGAGCGGCTTGGGCTTCCAGGGGGAGGCGAAGGGGTCGAAGGTGATGCGGCTGATCGGGCGGGTCGGCGCGTCCCAGCGATAGACGGCGCGTTCGATCACGTTGCGCAATTCGCGGACATTGCCGGGCCAGGCATAGGCCTCCAGTTCGGCGAGCGTCGCGGCATCGAAGCCGGGCCATTGCGGCCAGGCGAGTTCGGCGGCCATGCGCCGCCCGAAATGATCGACCAGCACCGGCACATCGCCCTCGCGCGCGCGCAGGGGCGGCAAGGTGATGACCTCGAAGCTCAGCCGGTCGAGCAGATCGGGGCGAAAGCGCCCGGCATCGGCGGCGGCGGGCAGATCGTCATTGGTCGCAGCGACAATGCGGACATCGACGCGCAGCGGCTTTGACGCGCCGATGCGGGTGACTTCGCCATATTCGACCACGCGCAGCAGCCGTTCCTGCGCCGCCATCGACAGGGTGCCGAGTTCATCAAGAAAGAGCGTGCCGCCATCGGCTTCCTCGAACCGGCCGGGTCGCGCGCGGTTGGCACCGGTGAAGGCGCCCTGTTCATGGCCGAACAATTCGGCTTCGATCAGGGTTTCGGGCAGCGCGGCGCAGTTCATGACGATCAGGGGTTCGCCCCAGCGCGGCGACAAGTGATGCAGCCGCTCGGCAATCAGTTCCTTGCCGGTCCCGCGCTCACCGATCACCAGCACCGGGCGGTTGAGTTCGGCCGCGCGGCCCGCCAGTTCGACGGCGTCGAGAAAGGCCAAGGACTGGCCGACGAAATGGGTCGTTTTCTCCATACACCAACTTATGGTGAAATTTCCCACCTTGTCGCAAGCGAAATTCCGCACTCGACCGAAATGAACTGTCAAAATTGGCGAAAATCCGTGCCTTTCGGCAATTTGGCACGGCCCCTGCAAAGCTATGGGCAATCCGCAGATAATCGCGGAAATCTATGAAGGCCAAGGTTCAGGGAGTGCGTATAATGGAAGACAACAGCAACAGCGTTCGCGAAATCGGCCAACTGATGTCGGTCGCCATCGCCGCCCTGCTGGTAGGATCGACCCTGATCCTGGCAGCCGTCGGCCCGGCCCGCGCCAGCGAAACCCCGATACTCGCGAGCGAAACCCACAATCCGGCGACCCTGCGCTATCTGGCGTAAGACAAGCCCGGTCGTTTCAAAAGCTACCAAGACCAGGAGTGACGTTAAGATGGGTATTTTTTCCCGCACCCGCGACATCATCGCCGCCAATGTGACCGACCTGCTCGACAAGGCGGAAGATCCGGCGAAGATGATCCGCATGATCATCCTCGAAATGGAGGAAACCCTGGTCGAAGTGCGCGCGTCCGCCGCCCGCACCATCGCCGACCAGAAGGAAATGCGCCGCCACATCGCCAAGCTGACCGCGTTGCAGGACAGCTGGACCGAAAAGGCGCAGCTGGCTTTGTCCAAGGATCGCGAAGACCTGGCCAAGGCGGCGCTCGTCGAACGGCAGAAGGCGACCGACATGGCCGAGCATCTGAGCCATGAAATCGAGACGCTGGACGAAGCGCTGCGCGCCGCCGAAGAGGATATCGCCAAGCTGCAGGCCAAGCTGCGCGAAGCGCGCGTGCGTCAGAACAGCCTGGTCACCCGGATGCAGAGCGCGGAAAACCGCCTGCGGGTGCGCGAAGCCTATGCCGGCGAGAAGGTCAACGAGGCGTTTGCGCGCTTCGACATGCTGGAACGCCGGGTCGATATGGCCGAAGGCCGCGCCGACGCGATGGACCTGGGCAGCACCCCCAAGACGCTGGAAGAAGAGATTGCCGAGTTGAAGTCCGCCGACAAGGTGGATGCCGATCTCGCCGCGCTCAAGGCCAGCATGAATAGGGAAGGCTGATCCGATGGAGGAGATTTTTCTGCCCATCATCGTCTGCGGCATGCTGTTCATCGGCATGCCGTGGCTGATCTTCCACTATGTCACCAAGTGGAAGCAGGCCCCCAAGATCACCGATGAGGATGAGAAGCTGCTGGATGAACTCCACCTTCTTGCCCGTCGGATGGAAGAGCGGCTCCAGACGGTCGAACGGATCGTTGCTGCCGACAATCCCGATTTCCGCCCGCATCGCCCGCAGGAGCCGGGCGAATTCACCTTCGACCGGAGAAACTGACATGACCGCCCGCCGCACCAAATTCTACCTCAACAAGGCCGACGGCAAATGGATGGGCGTCTGTTCCGGCATTGCCGACTATAGCGGGATCGATGTCGTATGGGTCCGCGTCGGCGCGGTGCTCATCACGCTGATGGGGGCTTTCCCCTGGACGCTGATCGCCTATTTCGCCGCCGCCTATTTCGCCGACAACAAGCCATCGGGGCTTTACGCCGATCGCGACGACGAAAAATTCTGGCAGGGTGTGCGGACCAATCCGACCCGCTCCACCCGCGACGTGCGGTCCAAGTTCCGCGATATCGATCGCCGCCTCGCCGACATCGAAATCTACTATACCAGCCGCAACACGCGCCTGGCCGATGAAATCGATCGTCTGCGCTAAGCAGCCTGGGGCAAAACAGGGAGACTAATCATGAATGTCGGTGGACCTTTCTTTGTTCTGGCCATCATCGCGATATCGACGCTGGGCTGGATGTTCACCACCTGGGTCCGTGCCCGCCACGGCTATCCGGTGGAAAATGAATGGACCGGCACCGTTGATCGAACGGACGCCGCCGCTGGTCGAAAAATCGACCTGCTGTCGCGCGAAAACGAAAAGCTGGTGGGCAAGATCGGCCGCCTGGAAGAACGCATCGCCGTGCTGGAGCGGATCGCCACCGATCCCGCCACCCGCACCGCGCGCGACATCGAGGCGCTGCGCTGAGGCGCGGTTGGCAAGGGAGTAGAGATGATGTTTCCATTTGAAGATTTTGCGCAAGTCGGAATGATCCTGGGCGCGCTCGCCATTGGCGGCTGGATATTCACGACCTGGTTGCGGGTGAAAAATGGCTACCCGCTGGAAAATAGCTGGGGCAAGCCGATCTATCCGCAGAAAAATGAGGAAATGGTCGAGCGCATCAAATTGCTGAGCCAGGAAAATGCCCAGCTGCGCGCCGAGATCGGGTCGATGAAGGACCGGCTCATCGTGGTCGAGCGGATCGTCACCGACGAGAGCCACCAGCTGACCCGCGAGATCGAACAGCTGCGCGGCGTCGCCAACTGATCCCGGAAGAAGAACAGGGAGTTAAGGGAATGGGACCGTTTGAAATGGTTGTCGCCATCGTCGCGATCACCGCCATCGCCAGCATCATCCGCGCGCGTTACGGCGTGGTCCGGCACGACAAGGGCGAAACGCTGGTCGCACGCGGCCCCGACCCCGATACCGAGCGGCTGCGCGTCGAGGTGAAGGGGCTGAAAGAGCGGGTCGCGGTGCTGGAACGGTTGGCGACCGATGGCTCCACCGCGCTGGAGCGGGAATTTGAAAAGCTGCGGGACCGCGACTGAGCGCGGTTCGCATCGACAGGGAGGCACATATGCAGGACCCCTATCTTTATCTGGCCATGGCCCTGACCACCCTGGCGGGCGTGGCGATCATCGCGGTGGCGGCCTTGCGCGGCTGGGACGGCTGGCTGGCGCTCAAGCGCGCCGAACTGACCCGCCATGCCGACGACGCCGCGCCGCCATCGGCGGTCGCGCGCATCGAGGTCGCCGACCTCAAGGAACGCATCCGCAAGCTGGAGGCGATCGCGGCGGGGGTTGATTTGTGAGGCGCGCTGGGCGGGCTTAGGTCGAAAAACGTCAAGTAGAATATGGGCTTAGCGTTCCCCGGCGAAGGCGCCGGGGAACAATAGCAGGACGAACGGGTCGAGGGTGCCTTACCGTTCGCGCGTGGCGCTGAAGGTGACTTTGGGGTGGCGTTCCTGCTGATAGCCGATGTCCCAGGCGCTTTTGGCCATGAAGACGAGATTGTCGTCGCGGTCCTTGGCCATATTGGCATTGTTGTAGGACACCATCTCCTTGATCGCCGCCTCGTCGCCGCCGATCCAGCGGGCGGTGTCGAAGGGCGAGGCTTCCAGCACGGCGGCGACCTTATATTCCGCGTCGAGCCGCGAGATCAGCACTTCGAGCTGCAACTGGCCGACGACGCCGACGATCCACTGGCTGCCGATTTCGGGATAGAAGACCTGGATCACGCCCTCTTCGGACAGATCGTCCAGCGCCTTGCGCAATTGCTTGGTCTTGGTCGGGTCTTTCAACTGGACGCGGCGCAGGATTTCGGGCGCGAAATTGGGCAGGCCGGTGAAGCGCAGGCCGGGCTTTTCGGACAGCGTATCGCCGACGCGCAGCGCGCCATGATTGGGAATGCCGATGATGTCGCCGGGGAAGGCCTCGTCCGCCAGTTCGCGATCCTGCGCGAAGAAGAGGATCGGTGAATGGACGGCGAGCGGCTTGCCCGACCCTGACGGCGTCAGCTTCATGCCGCGTTTGAACTTGCCTGAGACGAGGCGCATGAAGGCGATGCGGTCGCGATGCTGCGGGTCCATATTGGCCTGCACCTTGAAGATGAAGCCGGTGACTTCGCTGCCGTCGGGTTCGACGGCGGCGGGTTCGGCCGGTTGCGCGCGCGGCGGCGGCGCATGGGCGGCGAGCGCGTCGATCAGTTCGGTGACGCCGAACAATTTGAGCGCCGATCCGAAATAGACCGGGGTGAGGTCGCCCTGCCGATAGCGATCCAAGTCGAAGCTCGCATAGCCGCCTTGCGACAGTTCCGCTTCTTCGCGCAGCCGTTCGAGCGCGCGGGGGGAGAGGAATTCGCCGAGTTTGGGATCATCGAGGCCGGTAAACTGATGGCGGGTGCCGTCAAATTCCTTGGACGGGCCGGTCGGTTGCATCAGGCGGTTGGTGGCGAAGTCGTAAATGCCTTCAAATTCGCCGCCCATGCCGACCGGCCAGCTCATCGGGCAGACGTCGAGCTGCAGCTGGTCGGCGACCTCGTCGAGCAGGCCGAAGGTTTCGCGGCCTTCGCGATCGACCTTGTTGATGAAGGTGATGATGGGCAGGTTGCGCAGGCGGCAGACCTCGAACAATTTGCGCGTCTGCGGCTCGATGCCCTTGGCCGCGTCGATCACCATGACGGCGCTGTCGACGGCGGTCAGGGTGCGATAGGTGTCTTCGGAGAAATCCTCATGCCCTGGCGTGTCGAGCAGGTTGAAGGTGATCGTCTCGCCATCGCGTGTCCGCTCGAACGTCATGACCGAGGAGGTGACGGAAATGCCGCGCTGCTGCTCGATCTTCATCCAGTCCGACCGGGCGCGTCGGTTCGCCCCGCGCGCCTTGACCTCACCCGCCAGATGGATCGCGCCGCCTTCGAGCAGCAGCTTTTCCGTCAGCGTGGTCTTGCCGGCGTCAGGGTGGGAAATGATCGCGAAGGTGCGGCGGGATGGGATGGTCATGATGATTTTCTGGGTCGGGAGTAACTAAACCCGTTCACCCTGAGCGAAGTCGAAGGGCCATGCCGAGCGGAGGCGAGGCACTTCACTGCGTTCAGTGGAAGGCTTCGACTTCGCTCAGCCCGAACGGAAACTGAGTTGCGCCGTTACACGTCCACAAGGCTGACGTCCATGCGGAAGCTGCGGGCGTTGCCGGGGGGGAGCGCCATGATGCCCTGCTTGGCCCAGACGTCGCCGGTAAAGCCGACCAGGTCCGCCATGCCGGCCCAGGGTTCGACGCACAGATAATGCGCGCCGGGCTTTTGCCACAGGCCAAGCCAGGGTGTGTCGGGGAAGTCGATCCGCAGGCGGGGCTGGCCGGGGACGCCCCAGAGGAGTGATCGGCTGGCGAGGTCATCCCAGATCAGCGCGTCGCCCGCGAACATGTCATGAGTGGGGGCGAGGCTGTCGCCCTCGACCGGGGAAGGCGCGTGCTCGCGGGCGATGAGGCCGGGTTCGTCGCCGACTTTGCGGATCGGGGCGGGTTCGGGGCATTCAAAGACGATACGATGCTCTTCGACGCCGCCGCCATAGGGGAGCGGCCAGGCGAAGGCGGGGTGATAGCCAAAGGAAAAGGGCATGACCGTGTCGCCCCGGTTGGAGACGGTGGCGGTCATGTGCAGCGTCGCGTCGGTCAGCGCGAACGCCATGTCGAGGCGGAAATCGAAGGGATAGATGGCGCGGCTGGCATCGTCCGCCTCCAGCCGGAAGAGCGCGCTATCGTCGCTCTGGTCCACGACCGCGAAGGCGCTGCGGCGGGCGAAGCCATGTTGCGGCATGGGATAGGCCTGCCCATCCAGCCGATAGACGTCGCCGCGCGACCGGCCGACGAAGGGGAAGAGCAGCGGCGCATGGCCGGTCCACCAGCGCGGGTCGGCATCGGTCATCAGGCCGCGGCCATCGGCGTCCCGAAGCGAGTGGAGTTCGGCCCCCAGCGGGCTGATGGCGGCGGACAAAGCGGGCGAGGCGATGGATATGCGGGCGTCGGACAAGGGGGGCTCCTGCGTCTATATCCATCCGCATAGCGATGCGGCATGGGCCTGTCTGCCCCGGCGATCGTTTCGTCTGGGAACCGAAACCGTTGGTCGCGGGTTTGGCGATCGGGAGAAATATCATGAAATCATTTATCGCTGCTGCCACCCTGTCCCTGCTGCTGTCGGGGGCGGCGCTGGCGCAGGACAAGGACAAGCCAAGGGACGATACGCTGGACCGGGCGGGCGAGATCGCCAGCCAGCCGGTGCGCGACATCGGCCTGGAAAAGGACGAGATTCCGCCGGTGCTGCTCAAGGCAGTGGACAATCCCTATGCGACGCCGCCGTCGCGCACCTGCATCGGGCTGAACCGGGGACTGGGCGAATTGAACGCGGTGCTGGGCGATGACTTCGTGGTCGGCAAGGATGCGAACGAGAATCGCACCGGCAAGATCGCGTCTGCCGTCGGCAAGACGGTGGTCAATTCGCTGATCCCGTTCCGCGGGCTGGTGCGCGAGATCAGCGGCGCGGCCCCGGCCGAGCGGCGCTTGCAGGCGGCCGTGACGGCGGGGATCGCGCGGCGCGGCTATCTGCGCGGAATGGCGGCGGCCAAGGGCTGCAAGATCGCCCCGATTGCGCCGCCGGTGGTGGCGAAGCCGAAGAAGGACGACGATAAGAAGTAAGCCGCGTTCCCCGGCCAAGGGCCGGGGGAACAGCCTATTGGATCACCCCCGCAGGACGCCGCCCAGTTTCTGGGCGGCTTTCACGATGGCGGCGCTGACGGCGTCGAGATCGTCCTGGGTGAAGCTCTTGTCGCCGGGTTGTAGCGTGACTTCGATGGCGAGGCTCTTGTGGCCGTCCTCCACGCCCGGTCCGGTGAAGACATCGAACAGGCGCGCGTCGACGATCGCCTTCTTGTCCGCGCCCTTGACCGCGCGGACCAGCGCGTCGGCTTCCTGCTGGTCCGGCACGACGAAGGCGAAGTCGCGCTTCACTGCCTGGAGCGCAGGCGGCGCGTAGGGCGCGCGCATGAAGCCCGATTTGCGCTTGCCGGGAATGGCATCCAGGAAGATTTCGCCCGCGACGATCGTGCCGCTAAGCCCGAACTGCTTGGCGAGGGCTGGGTGCAGCACGCCATATTCGGCGAGGATCACTTTGGGGCCAAGGCGCAGCGTGCCTGACTGGCCGGGATGATAAGCGCCAGACGCATCGCCGAAATTCTGCAGATTGGCGACCGGTGCGCCCGCCGCCGCGAGCAGGGCGACGACTTCGCCCTTGGCATCGAAGGCAGAGAAAGGCTGCGCCTTGCCGGTCTGCCAGCCGCGCGGGGACTGATCGCCCGCCAGCACGAAGCCGACCGTCGCGCGCTCGCCCTGCTTGAAATAGCGTCGGCCAAGCTCGAACAAGCGCACCGACGAGGCACCACGATCCATGTTGCGGCGGGTCGCAGAAAGCAGGCCCGGCAGCAGCGAGGGGCGCATGACCTTGAGGTCTTCGGAGATCGGGTTGGCCAGCACCCAGTCACCGCCGCCGACCGATGCGGCTTCCTTTTCGGAGAGGAAGGACCAGTTGATCGCTTCGGACAGGCCGCGCGCGGCGGCGGTGCGGCGCACGCGGCGTTCGACCAGTTGTTCGGGCGTGGCGGTGGGGCGGGCGACGCCCGGCACACGCGGCAGCGGGGTGGAGGGGACATGGTCCAGCCCGACGATCCGCACCACTTCCTCGACCAGGTCGGGCCAGCCATCGACGTCGCGACGCCAGCTGGGCACGGTGACGGCCCAATGGCCGGGCAGGCTGACGGGCATGCCGTCCTGATAGTCGAAACTCGCGGCCTCGCCGGTGACGGTGAAGCCCAGATTTTGCAGGATGCGCTTCTGTTCGTCGGCGGGGACATCGACACCGGCCAGCGCGAGGCACTGGTCGGGATCATAGTCGATGACCTTGGGGGCGAGCGGCGGGCTGCCGGCGCGGGTCGGTTCGCTGGCGGTGCCGCCGCACAGATGGATGACCAGGCTGGTGGCGATCGACAGGCCATCGTCGAGGAAGGCGGGATCGACCCCGCGTTCGAAGCGGCCGCGCGCGTCGGAGGTGAGGGTCAGCTTCTGCCCCGTCATCGCAATCCGTTCGGGCGTGAAATAGGCGCATTCGATCAGCACGTCGGTGGTGCCATCCTGCGCGCCCGAATGTTCGCCGCCCATGATGCCGCCAATATCGTGGACCGCTGCATCGTCGGCAATCACGGTCATCGTGTCATCGACTGTGTAGGTCTTGCCGTTGAGCGCCAGCACTTGCTCGCCGGGCTTGCCCTTGCGCGCGACCAGGCCGCCCTTGAGGCTGGCCATGTCATAGACGTGCAGCGGGCGGCCAAGGTCGATCATGATATAGTTTGTGATATCGACCAGGGTGCTGATCGGCTTCTGGCCGATGGCCTTCAACCGCCGCGCCATCCATTCGGGCGACGCGCCGTTGGTGACGCCGCGCACGGTGCGGGCGTAGAAGGCGGGGCAGCCTTCGGCATCGTCGGTGCGCACGTCCGGGCCGGGGCCGACGCCGGCGATCGGCGGCACGATCAGCGCGTTGAGCGTGCCGAGGCCAGCGGCGGCGAGATCGCGCGCGATGCCGCGCACGCCCATGCAATCCTGGCGATTGGGGGTGATCGACACGTCGATGACCGGATCGTTGAGGCCCGCCCAGTCGGCATAGACCTGCCCCACCGGCGCATCGCCCGGCAGGTCGATGATGCCGTCATGATCGTCGCCCAGTTCCAGCTCGCGCGAGGAACACATCATGCCGTTGGAATCGACGCCGCGAATCGCGGTCTTTTTCAGCACCATGCCATTGGACGGCACGACCGCGCCCTCCGTCCCGAACACGCCGATCAGGCCTGCGCGCGCATTGGGTGCGCCGCACACGACCTGCAGCGGGGTGCCGTCGCCCTGATCGACGGTCAGCACTTGCAGCTTGTCCGCCTGCGGATGGGGATCGGCGGTCAGCACGCGCGCGATTTTGAACGCGACGAGCTTTTCGGCGGGGTTTTCGACGCCGTCCACCTCCAGGCCGATGGCGTTGAGCTTCTTGAGGATCGTCGCCAGGTCGGCATCGGTGGCGAGATGCGTCTTGAGCCAGCTGAGCGTGAACTTCATGCGCCTACTCCTCCGCTGAGCGTGGGCACGTCGAGCGCGGAGAAGCCATAATGTTTGAGCCAGCGCAGGTCGCCGTCGAAGAAGGCACGCAAGTCGTTCATCCCATATTTGAGCATGGCGAGCCGATCGACCCCGGTGCCAAAGGCAAAGCCCTGCCACTCGTCGGGGTCGAGGCCACAGCTTTCGATCACGCGGCGGTTGACCATGCCGCTACCCAGCACTTCGAGCCAGCCGCCATCGGACGCATCGCCGTCGCCGCCGATGACGCGCTGGCCATTGGCGAGCGTATAGCCGACATCGACCTCGACCGAGGGTTCGGTGAAGGGGAAGTAGCTGGGGCGCAGGCGCAGGACGATATCCTCGCGCTCGAAAAACGCCTTGAGGAAGGTTTCGAGCGTCCATTTCAGGTGACCGAGCGTGATGCCCTTGTCGATGACGAGGCCCTCGATCTGGTGGAACATCGGCGTGTGGGTCGCGTCGCTATCGCTGCGATAGACGCGACCGGGCGCGATGATGCGGATCGGCGGGGGCGTCGTCATCATCGTGCGGATCTGCACCGGCGAGGTGTGGGTGCGCAGCAGCATCCGCTTCTGCCCGTCCTCGTCCGGGAAGTAGAAGGTGTCGTGCATTGCCCGCGCCGGATGCGTTTCGGGGATGTTGAGCGCGGTGAAATTATGCCAGTCGTCCTCGATCTCCGGCCCGGTGGCGACCGAGAAGCCCAGATCGGCGAAGATTTCGGCCAGTTCGTCCATCACTTGGGCGACCGGGTGGACGCTGCCTTGCGGGGCCGGATCGGCGGGCAGGGTCATGTCGATCTTTTCCGACGCCAGGCGCGCGTCGAGCGCCGCGCTTTCCAGCGCCGCCTTGCGCGCGGCGATGGCGGCGGTGACGGATTCGCGCAGATCCTGAATCGGCGGGCCTTGTTCCAGCCGCTCCTGCGGCGACATCGGCCCCAGCGTCTTGAGCAGGCCGGTGATGACCCCATTCTTGCCCAACGCCCCCACCCGCAACGCCTCCACCGCGTCCGGCGTGTCGGCGGCGTCGATGTCGGCGATCAGCCCGGCTTTCAATGCGCTAATGTCTGTCATCATTATCCTGTCACCACCATCTCGTCATTCCCGCGAAGGCGGAACCCA
Source organism: Sphingomonadales bacterium RIFCSPLOWO2_12_FULL_63_15 (assembly GCA_001829085.1). Taxonomy (GTDB): domain Bacteria; phylum Pseudomonadota; class Alphaproteobacteria; order Sphingomonadales; family Sphingomonadaceae; genus Sphingobium. The sequence goes on along the minus strand of MIAK01000058.1, from coordinate 44,054 downwards.
TCTCCCGACCTGTCGGTCAGTCGCAGCGCAGAGTAGGCAAAGGCTCATAGCCAAAGCCCAACGCCAGATCGTCCCAGTCGGGATTACCGGCTTCGATAAGCGCGATCTTCCACGGCCTGTTCCATTTCTTGATCCGCTTCTCCCGCAGGATGGCGCTGTCCATACTGTCATGCGGTTCGAACCAGACCAGGCGTTTGATGCCGTAGTCTTTGGTGAAGCCTTCGATCAAGCCGTTTCGGTGTTCATAGAGTCGCTTTATAAGGTCAGATGTGACCCCTGTGTAGAGCGCCCCGTTCCTGCGACTGGCCAGAAGATAGACGGTTGGGCTGATCTCGCGCTTCATACAGGCCCCCGGAGATGGGTCCCCGCCTTCGCGGGGATGACGGAAATAGAGAGCGGGAATGACTAAATAAGAGGCGGGAATGACGGCGTGAGAAGTTTAGCCTACGCCCGCGCGCCGAGCAACGCGCCGCCGAAGCCGATGAACATGACGCCGGTCGCGCGGTTGAAGAGGCGTTGGCGGTTGGCAGGGGCGAGCCAGCGGGCGAGGCGGAGGCCGCCGAGCGCATAGACGCTGTACCAGAAACTTTCGATCACCACGAAGGTCAGCACCAGGATGGCGAGCTGGATGCCGAAGGGGCGGTCGGTGTCGATGAACTGGGGGAAGAGCGCGGCGGCGAAGATGATGAGCTTGGGATTGGAGAGGCCGGTCAAAAGGCCGGTGGCAAAGAGGGCATGGTGCGAACGGGCGGGTGCGGCGACCGCGGCGGCGCCGACCGGCGCGCGCCAGGCCTTGATCCCCAGCCAGACGAGATAGGCGACGCCGGCATAGCGCAGCACGTCGAACAGGCGCGGCGAGGTTTTGAGCAGCGCGCCAAGGCCCAGCGCCGAGGCGGCGAGGCACAGCAGCACCGCGCTCATCAGGCCCGCCATCGTCGCCATCGCCTTGCGCGGGCCGTGCTGAATGCTCTGTGTCATCACATGCAGCATGTTCGGCCCCGGCGTGGCGGAGATGAGGAAGACGGCGGTGACATAGAGCCACCAGAGATGCAGCGACATGGGGTGGTCCTTGGATGTCCGGTCAGCTTCCCAATCCGTTCGGGCTGAGCGAAGTCGAAGCCCCCGCCTGAGCGAAGCGAAGGCACCTCACTCCGTTCGGTGATGCCCTTCGACTTCGCTCAGGGCGAACGGGGAGATGGACGTTGCAACAAACAAAAAGGGCGCCGGAAGCATCTGCCCCGGCGCCCTTTTGACGATCTTGCGATCGATCGGCCTTAGGCTGCGGGCAGGGCAGCCTTGGCTTGGGCGATGATGACGCTGAACGCCTCGCCTTCGTGCATCGCGATGTCGGCCAGAACCTTGCGGTCCAGCTGCACACCGGCGAGCTTCAAGCCATGCATGAACTGCGAATAGGTCAGGCCTTCAGCGCGGACACCCGCGTTGATGCGCTGAATCCACAGGCCACGGAAGCTGCGCTTCTTGACCTTGCGATCGCGGTAAGCGTACTGGCCGGCCTTTTCGACGGCCTGACGGGCGATACGGATGGTATTCTTGCGACGGCCATAATAGCCCTTCGCTTGTACCAGAAGCCGCTTATGCTTGGCGCGGGTGGTTACACCCCGTTTGACGCGTGCCATTGTCCCTTACTCCTTACTTGAGGCCGTAGGGTGCCCAGAGGCGGACGTGAGCCACGTCGGCATCGGACAGCACGGAAGTACCACGGTTCTGGCGAATATATTTGGCGTTGTGGCTGATCAGACGGTGACGCTTGCCAGCGACGCCGTGCTTGACCTTGCCGGAAGCGGTGAACTTGAAGCGCTTCTTCACACCACTCTTGGTCTTGAGCTTGGGCATTTTCGTCTCCTTTGCGTAGCGCGACGATTACAGACAGCCCCGGCAGCCCTAGTTAGCCGGGCGGTCCCACTGAATATCGCGAAGGGCGCGCCATAAGGGGCGGCCGGGGAAAAGGCAAGCGATTCGCGCTTTGGGGGTCGCGGGAGCCATTTGACGGGCTGGGGCGTTGAGCGCGCGATGGTCGATGGTGAGTCCGAAATAGCTAAGCGGCCGGCGGCCGTGCGTCATCATGCGACGCGTGCGCGCGAACGGTGGCGCAGATTGCCGCTGCCGGTGAAGATCCTGCTCGGCATCCTGGGCTTTCTCTTTGCGATCTGGCTGATCCTGTTCATCACCAAGGGGCGCTTCCTCAAGCGACCGTTCGAACAGATCGTCGGCAGCCAGCTCGAACGCGACGTGCGTGTCGGCGGCGATTTCCAGCTCTATTTCGCGCCCTTCTCCATCAAGCTGCTCGCCGAAAAAGCGCGCATCGCCAACCTGCCCTGGGCGAGCCAGCCCGACCTGTTCCGCGCCGACCTGATCGATGCGCGGATCGCGCCGTTCAGCCTGCTCTTCGGCGACCGGGCGCGGTTATCGTGGCTGGAACTGCGTAACGGCGCGGTGGACCTGGAATGGTCGCGCGATCACAAGCAGAATACTTGGACGCTGGGTGACCCCAATGCCGATGGCGAGCCGATGACGATGCCGCTGATCCGGCAGGCGCGGCTGGCGGGCACGACGCTGCGCTATCGCGATCCGCAAATGGAGTTGAACGCCGATATCGGGTTCGAGACGGTAAGGGCGAAGGATACCCGCTTTGCCAGCGACGTGCGGCTGTCGGGCACGGGCAGCATGCGGGGCAAGCCCTTCGACCTCAAGGGCAGCCTCTTGTCCCCCAACGCCACGGTGTCGGGCGGCAAGAACAGCCTGGTGTTGCGCGCGGAGGCAGGCGCGACGGTGGTGGACGTCACCGGCACGCTGCGCGGCGCGACCGAATTGGAAGGCAGCGACCTGCAACTGGTGACGCGCGGACCGAACCTCAGCCAACTGTTCGATTTTCTGGGCGCGGCGATCCCCGATACGCGCCGCTATCGCTTTACCTCCGCCCTGACCAAGGTGGGCGACGAGTGGCGTTTCACCCGGTTGAAGGGGCGTTTTGGCGATAGCGACCTCACCGGCCGCTTCACCGCGTCGCTGCCCAATGGGCGCTTGCTGCTGACCGCGGACCTGGCGACCCAGACGCTCGACATCATCGATGTCGCGCCTTTCTTTGGCTATGATCCGGCCAAGATCGAGCAGCAGGGCGCGGCTGGCGCGATCGAGACGGTGCAGGGCACCCCGCGCGTCCTCCCCGATACGCCGTTGCGGGTCGAGGCGATCCGCAATTTCGATGCGACGGTGCAATATAAGGTCAAGCGCGTGCGGGCGGACTATGTCCCCATTTCCGATATCGACCTGTCGCTGAAGCTGGATCGCAGCGTGCTGACGCTGTCACCGCTGACCTTCGCCATGTCGGGCGGGCAGGTCGCCTCGGATATAGAGATCAACGCGCGGGGGGCGCCGGTGCGGACGACCTATGATATTCGGCTGGCTCCGACGCCGATGGGCACGCTGCTGGCGCGCTGGGGCGTCGAGCAATCGGGCACCACCGGCACAATCAAGGGCCGGATACAGATGACGGGCCTTGGCGATACGCTGCATGATTCGCTCGCGACATCGAACGGGCGGATCGCGGTGATATTGCCTGCGGGGACGATGTGGGCGCGCAATGTGCAATTGTCGGAACTCGACATCGGCACCTTCGCGACCAAGATGTTCGCGGGCAAGCTCAAGGAACCGGTGCAGATCAATTGCGGGTTGATCGCTTTCACCGTGCGCAATGGCGTGGCGGCGGCGGACCCGATCCTCATCGATACCAGGAAGAATGTGATGATCGGGCGGGGCGGCTTTTCGTTCCGCAACGAGCGGCTCGACATCGCCTTCCGCGCCGACAGCAAGAAGATCAGCCTGTTTTCCGGCCAGTCGCCGATCGGCATCAACGGCTATTTCGCTCGGCCCGGCATGGCGGTCGTCAGCCCCGAACTGATGGCGCGCGGCGGGGCGGCTTTGGGACTGGCCGTGGTCGGAACGCCACTGGCGGCGGTGCTGGCCTTTGCCGATGTGGGCGATGCCAAGGGCGCGGCTTGTGGCCCGATCCTGTCCGGCGCCAATGCGGTGGCGCAGCGCACCAAGCGCGGTAATCCCCGCGACGATGTCGGCCAGGGCACGACCGCGAAGGACGAAAAGGGCAAGGGCAGCAAAAGCGAGCAGCAGAGCCAAAAAAAGAAGTTTCTGGGGATTTTCTAGGCTGATGTAGAGGGGCGTTAGTATGTGACGATCCGCCCCCCACTCCGTTCGTCCTGAGTAGCCATTGAGCGAAGTCGAAATGGCGTATCGAAGGATCAGACGCTGGGCATGATGCTTCGATACGGGTCTTCGACTTCGCTCAGCCCCTACTCAGCACGAACGGAGTGGTTATGCGGGCATAGTCAGAGGGCTGGGCAACTGCCTCAGCGCGGACGCTCGGCTGCACCTCACTCCCCCTCCCCGCCGGGGAGGGAGGCAAATTTAATGATCGTGACCATGATCGTGCGGGGTGCTGGCGAGTGCTTCCAGCACATCTTCCAGCCGGGCGGGGTCGCCCAAGGCCAGGACATGGCCGTCGCTGTCCGCCGTCAGCGGTTCGCCATTCCAGTCGCACATCAGGCCGCCTGCACCTTCGACCACCGGCACCAGGGCCGCGAAATCATAGCTTTGCAGCCCCGATTCGATGACGATGTCGAGGAAGCCCGACGCGAGCAGGCCGTAATTATAGCAATCGCCGCCATAGACTGGCCCCTGGCGCGGGGCACCGCCGGAGACGGCCGCGACCAGCGCCATATAATGGGGCACGTCGCCATCGGCGAAGAGATGCGGGCTGGTGGTGGCGATGCCTGCGCCCTCCAGCGCGCGGCAGGCGCGGGTGCGGATCGGCTGGCCGTTGAAGGTCGTGGGCTGGCCCGACATCCCCGCCCAGCGTTCCCGCGCGATTGGCTGGTCGATGAGGCCGACGGTCGGCCACCCCCCTTGCGTCAGCGCGATCAGCGTGCCGAAGATCGGCCGTCCGGCGATGAAGCTGCGGGTGCCGTCGATCGGGTCGAGAATCCAGACCCGCTCGGCATCCTCGCGCACGGATCCATATTCCTCGCCGATGATGCCGTCACCGGGTCGTTCCTTTTCCAAAATCGCGCGGATCGCGGCTTCGGCGGCGCGGTCGGCCTCGGTCACGGGCGACTTATCGGCCTTCAACTCCATGTCGTAGCGCGCGCGGAAGAAGGGGCGGATAGCCTCGCCCGCCGCATCGGCAAGGCGGTTGGCGAGGGTCAGATCGTCACGGGTGGTCATAGCGTCGTGACCTAGCCGGTTGCGCCCGGTTGCGCCAGAGGGGCGGCGCCCTTGAGCGTGAGCGGTAGGCCTGCGGCAAGGAACTGGACTTCGCGCACGGTGGCGGCGACCCGCTGGTTGAGCAGCCCTGCTGCATCGCGGAAGCGGCGGGCGAGCGCATTGTCGGGCACGATGCCAAGGCCCACTTCATTGGCGACGAGGATGATGGGGCCAGGCGCGGCGGCGATGGCGGCGACCAGATCATCGGTCGCGGCGTCGATGTCCCGGTCGGCGAGCAGCAAGTTCGACGTCCAGAGCGTGAGGCAATCGATGAGCAGCACGCGGCGGGGTGCTGCGTGTGTGGCGATCGCGTCGGCCAATGCCATCGGCGCTTCGACCGTGTGCCAGAGCGCATCGCGATCCTGCTGGTGACGGGCGATGCGGTCGTGCATTTCGTCGTCAAAGGCCTGCGCCGTCGCGATGAAGCAGCGGTCGAGGCCGGTCGCTTCGGCGCGCGCCTGCGCATAGCGGCTCTTGCCCGATCGCGCGCCGCCCAGCACCAGTAGGCTGTGAACAGGGGTCATATCCGTCTCCCTCATGCAAACCAGGCCCATAGGCCAGCGATCAGCCAGAGCAGCAGGCAGGCGCGAATGGTGATGCGCAGCGCTTGGTCGATGTCGCGCGCATCAGCCTGCGTGCGGCCATCGCCGATCCAGGCTTTGGGCAGGGCGATGCCATCATAGACGATCGGCCCGGCGAGGCGCAGGCCCAAGGCACCCGCCATCGCCGCTTCGGTCCAGCCCGCATTGGGGGAAGCGTGGGCGCGCGCGTCGCGCCGCAGGATGCGCCATCCGCCGCCGCCCGCGATGCAGATCAACGCGCCGCCGATCCGCGCGGGCAGCAGGTTGAGTAGATCGTCGCTCCGCGCCGCCGCCCAGCCGAACGCCCGCCAGCGCGGTTCGCGATGGCCGATCAGGCTGTCGGCGGTGTTGATCGCCTTATAGGCCCAGACGCCGGGCAGGCCGAGCAGCAACAGCCAGAAGAGCGGCGCGGCGATGCCGTCGCAGAAGCTCTCGGCCAGGCTTTCGATCGCGGCGCGGGCGACGCCGCTGGCATCGAGCGCATCGGTATCGCGGCCGACGATGCGGGCGACTTGCTGGCGGGCGCGGGGGAGGTCGTCAGCGGCCAGCGCCTGCGCCACGGCACGGACATGGTCGAACAGGCTGCGCTGGGCGAGCGCGGGAAAGGCAAGCAGGGCAAGGAGCGGCCAGCCATAGGGGCCGCAGAGGCGCAGGATCATGGACTGGATGATCCAGCCGCCACCCGCCGCGACGATCAGCAGCAGCAGGAGGGTGGCGATGCCGCCCAAGCGGCGAGTGGCGTCGCGTCCGTGCGGGCGGTTCCAGCGCGCCTCGCAAGTGTCGATAAGGCGCGCGAAGAGGCCGACCGGGTGGCCGATCCGCGCATAGAGCCAGGCGGGCCAGCCGATCGCGGCGTCGAGCATCAGCGCGACGAGCGCGACCGGCTCAGCCATGGCGCAGCGCCGCTTCGAGCCGGTCGCAGGCGGCGGCATCGGCGGGCAGGCCGATGCGCAGCCAGCGGGGCTGTTCGAGGAAGGGTCGAGTCAGGATGGCGCGGCGGGCGAGACGGTCGAACAGCGTGGGGGCGTCGTCGGTTTCGATCAGGCGGAAGAGGGAGCAAGTGCCGATCGGGCGGTAGCCGCAGCGGATCAGCAGCGCGTCGAGGGTGGCGGCCTGTTGCGCAAGGCGCTGGCGCGTGGCGGCGATCCAGGGTTGATCGCGATAGGCGGCCGTACCGATGGTGATGGCCGGGGCGGAGAGTGGCCAGGCTCCCAGCTTGCGGCGGACGGCGGCGAGGATCGTGGGCGGGGCGATCAGAAAGCCGAGCCGCACGCCTGCAAGCCCGAAAAATTTGCCGAAGGAGCGGAAGACCAGCAGGCGGCGGTCGTCAACAACCTGATCGGCAAAGCTGATCGTCGGGTCGGCATCGGCAAAGGCCTCGTCGAGGATCAGCCAGCCTTCACCGCGCCGGGCGAGCAGGTCGTGCAGGGCGGGGCGGTCGAAGCGATGGCCGTCGGGATTGTTGGGGTTGGCGAGGATCAGCGTCTGGTCGTCGGTCTCGGCCAGATCGGCGCGGCCGACGGGGATGCTGCCCTGGATCATCTCGCCCTGGGTGCGATAGGCAGGCGCGATATGGCAGGCGGGGCCGGACAACAGGTCGCCGATCAGGCGCAGGCCGATCTCGGTGCCGGGCAGGGCGCAGACCGTGGCGGGATCGACGCCGAAATGCGCCGCGGCGGCGGCTTCGAGCGCGCGCAGGGCCGCGTCACCGGGCAGGCGCGCCCAGTCGATCGCCAGCGGCGGGATGGGCCAGGGTTGCGGGTTGATGCCGGTCGAGAGGTCGATCCAGGGCGCATCGCCGTCGCCGAAATAGGCGCGCGCTGCAGAAAGCCCGCCGCCATGCCAGTGCCAGCGGTCGATCATAGCAGCACCGCCAGCAGCAGGCCGCTTTCGACAAGTTCGATCCCCGCGCCATGGCCGTCGCCCGAAATGCCGCCAATCCGTTGTCGCAGCCAAACGCCCCAGCCAAGCATCAGCACCGGCGCGGCCAGCAGGCCGGGCACCCACCAGCAGGCGAGCAGCCAGGCGGCGGCCCAGAGCGCCAGATCGACCGGGCGGATCGCGCCGCGAAAGGCGGTGGCTAGGCCTTCGTGGAGTGGCGGGAGCAGGCGCGTCCACCACAGCGGGGCGATCCGCGCGGCGAAGGGGATCAGGATCAGCGCGGCGAGAGGCGCGCGATCGATGAGGGCATGGAGCAGGGCCAGCTTGGCGATCAACTGGAGCGCGATCGCGACGACGCCGAAGCTGCCGACATGGGGGTCGGAGAGGACGGCGCGCAGGCGATCCCTGTCCTTATGCGCCGCGCCTGCCGCATCGGCCATGTCGCCCAGGCCATCGAGATGCAGCGCGCCGGTCAGCCCGACCCAGGCGATGAGGCCGAGTAGCGCACCGACCCACGGGTCGATCCGCGCCCCCGCCCAGCAAGCGGCAGCCACCAGCGCGCCGAGGATCAGGCCGACGACGGGGAACCAGCGCATCGACCGGGCGAAATCCTGTGCCGAGGCCGTGACGCGCGGCAGCGGCAGGCGGGTCAGGAACTGGAGCGCGATGACCAGCCCCTTCATGTCCGTAGTCCGATGATCTGCGCGGCAGGCTGCGGGCCGGGCCACAGGCGCAGCGACAGCAAAGACGCATAAGGCAGGTCGAACGCCCAGCTTTGCGCAGGGGTCAGGCCGCAATGATGGGCGATCGCCGCGCGCATCGCGCCGCCATGGGTGAGGATGAGGGTGGAGTCGGCGGTCAGCACGGCGGTGGCGGCGGCGACGCGATCGACCAGCATGGACCAGCGCTCGCCGCCCGGTGGCGGGCTGGCGTCGGGATCGGCATGGAAGCGGGCGAAAGCCTGCGTCGGGACGGCGGACGGGGCCAGGCCATCCCAGGCGCCGAAATCCAACTCGCGCCAGCGCGGGTCGAGCAGGACGGGCAGGCCATGGTCGCGGCCGATGGCGTCGGCGGCGGCGCTGGCGCGGGTCAGGTCGGAACTGATGATGGTGCTTATGCCAAGGTTAGCGGCGCGGGCGCGGCAGGCGTCGATCCCGGCCTGCGTCGGTGCGCCATCGGTGCGGCCCATCAGCAGGCCGGGCGTGTCGGGCGCGCCATGGCGCAGCAGATGGAGCAGCCGGGGCGTCATGCTGCGCCCGACACGCCGGCCTGGGCGAAGGTCGCCATCTGCGCATGGGCGGCGAGCGCGGACCGGACGATATTGGCCGCCACCGCTGCGCCGCTGCCTTCGCCGAGCCGCATGCCAAGGCGCAGCAGCGGATCGAGCCCAAGCTGGCGGAGCAGCCGGTCATGGCCGGGTTCGGCCGAACAATGGCCCGCAAGGCAATGATCGGTGATGGCGGGATAAGCGGCGGCGAGCGGGGCAATGGCCGCGCCGCTGATGAACCCATCGAGCATCACCGGAATGCGCAATTGCCGCGCCCGCAGCGCCGCCCCCGCCATCGCCGCAATCTCCCGCCCGCCCACGCGCCGCAGCGTTTCGAACGGGGTCAGCGGCGCGTCGGCATGGAAGGCGAGCGCCCGGTCGATGACCGCGATCTTGCGGGCGATGCCGTCGGCATCGACGCCGGTGCCCGGCCCGACCCAGTCGGCGGCGCTGCCGCCCAGGCTGCGCGCGGCGAGCGCGGCGGCGGCGGTCGAATTGCCGATGCCCATTTCGCCGAGCAGAACGAGGTCGAGGCCCGGCTCCACCGCCGCCGCGCCGATCGCCAGCGCCGCGAGGCAGTCCGCCTCGCTCATGGCCGCGCCTTGCGTGAAATCGTCCGTGGGTCGGTCGAGGTCGATCGGCACAACGCGTAGGTCGAGGCCCGCAGCACCGGCCAGCGCGTTGATCGCCGCGCCGCCAGCATTGAAATTCGCGACCATCTGCACGGTGACGGCGGCGGGAAAGGCGCTGACGCCATGGACGGTGACGCCATGGTTACCGGCGAAGATCAGCACCCGGCCATGGTCGAGCGCAGGAATCGCCCGCCCCTGCCACCCCGCAAAGAACAGCGCGAGTTGCTCCAGCCGGGCGAGCGACCCGGCGGGCTTGGTCAGTTGCGCCTGCCGCGCGGCGGCGGCGGCGATCGCGTCGGTGTCGGGACCGGGCAGCGCGCGCAGGGCGGCGTCGAAATCGCCGGGGCTGGACCAGAAGGGGGCAGGCGGCATGTTATTCTCCATGGTCAGGCGCGGCGGTCCAGCGGTCGAGCGGGGCGACCAGCGGCGGCGTGGCGCCAAGGTCGATGCGGCTGGTGATGCCATAGACGGCGCGGAGCCGGTCCTGCGTCAGCACATCGTCCGGCGTGCCGTCGGCGACCAGCGTACCGCGATCGAGCAGCAGCAGCCGGTCACAATAGCGCGCCGCCATGGACAGGTCGTGCAGCACGGCGATGACCAGACCGCCCGCCTGCGCCTCGCGCGCGAGCAATTGCATCACGTCGATCTGATGACCGGGGTCGAGCGCGGCGAGCGGTTCGTCCACCGCAAGGCCGGGCGCACCGACCGCCAGCGCGCGGGCGAGCATGACGCGGGCGCGCTCGCCGCCCGACAATTCGGTGGCGATCCGGTCGGCGAGATGGGCGACGTCGGTGCGGGCCATCGCCGCCGCTATGGCGTCATGGTCCGCCGCGCCGATGCGCGACATGGGGCCAAGATGGGGCAGGCGGCCAAGCGCGACCAACCGCTCGACGCTGAGCGGCCAGTGCAGCGTCTGCCCCTGCGGCAGATAGGCGATGGCGCGGGCACGGTCGCGCGGCGGCAGGGTGGCGATGGCGCGGCCGTCGATCGTCACGCTGCCACGCGTCGTGGCGATCAGGCCAAGCATGGCCCGCACCAGCGTCGATTTCCCCGCGCCATTGGGACCGATAATGCCGATCAGCGCGCCGGGCGCGAGCGTCGCATCGATGTCATGCAGCACGGCGCGGCGGCCGAGGTTGGCGCACAGCCCTTCGACCCGGATCGTCACCATGTCCGCCGCTCCCGCAACAGATGGAGCAGGAAGATGGGGACGCCGAGGAAGGCGGTCACCACGCCGAGCTTCAACTCGCTGGTGGTCGGGATCAGGCGGACAAGGATGTCGGCCGCGACCAGCAGGATCGCGCCGCCCAGCAGCGAGGGGAGCAGGATGGCGGACGGGCTGCGATCGGTCAGGGGACGGACGAGATGGGGGACGATGAGGCCGATGAAGCCGATCGAACCGGACACCGACACCGCCCCGCCCACGCCGATCGCAACGCCCAGCAGCAGGCGGGTGCGGGTACGGCGCAGATCGACGCCGAGCGAGCGCGCCCCATCCTCACCCAAGGTCAAGGCATCCAGCGCCCGCCGGTCGATCAGCAGCAGCGCGCCGCCCACGATCACGCAGGGCAGGACGATCCAGACATGATCGATCGACCGGTTTTCGATCGACCCCATCAGCCAGGTCATGATCTCCATCGCGGCAAAGGGATTGGGCGACAGGTTGAGCGCCAGGCTGATCCCTGCCCCGGCCAGCGTCGACACGGCGATGCCCGCCAGGATCAGCGTCAACGCGCTTTCCGCGCGCCCGGCGAGGGTGAAGAGCAGCAGAAGCGCGATCAGCCCGGTGGCGATCGAGAGCAAGGGCAGCATCGCGGGATGCCAGCCCGCCACGCCGAAATAAATAGCAGCGACCGCGCCCAGCGCGGCGGCGTTGGACGCGCCCAGCACCGAGGGTTCGGCCAGCGGATTGCGCAAATAGCCCTGCAACACTGCGCCCGCCAGCCCCAGCATCGCCCCGACCAACAGGCCGATGAGCGTGCGCGGCAGGCGCAGGTCGAGCAATATGGTGGTCGCGACCGGATCGCCATGACCCATGACCACCGCGAACAGCCGGTCGAGCGAAAGCGTGACCGGGCCAAGCCGCAGCGAGGCGACCGCGACGATCACCACCCCGGCGATCAGCAGCGGCATCAGCGCATAATGGCGCGGCGCGGGCGGTTCATGGGTCAGGCGCATGGGGTCCGATCGGGCTTGCTTGTGTCACGGCACCGGGGCGTTATGGAAGCGCGATGATGATCTTGCGCTCGCTTGCCCTCGCCACCTGCCTGTTGTGCATAGCTCTGCCCGGCGCGGCGGCCGAGCGGGGTGGCGCTGCACCCCAGCGGCCGCAACGTATCGTGTCGCTGAACCTGTGTTCCGATCAACTGGTGCTGGCGCTGGCCGACCGGGGCCAAATTGCCGGGCTGACCAGCAATGTGCGCGATCCCGACATGTCGGCGGCGGCAGAGGCGGCGCGCGGCCTGCCGATGCTGCGCGGCACGTCGGAGGAAGTGCTGGCGGCGCGGCCTGATCTGGTGATCGGCCTGCCCGCGCGCGGGCATCCGGCGCTCGCCCCTTTCAAGACCCTGCCCTTCCGCACGCTCGACCTGCAATCGGCGGAAAATTACGCCAGCATCTTGGCCTCGATCCGGCAGGTGGCGCAGGCGGTGGGGCATCCGGCGCGCGGCGAGGCGCTGATCGCGCGGATGGAGGCGGATCTCGCGCGGCTGCCCCGTCCCGCGCGCGCGCCGGTCGCGGCTTATTATCAGCGGCGCGGCTATCTGACCGGATCGGGCACGTTGATCGATGATCTGCTGGTGCGCACGGGCGTTACCAATCTCGCGACTCGCTTGGGCAAGCCCGCTCTGTCGCAGATGAGCCTGGAGGAAATGGTGGCGTCGCGGCCCGATTATCTGATCATCGAAAGCGCGACGCAGAAAGTGACCGATCAGGGCACGGAAATGCTGCACCATCCCGCGCTGCGCAGCATCCCGCGCATCGCCATTCCGCAGGCGTGGACGGTGTGCGGCGGCCCCGCCTATGTGCAGGCGGCGCAGGCGATCGCCCGCGCGGTCAAGCCGCGCTGACCCTTCCCCGCCAACGACCCGGTCTTGGCCAAGCGCAGCCTGCCTAACGGGGTCTGATGGCGGGGACGGGATCATATCAGAAGCTCAGGCGCACGCCGCCATAGGCCGACAGGCCGAGCGTCTGGGTGCCGTAGCTGACCTGATACCATTTATCGAACAGGTTGATGACGCGGCCATAGAGTTCGACGCGGTCGGTGATGCCATAGGAGGCGAGCAGGTCGACCACCGTATAGGCCTTAGTCGCGCCGCCAAAGCCCGACGAGTCGCCATCATGATAGCGCACCCGCGCGGTCATCGACGCGCGTTCGGCCGGGGTCAGGATGACCGATGTGGTGCCGGTATAGCGCGGGCGGCCGCTGTTGACATAGGTGCCGTCCATGTCGCGATCGATTTCATGGTCGGTATAGCCATAGGTCTGGCTGACACCGAGCCAGGGCAGCGGCTGGGCGGTGACGCCAACCTCTATCCCCTCCGCGCGGGTGCGGCCGAACTGGCCATAGCCGCCAAAGGGCGGACGGCTGCCGTCGAAATTAATCTCGTTCGTCTTGCGGGTGAAGAAATAGCTGACCTGCGCGGTCAGCCCTTCGGCCAGCGCCAGGTCGAAGCCGACATCGCCGCCCCGGCTGGTTTCGACCTCAAGGTCTGGATTGCCATAGGTGGGGTCGAACAATTGATAGAGGCCCGGTGCCTTCGCCCCGGTGCCATAGCTGGCGCGCAGCTTGAGCGCGCCCAGCGCATAGGCCAGCGTGCCGCGATAGGTGTCGAACGTACCGAAGCGGCTATTATCATCGACCCGCGCCGCGCCGGTCAGGGTCAGCCCCGCGAGCGGCCGCAGCGCGATTTCGGCATAGGCCGACCGCGTGTTGACGCGGGCGGGGAAATTGCCGGAGAAGCTGGTGATCTGCGTCGTCTTCTCCCGCTCATAATTGCCGCCCGCGGCCAGGCTGACGGGGCCGGTGCCGCCATAAGCGAGCGCCAGCGTCAACTCGTCCTTGGTGCCACGAAACAGGTCGCCTTCGGCCCGGTTCCAGGTGCCGAAATAGCGGCGGCGCGCAGCATAGCGGCTGGCGGTCAGGTCGGCGGTGAACTGGCCATCCAGGCTCTTATAGCTGGCCTGGCCCGCGGCGGCATAGTCGCGCGTTTTGGCGGTATCGTCGCTGTCCGAGGTGGTATTGTCGAGATCGCTGAAGGCATCGAACCAATAGCCGATCGCTTGCAGCGACAAGGTTTCGGTCGCCTGATAGCCGACCCGGCCGCTAAAGCTGTAACGGCGATATTCGTCCTTCTCGGTTGCCGACCCTGCGGGGCTGGCGGTGCGGGGATCGGCGAGCGAGGGGCCGTCATGGCGATAGCCGGTCGCGGTCAGGCGGAAATCGAGCGCGCCGCTCTTGCCCAGCAGCGATGCGCCGCCGCTGCGCATGCCATAGGAACCGGCTTCGGCCTCGGCATTGACCTGCAGTCCCTCTTCGGTCGCGCGCTGGGTGATGATGTTGATGACGCCGCCGACCGCATCGGAGCCATAAAGCGAGCTTTGGTTACCGCGCAGGATTTCGACCCGGTCGATGTCGCGGCTGGTCAGATGATCGGCCTGGAACTGAGTGCTGATCGCGCTGGGATCGCCCAGCTCGATACCGTCGATCAGCCAGAGAATCTCATTATTGTTCGATCCCCGGATGCGGACGCTGGTCAGCTGGCCGGGCCGGTCGGCCGTCGTCTGCACGCCGGGCGCGTCCTGCAATATGTCCTTCAGGAAGGGGATCTGGTTGCGCTGGATATCGGCGCGGGTGATGATCGACACCGCGCTGCCGATCTCGCGCGCTTCGCTGGTGACGCGCGAGGCCGTGACGATGATGGGGGTGCTGTTGCCGCTCAGGTCCGAAATCTGTTCGGGGGCCTGCGCGAAAACGGGGCTGGCAGCGCTAAGCGCCAGCAGGGATATGCCGTGTTTAACCATATATAGTCTCCTCCCGCGCCGAGCGATATCGGGCGGTGGAGCATGTCGATGATAGGCGCATGGCCCGCCGATCGACGGCCGACGCAGGGCGACGAACCGGCGCATATATAGCCCAGCGTCCCACGACGGTTGCGGCCCCGGCCGCCTTCCTGTCGTCGCTCAGACGGAGAGTTACCGTGCCGCGGCCATCCCCTGGACCAAGGCAAGAGCGACCAGAACGCCGGCAGGTCTCCTGGCTCACGGGTCATGGCGTCATGTACGACCTTCCCAGACGTTTGACGGTCCAGTGGCTGCTTCCTTCGAAGAGGAAGCTATGTACATCACGCTCACCGCTTACAGTTGCAGGGACAGCTGCGGCTTTGGATGGTGTGAGCCATCCGCATCGCCTTCCCTTTTAAGCCTCGATCAAGAGGCACCGGCGCGATCTTTGCCCGTTGCGCTCAAGCGAGCGCTACGGACGGCAGCCCGATAGCGGGCGGCACGGCATCACGCAAGGCGGCAATTGCCGCCCCGGCTTCATGCTGTCAGTCGAACAGGCTGGATACCGAGCTTTCATCGGCAATGCGCTTGATCGCTTCGCCCAGCAGCGGGGCGATGGGCAGGTGGCGGACCTTCTTGGCGGTGTTAACCGCCTCGGTTCCCTGGATCGTGTCGGTAATGACCAGTTCCAGCAGGTCGGACGCATCGACGCGCGCGACCGCGCCGCCCGACAGCACGCCATGGCTGACATAGGCGACGACATCCTCGGCACCCGCCGCCTTGAGCGCGGAGGCCGCGTTGCACAGCGTCCCCGCCGAATCGACGATATCGTCGATCAGGACGCAGAAACGCCCGGCGACATCGCCGATGATGTTCATCACTTCCGATTCGCCCGCGCGCTCGCGGCGCTTGTCGACGATGGCGAGCGGGGCGTTGTCGAGCCGCTTGGCCAGCGCGCGGGCGCGCACCACGCCGCCGACGTCGGGCGACACGACCATCAGGTTGCGGTCACCAAAGCGCGCCTGAATGTCCGCCGACATGACCGGCGCACCGAACAGATTGTCGGTCGGAATATCGAAGAAGCCCTGGATCTGCCCGGCGTGCAGATCGACCGACAGGACGCGATCAGCGCCCGCCTTGGTAATCAGATTGGCGACCAGCTTGGCGCTGATCGGGGTGCGGGGTCCGGGCTTCCGGTCCTGCCGGGCATAGCCGAAATAGGGGACGACAGCGGTGATTCGTTTGGCCGACGCGCGTTTCAGCGCATCGATCATGATCAGCAATTCCATCAGATTGTCGTTGGTCGGATAACTGGTCGATTGCAGCACGAACACATCTTCGCCCCGGACATTTTCGTGGATTT
Organism: Sphingomonadales bacterium RIFCSPLOWO2_12_FULL_63_15; assembly: GCA_001829085.1. Lineage (GTDB taxonomy): Bacteria > Pseudomonadota > Alphaproteobacteria > Sphingomonadales > Sphingomonadaceae > Sphingobium. The sequence goes on along the minus strand of MIAK01000058.1, from coordinate 28,034 downwards.
CCACGAACACTTCCTCATCGGCGAAGCGGCGGACGCTGGCGTCGGTCAGGGGAATTTCGATATAGTCGGCGATGGCGGCCGCGAGCGGCTTGTTCGAATTGCCGGTCATGAGCTTCATGGCCAAAACCCCCTGAAATGAAAAGGCGTGACGAATTGATGACGCTGGGTGAAACGCCGCCCCTGTAGCGGCGCGGGGTCGCGGTGGAAAGGCGCTTTTGCGCCAGCCGGAAAAATGCATTAGGGGCCGCGTCCATGACCGACAAACTCGTGATCGCCCTTGCCCAGATGACCCAGTCGGTGGGCGACCTCGCCGCCAATGCCGACGCGATGCTGGAATGGCGGGCGCGGGCGATGGATGCGGACCTGATCGTCTATCCCGAATTGCAGCTGATCGGCTATCCGCCCGAAGACCTGGTGCTCAAGCCCGCGCTGCTCGAGCGCGCCAATCAGGAACTGGACCGGCTGGCGCAGGCGACTGGCGACGGCGGCCCGGCAATGCTGGTCGGCACCGTGGTAGCGGCGCAGGGCGTATTGTTCAATGTCGTCGCGCTGCTGGAAGACGGCGCGGTCACCGCCATCCGCCAGAAGCGCGAGCTGCCCAATTACGGCACGTTCGATGAAAAGCGCCTGTTCGCGCCCGGCCCGCTGCCCGCGCCCATCGACTTCAAGGGCGTGAAGATCGGCGTGCCGATCTGCGAGGATATCTGGTTTCCCTTCGTCACCGCGCATTTGAAGGCGCAGGGCGCGGACATATTGATAAGCCCCAATGGCAGCCCCTATGAGGTCGACAAGGATGACCGCCGCACCAACGGCGTCGCGGGGACGCGGGTGCGCGAGACCAATTTGCCGCTCGCCTATCTCAACCGCGTCGGCGGGCAGGATGAACTGGTGTTCGACGGCGCGTCCTTCGTGATGAACGCCGACCTGTCGATCGCGCACCAGATGCCCGACTGGGACGAAGCGCTGGTGCTGACGACATGGGAGAAGCGGGCAGGGCAGTGGGTCTGCCTGCCCGGCGATCGCCATGTCCTGGATGACCGACCCGCCGACATCTATAATGCGATGGTCCTGGGCCTGCGCGATTATGTGAACCGCAACCGCTTCCCCGGCGTCGTGCTGGGCCTGTCGGGCGGGATCGACAGCGCCTTGTCCGCTGCTGTCGCGGTCGATGCGCTGGGCGCGGACCGGGTATGGTGCGTGATGATGCCCTCGCGCTTCACCAGCCAGGAGAGCCTGGACGATGCCGTCGCCTGCGCGCGGCTGCTGGGCGTGCGTTACGACAGCATCCCCATCGAACCGGCGGTCGGTGCATTCGACACAATGCTGGCCGATGTATTTGCTGAGCGCCAGCGCGACCTGACCGAAGAGAATATCCAGTCGCGCATCCGGGGCGTGACGCTGATGGCGCTGTCCAACAAATTCGGCCACATGCTGCTGACCACCGGCAACAAGAGCGAGATGTCGGTCGGCTATGCCACCATCTATGGCGATATGGCGGGCGGCTATTCGGTGTTGAAGGACGCCTATAAGACGACGGTGTTTGACCTGTGCCGTTGGCGTAACGAGAATGTCCCGACGCTGGGCGAAGGCTTTGGCCCCGCCGGCCCGGTGATGCCGGAGCGAGTGATCAGCAAGCCGCCCAGCGCCGAACTGCGCGCCGACCAGCGCGACGATGACAGCCTGCCGCCTTATGAAGTGCTCGACCCCATCCTCTACGGCCTGGTCGAGGAGGAATTGTCGGTCGAGCAATTGGTCGCGCGCGGCTTCGAGCGCGAGACCGTCGCCCGGATCGAACGGCTGCTCTATGTCGCCGAATATAAGCGCCGCCAGTCGCCCCCCGGCGTGAAGCTCGGCACCCGCAACTTCGGCCGCGACCGGCGCTATCCGATCACTAATGCGTTTAGAACATGACACCCCAAACTCCGTTCGGGCTGAGCTTGTCGAAGCCTCGTCCTTCTTCTGAAGAAGAACAGCCCTTCGACAGGCTCAGGGCGAACGGGATCAGGACCAGATATCCATGACCGTCATCACCCGTTTCGCGCCGTCCCCGACCGGCCATCTCCATGTCGGCAATATCCGCGCCGCGCTGCACAACTGGCTGTTCGCGCAAAAGAGCGGCGGGCAATTCCTGCTGCGGCTGGACGATACCGACCTCGAACGCTCGCGCCCCGAATATGCCGATGCGATCCGCGCCGACCTGCAATGGCTGGGCCTGAGCTGGAACGCGGAGGCCAAACAGTCCGAACGGTTCGCGCTGTATGAAAGCCGGTTCGAAGCGTTGCGCGCGGCGGGCCATGTCTACCCCGCCTATGAGACGCAACAGGAACTGGAATTGCGGCGCAAGGTGTTGCTGGGGCGCGGACTGCCGCCAGTCTATGATCGCGGCGCGCTGAGCCTGACCCCGGAAGAGATCGCGGCCTATGAAGCCGAAGGCCGCCGCCCGCATTGGCGCTTCAAGCTGGACCATGACCAGCCGATCGTCTGGACCGACCTCATTCGCGGCGAACAGCGGTTCGACCCCAAATTGCTGTCCGATCCGGTGATCCGCCGTGCCGATGGCAGTTGGCTCTATATGCTGCCATCAGTGATCGATGACATCGACATGGGCATCACCCACGTCCTGCGCGGCGAAGATCATGTCTCCAACACCGCGACCCAGATCCAGATGTTCGCGGCATTGGGCGCGCCGCTCCCCGCCTTCGCGCATGAAGCGCTGCTGACCGGGGCGGAGGGCAAGCTGTCGAAGCGGCTGGGGTCACTCGGCGTCGCCCATTTCCGCGAGCTGGGGCTGGAACCCATGGCGATCGCATCGCTGTTGGCGCGGCTCGGCAGCAGTCAGTCGGTCGAGCCGTTCGCGGACATGCAGCCGCTGATCGACAGTTTCGACTTCGCCCATTTCGGCCGCGCCCCCGCGCGCTTCGATGAAGCGGAACTGGCGGGGCTGAACCAGAAAATCGTGCATCTCCTGCCCTATGATACGGTGGCCGCGCGGCTGCCGCACGGCATGGACGCCCCGGCATGGGACGCGATCCGCCCCAATCTGGAAACAGTGGCTGGCGCAGCAGACTGGTGGCGGATAGTCACTGGCCCCGTCGACGCCCCCGCGCGGGACGCCGAAGACCAGGACTTCCTCATCGCCGCGCACCGCCTGCTAACCGACCTGCCCTTCGACGCGGCCATCTGGCGTACGCTGACGGAGGCGCTCAATGGTGAAACCGGCCGCAAGGGCAAAGCCCTCTTCCTCCCCCTGCGCCGCGCACTGACCGGCCTCGATCACGGCCCGGACATGAGCCTGCTACTGCCGCTGATCGGCCAGGAGGAAGCGTTGGCTCGCCTCCAGTCTTGAGGGGCGTTGGGATGCAGATATAAAATCCTCCCTTACAAGGGGAGTTATGTTACCACGCACCAATCTTGTAACACATGGAGATGGCAGCATGGGCGAATCCACCTTCACCTTCCGAGTCGATGATGCCCTCAAAAGCGCGTTTGCCGACGCGGCGAAGGCGCATGATCGCACCGGAGCACAACTCATCCGCGATTTCATGCGCGACTATGTGGCGGGCGAACGCCGAGCGGTTGACCATGACTCATGGTTCCGGCAGCAGGTGCAGGTCGGGCTGGATTCGGCCAATGCCGGACGTCTGGTCTCTGACGATGACGTCGAACAGGAAGCGGAGGCATGGCGGGACGAGACGCGGGCCAAGATGGCTGGCGGGGCGTGAAGCTCGCCTGGACGCTTGAGGCACGCCAAGACCGGCGGCACATACGCACCTACATCGCCAAGGAAAATCCAGCGGCCGCCCTGACGCTGGATGCATTGTTCACGAAGAAGGCGCGCAATCTCGTCCACCATCCCGCAATCGCACGCCCAGGCCGTGTGACAGGGACATACGAGCTAGTGGTGCATCGCAACTATATCCTGGTTTACGATGTCGCCGACGATCTGGTGCGCATCCTGCGCTTGCTCCATGCGCGCCGCCAGTGGCCGCCGATCACCGACGTCGCGGATCAAGGAAAACCCCGAATGAATGAGCGGATTTCACCTGATTTTCGGTAGGTTCTTTTAGGCAGGCACTATTCTCACCACTTGGTCGCAATAGTCGACTGTTCCCGTTTCCATCGGCCAAGCTTCCATCTTCACCGCCAGAAACGTAGGAAGCCGAGCCGTATCGTTATCCGCGAGATGGTGCTCCGCCGCTTGGCAAAAGCGCAGAAAAACGAGGTCAGAGGCGAGTTTTTGCGCGGTGCTGACCGTATCGGCCCGATCCTTCCAGCCCTCGCCAGCCTCATACCTTTGTTCGTAAATAGGGCCAACGGCTTCCATTCCGACAAGCTTGGGCTTGGGATTGATCCGGGCAGGACTAGAGTGCGGACGGTCGGGCAACCGCGCCAATGCGCGCGCTCTGTTGAGCCGCTCGTCGTAGTCGGCCGCATCTTTGTTAAAAATCGAGAACGTCTTTTCTACGAACGGGGCTTCCACTGCGCTTTTTGCAAAGGTGACTTCAACGGTCATGTCGAGATCGGCCGCGTTGCGATGCACGAAGTTCAAGATCATCGCGCCCATTCTGCCCTCGGTCAGCCCGTCGCGCGCGTTCTTCATCGCGGCATTAATGGATGGCCACCGATCAATATGAAAGTCGGCCACCGGCCTTTCGATCAGCGACACGAGCAACGGATCATCGGAAACATTTATGGCGTGGTGTATTAGACTCTCTACTTCCGCCAACGGCCTCCGCTCAACCAGTTTACGAAACTGCTGCTGAAATTCTTGTCGTTCGGCATCGTTCATTGCTCCAAGATAGCCGACCATCTTTAAAAATCGGTGTTTACCGAAAATCACATGATAGGCGTCAGGAAGCGATGAAAATTCCCGTTAATTGCGCCAATCTCCAGATTGCGCGGCCCTTCATCCTACTCACTTGTCCGAGAAATACTGCCGGATGGTAAAAATGCCCCGGAAACCCGAAAGCATGGTTTTCCGTCACCATAGCATCTCCACTATCGGCCTATGCCTGTTCGAAACCCGATATTCCGCAAACGACCCATTTAATGCGAAACCTATCTGATCCGATGCGCGCGCCCAATCCTATTCCCCTTCCAAAATAGGATTTCCTCTGATCTATCCTTGTCGATGGACCAGCCCGCCCTTCGCCTTCCCCCACGGATTGCTCTCACAGTGACCGGCCTGTCGCGTCACCGTCGCATAGGCGGCGCGTCGCTGTGACTTTAGCGGCGCGTCGGGGGTGCTTGGGTGGTACGCCCCGGTGGCGATTACAGCGAAAACGCTCGGAAAAACACTGCCTGCAACGGTGTGAACTTGCGCCCTGTGACCCTGCCGCTCGTTTGGTGGCGCGGCGATGGGCCACGCACCGACCCGAAGCCGCCCCACCCCGCCGCCACCACCCGCTGGCGATTGACAGGAACAGGTGGCGGTCCTAGCGCGGCGGCATCATGGCCAGCATCATCGCGACTGAAGACAGCCGTTTCGGCCTGCGCCGCCAGGTCCGCCTGACCGGGCCGCTCAACCTGTCGAGCGGGGCGACGCTGGGGCCGGTCGATATCGCCTATGAAACCTATGGGCAGCTCGATGCCGACGGGTCCAACGCCATCCTGATCTGCCATGCGCTGACCGGCGACCAATATGTCGCATCGGAGCATCCCGGCACGGGAAAGCCCGGCTGGTGGTGGCGGATGGTGGGCGAGGGCAAGCCGGTCGATCCAGCGCGCCATTTCATCGTCTGCGCCAATGTGATCGGCAGCTGCATGGGGTCGAGCGGCCCGGCCAGTATCGATCCGGCGACCGGCGACCCTTATGCGATGCGCTTTCCGGTGCTGACCATTGCCGACATGGTGCGGGCGCAGGCGTTGCTGCTCGACCATCTGGGCGTTGCGCGGCTGTCGGCGGTGATCGGCGGGTCGATGGGGGGCATGCAGGCGCTGACCTGGCCGACCCTCTTCCCCGACCAGGTCGAAAGCTGCGTCGTCATTGCGTCGACCGCACGGCACAGCGCACAGAATATCGCCTTTCATGAAGTGGGGCGCCAAGCGATCATGGCCGATCCGCAATGGCGCGGCGGCGATTATTATGCCGACGGGCAGGTGCCGAGCGCGGGCCTCGCCGTCGCGCGGATGGCGGCGCATATCACCTATCTGTCCGAAGCCGGGCTGACGGAGAAATTCGGGCGACGCTTGCAGGGGCGGGACGCCAAGACCTTCGGGTTCGACGCGGATTTCCAGGTGGAAAGCTATTTGCGGCATCAGGGATTGAGTTTCGTCGACCGGTTCGACGCCAACTCCTATCTCTACATCACCCGCGCCATGGACTATTATGACATTGCCGAGGATCATGGCGGGTCGCTGGCCCATGCCTTCACCGCGAGCAAGGCGCGCTTCTGCCTCGTCAGCTTCGACACCGACTGGCTTTATCCCACCACCGAATCGCGGATCATCGTCCATGCGCTGAACGCGAGCGGCGCGCAGGCGAGCTTCGTCGAACTGTCCAGCCCGTTCGGCCATGATGCCTTCTTGCTGGAATGTCCCGAACTCAACCGGGTGGTCGACGGCTTCCTGAAGGGCGGGCAGGCATGAGCGAGCAGTTGCGGCCCGACCTGGCGCTGATCGCGCGGACCGTGCGGCAGGGCGCGCGGGTGCTGGACGTGGGTTGTGGCGAGGGCGCGCTGATGGCGGCGCTGCGCGACAATAGCGGGGTCGATGCGCGCGGGCTGGAGATTGACGGGTCGAACGTCGCGGCGGCCGTCGCGCGCGGCCTGTCGGTGGTGCAGGGGGATGCGGACACGGACCTGCGCTATTATCCCGACGCCAGTTTCGACTATGCGATATTGAGCCAGACGCTCCAGACGACGCGGCGGCCCGACCTGGTGGTGGAGGAATTGCTGCGCATCGGCGGGCAGGCGTTCGTGTCCTTCCCCAATTTCGCGCATTGGCGCGGGCGGCTGTCATTACTGTGGGGCGGGCGGATGCCGGTGACGCGGCTGTTGCCCGACACCTGGTACGACACGCTCAACATCCACCATGTCACCGTCGATGATTTCCGCGCCCTGGTGAAGGAGCGCGGCTGGACCATCGACGGGCAGTGGTTTTTGAAAGGCGACAAGGAAACCACGCACGCGAACGCCAATCTGTTCGCTGAACATGCGGTTTTTTTGCTGCGCAGATAGCGCTGGTTAGTCGGTTTCGGCGGCGAGATAGACGCGGTTGCGGCCATGTTCCTTGGCCAGATAGAGGGCGCGGTCGGCGGCCTTAAGCGCGGCGCGGGCGTCTTCATAGGCCAGCACATTGGCGACCCCGGCGGAAAAGCTGACTCGATCCATCCGCTCGCCAGTGGCGCGGTTGACGAGGCTGCGGTTGGCCAGATCTTCGCGCACGCCGTCCACCACTTCGCCCGCTTCGCCCGGCCCCTTGCCGCGGAACAGCATGACGAATTCTTCGCCGCCATGACGGGCGACATGGCAGCGGTCGTTGGACGCTTTGGCCAGCAGGCCAGCGACGAATTTTAACACCCGGTCGCCCGTGTCATGGCCGTGGGTGTCGTTGACATGCTTGAAATGGTCGATGTCGCAAAAGGCGACCGAGAGCTGTTCGCCCTGCGCCTGCGCCAGCGCCACTTCCTCGCGCAGCACCGTTTCGAAGGCGCGGCGATTGGGCAGGCCGGTCAGATGGTCATGCTCGGCGGCGCGGCGGGCGGTTTCGAGGCTGGATTTGAGCGCCTTGGTCTGCTTCTGATTTTCGCGCAGCTGGGTTTCGACGAGGCGGGTCTTTTCGACCATCGAGCGGGTGAGGCCGACCAGCCGAGCCAGCACCGGCTCGCTATCGCCGCCTTCGACCAGATCCTTGGCCTGTTCCTGCAGCGCCGCGCCATAATCCTTCGCCGAATTGCGCGATTCATGCATCAGGCCGGTGAACTGGGTGAGATTTTCCTCGACCTTGTCGAGCATGGTCGCGAGCGAATCGGGGGTGACTTCATCGGCGCGCTGTTCGGCCGCGATCGTCTCGATCCAGCCATTGGTAATCTTGCCGCGCTCCATCATCACGGCGCGGATCGCCTTTTCCACGCCGATATTCGCGCCGGTCAGATAATCCAGCGCGACGCTGAAATTGATGGGCGTGAGGTCGAGGTCGTGGGCGAAGAGAAAATCACCAATATCTTCATAGAGTTGACGGCGGCGGTTGATCTCGCGGCTGGACGATGATCCGGCGCGGGGCCGGGCTTCGACTTCCGCACTTTCCTCCTCCGCCTTGCCCGACAGACCCTTGGCCCAGCGCGTCAGCCGATCGGTAAGCCCATGTTGCGAGCTTGCGGAAGAAGAGGATGCCCCGGTCATGACCCTCATAACGGCAGAGGTGGAACAGGGTTAAGAGCATAGCGGGAAAGAATCGATCCGTCTCCCCTTCCCGGTCGCGCGCGCGGTCAGATGTCGGCGGCGACCAGCCAGTCGCGGAAGATGCGCACCGCCCGCGTCTGGAGCGCGCGGGGGCGGCAGACGAAGAAATAGCGATAGGGGCTGTCGACATGCGTGTCGGGGAACAGCCGCACCAACCGGGTATCGCCCGACTGGTTGAAATGGCTGGCATGCATGACGGCCACGCCCAGCCCCTGCGCTGCGGCCTCCAGCATCAACTGGCCCGAATCATAATTGTCGATCGCCAGCGGTTGCAGGTCGGGCAGGCCGACCGCTTCCTTCCAGGCGTCGAAGGATTGGGCCATGTCGCGGTGGATGAGGACGGTATGGTTCGCCAGTTCCTGCGGCGCGGTCAGCGCATGGGGCGCTTCGAGCAGTTCGCGCCGCCCGATCAGATAGACTTCGTCATGGTCCAGCTCATGCGCATAGAGCGCCGGGTCGATATCCTTGGCCAGCAGCACGATCGCCGCGTCTAGCCCTTCGCCGAGCCGCGCCACGGCATGGGGCGTCGTTTCGATGTCGATATGCAGCTGGGGATGGAGTGCGCGCAGGGCGCCCAGATGCGGGAAGAGACGCTGGGTCGCGAACAGCGGCAACACCGCCAGCCGCAGCCGCAACTGATTGCCGCCGCTCTGGATATTTTCCAGCGCTTGCGCCAGCGAATCGAGGGCGGGCGCGATGTCGTCGAGCAGCCTTTGCCCCTCGGCATTGATTTCCAGCGCCTGATGTTTGCGGTCGAACAGGGGGCGGCCGATGAAGCGTTCCAGCGCCTGTACCCGGCGGCTGAGCGCAGGAGTCGAGAGCGCAAGCTCTTCCGCCGCCGCCTTGACCGAGCCGAGGCGTGCGACCTGCACAAAGGCCTCCAGGGCCGTAAGGGGCGGTAATCTCCGCATGATCTTTCACTATTCCATCGCCGGTGCGCTGCGCCGCGTCATCGCCTGTTATCGAGTGGGCAGCTTCCGGTCTCAAGCATCCTCGCCCTACAGAGCAGGAAAATCAGGCGAATGGCAAGATGCATTTTTTGCAACCGGAACTTTTGCGTTCGCACTTGCAATATCGCGTTTAACGCTACATATAGAGCAGGCCTTTCAGGCATCCTCTCCTAAAACTTTATGGGCTGGCCCTTGTGGTCGGCCCTTTTTTTATGCCTCGCGCCCCCAACATGGCCCCCTTTTCGCGGCGGCCGACGTTTCCTATCTCGTTACGGAACAAGAAGGACGGGGTGCCCGATGGCCGATGAGGAAATGACTGGACGCCGCATCCAGGTCGCCAATGCGCGGCCCGAAGATGCGGGACGCGGGCTTGCGCGGCTGCCCTTGACGGTGATGGCCGAATTACAGCTGAGCGAAGGCGATGTGATCGAGATCGTCGGCAAGCGATCGACGCCTGCGCGCGTGGTGCGTCCGTACAAGGAAGATGAAGGGTTGGACGTGCTGCGCCTCGATGGCTTGCAGCGCGCCAATGCCGGGGCCGGGTCGGGCGATTTCGTCCATATCGAGAAGGTCGAACCGCGCCCGGCGCAGCGGGTCGTGTTCGCGCCTGCACAAAATAATTTACGGCTTCAGGGCCATCCCGAAGCGTTGAAGCGGGTCTTCTTCCAGCGGCCGTTGACCGCAGGCGATGTCGTCGCGACCGCGGGGCAGCAGCAGGTGCCGACCGGCGACATGCCGCCGCAATTGCGCCAGATGCTGGCTGCGCCCGCTTATGCGTTGCAGGAAATCCGGCTGGTCGTGGTATCGACCGTACCCAAGGGCGTGGTCCAGATCGACGCCGAAACCGAAGTCGAGCTGCGCCCCGAATATGAGGAGCCGAAGGAAGCGCGCCGTGCCGACGTGACCTATGACGACGTCGGTGGCATGGCCGATACGATCGACCAGTTGCGCGAAATGGTCGAGCTGCCACTGCGCTACCCCGAACTGTTCCAGCGGCTGGGCGTCGATCCGCCGCGCGGCGTGCTGCTCCATGGCCCGCCGGGCACCGGCAAGACGCGGCTGGCCCGCGCCGTCGCCAACGAATCGGAAGCCGAATTCTTCTTGATCAACGGGCCGGAGATCATGGGGTCGGCCTATGGCGAATCCGAAAAACAGTTGCGCGAGATATTCGAGGCGGCGGCCAAGGCTGCCCCCTCGATCCTGTTCATCGACGAGATCGATTCGATTGCGCCCAAGCGGGGACAGGTGACCGGCGAGACCGAAAAGCGGTTGGTCGCACAATTGCTGACGCTGATGGACGGATTGGAGCCGCGCACCAATCTGGTGGTGATCGCCGCGACCAACCGCCCGGAGGCGATTGACGAGGCGCTGCGGCGCCCAGGCCGCTTCGACCGCGAGATCGTGGTCGGGGTGCCCGACGAGCGCGGTCGGCGCGAGATATTGGGTATCCACACGCGCGGCATGCCGCTGGGCGACAAGGTGGACCTCTCCGAACTCGCGCGCATGACCTATGGCTTTGTCGGCGCGGACCTTGCGGCGCTTTGCCGTGAAGCGGCGATCGAGACGGTGCGGCGCTTCATGCCACGCCTCAACCTGGAAGACGGGACGATTCCCGCCGACGTGCTGGAAGAATTGTGCGTCACGCGCGAGGATTTCACGTCGGCGATCAAGCGGGTCCAGCCATCCGCCATGCGCGAGGTGATGGTGCAGGCGCCCAATATCGGCTGGTCCGATATTGGCGGGCTGGACGATGCGCAGATGCGGTTGAAGGAGGGGGTCGAGCTGCCGCTCAAAAACCCCGACGCCTTCCGCCGGATCGGCATCCGCCCGGCCAAGGGCTTCCTGCTCTATGGTCCGCCCGGCACCGGCAAGACGCTGCTGGCCAAGGCGGTCGCGCGTGAGGCGCAGGCGAACTTCATCGCCACCAAATCGAGCGACCTCTTGTCCAAATGGTATGGTGAGAGCGAGCAGCAGATCGCTCGCCTGTTCGCGCGCGCGCGACAGGTGGCCCCGACGGTCATCTTCATCGACGAACTGGACAGCCTGGTCCCCGCGCGCGGCGGCGGGCTTGGCGAACCGGCGGTGACGGAGCGGGTGGTCAATACGATCCTGGCCGAAATGGACGGGCTGGAGGAATTGCAGTCGGTGGTGGTGATCGGCGCGACCAATCGGCCGACGCTGGTGGACCCCGCATTGCTGCGGCCCGGCCGGTTCGACGAGCTGATCTATGTCCCCGTGCCGGACGAGGCGGGGCGCGCGCGCATCCTGTCGATCCATACCGGCAAGATGCCGCTGGCCGACGATGTCGATCTCGCCTCGCTGGCGGCACGCACCCAGCGTTTTACCGGCGCGGATCTGGAGGATCTGTCGCGTCGCGCAGGCCTGTTCGCGCTGCGCCAGTCGATGACAGTCGAGAAGGTGACGATGGCGCATTTCGAGGCCGCGCTGCTGGAAACCCGCGCATCGGTGACGCCCGACATGGAGCGGGAATATGAGCAGATCCAGGCAACGTTGAAGCAGAGCGCGATGCAGATCGACCCGATCGGCTTCGTGTCACCGGGCATGGTGCGCGGGCGCGACCGGGCCTGATCGAGCCTCACCGCTAGGGTGACGCGCAGGCGGCGGGGAAACCAATCGCCGCATGCGCGTTCCTGCTCGATGCGCGCAATGCGGCTTGCAAGGCTTGCCGATTTTTGCGACGCCCGACCGTAATGACAAACAGGCGGATATTGATGGCCTCCATTCCCTTGAAAAAAAACGATAATCGCGCTCGCAAGGGCGCGTTCCTGAGCCAGTGGAGGCTGTTTTTCCGGCAGTTCGTCAAACATCCCGGCATGATCGGGTCGATCATCCCCTCGTCCGCGACGCTGGTGAAGCGCATGCTCGACCCCGTCGATTGGCAGCGCACGCGCCTGTTCGTGGAATATGGGCCAGGCGTCGGCACCTTTACGCAGGCGATCCTCGACCGGATGCACCCGGACGCCACGCTGCTGGCGATCGACCTCAATGTCGATTTCGTCGCCTATCTAGAGGCGCAGATCGATGATCCCCGCCTGCGGGTCGTGCATGGATCGGCCGCCGACGTGCGCCGCTTCATTCGGGAAGCGGGGCATGTTCAGGCCGATTATATCCTGTCGGGCATCCCCTTTTCCACCCTGCCCGACGGCGTGGGGGAAGGCATTGCGGCGGAGACGCTTGGAGCGCTGCGGCCCGGCGGGGCCTTCCTCGTCTATCAATATTCGCGCTTCGTGCGCCGCCTGATCGATCCCCTGTTCGGGCAGGTGCAGGATGCGCTGGAATGGCGCAATATTCCGCCCTGCCGCCTGTTTCGCGCGGTGAAGGATGAGGGGCTGGCCAAGGCCGCCTGACGCCGGTCCTATCGCCTTCGCAACGGTCGGCTTTCATGCTAAGCCGCCGCGCATCCGAATGGCGAGAGTGATGATGAACGACCTGACCCAGACCCCCGAAATGCTGATCGCGACGATGGGCGCGCGCGCGCGCCGCGCCGCCGCCGTGATCGCGCAGGCGAGCGACGCGCAAAAGGCCGACGCGCTACGCCGCGCGGCCCAGGCGTTGCGGGACCAGGCACCGGCGATCATCGCCGCCAATGCGCGCGACATGGACAATGCGGTGGCGAACGGCCTGTCGCCCGCTTTGCTCGACCGGCTGCGGCTGGACGAGGGGCGGGTAGAGGCGACGGCGGTGGGCGTGGAGCAGGTCGCGGGCCTGCCCAATCCGCTGGGCAGCGTGATCGACCAGAGCGTGCGCCCCAATGGGCTGGACCTGCGCCGGGTGCGGGTGCCGCTGGGGGTGATCGGCATCATCTATGAAAGCCGCCCCAATGTGACCGCGGATGCGGCAGCGCTCTGCCTGCGCGCGGGCAATGCGGTGATCCTGCGCGGCGGCAGCGAGGCGAAGGAGAGCAACCGCGCGATCCACGCCGCGATCGTCGAGGGGATTGTCGCGGCTGGCCTGCCCGCCGATGTCGTGCAACTGGTGCCCACCACCGATCGCGCGGCGGTCGGCGCGCTGCTCAAGGCGGCCGAATTTGTCGACCTGATCGTGCCGCGCGGCGGCAAGAGCCTGGTCGCGCGCGTGCAGGACGAAGCGCGCGTGCCGGTGCTCGCGCATCTCGACGGGATCAACCACAGCTATGTCGATGGCGCGGCGGACCCGACTATGGCGCAGCAACTGGTGGTCAATGCCAAGATGCGCCGCACCGGCATTTGCGGCGCGACCGAAACGGTGCTGATCGACCGCGCCTATGCCTATGCGCCCGCGCTGGTCAGGGCGCTACTCGACGCGCAATGCGAAGTGCGCGGCGACGAAGCGGTGCAGGCGATGGACGCGCGGGTGAAGCCCGCCGACGAGGCGGACTGGGACACCGAATATCTCGACGCGATCGTGTCGGTCCGGCTGGTCGATGGCGTGGAGGAAGCGATCGCCCATATCGCCGCCCATGCCAGCCACCATACCGACGCGATCATCACCGATGACGCCGCCACCGCAGAGCGCTTCCTCAACGCGGTCGACAGCGCCATCGTGATGTGGAACGCCTCCACCCAGTTCGCCGATGGCGGCGAATTCGGGCTGGGCGCGGAAATCGGCATTTCCACCGGACGACTACACGCGCGCGGCCCGGTCGCGCTGGAGGGGCTGACGACGTACAAGTGGATCGTGCGGGGGACCGGGCAGGTTCGGCCGTGACCGTATAAAGGGCGACCGCCACACCTCTCCCGCCTTCGCGGGAGAGGCTACGAAGACTTGGCAGCTTGCTGCCTAAGTCGCAGTCGGTGAGGGTCTTTCCTGCTGCGTTAGACAGACCCTCACCCTCCCACGCCTTCGGCGCGGGCCCCTCCCTCTCCCGCGAAGGCGGGAGAGGGCGAGGTTGCGTCTAGGCCTTACCCCTTCACCACTTCGTCGATGGCTTTCAGCTTCGCGAGCATGGGCGCGACCCAGTCCAGCGGGAGCATGACCGGGCCGTCGGAAGGGGCGTTGTCGGGGTCTTGATGGGCTTCGGCGAAGATGGCCGCGACGCCGGCTGCGATCGCGCTGCGGGCCAGTAAAGGCGCATATTCGCGTTGGCCGCCGGATGCGGAGCCGAGGCCGCCGGGCTGTTGCACCGAATGGGTGCCGTCGAACACGACCGGATAGCCGGTCTCGCCCATGACGGGCAGCGCGCGCATGTCGCTGACTAAAGTGTTGTAGCCGAAGCTCGCGCCGCGTTCGGTCAGCAATATGCGGTCATTGCCGGTCGAGGCGACCTTCTGCGCGACCGCCGCCATGTCCCAGGGGGCCATGAACTGCCCCTTCTTGACATTGATCACTGCGCCGGTGCGCCCGGCGGCGAGCAGCAAGTCGGTCTGGCGGCACAGGAACGCCGGGATCTGGAGGATGTCGACCGCCTGCGCGGCGGCCACCACCTGGCCTGCGTCATGCACATCGGTCAGCACCGGGCAGCCCAGCGTCGCCTTGACCTCCGCGAGGATGGCGAGGCCTGCGTCGATGCCGACGCCGCGCTGGCCCGACACGGATGTCCGGTTGGCCTTGTCGAAACTGCTCTTGAAGATGAAGGGCACGCCCGCTTGCCGCGCGATCTGCGCCAGCGCGTCGGCCATGAACAGCGCATGGTCGCGGCTTTCGATCTGGCAGGGGCCGGAGATGAGGACGAAGGGCAGGTCGTTGCCGAAGGTGACGGAACCGACAGAGATATGGTTTGGGCTGGTCATGGCGCTCATTTGGGCGCTTTGGCGAAGCGGCGCAACAATTGCCCGCGCCACAGGCCCTTGCCCGGATGATAGTTCCAGCAGAACCAGCCGAAGGCGAGGCAGGCGATGAGGGACGGCAACGCCATCGGGTCGCCCTGTCCCTTCATATGGCGATAAAAGGCCATGTCGGCGCGCCAGCGGTCCCGCTCGCTGCCGCCGCCATTGATGCCATAGGCATTGTCATGTTTCCGACAGCCGATGTTTCGGTTGTATTTGCGATGGTCTATGAAATAGCAATAGTCGCGTTCGGGTGTGCTCATGCCCCGATTAGGGCTGGGTCAGTGCAAAAGTTCAAGCGTAAAGTCTTCTACCTCGGCGGTTTCGATCCGCGCGGCGTGCGTTTTTATCATCAGCTCTACCGCGAACAGGCGGCGCGCTATCATAGACTGACGGGGGAGGATGTGACCGTCGGCGCGCGGCGGGCCGGGCCGGACGGGTCGCTGGTGTCGGTGCAATGGGACGTTGCCAATGAACAGGCGGGCGTCGCGGTCGATTATGAATATCTGCGCTGGGAAGATTTGATCGCGAAGGTGTGGATCCGCAATCCACTGCCGCTGGCGTTGCGGGCGGCGCGGGCCTATGTCGGCCATGCGCGCTTCATGCAGTTCGGGCGGATGCGCAAGCTGCGGTCGGGGCCGGTCATTACCATCCTCTATCCGCCGCTGTTCGCGGTGTTGATCCCGTTGTTGCTGGCTGTGGTGCCGACGCTGTTGCTGTCGCTGCTGTTGCCTTTGTGGGTCAGTGCGCTCGTCGGCATCGGCATCAGCGCGCTGCTGTCGGGGCGCTTGCTGGCCAAGCTGGTCGTGCCTTGGCTGCTGCGGTTTATGACCTATCATGGCGCGCTGGCCGCTGAGGGGCCGGGCGCGGAGCTGGACGCGCGGCTCGATCAGTTTGCCGTCCGTATCGCAGCGGAACTGGACGGCGATTGGGACGAAGTGCAGATCGTCACGCATAGCGCGGGCACCATATTGGGCATGAGCATATTGCGCCGGGTGTTTGCCTTGCGCGGGGGCGCGGCGATGCCCGATCATGCGGTGATGGTGGGTATGGGGCAGGTGGTGCCGGTGATCGGCCTGCGCCGCGACGCGCGCTGGTATCATGCTGATCTGGCGGCGCTGGCGGACAAGGCGTTCCGCTATGTCGATATTTCGTCGCCCCCCGATGGCGCGGCCTATTATAACGTCAATCCGCTGCAGATTGTCGCGGATCAATATGCGGCGCGGGTGGACATGCTATCGCCGCGCTTCCATCTCTTCTATCAGCCGGAAAATTATCATGGCGGCTGGTCGAACAAATATGAGGCGCATTTCGACTATCTGCGCGTGGGCGACCGGCTTTCGCCGCTCGATTTCATCAGCTTGACCGCTGGCCCGCGCACCGTGGACGACGCCATCGCCGCCTTCAGGACGATCCCTTGACCGATCTTTTTACGCCCCCGTATCCGCAGCCGCCCCGCACCAAGCGGGGCCTGATCAAGCGGTTCCTGCGCGGCTGGCATAGCTGGATCCATGTGCTGTTCGACAAAAGCTATACGATGAAGATGGGCGAAATCCGCCTGCCCGGCCGGACCATGTATATCGCCAATGAGCTGAGCCTGGTGGACCAGATTTTGCGCGGTGGCACAGCATTCCCCAAACATAGCGAACTGGTCCGCAATCTCGACCCGCTGATCGGCAACAGCGTCTTTTCCGCCAATGGCACAGATTGGGAAAGCCAGCGGGCGATGGTCAATCCCGCCTTTGCCCATACCGCGCTGGGGCGGACGATGCCGCTGATGGTGGCGGCGGCCGACGACCTGCTGGCGCGGCTGGAGGCGGCCGATCGCGCTGCGCCGGTCGATATCGATCCGATGATGACGCATGTCGCGGCCGACATCATCTTTCGCACGCTGTTTTCGCAGGCGCTGGACGCGGCGCGGTCGAACATCATCCACACCGCTTTCGGCAAGTTCCAGCGGCTGGCGCATAGCGCTTCGATGCTGCGGCTCTACGGCATCCCCGCCGGTTGGTTCGAAACGCGGTCGAAAGGCCCGGCGCGCGCTATCCATGACGTGTTCCGCCCGATCGTGGAGGCGCGCTATGAGGGCTGGCATGCGCGCGGCGAAGCGCCGCATCGCGACATTCTCCAGTCGCTGATCGAGGCGAAACATCCTGAAACGGGCGAGGCCTTCACCTGCAACCAGGTGATGGAGCAGGTATCGACCATCTTCCTCGCGGGCCATGAGACATCGGCCAGCACCATGACCTGGGCGCTCTATATGCTCGCCGAATGCCGGCATATTCAGGACCGGGTTCGGGCGGAAATCAGCGCGGTGGCGGGCGACGCGCCGCTGACGGCCGCGATGCTCAAGGAGATGGCGCAGCTCCGCAATATCTTCCGTGAGACGCTACGCCTCTATCCGCCCGTCTCCTTCCTGCCGCGCGAAGTCACCTGTCCGATGGATATGCGCGACAAGCATCTGGAGATCGGATCAATGCTGGTGGTCGCGCCCTGGCTGACGCAGCGCAACAAGGATAATTGGGCCTGCCCCCATGCCTTCAACCCCGATCGCTTCGATGATCCCGCCAATGCCGACATGGTGAAACAGGCCTGGTTCCCGTTCGGCCGGGGGCCGCGCGTGTGCGTCGGGGCGGGCTTTGCGCAGCAGGAGGTGATGACGGTGATCGCTGCGGTCGTGCGGCGCTTTGCCCTGAGCGTGCCGCCGGGGTTCAAGCCCGAACCGATCAGCCGCCTGACGATCCGGCCAAGGACGGGGATGCCGTTGTTGTTCGGGGCTGTGAGCGATTAAAAGATGATGCTTTGCCTTGCCCGTTCGTCCTGAGTAGCCATTGAGCGAAGCCGAAATGGCGTATCGAAGGATTGAGCGGGGCGCGGATGCTTCGATATGCGCCTTCGACAAGCTCAGTCGCTACTCAGCACGAACGGATGTTGAGAAACCTATAGTCATCGCTCTCGAAAAGGCGGTGAGGGCTACGCCCCTCACGCCATCTCCTCCTCCGGCACCACATCGACCATCAACTGCAGGCTTTGCCCGCCGCCGCCGACGAACAGCCCGTCCATGGGCGCGACGTCGGCATAGTCGCGGCCCATGGCGACGAAGAGATGGCCGTCGCCGGTGATGACGCCGTTGGTCGGGTCAAAGCCGATCCAGCCCCGCGTTCGCCCACACCACAGCATGACCCAGGCGTGCATCGCATCCGCCCCGATCAGGCGCGGCTTGCCGGGCGGCGGATAGGTGCGCAGATAGCCGCTGACATAGGCGGCGGGCAGCCCGGCGAGGCGCAGCGCGACCACCATGACATGGGCGAAATCCTGACACACGCCATGGCGCGCGGCAAAGGCGTCGGCGACCGGGGTGGCTGCGTCGGTGCTGCCCGGTTCATAGCGAAATTCGGCGCGGATGCGCTGCGCGAGGTCGAGCGCGGCGGCGACGATCGGCCGGTCAGGCGACAGGCCATCGCCGACCCAGGCGCCGATCTCCGCCAGCAGCGGCGCGCGCACCGAGGCATAGAGATAATGGGCGGGTGCCGCTGGTCCCATGTCGCGTTCGGCCAGCGCCGCCTGCGCCACGGCGCCGATGGTGGGATCATCCGCCTGCGGCACGATCGCGCCGCCCTGCACGCCGATGCGGAAGCGGCTTTCGATCGTGAGCTGGCGGATCGGGCTTTCGATCACCAGCCGGGCGACATGGACCGGCCAGGCACCGGGGCGCGAATCGATCGCCGACGGCAGCGGATCGACCTCCAGCGCATAGTCGGACGTCCATTGGCCCGGCCAGGGCGCGGGCCGCAGCCGCAGGTTGAAGCGGGCCAGTCGCATCGGGCTGGCATAGCGCAGGATGGTGCGGTGCCGGACATCGTAGATCATGACAGCAGGTCCATCGTCTCGGTCTTGCGGACCTGCAGGAAATAGCGCTGGCCGATCGCGTCGGAGAGGCCGAGCAGCCGGTTTTCGACATCGGCTATGTCGGCCATGGTCAGCATGTCGCCGGTCAGTGGCGCGAGCCGCGCCACCAGCGCATCGGCGCGGCGCAGCGGTTCTTCGGGCATGCCGTCGGCGCGCAGCGTGGGCAGCGCGGCGATATGCTCCGCCAGCCGTGCCGCCTGATAGACGATCGCGCGCGGATTATGCGGTTCCAGCGCGACGAGATCGCGTACCGGCGGCAGCGCCGGGCCAGTCAGATAGCGGGTGCGATAGCTGATCTGGCTGTCCTGGAGGTCGAGCAGCACGGTCAGGTCGTCGGCGCTGGCGCCATCGCCGCCGAACAGGGTGACGAGGCGGCAGCCATTGATCGCGCGCTCCATGCGGCGACCCATATCGTGAAAGCGCCAGGCTTCGGTGCGCGCCATATTCTCCGCCGCCAGGCCCGACAGCGCGGAAATCCGCTCGATCATGCGGGAGGTGGCGTCGAGCAGCGTCTCGGTCACCGCGCCGTCGAAGCGGGGCAGCGGCAAGCGCACCAGCCGCCACACGTCGCTCGCCAGCCGGTCGCGCAGCCCCTCGCCGATGTTGGCAACGCGGCCCATCAGCGTCCGCACGCTGCCGCTTTGCTGGGCGTCGCCCAGCGCGATGGCGCAGAGCGGGCCGACCGCGCCGCGACTGCCGGGAATCGCGCCCCACAAAGCGAGTTGGCCGACCAGCCGCGCCATGGTGGGCGAGGCAAGCGAGGGGCCGATGTCGGCCTCGATCGATCCACCGACGATCGCGCGGATCAGCCGCAGCGTCATTTCGGTGCGCTCGATATAGCGGCCCAGCCAGAAGAGATTGTCCGCCGCCTTGGCCGGCAACATCCCCCCCACCCGCCGGATCGCGGGCGCGCCGCCCGATCCCAGCAGCGTGTCGGGGGGCACGGGCTGGCTGTCGATGACGCACATGTCGGCGGACATGTCGCCTCGCCCCATCAGCGCGGCGCGAATGTCGCCATGGCCCGCCAACCGCGCGAAGGCGCCGGGCATCACGCGCCATTGGCCGAGTGCATCGCGCGCCACGAACACGCGCAGGGTGAAGGGCAGGGGGGTCAATTGCCCGTCGACGATGGCGGGGGTGGTGGATAATTTCACCACTTCCTGCCCGACATAGTCCATCGGCCGCCGCGCCATCGCGTCGAGCAGGGCGGCGCGCTGATCCTTGTCCAGCGCCGATCCGGGGGCGAAATGCGCGTCGGGCAGGCCCGCGACGGTCTGATCGAAGGCGGACCCGACCACCAGTTCGTCCAGCCGATCGCGCACATGGGCGCATTCCTTCGCCTGCCCGCACCACCAGGTCGCGATATTGGGCAGGATCAGTTCCTCGCCCAGCACCGCGCGCGCCAGTTGCGGCAGGAAGGCGGCGAAGGCGCGCGATTCGATCACGCCCGCGCCCGGCCAGTTGCTGACCATCAGCCCGCCGCGCGCGCAGGCATTATAAAGGTCGGGCACGCCGATGCGCGACTTGCTGTCGAAGGCGAGCGGGTCGAGGAAGCGGCTGTCCAGCCAGCGCCACAGCCCGTCGATCCGCTTCAACCCCTGGATGGTGCGGACGAATAATTGCCCGTCGGTGACGATCAGATCCTCGCCCTCGACCAGCAACAGGCCAAGATAGCGGGCGAGATGCGCTTGTTCGGCATAGCTTTGGTTGAAGCGGCCGGGCGTCAGCAGGCCGATGCGCGGGTCGGACCGGGCGCAATCGGCGGCCAGCCCCCGGCGTAATTCGTCGAAAAAAGGCGCGAGCCGCCGCGTGTTCATCGCGCCGAGCAGGTCGCCGGTGGCGCGCGACAAAGCCAAACGGTTTTCCAGCGCATAGCCCACCCCCACCGGGGTCCGCACCCGGTCGGACAGCACGCGCCATTCGCCCGCCGGGCCGCGCCCGATATCGGCGGCGTAGAAATGCAACTGATGCCCCTGCGGCGGCGGCGCGCCGTTCATGACGCGCCAATAATGGGCGCTGCCGGTCACGATGCTGGCGGGCAGATTGCCGTCCCTGACCAGCGACTGGGTGGAATAAATGTCGGCGATGACCCGTTCGAGCAGGTCGGCGCGCTGGGCGAGGCCGCGTTCGATATGCGCCCATTCGTCCGCGCCGATCAGCAGCGGCACCGGACCCAGCGGCCAGGCGCGTTCCTGCTCGTCGCCGGTCAGGCGGAACGCCATGCCAAGGTCGATCGCCTGCCGCCCAACATGATCGGCGAGCGTCGCGGGGTCGCCCTGCGCCTGGGCCGACAGCCGTTCCAGCATCGTGCGCCAGCGCGGGCCCATGGCGGGCGCGGCGTCGGCGAACAAATCCCCTGCCGGTGCAGCGGCGAGATAGGCGTCCGCCCATCCCCCCGCCGCACCGGGCGGGGCCGCGGCGTCTGCGGCCATCACAGCCCCGGTTGTTTGAAGCGCAGGTCCAGCGTCATCGGAAATTCGCTGGCCGTTTCGGCGGCAGGCATGTCGACTTGGCCAGGCGTATGGCCATAATCCTGGAACCGCGCCTTACGCCGGGCTTCGGCCTCATAGCCGTTGATCGGCAGCGTGTCGTAATTGCGGCCGCCCGGATGCGCGACATGATAGACGCAGCCGCCCAGCGACCGGCCGCTCCAGCTATCGAGCACGTCAAAGGTCAGCGGGGCATTGGCGGGTAGATGGGGGTGAAGGCAATTGGCCGGTGCCCATGCCTTGTAGCGCACGCCGCCGACCGCTTCGCCCGGAACGCCGGTGGCGGTCATCGGCACCTGCCGCCCGTTGCACGCGACGATATGGCGTCCGGCGACAAGGCCCGTGGCGCGGACCTGCAACCGTTCGGTCGATGAGTCGACATAGCGCACCGTGCCGCCGATCGCCCCGGTTTCGCCCAGCACGTTCCACGGTTCCAGCGCATGGGCGATTTCAAGGCCCACGCCGCCTGCATCGACGGTGCCATGGACCGGGAAGCGGAACTGGCGCTGTGCCTCGAACCAGTTGGGGTCGAAATCATAGCCCGCGCCGCGCAGGTCGGACAGGATCTCCAGAAAATCGGCCCAGACGAAATGGGGCAGCATGAAGCGGTCATGCAGCGTCGTGCCCCAGCGCACCAGATGGCCCTGTTGCGGCTGCCGCCAGAACCAGGCGGTCAACGCGCGGAGCAGCAATTGCTGCGCCAAGCTCATGCGCGCTTCGGGCGGCATTTCGAACCCGCGAAACTCCAGCAGGCCGAGCCGCCCGGTGGGACCATCGGGCGAGAACATCTTGTCGATGCAGATTTCGGTGCGGTGGGTGTTGCCCGTCACATCGACCAGCAGGTTGCGGAACAGCCGATCGACCAGCCAGGGGGGCGGCGCAGCCCCTTCGCCCGTGAACGGGTTGGGCACCTGCGCCAGCGCGATCTCCAGCTCGTACAGGCCATCATGCCGCGCCTCGTCGATGCGCGGCGCCTGGCTCGTCGGGCCGATGCAGAGGCCCGAAAAGAGGTAGGAGAGCGAGGGATGGCGCTGCCAATAGAGGACGAAGCTCTTGAGCAGGTCGGGGCGGCGGATGAAGGGCGAGTCGCCCAGCGTCGGCCCGCCCAGCACGATATGATTGCCCCCGCCGGTGCCGACCGAGCGGCCATCGACCATGAATTTGTCGGCGGTCAGCTGACATTCGCGGGCATGGTCATAGACTTGCTGGGTGATATGAACCGTCTCGTCCCAGCTGGCGGCGGGCTGGACATTGACTTCGATCACGCCGGGGTCGGGCGTGGCCTTCAGCACGTCGATGCGCGGGTCGGGCGGTGGCGAATAGCCCTCGATCCGCACGGGGATGCGCAGCGCCTCGGCGGCGGCCTCGACCTCGGCGATCAGCTCCAGATAATCTTCCAGCGCCTGTACGGGGGGCAGGAAGACCGAGAGATAATGGCCGCGCGGCTCGACCGTCACGGCGGTCCGCACCGCGCCTTCGATGATGACCTGCTCGACCCGCTCCTGCGCGGCCATGCCGCCTTCGGGACCGGCGACCCGCTGCGACTGTTGCGCGCGCACTTCCTCGACGCTTGCCTGTTCGACGATCTGGGTGCGGAAGTCGGGCAGCGGTTCGCGCGGCTCACTGGTGTCGCGGGGGTGGATATAGGGATAGTCGGACGGCGGCACATAGGGCAGCGACCCCAGCGGCAGCCGATAGCCCAGCGCCGAATCGCCCGGCACCGCGAACAGCTTGCCGCGCCGCAACTGCCAGATTTCGCTCTGCCAGCGGGGCTTGGCGACCTGACTTTGCCAGCGCTGCACCGGCAGCACATAGCCTACCGGTTGGTCGAGGCCGCGCTCGAACGTCTTGACCATCCGCGCGCGCGCTTCGGGGTCGCTGATCTTGGGATCATCGGGGCTGGCGTTGATCGGCAGGTCGGCTTCCTTCACCGCCCAGACCGCCGGATCTTCATAGACCGCATGGGTATATTCGTCGGTAAAGCCCATATTCCCGGCCATATGGCTCAGGAAAGCGCGGGCGTCGGCGGGCGTCACCATGCGCGCACCATCGGGCGCATCGTCGGGCGCGATCAGGCTTTCGTCGCGCCAGATCGGCGTGCCATCCTTGCGCCAATAGACCGCATAGGCCCAGCGCGGCAGGCTTTCGCCCGGATACCATTTGCCCTGGCCATGATGCAGCAGGCCGCCGGGCGCAAAGGTCGCGCGCAGCTTGCGGATCAGCCGGTCGGCATAGGCCGCCTTGGTTGGTCCCACCGCATCGCCATTCCATTCGCCCGCATCGCCGCCATCGACCGCCACGAAGGTCGGCTCGCCGCCGGTGGTCAGGCGCACATCCTGCGCGATCAGGTCGGCATCGACTTGTGCGCCGAGCGCCATCACCGCGTCCCAGCGGCTGTCGGTAAAGGGCTTGGTGATCCGCACGGCTTCGGCAATGCGCGACACATTCATCGCAAATTCGAAATCGACTTCGGCGGGTTCGGCCATGCCGCTGATCGGTGCGGCGGACTTGTAGTGCGGCGTCGCGCAGAGCGGAATATGCCCCTCGCCCGCGAACATGCCGCTGGTGGCATCCAGCGCCACCCAGCCTGCGCCCGGCACATAGGCCTCCGCCCAGGCGTGGAGGTCGACGACGTCCTGCGTAACGCCCTTCGGCCCTTCGATCGGTTCGACATCGGCGACCAGCTGGATCGAATAGCCCGACACGAAACGCGCGGCAAAGCCCAGCCGGCGCAGTAATTGCACCAGCAGCCAGGCGGAATCGCGGCACGATCCCGTGCCGATCTCCAGCGTCTCTTCGGGCGTCTGCACGCCCGCTTCCATGCGGATGACATAGCCGACCTGTTGTTGCAGGCGACGGTTCACCTCGACCAGAAAATCGACCGTCCGGCTCTCAAAGCCATCATATTGCGCCACCATCGCGTCGAACATCGGCCCTTGTGGTTCGATGTCGAAATAGGCGGCGAGGTCGGTCTTCAACTGATCGTCATAGGCGAAGGGGTAAGTCTCCGCATAAGGCTCAACGAAGAAATCGAACGGATTGATGATGTCGAGGTCCGCGAGCAGATCGACCTGGATGCGGAAATGGTCGACCGGATCGGGAAACACCACGCGCGCCAGCCAGTTGCCGTGCGGGTCCTGCTGCCAGTTCAGAAAATGGTTCGCCGGTTCGATCTTCAGCGCATAATTGGGGACTTTGGTCCGGCTATGCGGCGCGGGGCGCAGGCGGATGACCTGCGGCCCCAGGCGGATCGGGCGATTGTAACGATAGGCGGTGAGGTGGTGGAGTGCGGCTTTGAGCATGGCCGCGATCAAACGCTACCCCCTGCTGCAATGCAACAGTCAATCGCGCGGGGCGTGCAGATTCTAACGGGTGCCCAGCCGCCCGCGCCGATAGCGCCGCCGCAGCACCGCGCCTGCGATCAGCAGCGGTGTCGCCCCCAGCATCAGTGCCATGCCAATGAGGCTGGGCGACCAACCCATGATGCTGTGCAGGCCAAAGGCCGACGGCGCGAGCAGCAGCAGAAATCCGGCGGTCAGCAGCCACAGACCCCAGCGGCGCGGTCGCACCGCGACCATGCGATATTCATGCCGCCACGCCTTGCGGCCTTCCTTGGTGGAAAGATCGGGTGGGGGATGGTGAGACATAAGCGCTGGACTCATGCCGCGAACGGATTACCCTGTCCAGCATCCCCGGGGGACCGTCCGCAGACGGTTGAGAGGCAGCTATGTGGCTGCGACCCGTTGAACCTGATCCGGCTGACACCGGCGTAGGGAGGGTCAGCGCGCTTTCACACCGCCCGCCATCCCTCTCCTCGCCCATGAAGGAGAGACGAAAATGGCAGATGTTCCCGCCCGCACCGAAATCGGCGTTACCACCGGTCCCATCAGGGGATCGCGCAAAATCCATGTCGGCCCGCTGAAGGTCGCGATGCGCGAAATCACGCTGGAGCCGGGCAGCGGCGAAGCGCCGGTGCGCGTCTATGACACGTCCGGTCCCTATACCGACCCGGCGGCGCAGATCGACATTCGCGCGGGCCTGCCGACGCTGCGTCACGACTGGATCGTCGGGCGGGGCGATGTGGAGACGTATGCCGCGCGTGAGGTGCGGCCGGAGGATAATGGGCTGAAAGGGCCGGATCGGTCGGGGGGCGTCGCCCAATTCCCGCTCGGCACCCGCCGTCCCCTGCGCGCGAAGGCGGGCGCGAATGTCAGCCAGATGCACTATGCCCGTCGCGGCATCATCACGCCCGAAATGGAATATGTGGCGGAGCGCGAAAATCTGGGCCGGGCGCGGCTGGCCGAATATGTCCGCGACGGGCAGGATTGGGGCGCGGACATCCCCGATTATGTGACGCCGGAATTCGTCCGTGACGAAGTGGCGCGCGGCCGGGCGATCATCCCCAGCAACATCAACCATCCCGAATCCGAACCGATGGCGATCGGCCGCAATTTCCTGGTCAAGATCAACGCCAATATCGGCAACAGCGCGGTCGCGTCCGACGTCGCGGCCGAAGTCGACAAGCTGGTCTGGTCGATCCGCTGGGGCGCGGACACGGTGATGGACCTGTCCACCGGCCGCAACATCCACGACACGCGCGAATGGATCATCCGCAATTCGCCCGTGCCGATCGGCACCGTGCCCATCTATCAGGCGCTCGAAAAGGTCGGCGGCGTCGCCGAGGATCTGACCTGGGAGATTTTCCGCGACACGCTGATCGAGCAGGCGGAACAGGGCGTCGACTATTTCACCATCCATGCGGGTGTCCGCCTGCCCTATATCCCGATGACGGCCAAGCGCGTCACCGGCATCGTGTCGCGTGGCGGCTCCATCATGGCGAAATGGTGCCTCGCCCATCACCGCGAAAGCTTCCTCTACGAGCGGTTCGACGAGATTAGCGAGATCATGAAGGCCTATGACATCGCCTATTCGCTGGGCGACGGCCTGCGCCCCGGATCGATTGCCGACGCCAATGACGAGGCGCAATTTGCCGAACTCTATACGCTGGGCGAACTGACCAAGCGCGCCTGGGAACAGGATGTGCAGGTGATGATCGAGGGGCCGGGCCATGTGCCCATGCACAAGATCAAGCAGAATATGGAAAAGCAGCTCGAAGCCTGTGGCGAAGCGCCCTTCTATACGCTGGGGCCGCTCACCACCGACATCGCGCCGGGCTATGACCATATCACCTCAGGCATCGGCGCGGCCATGATCGGCTGGTATGGCACGGCGATGCTTTGCTATGTGACGCCCAAGGAGCATCTGGGCCTGCCCGACCGCGATGACGTGAAGGTCGGCGTAGTGACCTACAAGCTCGCCGCCCACGCCGCTGATCTGGCCAAAGGGCATCCGGCGGCCAAGGTCCGCGACGATGCGCTGAGCCGGGCGCGGTTCGAGTTCCGCTGGCGCGACCAGTTCAACCTGTCGCTGGACCCCGACACGGCGGAGCAATATCACGACCAGACGCTTCCCGCGGAAGGCGCGAAAAGCGCCCATTTCTGCTCGATGTGCGGCCCGAAATTCTGCTCGATGAAGATCACGCAGGAGGTCCGCGATTTCGCGGCGAAGCAGAATCAGGAAGCCGACGCCTTCATCGCCGCCAATCCTCCCCGGCACGGGGAGGGGGACCATTTGGCGCAGCCAAATGGGGGAGGGGGTGTGCCTCTAGATGCTGCGTCTGCCGAACAGGGCATGGCGGCAATGAGCAAGGTGTTCAGGGAAACGGGGAGTGAACTGTATATGGGCGCTGGGGATAGGGAGCGGGATTAGAGGTAGTGCTATAAATCACGTCAATTGTTACAACGAAGGGTCAGAATGGTATTTCGTCCTCTTCCATCGCGATTTTATCAGCATTCAACTGTGCCAGCATGCTTGCGAGAACGGCGTCACCGCCGATGGCAGAACGTTGTGCCATTGCCCTCAAATCTACCATCAGTTCCCAGTAATCTTTATGCGGTGTATTGAACGGCTTAGTATTGCTTCCCACCGATCCGCCATATATATTTTCAATTACCTGTTTTTGATTATTTAGAACGCGAATAAAGGTGTAATAATCTCCATTATCGTCAGATTCTTGCAAAATTTGGATGTATACCTCACCAACTTCACACTCACAAGAATCCGAACTAGCATCATAAGACCAAAAAATTTTTCCTTCTAGCGTTCTAATGTATAATGATTCAACTAATCGGCGAATCTGAGTTTTTGAATCTATCATTTTTGAAGATCCTTAGTAACTGAAAATGATATTTTTACTATAATGTCGGCAAAATCACGAAGAGACCTATCTTGGCCGCGCAGAATAAAGTTTTGTCCCGGAACGTATTTATTCTTAATTGCTTCACAAAAATTTGCCATATCTTCAGTATATTTTTTTAGTAAAATTCGATCTTCATTCACAATTCCAGAATTCGCATGACTTAGAGCCGGATTCGGAAGTTTTTCAATTCTGACAATACCTTGCGGTTCTGCGTGTGAGCATGCGGATTGAGGCGATGAGGGCCCAAGCTGTTGACGAGG
>MIAK01000057.1:0-45034 GCA_001829085.1 Sphingomonadales bacterium RIFCSPLOWO2_12_FULL_63_15 | reverse complement strand
GCCAGCGACAATCTAACCCGGCACCATGAACCCGCCGCGACAATCTGTTCTCATCCTGATAGTCGCTGACCTCTCACCCAGATCGTCGCGCTATACAGTGGGAAGTCTGCATCCAGAATGCTCATCCAGCGTATATCAGTTGGGAGACGCATATGGCGATCAGCGACAAGCTCACGGACAATGTCGGCAACTTCAAAGCCGGGCATCGTGGCATGCCTCGGAAGGGAAAGGCGCTGCTGCAGGGTATAGCGATGTGTGGCAGTTGCGGACGGCGCATGGCACTCAACTACTCTGGCCCTGACAGCAACCATCCGGTATATCGGTGCCGTTCCGAACGAGCGACCTGCGTCGGTCAATATTGCCAAGAGGTGCGTGCGCCGCGGGTTGAGGCTGAGGTCGAACGGCAGTTCCTTGCAGCGCTCACCCCTGACCAACTCGCCATCGCGTTGGCCGCGCTCGACGCCATCGACGCGGACGTCCATGGACTCGAACGGCAATGGACACTCAAGCGCGAACGCGCCGAATATGAATGCGAGCGTGCCCGGCGCCAATATGACGCGGTCGAGCCGGAAAACCGCCTCGTTGCCCGTTCGCTCGAAAGCATCTGGGAAAGCAAGCTGCGTGAGGTCGAAAAGGTCGAGCAGGACTATCGGCGGTGGAAGACGGAGCAAACCGTTGCGTTGAATGCCGACGATCGCGCCCGTATCGCAGCGTTCGGCATCGACCTGCCTGATCTTTGGGAAAGAATCGAGAACAGCGAACGCAAGGCGATGCTCCGCCTCGTGATCGACAAGGTCATTCTAGATCAGCGGCGGGCGAAAGGCATGGTGTGGATCCGCATCATCTGGCAGACGGGCGCAGCGACCGAACACTGGGTCATGCGGCGCACTCAATCCTATGCTGAAGCTGCTCATGCCGACGTGCTAGAACAGCGGATCCGAGAGCTCAACGCCGCTGGCATGATGGACGCCGAGGTCGCTACCGCGCTCAACACAGAGGGTCTGCGGAACAGCCTGGACGGGCTGTTCGACCACAACACGGTGCACCTGTTGCGCCAGCGCTGGAATATCCCCACCGTAAAGATCAACGGCGTCGAGCATAATCCGCCCCGTTGGCCGGATGGCAGCTACTCGATCCAAGGTGCCGCGACCGCGCTCGGCGTCACTGAGCAGACGGTGTTCAAATGGCTGAAACGCGGTAAGCTTCAGGGCCGGCAACTAAAGAAGGGACAGCCGTGGCAGGTGGACCTGACCCTCCAGCAAATAAAGGCGCTCACAGCGCCAAATTACAGTATGACCCCTTCCAGGAAAGCAGTATCATGAAACGTTCGGCGACGCCAAGATGACCACCGCGCTCCTCGACCGGCTCACCCATCACTGCCACATCCTTGAAACCGGCAACAACAGCTTCAGGTTCAAGAACAGCTCGGCTCAGCAGCCCAAAACCAGGAAGGAGAAAACCCCATCTTGACCCACCCCTGACATCCGAAACATAATCGCAAGGTGGGTCACATCTCGATGAAAACCCCGGGTCACTTCTCAGCGGCAATCAACATCATTGAGGAGATCCATTGCGGCCGATGTGCGCTTTGGCTGCGTTCTGGTCGATGCTGGCTATGGCCTGCCAGCGCCATTCCGACAGGCGCTCAGCCACGAGGCTTGCGCTGGGCCGTTGGCATTTACCGACACCAGAAGGTCTATCCCGCAGACGTGCAGTTGATCTTTCCGGTGGCAGGACCTGGAAGACCGCGTGTCCGCCCCATTCCGTACGTTAAATCCCAAGCCGCCCATGCTATGCTCGAAGGTCTGAAATGGCGGCAGGTCAGTTGGTACCGGGGAACGAAAGGCCGCCTGACGGCTCGCTTTGCCGCCACGCGTCTGCGCATCGCCGATGGCGCGCCACAGCGGGTCGGCGCCGCTGGCGCAGAGCATATGTCGGGTGAAGAGGCTTGGCTGGTGGGTGAGCATCCTCTCGAACGGTGAGCGAAAAATACTATCTCTCCAACCTTCCCGCCGACACCGCGATCAAGGACCTCGCGGGCGCCATCAAGGCGCGCTGGATTTGCAAACAGGCGCACCAGCAACTCAAAGAGGAGCTCGGCCTCGACCACGTCGAAGGACGATCATGGACGGGGCAGCATCGCCACCTTCTCATGACAATGATGGCCTATGCCTGCCTGCAAACACCAAGGTTCGCGCAGGCGGGGCGGAAAAAGAGTTTCCGGACCTCCGCCTCAGCCGAGCATGCCTGCCATACGACAGGCCATCATATAACGAATATCACGACATCCGCCGCACCAATGCCTTCAATGCGGTAGAGGACTATCAACCACGAATTTCGAACTTCTGCCAAAGTAGCGATAGTGTCACCCTTTCGATGGCGAACGACCATCAGGCCCGGTCGGAAACACCGTCACCGCAAAAGCTGGCCTATCGCGCCAGTCCTGCTATGCGCAGGCCATGCAAAATATGCACAACCTTGCTGGCAGCATCGACGTCGATGGCGAAACCTATGAATGGGAACTCCGCCGCGAACCCCAATGGAGCGACATTGACGGGTGGAAAGGCATGGCCATAGCCTTGCAGCAGAAAGATACGCAGCGCGGCGCGCTCCTCGAATTTCCGCCGCCCAAGCGCTTGCTGAAAGGCCTGCAACGCGGCCGCCTGCAGATCAACGACGCGATCATCACCCGCGGCATCCGCGCCGCGCTGGAAGCCGGTTGGGAACCCACCTCGCGCGGCAAACCCATGGTGTTCACCGTCGACGCCGAGGGCAATTAAAGGATTTTAGGCGTTCCGCTCTTAGCCCTCTCCGTTTTTCACGGGAGAGGGTTGGGTGAGGGTCTGCCTTCCTGTCCGGTTCCCCTGCGAAAGCCACTAGCTGTCCCAGCTCGCCGTTTCCGCTAGACTGGCCCTAAGAACCACAGGAGGGATGCCCCGATGATCGACCTGACCCGCACCCATCACAAGGGTATTGCCGTTGCCGATATCGACCGCGCCGTCGCGGACTATGGCGCGGCGCTCGGCCTGACCTTCGCACCCGTGCGCGATTTTGATCCGCTGCCTTTCTGGACGCCCGAAGACGGCCTGCGCGACCTGCGCGTGCGCGCCACCTATTCGCTGGGCGGCCCGATTCATATCGAACTGGTGCAGGGGCAGGGGCCTTTCTACGACCCCGCCAGTGCCGAAACGGCCCGCCATATCGGTGTCTGGGTCGATGATCTGCCGACCGAAACCGCACGGTTGATCGATCTGGGCTGGACCGTGCGCGCCGCCAATGCCGCGCCCGCCGATGGCTATGGCCTCATCGCCTATCTCGCCTCGCCCGATGGCGCGCTGCTGGTCGAACTGATCTCCACTGCGCTCAAGCCCGCTATCGACGAATGGCTTGGCGAATAAGCGGAGGCGACTCGGCGGGCGGCTTGAAATTCCGCGCCATTCCGCTATTTTGTCACGATGGCCATTCTTCCTATCCTTGAGGCGCCCGATCCGCGCCTGCGTACCATTTCGACCCCGGTCGAGGCGATTGACGATGATCTGCAACGGCTGATCGACGATATGTTCGAAACGATGTACGACGCGCCGGGCATCGGGCTTGCCGCGATCCAGGTCGGCGTGCCCAAACGAGTGCTGGTCATGGACCTGCAGGAACCCGAATCCGACGCGGAGGATGCGCCCCCGGTCAAACGGCCGATGGTCTTCATAAACCCCGAAATCCTGCGCGAATCACAGGATCTATCGGTCTATAATGAGGGTTGCCTGTCGGTGCCGGAGCAATATGCCGAGGTTGAGCGCCCCGCGACGATCCGCGCCAGCTGGATGGATCGCGATGGCCGCATCCATGAAGAACAGCTCGAAGGGCTGCTCGCCACCTGCCTCCAGCATGAGATGGACCATCTGGAAGGCGTGCTGTTTATCGATCATCTCTCGCGCATGAAGCGCGACATGCTGCTCAAGAAGCTGACCAAGGCCCGCCGCGCCGCCTGATCCGCCATAAAGGAAAGCCCCGGTCATGACGACCGGGGCTTCCGTCATGTCACGCTACCCCGTCGGTATCCAGCGCATAGCCCGCCGACCGTACCGTGCGGATGATGTCCGTAAAGATGCCATCGCCATTGATCGCCTTGCGCAGGCGGCGGATATGCACGTCGACCGTGCGCAGCTCGATATCGCTATCCTGCCCCCACACGCTGTCGAGCAATCGCTCGCGCGAGAAAACCCAGCCCGGATGCTCCAGAAAATGCTTGAGCAGCCGGAATTCGGTCGGTCCGAGCGGGATCACCTGCCCACCACGCCGCACCTTATGCCCCACCGTGTCCATCTCGACATCGGCAAAGGTCAGCGTTTCACCTGCCAGCGCCGGCCGCACGCGACGCAGCACCGCGCCGACCCGCGCCACCAGTTCGCGGGGCGAGAAGGGCTTGGTCACATAATCGTCCGCGCCGGTTTCCAGGCCACGGACGCGATCCTCTTCCTCACCGCGCGCGGTCAGCATGATGATCGGCACATTGGCGGTGCCGGTCATCCGCCGCAGCCGACGGCAGACCTCGATGCCTGAGAGGCTCTCGACCATCCAGTCCAGCAGCACAATGTCGGGCACATTCTCCTGCGCCATCAACAGCGCTTCTTCGCCATCGACCGTATGGGCGACCTCGAAATCCTCGCGCTTGAAGTGCCAGATGAGCAGTTCGGCCAGCGCCGCGTCATCTTCCACCAGCAGCATCTTGGCCCGTGCCATGATCAGATCTCCGCCTGAACGTCAGTGCCGCCGCGTTCCCGCTCCGGCATGGTCTGGCCGGTCGCGGCATAATAGACCATCTCGGCGACGTTGGTGGCATGGTCGCCGATCCGCTCGATATGCTTGGCGACGAACAGCAAATGCGCGCATTCGCTGATCGTCTTGGGATTTTCGACCATGAAGGTCACCAGCGTACGGAACACGCTATTGTAGAAATCATCCACCACCGCATCGCGCTCCACTACCGCCTGCGCGAGGTCAGGGTCACGCGCGGCATAGGCGTTCAGCACGTCATGCACCATCTCGGCGGCCACCTGTCCCATGGAGGGGAGGAGCGACATGGGTTCGAGCAACTGCCTGTTGGTGGCGATCAGCGGCACCCGCTTGGCGATATTCTTGGCATAGTCGCCGATCCGCTCGATTACGCTGACGATCTTGAGCGCGGCGATCACGTCGCGCAGGTCGTTGGCCATAGGTGCGCGCAGCGCGATGACTTCGATCACCAGCTTCTCGACCTCGGCCTCGATCGCGTCGATGCGCTTGTCGCCCTGGACCACTTCGGCGGCCAGCGCCAGATCCTGCCGTTGCAGCGCCAGCATCGCATTTTCGATCGCCGCTTCCGCGCGACCGCCCATTTCGGCGATCAACCCGCGCAGCCGGTCGATTTCGTCGTCAAATGCCTTGATCGTATGTTCAGCCATGTCTTGTCTCTCTCCGCCCGATCAGCCGTAACGACCGGTGATATAGTCCTTGGTCCGCTCCTGGCGCGGATTGGTGAAGATGTCCGAGGTCACCCCATATTCGACCAGTTCGCCCAGATGGAAGAAGGCGGTCCGCTGCGACACGCGCGCGGCCTGCTGCATATTATGGGTGACGATCACGATCGCGTAGCGGCCGCGCAGCTCGTGGATCAGTTCCTCGATCTTGGCCGTCGCGATCGGATCGAGCGCCGAGCAGGGCTCGTCCATCAGGATGACTTCGGGTTCGACCGCAATGGCGCGGCCGATGCACAAGCGCTGCTGCTGCCCGCCCGACAGGGCCGTGCCGCTGTCGTGCAGCCGGTCCTTCACTTCTTCCCACAGCCCAGCGCGGCGCAGCGACTTTTCGACCACCACGTCCATGTCCGCCTTCGATGCGGCCAGGCCATGGATGCGCGGCCCATAGGCGATATTCTCGTAGATCGACTTGGGGAAGGGGTTGGGCTTCTGGAACACCATCCCCACCCGTGCGCGCAACTGTACCACGTCCATGGACGAGGCATAGATATCCTCGCCGTCCAGCGTGATCTCGCCTTCGACCCGCGCCGACGCGACCGTGTCGTTCATGCGGTTCAAGGTGCGCAGGAAAGTCGACTTGCCGCAGCCCGACGGGCCGATGAAGGCTGTCACATTGTCCATGTCGACGTCGATCGACACGCGCTTGATCGCCTGCTTCTCGCCATAGAAGACGTTGACGTCGCGGGCCGACATTTTCGGATTGGCGATCGCCAGGTTGATTTGGTCTTGGGTCATGGGTGTGGTTACCACCGTGTTTCAAACTTGTTGCGCAGATAGATGGCGAGGCCGTTCATCGCGAGGAGGAAGGCCAGCAGCACGATGATCGCCGCTGATGTCTTTTCGACAAAGCCCTTCGACACTTCGTCCGACCATAGGAAGATCTGGACCGGCAGGACGGTCGCCGGATCGCTGATCCCGCCCGGCGGGGTGGCGATGAAGGCGCGCATGCCGATCATCAGCAGCGGTGCGGTTTCCCCCAGCGCACGGGCCATGCCGATGATCGTACCGGTCAATATGCCGGGCAGGGCGAGCGGCAGCACATGCTGGAACACCACCTGCACGGGGCTGGCTCCGATACCGAGCGCCGCGTCGCGGATGCTGGGCGGCACCGACTTGATCGCGTTGCGTCCGGCGATGACGATGACAGGCATCGTCATCAAAGCGAGCGTCATGCCGCCGACCAGCGCCGCCGATCGCGGCAGGTGCAGCAGGTTGAGGAAGATCGACAGGCCGAGCAGGCCGAAGATGATTGACGGCACGGCGGCGAGGTTGTTGATCGACACTTCGATAATGTCGGTCCACCACGCCTTGGGCGCATATTCCTCCAGATAGAGCGCTGTTGCCACGCCCACCGGGAAGCTGAGCAACAGCGTCACCAGCATCGTCAGCAACGTGCCCTTGAACGCGCCCCAGATGCCGACCTGCGCCGGATCGGTGCCGTCACTGGCCGACAGGAAATTCCAGTTGAAACCCGTCGTCAGCACGCCCGCCTTTTCCAGCCGCGCGACGGCGGCTTCGGCTTCGGGCGGTCCTTCGCTCTTGGCCGCCAGGTCGATGCCGGTCGAAGCGGGCAGGGCGATCGTCTCGGTCCGGCTGAGGATCGAGGGATCGGCCTTGATCGCGTCGCGGATAGTGATCCACGCCGTCGACGACAGGAGCGAGTCGGCGTCCGGTCCCAACGCCTGCTTGGCGACCGTGCTAGTCACCATCGGCAGATTCGCCTGATTGAGCGATTCGTCCGTGATCGCGGCAGGATCGAGCAGCACCGGTGAGGCAGGGAAATCGACCGTCAGGGCAATCTCCGTCCGGGTAAAGCCGCGCAGGCCATTGCCCATCATGGTGAAGAGCAGGAAGGCGAGGAAAGCGGCGGACAGGACCACGGCGCCTAAGCCGATCAGCCGGAAGCGGCGTTCCTTGGCATAGCGCCCCGCAATCCGCTTGCGCATCGCCTCCGACTTCCAGTCGGTAGGCAGACGTTCGACGGTCATTCGTAAGCCTCGCGATATTTCTTCACGACCCGCAGGGCCACGATGTTGAGCAACAGGGTGATGATGAACAGCACCAGCCCCAGCGCGAAGGCCGCCAGCGTCTTGGCGCTGTCGAACTCCTGGTCGCCGGTCAGCAACTGGACGATCTGCGTCGTCACCGTCGTCACGCTGGAAAAGGGGTTGAGCGTCAGGTTGGCGGCAAGCCCTGCGGCCATCACCACGATCATCGTCTCGCCGATTGCGCGGCTGACGGCGAGCAACACGCCGCCGACGACACCGGGCAGCGCGGCCGGGATGAGGACGCGCTTGATCGTCTCGCTGGTGGTCGCACCCATCGCCAGGCTGCCGTCGCGCATCGACTGCGGCACGGCGGCAATGCTGTCATCGGCCATGGAGGAGACGAAGGGAATGATCATCACGCCCATCACCAAGCCGGCCGCCAGCGCGCTTTCCGACGATGCACCGGAAATGCCGATCATCACCGCAAAGTCGCGTAGCGCCGGCGCAATGGTGAGCGCTGCGAAATAGCCATAGACGACCGTGGGGACGCCCGCGAGCATCTCCAGCGTCGGCTTCATCCAGCGGCGCACCGTGGGGCTGGCATATTGGGTCAAATAGACCGCACTCATCAGGCCCAGCGGAATGGCGACGATCATGGCGATGATCGCGCCGATGAAGATGGTGCCCCAGAAAAGCGGGATCGCGCCGAACGCATCCTCATTGCCATAGCCCATCGCGGCCGATTGGGGGCTCCATTTGGTCCCGAACAGAAAGTCGATCGGATTGACCATCGAGAAGAAGCGGAAACTTTCCCACAGCAGCGACGCGACGATGCCAACAGTGGTCACGATCGCCAGCAGCGATGCCACCAGCAGCAGCGCCATCACCAGCCGCTCGACCCGCGTGCGTGCCCGGAAATCGGGACGGATGCGGGTGAAGGCATAGGCACCCCCGGCGAAAGCCAACACCAGCGCCAATATCGCGCCTGCCAGCCCGAACTTATCGAGCGCCCGCGTATACGGCTCGACCAGCGCTTGCGAGGCGGGGTTGAAGGCACCGGCCTGCATCCCCGTCGCGATCGCCCGCGCTTCGCCCAAGATGGCGGAGCGGGAAAAGCCGTCGAGCGGCAAAGCCTGCGCGGCCGGATCGGCCAGCACGGCCTGCGTCACCAGACTGGGTGCCACATTGGCCCACACGACCAGGAAAAGGGCAGCGGGCAGCAGCGTCCATAGCGCCACATACCAGCCATGATAGCCCGGCAGGCTGTGGACGGCGTCACGCCGCCCGGTGGTCCGTGCCACCGCCTGCAGACGCATGGCGCGGGCGCGGGCACTGACCCAGGCGATCGCGCCCAGGCCTGCCAGCAGCAGGAGGATTGCGGGTCCGGTCATGGGGTCTCGCTTATTTCAGCTGCGCGCCGTCAAGCGTGGTCAGCGCCTTGACGGTTTGTTCGTTCGCCTTGCGGACATCGTCCGGCGCGGCGACCATGCCGCGCTTGGTCAGCGCGCCGCCCGGCGCCCAATTGGTTGCAAATGCATTCAGGAAGCCCTGAAGGCCCGGAATGGCGGACATATGCGCCTTCTTCACATAGATGTAGAGCGGGCGCGCGCCAGGATATTGGCCGGACGAGACCGTCTCATAGGAAGCTTCGATCCCGTCGATCGGAATATCCTTCAGCGTGGCGCGATTTTCTTCGAGGAAGCTGAAACCGAATACGCCGACCGCATTGGGGTTCGCACCCAGCTTCTGCACGATCAGATTGTCGTTTTCGCCCGAATCGACATATTTGCCGTCCTCGCGAACGCGCGTGCAGGTCGCCTTATATTCGTCCTCGCTCTTTTCCTTGAGCGCCTCCATCGCCGGATCGCTCTGGCATCCCTTTTCCAGGATCAACTCGGCGAGCGAATCGCGCGTGCCGCTGGTCGATGGCGGGCCGAACACCGAAATCGCGATGGCGGGCAGGCTGGGGTCCACATCCTTCCAGGTCTGCGTCTTGTTCGGACCCTTGCCATAGGGATTGGCGGCCAGCGCTTCATAGACGATCTTGGGGGTCAACTTGTAGCCGGGGCCATTCTTCGCTTCGGCAAAGGCCAGCCCATCGACGCCGATCTGCACTTCGATGATGTCCTTGACGCCATTGCCTTGGCACAGGTCGAACTCGGCCTTCTTCATCCGGCGCGAGGCGTTGGCGATGTCGGGATATTGCGCGCCGACGCCGCTGCAGAACAGCTTCATGCCGCCGCCGGTGCCGGTCGATTCGATGATCGGCGACTTCATGCCGGCATTGGTCTGCACGAACAGTTCGGATGCGGCCGTAGCGAAGGGATAGACGGTGGAGGAACCGACCGCGCGGATCTGGTCGCGGGTCGCCCCCGCGCCGCCCTGATCGCCGCAAGCGGACAGGCTAAGGACGCTCAGCGCCGTGGCGGCGAGCAAGGCGAATCTCTTCACGGAAAACCTCCATCAACTAAGGCCGCGATTCGCATGTCGCCGCCCCCCATGGAGCAAGCGTCTAGCTGCGGACCATCGCGCCTTTGTGACAGTCAGGTTTCAGTTTCATGACACCGTGCCGGAAAGCGCCGATGGCCGCCGCCGTTCATCGGCCTTCGTCACCCCCTCATCGGTCGCTGGCGGCAGCAATATGGTGATCGTCGTGCCCTTGCCCAGCGTGCTGGCAATATCCAGCCGACCGCGATGCCGCTCGATAATATGTTTCACGATGGCAAGGCCAAGCCCCGTGCCGCCCATCGCGCGGCTGCGGCCCGAATCGACGCGATAGAAGCGCTCGGTCAATCGCGGCAAATGATCGGGGCCTATGCCTTCGCCCTCATCCGCCACGGCCAGTCGGGTCATGCCGCTCGGTCCCTCGGTCAGTGTGACGCGGATCGGCGTGTCGGGCCGACCATATTTCACTGAATTGCCGATCAGATTATGCACCAATTGCGACAATTGCGCGCGATCGCCCAGCACCGGGGGCAGCGAATGGGCGATCTCCATCTCCACGTCCCGCCCGCGCAAACCATGGCTGGACCGGAACACGCCGACCACTTCGGCAACCAATTCGGACAGATCGACCGCGCTGTCGGGCGCGCGATATTTTTCCGCTTCGATGCGCGAGAGCGAGATGAGATCGTCGATCAGCCGCTGCATCCGCCGCGCTTCGCCATCCATGATTTTGAGGAAACGCTGCCGCGTCTCATGGTCCTTGCCCAGTTCCGGGTCGGCCAGCGTTTCGATAAAGCCCAATATCCCCGCCAGCGGCGTGCGCAGCTCGTGGCTGGCATTGGCGACGAAATCGACGCGCATCCGCTCCGCCGCATGGGTGCCGCTATGGTCGACCAAATGCACCAGCCGCCGCATCGACGTCACCGCGCCCACTGGTGCCACCCGCATCTGCCAGCGCTGTTCGCGCGTGCCGAGGCCCACCAGTTCGATCATGAACGGATCGGCCAGCGGCGCAGTGCTGGCCAGCCGTTCGGCCGCGGCGGGATGACGGATGGCGATTCGCGCATCGTCCCCCTCGATATGCGCGCCCAGCAAGCGCTGCGCCGCGCGATTGGCGCGCACGATCTTGCCCTTTTCCACCAGCATCAGCGGATCGGAAATCCCTTCCAGCAAGGTCGGAAAATCGGGATGGTCGATCAGGTCGGGCTGTTCGATCGGCGGCGCGGGCTGGTCCGGTTCCGGGTCATGGCCGTGCGCCGCGATCAGCAACACGACCAGCCCCGCCAGAATCGGCAGGGCAATGCCGACGGGCGAAGCGCCAAGCAACAAGGCGCCGCCCGTGCCCAGCATAAGCACGGCCAGCGACGCGGTGATTTGGGAAATGCTGAGTCGATTCATGGTTACCGCACTGGATTTGTCGCGCAAACACTGCGAAGACCTAAGCCCAATAGCGTGCAATCATTACGCTTTGGCAAGCGCGAGATGCGGAACAGGACGATATGAGCGAGCAGATGCCCGATCAGGACGGTCCCCAGATGGACGAAACCGCCGCTGAACCGGCCGTCGCCTCGCGTCGCCAACTGTTGATGGGCGGGGCCATGGCGGCGTCCGCCATCGTCTCGATCCGCCCCGCGCTCGCCAACACCGCCGCCTCGGTCCTCAACTGCACCATTCCCGTGCCCGACAATGGCCGGGCTGGTAATTTCATAGCGCCCAACGGGCATGTGGTGCCTGCGGGTACCCCCGGCGCGTTCCCCGGCACCGGGCGCAGCTTTACCGGCGAACAGGTGAAGCAAGCCCTGCGCGGTCGTCCGCTGCCCGGCACCAGCTATCAGCAGAACCAGGCCTATCTCAATTATATCCGCCGCCTCCAATCGGGGCAGAGCGGCTTCACCTGCTACGCCTCGCTTCAAATGCCGCGCTAAAGCGCAGCTTTTTCGCGACGGCGCTACCTATAGCGATCAGAACGAATACGGCTTCCCGACGTTAAGGACGTCGAACCTGTAAAGGTTCGATCCAACGCAAGGGTAGCTGCATGTTCCACTTCCGCCGACCCCCGGCGCATGCCCTTTCCGTTGCAGTCTATCTGTACGAGCCCGGCGACGGCGGCCTCGATCGGGTCGCGATTTTGCTCGCCAACCATCTCCTGCGTCGTGGCGTGCGCGTCGAATTGTGGATGGCGCGTACCGATGGGCCGACGTCGCATCTGATCGATCCGGCGCTGACCGTCCGCCGCATCCCCGCGCCCGGCAGCAACCGGCGGCTGGCGATGATCGCGCAATGGCCAGTACTCGCCCGACTGGTCCGGCGTCATCGTCCCGACATCCTCTATTCGGCGGGCAACCAGAGCAATATGCTGGTCGCGCTCGCGACGCTGGGCACCGCGACGCAGGCCGTCGCGCGTATTTCCAATCCGATCCAGCGCCCCGGCAGCCACGGCTTCGCCGCCAAGGCCCGGCTTCTCCGCTTCCGCACCATCGCCCGGCTCAGTGCCCTGACGATCGTTATGGGCCGGCATGACCGCGCCCTGCTGGCGGATAGCGGCCCCGTCCGCCTGCTGCCGCGCCCCACCGTGACCCCCATCATGGACCAGGTCTGCGCCGCCCGCCAACCACGCGACCCCGCCGCGCCCGTCCGCCTGCTGATGGTCGGACGCCTGACTGCGCAGAAGGATCAGGCAACGGCGCTCGCCGCGCTGGCCAGGCTCCCCCATATCGACTGGCAATTGACGATCGCAGGCCAAGGCCCGCTGTTGGCCGACCTCCAGCATCAATGCGCTGCCCTGGGGATCGTCGATCGCGTCCATTTCGCGGGCTTCATCAGCGACCCACAGGAACTCGCCCCGCTGATGGGGCAGGCCGACCTGCTGCTCCAGCCCTCCCGCTGGGAAGGGCTGTGCGCGACCCTGATAGAAGCCCTGGCCTGCGGCGCGGGCGTGGTCGCGACCGACAGCACGCCCAATATCCACCCGGTCCTCGCCGCCGCCGCCCAGCATCCCCCGGTACCCACCGGCGACGCCGCTGCCTTCGCCCGCGCCATTGAACGCGCGCTGCGCCAGCCGACCGACCCCGCAACGCTCGCCGCCGCCGTGCGCGACCATCATGTCGATCGCGCGCTCGACGGCTACTGGCGCGCCTTCGCGGCCCTCGCCGATCGCCCCGAAACCCACGCCCTGCCATCGCCAGCCCTACGCTGATACGTTAGGCACTTGGCTACGCTTCCGCGCTAGAGGGAGGCAAAGCAGCAGGGTGCCGGACTATGGACAACAGCCTATCCTATCGACGCGATCCGGCCGACGCGCTGCGCAGTTGCGCGCTCGAAGACTTGACGCTGCTCTATCATCGCCGGTCGGGCCAGACCCATATGGTCATCAGCCCCGTGCCCGAATTGCTCGACGGCATGGCCGACGGCACCCCCGTCACCGCGCAGGTGTTGCATGACAGGCTGGCGCAGGAATTCGACCTCGGCCCACCGGACGAAGCAATCGCCGAAATTGCCACCCATCTCGATGCGCTGGCCGCACTCGGCCTGGTGCGTCCGGCATGAAACATGCGCTGACCTTGCGCATCGGCCCCGCCACTTTCCGCATCGGCGCGGCCTGGCCCCAGCCGATCGCGCAGTTGCAACACCTCTACGCCGCCTATCCCGATGTGAGGGGGCAAGTCGCCGACTTCACCGTCC
Source organism: Sphingomonadales bacterium RIFCSPLOWO2_12_FULL_63_15 (assembly GCA_001829085.1). Taxonomy (GTDB): domain Bacteria; phylum Pseudomonadota; class Alphaproteobacteria; order Sphingomonadales; family Sphingomonadaceae; genus Sphingobium. Next base: position 31,407 of record MIAK01000057.1, on the reverse strand, counting down.
GGCTCCAGCCGACCAGCGCGCTACGCCGCTGGGTCCGCCCCTCCATCTTCATCACCGGCGACCATGGCCTGGCCGATGCCGCGCCGATGAGTCTCTCGCATGGACTGCTGGCGGCGGAGATGGGCATGAACCTCCAGATGGCGCTCGGCTGGCGACGGCATCTGCTGCTCCATGCATCGAGCGTCGAAAAGGACGGCCGCGTGCTGGTGATGACTGGCGAATCCGGGTCGGGCAAATCCACCCTCGCGGCGCTGCTGGGCGAACGCGGCTGGCGCTTCATGGGCGATGAATTTGCCCTGCTTGATCTCGACAGCGGCGCGATCCTGCCTTTCCCTCGCCTCGTCAGCCTCAAGAACCGCGCGATCGACGTGGTCGCCGATGCGGTGGGGCAAGCCCGCATGGGGCCGCTGCTTGCTGCCACGGCCAAAGGCGACATCCGCCACATGGTCCCCCGCGCCGATGCCGTCGCGCGCATGGGGGAGGGGGCGATGCCCGCCCTGCTGCTCTTCCCCCGCTTCGGCCATGCGCCCGATATGCGCCGGGTCGGGCAGGGCGAAATCTTCATGCGCTTGACCCAGGCCTCGACCAACTATGTCGCACTCGGTGAACCCGCCTTCGCTGCCCTGACCCGCTTCGTGCGCCAAGTCCCCGCCCGCGCCATCGACTTCCCCACCGGCGAAGACGCCATCGCCATGGTCGAACGCTTGTGGGAGGAGCGGGCATGAGTGCCGCGCTGCTGGTGCGTGCGCTACGCGATCCGTCGTCGGTCACCGCGCTCGACGCACCGGGCTGGAACGGCCTGATCGCCGCAGCCCGCGCCGAACGGCTGATCGGCACGCTGGCCTTTCGCCTCGCCGACGTCCCCGTGCCAGTAACGGTGCAGCCTATCCTCGCCGACGCGCGCACCGACGCTGCCCGCGAAGCGCGCCAAGCCCTGTGGGAAGCTGACCGCGCGGTCCAGGCGCTGCGTTCCCTCGACGTGCGGGTCATCCTGCTCAAGGGCACCGCTTATGCAGCGGCCGGACTGCGCGCCGGGCAGGGGCGCTTCATCGGCGACCTCGATATCCTCGTGCCGCGCGATCGGTTGGCAGCGGTCGAGCAGGCGCTGATCGCGGCGGGCTGGGAATGGGTGAAGGAGGACGCCTATGACGACGCCTATTATCGCCAGTGGATGCATGAACTCCCCCCGATGATCCACCGTACCCGCGACCGGATGATCGATGTGCATCATACCATCCTGCCGCTCACCGCCCGTCCCAAGCCCGATGCAGCGGCGCTGATCGCTAACGCCGAACTGATAGCCGACGGGTTATATATGCTCTCGGCAGAAGATCGCGTTTGCCACGCCGCCGCGCACATGCTGGCCGACGGTGATCTGCAGGGGGGGCTACGCAACCTGTGGGACATATATGGCCTGCTCACCGAATGCGATCCGACCCTGCTGGACCAGCGCGCCGTCCGGCATGGCCTGTGCGCCCATGTGCGGCAGGCGCGACGGCTGGCGCTGGCGCTCTATGGCGACGGCGCACGCCTGACTCTGTGGGACCGCCTCGTCCGCGCCCGCCTGCTCGCCCGCGACGGCTGGGGCCGCGAAACCCGCAAGGCGCTGGTCTTCGCCTTCTTCCTGCGCTCCCACTGGCTCCGCATGCCCCCCCTGATGCTCGCCCGCCACCTCTGGACCAAATGGCGCAAAGGCCACCGGCCGACATGATATGTTCGCTGTTCCGTTCGCCCTGAGCCTGTCGAAGGGCCTTGCTTGTTCCCGCTCTACCGACATGATATGTGTATGATTCTCTAATCGGATACACATCATGCGCACCAATATCGTGATTGACGACGAACTCATGGCGCGGGCCATGCGCGCGACCGGCATCAAGACCAAGAAAGAGGCCGTGGAACAGGGGCTACGCACCCTGCTGCGCCTGAGCGAACAAGCGGAATTGCGGTCGTTGCGCGGCGCGATCGACTGGGACGGTGATCTTGACGTCCAGCGCTGTGACGAATGATCCTCGTCGATAGCAGCGTCTGGATCGACTATTTTCGCGGTATCGCGACGCCCCAGGCCGACCTTCTCGACAGTCTGTTGGGACGGGAACCCTTGCTGGTCGGCGATCTCATCCTCGCCGAAATATTACAGGGCATCAGTGCCGACCGGGAGTTCGACCGAGTTCGCCGCCTGCTCCTGACCATGGATGTGATCGTCATCGGCGGGGCGGAGGTGGCGATCGATGCCGCTCGGCACTTCCGCCACCTCTGCGCATTGGGTATCACTGTCCGCAAGACGATCGATACGCTGATCGCCACCCGATGCATCCGCGACGGCCATGCGCTGCTTTTCAGCGACCGTGATTTCGACCCTTTCGTTGCGCATCTGGGACTGAGGACCGCGATGGCCTAGAAGCAGGATGCGCTGCTAAGCCGCCATTCGCCTATTTCTCCTTCAATATATCCAGCGCCAGCACCGTCATCGCCTCGCTCGCCGACGCGATCACCTTGTCCGCCTGTGGTGCCCAGAAGGGACTGTGCAGCGACGGCAGTGTCGCCTGTCCCGCAGCGGCCGCGGCCATCTTGTCGGCGGGCACGCCGCCGACCCAGAAGATGAAGCTGTTGATGCTCTTGTCCGCGCGATAGAAGCGGCCGAAATCCTCGCCGCCCATCACCGCCGGGGTCTTGACCACGCGATCATCGGTGAAATGGGCTTTCAGCACACCCGCCATCTGTTCGGCAAATTCGGGCGGGTTGAAGGTCGAGGGGGTGAACTCGTCCTTCACGCTCACCACCGGCATCCGGTTGTCCGGGATGCCCGCCGCGATCGCCTCGCCGCGCGCGATCCGTTCGATCCCCTTGATCAGCTTCTCGCGCGTCTCATCCGAATAGCTGCGGATCGTCAGCAGCAGCTTGGCCTCGTCGGGGATGATATTATGCTTGGCCCCGGCCTGAAAACTGCCCACCGTCACGACGGCGGGATCCTGCGGTTCCTGTTCCCGACTCACCAAAGTCTGGAGCGATCCCACAATTCGCGATCCCAGCACGATCGGGTCTCTGGTCGTCTGCGGATAGGCACCATGGCCGCCGACACCCTTCACCAATATGTCCACGCTGTCGACATTGGCCAGCGCATAGCCCGGCGTATAGCCGATCTTGCCCGCTTCCAGATTGGCGGCATCATGGAAGGCAATCGCATGGGTCGGCCGAGGGAAGCGCGTATAGAGCCCGTCCTCCAGCATCAGCCGCGCCCCGCGCCCGACTTCCTCGGCGGGCTGCAGGATCATGACCAGCGTACCCTTCCAATCATCCTTGCGCGCCGCCATCAGCTTGGCAGTCTGGATGAAGGCGGTCATATGCGTGTCATGGCCGCAGGCGTGCATCACGCCCGTTTCGACGCCTTCGGGCGTCTTGGTGCGGACCTTGGAGGCGAACTCCAGCCCCGTCTGTTCGACCACCGGCAGGCCGTCCATGTCGGCACGGATCAGCAATACCGGGCCGGACCCGTTCTTCATCACCGCCACGACGCCGGTGCCGCCGACCTTCTCGGTCACGTCATATTTCATCGCCTTCAACCGCTTGGCGAGCTTGGCAGCGGTGTTGACTTCCTTCTCCGACAGTTCCGGATTGGCATGCAGGTCGCGATAAAGCGCCATCAACCCGTCCATATCCTTGGCGATCGCCGCACCGATCTCGCTTTGCGCAGGCGGCGCTTCGGCGGTGGGAGCATCTACAGCCTGGGCGGCGGCGATGGACGAAAAACTGACGGCGGCCATGATGGCCATAAGCGCGTGGCGCATGCTGATATGTCTCCCTTAGGTAGCGGAGAGCTTAAGCCTATTTCTCGTCGGTTAAAAAGGGGCTGTTTCCCGGCTCACTCTTGTAAACTTCCCCGAAAGAGACTATTTCACAAGTGAAAGGAACGATCCGTCGCACGACGCGGCCCGATGATCGTCCTCCCTGCGCGGCACACCTTGATTTTGGCCTTGCCGCCCTCGACGCCCATTCCTCGCATTAGGAGCCTGATCCATGGCCCAGACATCGGCATTTTGCCTCACCCAGCAGTCGCTCCATATCGCCCGTTCACAATCGGAAACCCTGCCCAACACCCGTCGGATCGCGCTCGCCGCTGCCGACGCCTGGGGCAAGGAAGCCACCCTTGCCGCCAATGCCGAGCGTCGCCGCGCGACCCGCACGGTCGCGAGCGAAGACGAAGCGATCGTGGCTGAATTTCAGGCCGAAGACGAAGCTGCAGCCCGCGCGGCCGGTTGATCTTCCCAACATAGCGTAAGGAATAGACGATGGCCAAGAGCCAGAAGAAATCGAACAAGGAAGTCCGCAAGCCCAAGGCGGAAAAACCGCCCAAGGGCAATGCGTCCAACCCCTCCACAAAGGCGGGGCCAGTCGGCATCGTGACGTTGAAGAGCTGATCGATGACGACGCAAACACCTGACGCCGCCACCACGCCAACGCCCGCGCGCACCGCGCCCGGCCGACGCTTCACGCCCCGCAACGCCGTGCGCCTCGCACCCGATGCGGCGGAACGGCAGGGTCGCGTCACGCGCCTTGCCATTGAGGCACTAGGCGCTTCCGCGGCGATCCTGTTCCTCAACAGCGAACATGACGGCCTGTCCGACCGGCCACTTCCGCTGGCGACCGCCAGCGAAGATGGCCTGCAATCGGTGCTGCGCCTGCTGGAGCCAGCGGCCGCCTGAACGAACCGGCGACGGCGCTTTATTGCGCCGTCCAACCCCCATCGATGCTCATATTCGCGCCGGTGATGTTCGCAGCGGCGTCGCTGCACAGGAACAGCGCCATGGCCGCGACCTGTTCCACCGTCACGAACTCCTTGGTCGGCTGTCCCGCCAGCAGCACGTCGTTCATGACCTGCTCGCGCGTCATGCCACGCGCCTTCATCGTGTCGGGAATCTGGTTCTCGACCAGCGGCGTCCAGACATAGCCGGGCGAAATGCAGTTGGCGGTGATCCCGAACGTCGCGACTTCCAACGCGACCGTCTTGGTGAAACCCGCAAGGCCGTGCTTGGCGGTGACATAAGCGCTCTTGAACGGCGACGCCGCCTTGCTGTGTGCGCTCGCCGTCTGGATGATCCGCCCCCATTTTTTCGACTTCATATAGGGCACGGCCAGCCGGGTCGTATGGAAGGCGCTGGTCAGGTTGAGCGCGATGATGAGGTTCCACTTGTCGACCGGAAAATCCTCGACCGGCGACACATGCTGCGTACCAGCATTGTTGATCAGGATGTCGACCCCACCAAAGGCCTCGGCCGCCTGCGCCATCATCGCCTCGATCTCGTCGGCCTTGGTCAGGTCATGGCCACTATAGAGCGCCTTGGCACCGCTCAGCGATTCCAGTTCCAGCCGTTCCTTCTCGATCGCATCGGCATCGCCAAAGCCGTTGATGACGACATTCGCGCCTTCGCCCGCCAGCACCTTGGCATAAGCGAGGCCAATGCCCGACGTCGAACCGGTAATGAGGGCGGTCTTGCCTGCCAGCGACTCGCTCATGCCTTTTTCTCCTTGAGATGATCGGGGGCGTCGAGGTCAAAGGTCGAACTCTTGCCGTTCAGGATGTTGCGCGCGATCAGGTCGCCCTTGTGCATCACTTCCTCCACGGCATCGCGACCCTGCGCCCAATGGTCGAGCATGGTGGACCGCGAAAATTCAAAGTCCTTCGCGCCGCTTTCCCAATCGCGCGTGCGGTAGATGAGGTGGACGATGTTGACCGACCCGACATCAAGGATGTCGCGTAGCGTCTGCGCTTCCGGTTCGCCCTGCAAGGCGGGCGGCAGTTTGTCGAGCAACGCCTTGATCGCGCCATGCTCGCGCCGCAGCCGCAGATATTGGTCGGTCACCTGGCGCGTGCGGCTGGAAAACTGGATGTCCTTGGCCCGCGAATAGACGTCGGTCATGTGGCGCGGCATCGGCCCTTCGGCGGGGAAGAGATCGACCTGGAATACCAGCATGTCGTCGGTCTGGTGATCGAGCACATGGGCGAGCGGCGTGTTCGACACGATGCCCCCGTCCCAATACCAGCGCCCGTCAATCTCGATCGGCGGCAGGCCAGGGGGTAGCGCGCCCGACGCCATGATGTGCCGCGCGTCGATTCGCGTATTGCCGCCGGGGCCGCGCGTATCCCAATAGGCGAAATTGCCGGTCTCGACATCGACCGCGCCGACCGACAACCGCACCGGGCCGTCGTTGAGCAGATCCCAATTGACGCAGGCGTCCAGCGTTTCCTTGAGCGGTGCGCTATCGTAGAAGCTGATCGCGCCAGCCGTGCCTTCCGGCATCAGGGTCGCGGGCCACAGGCGGGGGCGGAACATGCCCGGCACGCCGAAACTGGCCACCGTGCCCGCAGCGAGCAAATGCATCGCTTCGCGAATCTGGTCGATTTCGGGCAGGATGATGTTCGGCATGCCGCCCGACACCGTATACCAGAATTTCTTGAGGCGGCTGATCCGGCGATGCGGCTCGTTGCCCGCGATGATCGCCGCGTTGATCGCGCCGATTGAAATCCCGGCGACCCACGTGACGTCCACGCCCAATTCGTCGAGTCGCTCATAAGCGCCCGACTGGAAGGAACCCAGCGCGCCGCCGCCTTGCAGCAACAGCGCGACTTCGCGGGGGAGGGGCAGCGGCGTGCGCGCACGGCGCAGCGGCTTGGGGTGGATGGGGGGATCACTGTCAGCCATGTCGCACTGCAATATAGGGATTAGGCCCGGCAATCCAACGCATAGTGGCAGGTAAATTATTCACCGCCTTGCAACCGCATGACCCTTGCGATGGTTTCCAGCCGTCAGGGAATCGCGTAGGCCGCGATGACGAGAGGGAGGGCATCATGCGGCTCGACGACGAACAGGAAAGCGGCAATTTCGAAGTGCAGGACGGCCGGGGCGGCGGCGGCGGCCTTGGCGGAGGCCTCGGCATGTTGTTGCCGCTGATCGGCAGCCGCTTTGGCTGTGGCGGCATCGCCGTGGTGTTGGTCATCATGCTGGTGATGGGCATGAACCCGCTGAGCCTGATCGGCGGCGGTGGTGGTGGCCAGTCGGTGCAGACGGAGCGCCCCGCGACGACCGAACTCACCGACATCCAGCGCACCTCGCTCAAGGTGCTGGGATCGACCGAGCGCCGCTGGGCGGACATCTTCAAGGCAGAGGGGCAGCAATATCCGCCGCCCACCTTGGTCTTCTACACCCAGAACGGCCAGTCGGGCTGCGGCGCGGCACAATCGGCGATGGGACCATTCTACTGCCCGGCCGATCAGCGCATCTATATCGACACCGACTTCTTCAACGAGATGGAGAGCCGCTTCAACGCGCCGGGCGACTTCCCGATCGGCTATATCATCGCGCATGAAGTGGGCCATCATATCCAGACCATCACTGGCACCGCCGACAAGGTCCGCGCCGCCCAAAGCCGGGCCAGCGAGGCGGAGGGCAATGCGCTCCAGGTCAAGATGGAGCTGCAGGCTGACTGTTATGCCGGCGTCTGGGCCGCGCGCGACACCAATTTGATGGAAGCGGGCGATCTGGAAGAGGGCATGCGCGCTGCCGAAGCGATCGGCGATGATACGCTGCAAAAAGCGGCCGGACGTCGTCCCGTCCCTGAAAGCTTCACCCATGGCAGCGGCGCGCAGCGTATGCTCTGGCTCCGCAAGGGCCTGTCGACCGGCGACCCCGCTCAGTGCGACACGTTCAGCGGCGCGATCTGACGGTCATTCCGCGTTGGGTGATCCCGGCGGCGCGGAACGGGACGAAAAGATCGGCCCGCTTGCTGCCGTGGGCATATTTCCAGTGGGGACGAGCAGCGGCTGGCCCGCGCCCGGAAGCGGCTGCCCATAATCGGGCATCGCCGCGACGGGGGGCGCTTGGGGCATGACAATGGGAGGTGATGGCGGGACCGGCGTAACTGGCGCTGGGTCCACCGCCGCCACGTCGCTTGTCTCCGCTATAGGTTGCGACTTGGGCACCACCGCTTCCACGACCATGACCAGCAAGGGCGCGCCCAACAAAGTGGCTATAGCAAAGTTGCGATAGAGCATGGAGCCGTCCCAGATCCCGACGATAATGCAGTCTGCATTTAAGGATCAGAGGTAAAGAAACTGCTGCCCTACCAGGCAACGTGCCATTTCAATGATGGTCGAGCTTCTTGAGCAGCGCCATCATATCGTCGGGCAAACTGTCCCGCGGCGGGCTGTAGGTCTTGCGCAAGGCATTGCCGATCCCCTCATAAGGGGCGGGCAGCGCCACGGTGACGATCCGGCCTTTGTCGCCGTCTCCGCCCGTTGCCGATCGGCAAGCATATTTGCGCTGCATTTCCATAATCCACAGAACGGTCGTGGAACCAAAAAGTTGCTGGCATTCGTCGCATGGTCACGCGATAGCCCGCGCAAAGACGGGAGAGCGCGCGTGACGGACTGGCCGCAGACACAGGCACGGATACGGGCACATTCGCCCTTTTTGGCGCGGGTGCTGGATCGCTTGCCGACGCTGGCCGATTGCCTGGCGACCGGTGATTTCGACGCGGCGCTGGCCATGGCCCATGCGGCAGGCAGCCCGGAGGACGGGGTGGCCCGATCGCTACGTCGGCGGCGCAACGCCATCGCCCTGACCGTCGCGGCCGCAGACCTGTCGGGGGCGTGGGATCTGGACCGGGTCAGCCGCACCCTGTCTGACTTTGCCGACACGGCCGTGGACGAGGCGCTCGCTGCCGCCATGCAGGAACGCTATCCCGACATGGCCCATCGCGGATTCGTCGTGCTGGCGCTCGGCAAACATGGCAGCCGCGAACTCAACTATTCGTCGGATATCGACCCCATTCTCCTTTACGATCCGGCGACCCTGCCGCATCGCGATCGCGAGGATGTCGCCGACGCCGCCGTGCGAATCGCGCGGCGGATGACCGAATTGCTGAGCGCGCCCGATGGCGACGGCTATGTCTTTCGCGTCGATCTGCGGCTGCGCCCGTCACCCGAAGCGACGCCGATCGCGCTCCCTGTGGAGGCGGCGATCGGCTATTATGAATCGATGGCGGTCGGCTGGGAACAGGCCGCTTTCATTCGTGCGCGTGCCGCGGCGGGCGACATGGAGCTGGGCGACTATTTCCTGCGCCAGATCCGCCCCTTCGTGTGGCGGCGCAGTCTCGACTTCGGCGCGATCGACGCCATCGTCGATATCAGCCGCCGCATCCGCGACCATTATGCGCAGGGACAGGCCTTCGGCCTGGGCTATGATTTGAAGCGGGGCCGTGGCGGCATCCGCGAGGTCGAATTTTTCGCGCAGGTGCATCAGTTGATCCATGGCGGGCGCAATCCTGCGCTTCGGTCGGGCAATACGCGCGAAGCGCTTAGCGCACTGGAAGGCGCAGGCGTGATAGAACCCGACGTCGCAGCGCGGCTCGATGCCGCCTATGTCCTCCTGCGCACCATCGAACATCGACTGCAAATGGTCGAGGATCTCCAGACCCACGAACTGCCAAAGACCGACGCCGCGCTCGACAATGTCGCACGGCTGCACGGCCTTGCCGATGGTCCTGCGCTGCTCGCCCTGCTGACGCCGCATGTCGAGTGGGTCGGCCGCAATTATGACCGGCTGACGCCGCAGACTGATGCCACATCGCTCTCCCATGACGAGGATCGGCTGAAGGACCAGCTGCTCGCCATGGGCTTTGTTGATGCCGACACGCCGCTTGCTCGCATCGCCCGTTGGCGCGGCGGCACGATCCGCGCGCTGCGTAGCGGTCCCTCGCGCGAGGCGCTGGAAGCGCTGCTGCCCGGCCTGATGCGCGCCATTGCCAAGGCACCCGATACCGCCCGCGCGCTCAACCGACTCGACGACATGATCGCCCGGCTGCCCAGCGCCATCAATTTCTTCAAACTGCTTGCCGCTCGCCCGGCTTTGGTCGAACTGCTTGCCGAGATACTAAGCCATGCGCCGACGCTGGCCGATGCGCTCGCCCGCCGGGTCGAACTGATCGACGGGCTGATCGACGCCACCGCCTTCGACCCGCCGCCCTCGGTTGAAGTGCTGACCGCCCAGCTTGGCGCGCTGGAGCCGGGCGAGGATTATCAGGCGCTGCTCGATCGTGTGCGCCAGCGGGTGAGCGATCGCCGCTTCGCGCTGGGGGTACAGATCATCCGCGGCGGCGACCCACTCGAAGCCGCGCGCGGCTATGGTCGCGTGGCCGAGGCTGCGATCGAGACATTGGCCAATGCTACCATCACCGAATTCGAAGCCGCCCATGGCCGGGTGCCGGGCGGCGAACTGGTCATATTGGCGCTGGGCCGGATGGGCGGCGGCCTGCTGACCCACGCCTCCGACCTTGATCTCATCTATCTCTTCACCGGCGATTTCCAGACCGAGTCCGACGGAGCGCGGCCATTGGGCGCGACGCTCTATTTCAACCGCCTGGCCCAGCGCGTTACCAACGCGCTGTCGGTCCATACCGCCTCCGGCCCACTTTATGAGGTCGATACAAGGCTGCGGCCATCGGGCGCACAGGGCCTGCTGGCGGTCAGTTTCGACAGTTTCGCCAAATATGAGCGCGAAGCCGCCTGGACCTGGGAGCATCTCGCGCTCACACGCGCCCGGCCGGTATTCGGATCACCCGAAGCTCGCGCCGCACTGGAGGCCATCCTCACCGAGACATTGCACCGCCCCCGCGACTTCGATGATCTGGCGCGGCAGGCGGTGCAGATGCGGCGGGACATCGCCACCCACAAACCGCCTGCCAGCGACCTCGACGTCAAGCTGGTGCCGGGCGGCCTGGTCGATCTCGAATTTCTGATCCATGTCTCGCAATTTCATCACGGCATGGCATTCGACCCGGATCTGGGCAAGGCACTGGCGGACCTGGTCGCTGCGGGGCATCTGCCCGCCGATCTCATCGCCGCGCATGACCTCATCACACGCTATCTCGTCGTCTCGCGTCTGGTCTCGCCCGGATCGACCGAACCGGCCGAAGCGACCCGCCCGCTCGTCGCGCGCGCCTGCGGGGCTGACCATTGGGACAGTCTGCTTGAAAGCTATGCGCAGGCGCGGCAAAGCGTCGGCCAGGCCTGGGCCGCGCTCGCCGCGCCCCATTCGGAGGATATATGATGCTGCAACAGGGCGACGCCATCCCCACGGGGACGATCAAGGACGCAGACGGCGTGGAATTCACGCTGGCCCGCTATGCGGGCAAGCCGCTCGTCGTCTATTTCTATCCCAAGGCGGACACGCCGGGCTGCACCAATGAAGCCAAGGATTTCACCGCGCTGGCCGACGAATTTGCGGCAGCGGGTGTGCCAGTCGTCGGCGTGTCTAAGGACAAACCCGCCAAGCTGCGCAAATTCGCCGATAAATATGGCCTGTCGGTGATCCTGGCCTCCGACGAGGAGGGCACGCTATGCGAGGCGTTCGGCACCTGGGTCGAAAAGTCCATGTATGGCCGCTCCTATATGGGCATCGAGCGCGACACCTTCCTGTTCGACGCGGACGGCCGCCTGCAGCGTGTCTGGTTCAAGGTGAAGGTCAAGGGCCACGCGCAGGAGGTGCTTGAGGCGGCGCAGGCACTTTGAGCCTGCCTGCTGGCGTTACCAGCGTGGGCGCCGCCTGTGCCCATGTCCTGCTGACCGCCGATCCCATCGCCAAGCTCATGGCCGCCCGCGCGACCGCGCGGGCGTGGCGGCTCGGACATCTGGCCCATGATTTCGATGTGGCCATGCCCGATCGACCCGCGCGCCCGGCCACGCCTGAACTGCTGCCGCCAGCCCAGATGCCCCGGCGCGGCAAGATTGGGTCGGAACGGGCGCGGATCGCCATGATCCACGCGCTCGCCCATATCGAATTTGTCGCGATCGACTTGGCTTTCGACCTGATCGGCCGCTTCGGCGCACAATTCCCGCCCGCCTTCACGGACGAATGGATGCGCGTCGGGGCGGACGAAGCGATGCACTTCGCCTTGCTCGACCGGCGGCTGCGCCAGATGGGCAGCTATTATGGCGCGCTGCCTGCGCATGACGGCCTGTGGCAGGCGGCCACCGAAACGGCGGAAGACGCGCTCGCCCGCCTCGCCATTGTGCCCATGGTGCTGGAGGCGCGCGCGCTCGACATCACGCCCGCGACGGTCGCGCGCTTCGACCAGGCAGGCGACGCGCCCACTGTCAAAATCCTTGAGCGCATCCTCGTCGACGAGATTCGCCATGTTCAAGCCGGGACGAACTGGTTCGTCACGGAGGCGAACCGAAGGAACCTAAATCCACCGATTCATTACCAAATGCTGGTGAAACGCCATTTTCGGGGCAGCGTTAAGCCGCCGTTCAACGACTCGGCGCGTCGACAGGCCGGTTTGACCCACGAATTCTACGCCGCGCTTGCAACCTGACCGCCAATTTGCAGTCTATGTCTGGCGGGGGCGATCTAGGTCGCCAAGAAAAACACGGGAAGCGCCGACGGGCAATCAAGCCTGCGGTGACATAAGTCGGGGTCGGCATGCTGTTTCTTCAATCGATCAATGCTGGTGCATCCAATTTGTTCCAGAGTGCAGCGAAAGCCGCGAAAATTTTTGGAAGCATCGCAATGGTCGGAACGCTATGCGCGGCGATGCCCGCGCAGGCGACCGAAGATGACGATCCCTATGGCGAAGTGACCGAAGCGGCGGCGACCACACCTGCCGCGGTCGATCTCGCCTTCTCCAACATCTTCTCCAGCCTGCAGCGCATGGATGGCACGCCCAAGGCGACCGCCTACATCCCGTCGGGTCGCCCGGTCGAAAAGCTTTCGCTGACCTCGAACTACGGCACCCGCTCCGATCCGTTCAACGGCCGCGCCCGCATGCACAAGGGCATCGACATCCCCGGTCCCGTCGGCACCCCCATCTACGCGACCGCCGACGGCATCGTCAGCCGTTCGGGCTGGGCTAGCGGCTATGGCAATCTCGTCCAGATCTCGCATGGTGGCGGCATGGAAACGCGCTACGGGCATATGTCGAAGCTGGTCGTTGCAGCCAACAGCTATGTGAAGCGTGGCCAGGTCATCGGCCTGATGGGTTCGACCGGCCGTTCCACCGGCAGCCACCTTCACTATGAAGTCCGCGTCGATGGCGCGGCGATAAACCCCATCCCCTTCGTTGCCGGTCCCGACTATCTGGTCGCCGCCAACACCAAGCCGCCGGTCGCCATGGGCGGCCCGACCACGGCGCAGGAAAAAGCGGCCGATTGATCGCCCTTTTTCGACTTTCGCAAAAGGCCCGGCACCCCATGGGTTGCCGGGCCTTTTGCTTGATCTTATCTAAGGTCCATGACCGACATTGATATCACCCCGTCTGCCGCCGCGCGTGTCGCCGCGATCGCTGCCAAACAGGGCAAGCCCGCGATCTTGCGGCTGGCGGTGGAGGGGGGCGGCTGTTCGGGCTTCCAATATCGTTTCGGCCTCGCCGATCAGATTGATGCCGAGGATGTATCGGTCGAGCGGGATGGCGTGACCCTGGTGGTCGATGATGTCAGCCTCGACCTGGTGCGCGGATCGGCGGTCGATTTCGTCTCCGATCTTGGCGGCGCGGCCTTCAAGGTGACCAACCCCAATGCGACCGCAGGCTGCGGCTGCGGCACCAGCTTCTCGGTCTGATAGCCAAGCGCCGTTCCAGGCATTAGGGACGGGGGCGAGGAGAATCGTCCATGCGTATCGCCACCTTCAACATCAACGGCATCAAGGCGCGCCTGCCGCGCCTGCTGGAATGGCTGGACGAAACACGGCCCGACATCGCCTGCCTGCAGGAGATCAAGACCTCCGACGAAACCTTCCCGGTCAAGGATATCGAGGAGGCCGGCTATGGCGTGATCTGGCACGGGCAAAAGGGCTTCAATGGCGTCGCCATCCTCGCGCGCGGCGAAACCCCGGTCGAAGTCCGGCGCGGCCTCGACGGTGAGCCGGAGGACGAGCATAGCCGCTATCTGGAGGCCGATGTGAAGGGCGTGCGCGTCGCTAGCATTTACCTTCCCAACGGCAATCCGCAGCCTGGCCCCAAATTTGACTATAAACTCCGCTGGATGCAACGCCTGCGCACCCGCGCCGCCGAAATCTGGGCGGAAGAAGTGCCTGCCATCCTGGCGGGCGACTATAATGTCATCCCCCGCGACGATGACACCTATTCCGTCAAGGCAATGGCCAACGACGCGCTGATGCAGCCCGAAAGCCGCGCAGCCTATCGCCGGATGCTGGCCGATGGCTGGACCGATGCGCTGCGCAGCCGCCATCCCGCAGGGGGCGTATGGACCTTTTGGGACTATCAGATGAACAGCTGGCCGCGCGACGCAGGCTTCCGCATCGATCATCTGCTCCTAAGCCCCGCCGCCGCCGACCGGCTGATCGACGCACAGGTAGACCGGGACTTTCGCGGCCGGGAAAAAGCCAGCGACCACGCCCCGACCTGGGTGGAATTACGCGACGCTTGAAGCGGGGACGCCGACCATCCTACGCACCGCCGTCATCCCGCACTTGATGCGGGATCCATTGGCCTCAACGTCTCCATGACGCTCGACCGTGGAGCGAATGGATGCCGGGTCGAAGCCCGGCATGACGGCGAATGGCATTGGCAGGGTAGCCGTCAACGATCAGACTATCACGCCGCCAACCGCAAAAACGGCACCGGCTGGGTCGATCGCAGCACGATCGGCTTGCCCTCCGACGCTTCGAACAATTCGCCGTCCAGTATCACGCTGCTATGGTTGCCTTCGATGCGGATGGTGTCGCCCTGTTCCAGGTGGATGCCCTGCATCTGCCGCTTGCCCACCCGCTTGAAGATGCTGGCCCACATCAGCCGCAGCAGCGCCGGCAAATTCTGATCCACCGCCATCAATTTCATATTGCCGCGCCGACTGTCGCCCGGCTGCACACCCAGCAGCAACCGTTCGAGCGTGGTCACGATCAACACCGAAAAGCGCCCGACCAACTGGCCGTCGCGGATCAGCGAGATGCTGACCGGCTTGCTCGATGGCGGCAGGAAACGGGCGCTGATGCCAAACAGCAGCGACACGAGCACCGCCATCGCGGTGATGAAGTGGCTCAGGCCGTTGGACAGCCCCAGCGGATAAATCTGGTTGCGGCAATAGAGCATATAGTCGGCCAGTCCCGCGCCGCCCAGGAACATGCCCAGCACCGGGCGGCTGCCGACCTGCCCATCCGACAGGGCGATAAGCTCCCGCGCGACGACATGATCGTCCACGCCCGCTTTGGCGATCGCCACGATCCGCTCTAGCGCCTTGATCGGGTCGCCATGGATACCAAGGTCCAGCGCGATCAGGTTGGTCTTGCCATTGGGCAGCACCGCGATCGGCGGCACCCGGCCCTTGAAATGCTCACCCTGATAGAGTTCGGTCAGCGACGCCTGCACCGTCCCGTCGCCGCCATTGATGACGATGACGACCGGATCGACGCGGGCGATGGTTTGGAACGCCCGGCCGATCTGTTCGACATGCTCCACTTCATAATGGAAGATGTCGGGGTTGCTCGCGCAATAGCTGCGCACGCGCGGAAGCGACTGCCGGTTGCCCGTGGATTTGGGATTGGACAGGAGGGCGACGCAAACCATGGCTTTGGGGTCACATATATTTGAGGGTGATCGTGATTTTCGTCACGCCGGGACCGGCATAGAAGGCGGCTTTCTCGACACCGGGCTTGCCCAGGTTGAAGATGCTGATCGACGGATTGTTGGAAAAACCACCGCCGTCGCTGGAAATGTCGGTCTTGCCATTGCCGTTGCGATCATGCCGCACGGCGATGCCATATTTGCCTGGCTGCGGCACCGGCATGCAGAATCGCATCGCACCATTGGCGGGACGCACCGCGGTATCGATGCGGTGCAGCCACTGACCCTTGTTCAGCCAGGCGGCCTTGGTGCCGGGATAGGATTGGACGCGCACCTTGCCGGTGGCGGCGGCAAAACCGCGTACATCGACCAGCACTGCCGGTCCGCTGGCGCTCGCCGCGCAACGGTCCAGATCATTGGCAATTTCCTGGCCATGGGCGAATGCGGGCGTCGCAGCGACCAGCGCTGCTCCCGACATCAAACCCATTGCAACTTTTATCATGACCATCAGACTCCTGGAAGCTATAGCCACCGGCATGGGCCGGATGGCGAGCCCCTGTTCGCCCCGCAACGCTATGCCATTTGATATGGCCGGGGTTTGCGGCCAAAACATGGTGATGGGACGACGACTTAGAGAATGCTGACCGCCACCGACCGTTATCTCGCCCGCCTGATCGCGGTGCCCATGCTGGGTACGCTGGTGATCGCCGCGATGCTGCTTGTCCTCGACAAGATGCTCAGCCTGTTCGATTTCGTCGCGGCGGAGGGCGGGCCGGTCAGCGTCGTGTGGCGGATGCTCGCCAATATGCTGCCCGAATATCTCTCGCTCGGCATTCCGATCGGCCTGATGCTCGGCATATTGCTGGCCTTTCGCAAGCTTGCCATGTCGTCGGAGCTGGACGTCATGCGGGGTGTCGGCCTGTCCTACGGCCGCTTGCTGCGTGTGCCCTATATGTATGCGATCGCGCTGGCGCTGCTCAATTTCGGCATCGTCGGCTGGGTTCAGCCTTTGTCACGCCACGCCTATGAAGCGTTGCGCTTCGAACTGCGGTCGGGGGCGCTCGGCGCATCGATAAAGGTCGGCGAGTTCACGAATCTGGGCAAGCGGATGACGATGCGAATTGAGCGCAGCCTGGACGAAGGCCGCAATCTCCAGGGCATTTTCGTGCGGGCGACCAGCCGCGACGGCCAATCGGTGGCGGTAACGGCGGCGCAGGGCATGTTCCTGGCCACCGACGATCCCGACACCATCATCTTCCGCCTGCGCAACGGCGTGCTGGTCAATGATGCGCCCAAATATAAGACGCCGCGCATCCTGTCCTTTTCCAGCCATGACCTGCCGATCGACCTGCCGCAGATCGAAAATTTTCGCGGCCGCGACGTGGATCGGGAAAAGACGATCCCCGAGCTGGTGGTGATCGGCCGCAGCGCGGCCACGCCCGACAAGCTGCGCGACGAAGTGCGTGCGAACTTCCATTTCCGCATGGTCGAAGTCGCCATGATGCTGCTGTTGCCGCTCGCCGCGCTGGCCTTTGCCATTCCGCCCAAGCGATCGACATCGGCGCTCGGCGTCTTCCTCTCGATCGTGTTCATCGTGACCTATCATAAGGTCAATCAATATGGCGAAGGTATCGGTGCGCTCGGCAAGGTCGACCCGATCATCGCTCTGTGGGGGCCGTTCATTCTGGCCGCCGGGCTGATCTTCTGGATGTATCATGTGGTGGCGCATCGCCCTGGTGGGCAACCGATCGGCGCGCTGGAATTCGCCTTCGCCAAATTGGGTAAGCAGGTCGCGCGGCTGTTGCGGCTAGGCCGCAAGCGGCGACCTGCCGTGACCGTGGAAGGAGCGGCCTGAGGCCATGCAGTTCAATTTCTTCCCGTCGACGCCCATCACCCTCTATATGGCGCGCCTGTTCCTGACCCGAACGTTCGCCGTGCTGGCGCTGCTGGTGGTGGTGCTGCAGACGCTCGACCTGCTCGGCAATTCGGGCGACGTGCTGGCCTATCCCGGCAATGGCGACGCGCAATTATGGCATTATGTCGGCCTTCGCGCGCCGCAGATCATCGCGCGCTTCCTGCCTTTTTCCGTGTTGCTCGGCACGCTGGTCATGCTGGCCACGCTCAACCAGAATAGCGAGATCATCTCGATGAAGGCGGCGGGCCTGTCCGCGCATCAGATATTGGCACCGCTGATCGCGGCGGCGCTGGGCGTCTCGCTGATCAGCTATGTCTTCAACGAACGGGTCGTGGCGCGGTCGACGGCGGCGCTCAGCGCCTGGGAAGCTGTGGATTATGGACCGATCCCGCGCGACAGCGGGGTCAAGAGCAACCCCTGGGTCCGCGACGGCAACAACCTCGTCAACGCCGCCATCGTGGCGGGGCGCGGCACGGAAGTCCAACTGCGCCAGGTCCGCATCTATAACCGGATCAACAACAGCCTGACGACCATAGTTGAGGCGCCTCGCGGCCGCTATGACGCCGCCAGCCACAGCTGGCTGCTGGAAGGCGCGCGGCAGTTCGACGTGGCGCGCGGCACGGTCACCAATGTCGGCACCGTCCGCTTCGGCCGCGACATTCGCCCCGACCAATTCACCCTGGCCAAGGTCGATCCCGATGCGCTGACCTTCGCGCAGCTCAAGGCGGCGATTGCCGACCTGCATGACGCCGGGCGGCCGACGGCGGAGCTGGAGGCAAGCCTGTGGCACAAATTATCGGGGCCGCTCTCCGCATTGCTGATGCCGATACTGGGGTCCGTTGCCGCCTTCGGCCTCGCCCGGTCGGGGCAATTGTTCGTGCGCGCGGTGATGGGCATGGCGCTTGGCTTTGCCTATTTCGTCGCTGACAATTTCTCGCTGGCGATGGGCAGCCTGGGTGCCTATCCGCCCTTCCTAGCCGCCTGGGCACCCTTCTTCCTGTTCCTGCTGGTCGGCGAAACCGTGCTGTTCAGGACAGAGGAATAAGGCTCAGCGCGCGCCCATCGTGCTGCGCGCGATCTTGCCCACCAGCGGGATCATCCCCGGATAATTGCCGCGATGATAGGGCGAATCCCCGTCCAGCGTCGCGATCAGCCGGGCATGGGCCTGGCCCAGCGCATGATAGGGGACGCTCGGCAACAGATGGTGGAGCGCATGATAGCGCAGCCCCACCGGCGCCCATAGCTCCGGCAGGACACCGGGCGGCGGCACATTGACCGAATCGAGATATTGCGCGGTCACCGTCATCGGGTCGCCTTCATTTTCCCACAGATGGGCGACCAAGGTGCGCAACTGGTTGACTACGGTCATCGCCGAATGGATCGCCATATAGACGAGCAAAGGCTTCCAGCCGAAGACGAATACGCTGCCCACCAGCGCCAGCGCAAAGAGGCAGGCACCCGCTTCCTGCCACGCCCACATGCGCGCAAAGTCACCCTCCGGCGCGCGGCGGCGATAGGCCGGATTGATCGACAGCGCCGACAGTTCCGCCACCACCTTGCGACGCAAGGGCGGCAGGATCAGGCTGAGCGGCGTCAGCAGCCCAAAGCGCAGGATCAGGCCGACAGGCGCAAGCGATGCAACCAGAATGAACAGCGGCAAGGACCAGGGCTTCATCAGCGCCAGCGGCAGATATTCGGGGTCTTCCGCCGTGCCATAGCGGGTGCGGGCATGATGCTGCGTATGCACGCCTTCATAGAGGAAGGACGGGATCATCAGCGGAATGCCGACGATGAGGTTCCAGCCGAAGCGAAAGCCCGGCAGCGCACCTTTACGGATATGCGTCAGCTCATGGATGAAGCTCGCCGCCCGATAAAGCGCCATCATCGCGACCAAGCCACACACAATAGCGATCGCCACATTCTCGGCCATGATCGCGCCTGCCATCGCGGCCCAACCAATCAGCGCCGAACCCAGCATGTCGGGCCAATAAATACGCGGATTGGCGACGCTATAGTCGCGCGTCAATTCCGCTGCGGCCCGCAACATGGCGGTGTCGTCGGGAATGGTCGCCCGCGCGCGCTGGGCGGCGGCCAATATGGGATCATGCACTGTCATAAGACCGTCCTAAACTCCAAATGCGCTGATATCGTGGCAGCACCATGACATCCGCGTCCCGATACGCCGCCAACCCGCGCCCGTGATTGACATTGCGCAAACAAGCGGCGAACTGCATCCCATTCCCATCATCAAGGCGGCAACCGTGGCGCAATCCGATCTGGTCATCACTCCCGTTTCCGGCAAGGCCGACCTCAAGGCTTTTATCGACCTGCCCTGGTCCCTCTATGCGAACGATCCGAACTGGGTGCCCCCGCTCAAGGCCGAGGTGAAGGCGCTGCTGACGCCCGGCGACAATCCCTTTTTCGACCATGCCGAAGCGCAATATTTCCTCGCGCGCCGCAGCAATCAGGTGGTTGGCCGCATTGCCGCGCATATTGATCGTCTGGCGCTGGCGCAGCCAGCGGAACAAGGCATGGGGCCGGGCACGGGCAATTTCGGCCTGTTCGAAGCGACCGATGCGGACGTAGGCACGGCGCTGATCGCGGCGGCCGAAGCCTGGCTGCGCACCAAGGGCATGACCCGCGTGCTGGGGCCGATTTCGCTGTCGATCTGGGAAGAGCCCGGCTTGCTGATCCAGGGCCATGATCATCCGCCAACGGTCATGATGGGGCATAACAGCCCGACCTATCAGGGTATGATAGAGAGCGCAGGCTATGCCCCGGCCAAGCAATTGCTCTGCTACGAGCTGGACATCACCAACCAATTCCCGCCGCTCATCCAGCGGATCGTCGCGTCGGGGCAGAAAAACCCGCGTATCCGCATCCGCAAGGTCGACAAGGCGAAGTTCGACAAGGAAGCGGCGATCATCCTGTCGATCCTTAACGACGCCTGGGGCAGGAATTGGGGCTTCGTGCCGATTACCGATGCGGAAGTCGCGCATACCGGCAAGAAGCTGAAACCCATCGTGTTCGAAGATCTGATCATGATCGCCGAACTGGATGGCGAGCCGGTCGCCTTCATGATGACCCTGCCCGACCTCAACGAGGCACTTGGGCCGCTCAACGGATCGCTTTTCCCGTTCGGTTGGCTAAAATTGCTGCGCTGGCTGCGCAAGCCCAAGGTCCGCACCATGCGCGTGCCGCTGATGGGCGTGGTGCAACGGCTGCAATCCTCGCGCATTGCCAGCCAACTCGCCTTCATGATGATCGAACATATCCGGCTCGACGCGATCGAACATTATGGCTCGACGCGGGGCGAGATCGGCTGGGTGCTGGACGATAATCAGGGGATGAATGCGATTGCCGAGGCGATCAACAGCACGGTCAACAAAGTCTATCAGATCTACGAAAAGCCGCTCTGATCAATCCTCGACCGGCACTGCCACCTCGATCGCGCCCGCCGCGATCCGGGCGGTGACGGGCGTTTTCGCCAACACTTCGCCATCGATCGAGATGCGCTGGGTCGGGCGGGTCGAAATCTTGAACGATTTGCCGGTAAATTCCTGCGTGTGGGAATCCCGGTCGCGCAGCTTGAAGAATTTGGCATACCAGTCCCAGGCGAGCCGGACATGGCTGCGTCCGACCACCGCCTGGACGACGATTTCGCCCGTATCCACATCGGCATGGTCGGACAATTCGACCCCCCCATGAAAGGGACCGTTGAGAATACGGACTTCGGTCGACCAGAGCCGATGCTCCTTCTGCCCATCGTCGATCACGAGGCGAAAGGCGCGAAATCCGACCGAACATTTGACCGCCCAGACGAGATAGCCGATCCTGCCGAGATAGCGTTTGAGCTTGTGCGGCACGGTCTTGCCGATCATCGGCGACAGGCCCAGCGAGGCCGCGTTGACGAAATAATCCCGGTCGATCATGCCCAGATCGACACGTCGTCGGCGGCCATGGGCAATCACCTGCACCGCGCCGTCCAGATCGAGCGGTAAGCCCAATGTGCGGGCAAAGCTGTTCGCGGTGCCGAGCGGCAGCACGGCAAAGACACAATCCTTGCCCACCAGTTCATCGACCGTGCCCGACATCGACCCATCGCCCCCGCCGACGATCACCATGGGCGCGCCATCGGCAATCGCTTGGCGGACCGTCCTATCCATTTGGCTGGGATCTTCGACCGCATGGGCGGCAACCAGCCGGACGCCTGCCTCTTCCAGCTTCTGCTTGGCTTGCGCATACAAGTCCTGGCCCCTGCGGCTATGCGCGTTGACGATCAGCGCGGCCTCGCGGGGGAGGGGGCGAAGAACAGGGCTGGGGGGCGCTTTCGTTTCCATGGCACAACAACACGGCAAGAGGGGATTTGGGTCCAATGGAAACCATCTGCTTACACTTCGTTACCCTTTAATGGCCCGCATCGCACATCTCTCCGACATTCACTTTGGCGCGAACGATCCCAGGATCGTCGACGCCGCCACCGCCTGGCTAGAGGAGCGCCGACCGGACCTGGTCGTCATCAGCGGCGATTTCACCCAGCGCGCCCGCGTCGATCAGTTCCGGGCGGCGTCGGCCTGGCTCAACCGCCTGCGCAGCGCAGGCCTCAAATTGCTCGTCGTGCCGGGCAATCATGACGTGCCACTTTATGACGTAGTGCGGCGCTTCATGGCCCCGCTCGATCGCTACAAACGCTATATCAGCAGCGACCTGTGTCCCTTCTACGAAGATGCCGAGGTCGCCATCCTGGGCCTCAACACCGCGCGCTCGCTGACGATCAAGGATGGCAGGATCAATCATGATCAAATGGAAATATTACGCCAGCGGCTCGCGGCTGTCGCGCCGGACAAGACGCGGATACTCGTGACCCACCACCCGCTATTCGCCATGCCGATCGGCCGGGGCGGCGAATTGAGCGAAGCGGTCGGCCAGCATGAGGACGCGATACAGGCGGCGCGCGAAGCGGGCGTGCATCTCGCACTGGCGGGCCATTTTCATCAGACCTATGCCGAATCGGCGACCAAGATGGTGGAACAAGCGGGCGGCGCGCTGGTGATCCAGGCCGGCACGGCGACATCGACACGCCTGCGCAACGACGAACCACAAAGCTTCAACTGGTTGCACGTCCATCGGAGCAACGAAGTGGAACTGCAGGTGATCGTCTGGGACGGCACCGGCTTCCAACGTGCCAGTCATGTCGCCTATCATCAGCATGGGGATCGCTGGACTGGCGAGGCGGTCGATCATCCCGCTATGGTCGGTGCCATCGCCTGACCTTGTCGGCGCTGCTTTTGTCAGAAGGCCTGATCGGCTAGGACGCGGCCTATGAGCGTTCGCAACCGGAATCCGAGCTGAGATGGCGATCGTCAGAAGCCTGTGCGGCCAGTGTGGCATGGGGTGCGGCGTGCGGGCGATGACCGGCACTGATCGCGACCTGCGGATCGAGGGCGACAAGGCGCACCCCGCCAATGCCGGGCGGCTGTGCGAAGGTGCGGATGCCCTGACTGCGATGACCGACCTGGACGGGCGCTTGCTGCACCCGCAGGTCGAAGGCAAGCAGGTGACATGGGACAAGGCGATCGCGCTGCTCGCCCGGCGGCTGGCCGCCGTGCAGGCGCGTCATGGGCCGGGCAGCGTGGCGCTCCATGTCGGCGGTGGCTTGCTGACCGAGGATTATTATGTCGCCAACAAGTTGATAAAGGGCTTTTTGGGGTCGGCCCATATCCATGCCCCCTGGCGCGGCGCGATCGGCGACGTGCAGCGCGCCGTCTATGGCGAAGATGCGATGCCCGCCGCGCTGGAGGATATCGACCGCGCCGACCTGATCCTGATCGCCGACGTGCCCGCGTTGCTGGCGCATCCGCTCTTGCTGGAGCGGGTGCAGGAGGCACGCACGACGCGCGGCACGCGGCTCGTGGTGCTGGGCACGGGGCTCGAAGGCGACATGCAATTGCCGGTGCGCGCAGGCAGCGTCGCTCGCTTACTGGCGGGGTGGATGCTCCACAGCATCGATGGCGGCCTGATCGACGCCGACTTCGTGGCCGCGCATGTGGCCGTACCGGATGGCTTTCGGGATCAGCTCGCCCCCGGCCATGATCTATGGTCGGTGGCGCGGGCCTGCGGCATCGAGCCTGGGCAGGTGCGGGATTTCTACGATGCGATCGGCCCGGTCGATCGGCTGGTGACCCTGTTCGGGGAGACGGCGGGCTTAGATGTGGCGGCGGCGGCGATCAACCTGCATCTGCTGACGGGACGGATCGGGCGACCGGGCGCGGCACCCTTCGCGCTGCCCTCCGGGGCGAACGGCATGGGCGCGCGCGAAGTGGGTTGTCACGCCAAAGACCTCGCTGCGCATGGCGATTTCTCTGATCCGATGCGGGCCAATGTCGCCCGCTTCTGGGGCGCGCGGCAGTTGGTGGAGCAGCCCGGACTGGAGGACGACGCGCTGCTCGACGCCGTGCGCGACGGGCAGGTGCGGGCGCTATGGAGCATCGGTGCGGAGGACGGCGCGGCGGACTGGCTGCACGCCGCGCGGGCGGCAGTCCCGCTGTCGATCCGATCGACCGATCGCGCGGACGAAGCCGACGACGGCTGGACCCTATGCCTCCCTTCGGCGAACTGGATCGAAAAGGATGGCACCGTGACAGGGCTGGACCGGCTGGTCAGTCGCCAGCGACGCCTGTTCGACTTGCCCGGCGAAGCGCGGCCCGATTGGTGGATATTGACGCGGGTGGCCCAAGCCATGGGCTGGGGCGATGCTTTTCATTATGAACAGCCTGCCGATATTTATCGCGAACATGGGCGGCTGACCGCCTATCGTAATGATGGCACGCGACTGCTCAACCTGCGCCGCCATGCGCCCATTTCCAACCCCGCCTATGCCGAATTGACCCCATGGCGCTGGGGCGAAGTGCCCTTCGACGGCGGACGTTTTCCCACGCCCGATGGCCGGGCGCGGCTGTTGCCGATCGCGGGTCAGGCCGAGGCAGCGATCCCCTGAAGATGCGCTAGCAGCGCGTCGCCATTGGCCGCCCAGGTAAAGCGCAGCGCCGCCTCGCGCACCTTTTCGGGTGCGGGTGGATCATCGAGGATAGTACGAATGGCCGCCGCGATGGCCTGCGGATCGCGATCGACGATCTGCCCAGCTTCGGGCCGATCGAGCAGTTCGCGCGCGCCGCCCACGTCGCTGATCACGATCGGCGTGCCGCAGGCGAGCGATTCGACCCATGCGTTTGCGAGGCCTTCGGACGATGAAGGCAGCGCCATCACATCGGCGGCGGCAAAGATGCGTGGCAATTTATGATGCGGCACCGACCCCAGGAAACCGACGCGGCGTTCGACGCCCAATTCCTGCGCCAGATTTTCGAGCGTCCGCCGATATTGCCCCTGTCCCGCCAGCAGCAAGGTGACGTCGGGCAATGCGGGCAGCGCGCGGACGAGCAGTTCCTGCCCCTTGCGCGGGATCAGCGCGCCGACGCACAGCACCACCGGCCCGCTGAAATCGAGCGCTTCCTTCGCCGCTGCGCGCTCGGACAGTTCGAACGTGTCGAGATCGACCCCGGTATAATGGACCCGGATCTTGTCGGCATCCATCCCCATCCGCGCCATCGACCGGCGCATCGCGTCGGATACGGCGAGCAGGCCCGCCGCCTGGTCGCCCGCCTGACGCACCATCTTGCGGGTGCCGCGCTGCGTGCCCCAATGGTGAATGTCCGCGCCGCGCGCCTTGACCGAATAAGGAATGCCGAGCGCCTTCGACAGCCGCTGCGCCACTGGCCCATCGGGGAAGAAGAAGCTGGCATCGATCACGTCGAACGGCGTCTGCGCATGGAGGCGGCGCACCAGCGGCAGGATGGCGCGCGTTATGGTGATGACATTGGTGCGCCCGCCGAATTTGGGAATGATCGGAAAGGTCGGACGATAGACGGTCAGTTCCCGCCAGCGTTCCTTGCGCGGCAGCGCGCGCAGCGGCGCATAGCGCGCGCTGAGCGACAATGGCCAAGGCGGCAGGCCGACCGGCGCGACGACGGTGACCGTCGCCTCCGCCCGGCTGGCCAGTTCGCGCGCCTGCCGTTCCACGAACACACCGAAATTGGGGCGGCTGATATCGGGAAAGAGGGTCGATAGCATGAGGACGTTGAGCGTCATGGTCTTGTCTTTCGCGGATCAGCCATTGCCATCGGGTTAAGCGGCGCGTCGCGCTTTGGCTAGAGCCGCCGGACGAGTTGCACGGCGACTGCGGCCCATGGCGGGTCAGTCAGCACCAATTGCCGCGCGCCCGACCCCAGCGGCAGCAGTTGCAGCCGGTCGCCTTCGCGCCCGATCAGCCGCCCGAACAGGAAGCGCCCGGCGGGACGCGGAAAGAGAATGTCGCGGTTGAGCGCGCTGGCGAATTCTTCCGGCCCGATGCGGCGGCACCAAATCGCGTCACCGCTGCGATAATCGCCGATGCTGGCGCTGACATGCACGCCCACCATGCCGTCGCTGGGCGCGGGCGAGGGGAAAGCGAGCGGCCGGGTCGGCGCGCGCACGCCATCGGGGCCAAGCAACGCGGCGACCGGCACTTCGGCCTGCCCCGGCAGCGCCACCAGTTCGGACGTGGTGACGCCCAGCGCCAGCGCGATCCGGTTGAGCCATTTCACCGATACGGTGCGCGTGCCCGTTTCCAGCCGCCCGATCGTCTGTGCTGTCGTCGGCGGATCGCACAGCGCCCCGACCTGTTCGAGCGTCAGCCCGTTCGCCTTGCGGACTTCGCGGATACGGGTGATCATGTCACGCCTCTATAATAACCTATTTGGTTTTCTCTTTCCTGCAAATGATCCCCCATGGCAAGAGTGGCTCTTCCGATTCTTGGGCAGCAGGAGGTGGTGATGGCCGCAACGCATATCGAACAGACGATCGAAGGCCCCGATGGCCGGGCGCAGCGCGTAATGGTCAATCTCGGCGAATCGCCGCTCGCCTGGCTGCATGCGCGCGGCCATGTGAGCGAACGCCAATATCTGGCGGGCGAACACCTGCGCGCCGATTGGGAGAAAGCGGGCCTCGGCGCACGGGTGACAATGTGCTGGGATGCTGCCCCGCGCGAGGGCGGACGGCGTGGCCCGGCACGGCAAGCGGACCCGACCAGCGCGCAACTGTCGGCGCGCGACCGTTTCGATGGCGCGGTCGCAGCCGCCGGGCCTGGCCTCGCCGACATATTATGGCGCGTGGTCTGTGCAGGCGAAGGCCTCGTCGCGGCGGAAAAAGCGCTGGGCTGGCCGAGCCGCGCAGGCAAGCTGGTGCTAACCCTCGCCCTGGAGCGGGTGGCCGACTGGTATCGGGTGGCCTAAGCCATCATCCCCGCGCCCAAAAGCAGGAGCAGCTTGACGTCCATCGCATAGCCCTGCGCGCGCCACTCCGCGATCTGGTCGGTCAGGGTGGCGAGGGGGATGCGGTGGACGATAATATCCTCGCCCTCCACGCCACCGCCGTCGCCGGTCTTCTCCAGGCCATGGGCGCGGAACAGGGTGAAACTTTCCGACACCATGCCCGGAGAGCTGAAAAACTGGCCCAGCGATTCGAGCCGGGCCGGGCGATAGCCCGTCTCTTCCTCCAACTCCCGCGCGGCGGCGATGCTGGCGTCCTCGCCCGCTGCTTCGTCACCGACCAGACCAGCGGGCAGTTCGATGCAGCGCCGACCCAACGGCACGCGATATTGATCGACCAGCAGCACATGGCCGTCATCGATCGCCAGGATCACGGCCGCCTGGATGCCGCGCGCGCGGCCCACATATTCCCATTTGCCGCGCTGTTTGGCGGTGATGAAGCGGCCCTGCCACATCACCTCTTCGGGCGCGTCACGATCCGGGTCGGTCATAATTCGATCAGCCTGTCGGGCAATTCGTTGATGTCGTCCTGCGCGCGCGGGAAATGCGTCGCCAAGATCGCGCCGACCTGCCGCACTTCGGCCGCCAGCCCTTCGCCGGGTCGCCCGTCGCGGATCGCCTCGATCAACGCCGCCATCGCCTCGCCCCAGGCTTCGGGCGCGACCTTGTCGTTGATGGCGCGGTCGGCCACCAGTTCGGCGCGATGTTCGTCGAGCGAGAGATAGAGCAGAACGCCGGTGCGGCCATGGGTGCGCGCCTCGACCGCCGAGCGGAACAGCAGGATGGCACGGCGGCGCACGCGACGCGCCTTGGTCGCCCGCGGCGTCAGCGCCATGCGCAGCGGCATGATCGCCAGCGCATAGCGCACGATCAGGAATTTGAGGAGGAGCAGCCCCAGCAGGCCGGTCATCAGCTTCCAGTCCGCCAGTTCATGCTCCCAATCGAGCCACAAGGTGGACATGAAGCTATGCAAATGGTCGGGGAAAGCTGCGGCAAGCGACAGGGCGATGAACACCGCCGCCGCCGCCCAGCTAAGCCCGACATCATGATAGGCGTCCGATCGGCGCGCGACGATGGTCACGATCTCGCCCGACGTCAGCGCCTCAGCCTCCGCGACCGCGGCGGACACCAGCGCATGGTCGACCTGGGTAAGGTTGAGCTGCATCACCAATCCCCCGACGCGCCGCCGCCGCCGAAGCTGCCGCCGCCCGAAAAGCCGCCGCCGCCGCCAAAGCCGCCGCCACCGCCCCAGCTGGAGCCGCCGCCCGACCCCCAGCCGGACCCGCCAGCACCCGGACCCCACAGGATGATCGGCATGCTGCTGCCGCCCCTGCGATAGCGCTTCCCACCACCGCCGCCGGTGCCGCGCGACATGAGCCGCATGGCGATGAAGAGGATGATGAACAGGATCGGCCACAAACCTAATATCGCACTGCCGCCGCGATCGGCGGCCCGCGCTTCGGTTTCCGCGGCCGCCGCGCGGGCCTTGGCCTCTTCGGGCGGCAAAGCGAGCAAGGCGGTGATCTGGTCCACGCCCGCCGCGATGCCACCGGGCATGTCGCCCGCCTTGAAGCGCGGCGTGATAGCGTTGCGGATGATCTGAGAGGAAAGCGCGTCGGTCAGCACGCCTTCCAGGCCATAGCCGACCTCGATCCGCACCTTGCGATCATTGGGCGCGATGATCAGCAATGCGCCATTGCTATCCTTGTCGCCAATGCCCCAGGCGCGACCCAGCCGATAGCCATAGTCGGCAATATCATAGCCCTGCAGATCGGCTATGGTCGCGACCACCAGCGACCGCCCGCTGGCCTGCTTCTGCGCGATCAGCGTCTGGCTAAGTGCCTGCTCCTGCGCCGGATCGAGCAGGTTGGCGGCATCCACCACGCCCTTGTCGTCGAACTTCGGAAAATCCTGCGCCCACGCCGTCGAGGCGAGCGCGAGGAGAAGGAGAAATAGGCCAGACAGTGCCGTGCGGAGCAGGCCTGTCGATACTCCTCCCCAACGAAAGAAAGGGGCCTTCGACAGTCTCAGGCCGAACGGAGAGGAAAGCATGGTTCCGATGCTCAACTACCGAAATCGACCTTGGGGGCTTCTTCCGCGCCAGGGGTGGTGGCCTGGAACGGTGCCATCGGCTTGGCCCCATGGATGATCTTCGCGCCGATCGCATCGGGGAAGGTGCGGATGCGGGTATTATAGGCCTGCACCGCGCCATTATAGTCGCGAATGGCGACGGCGATGCGGTTCTCGGTGCCTTCCAGTTGCGACTGCAGCTGCAGGAAATTCTCATTGCTCTTGAGGTCGGGATAGGCTTCGACCGAGGCGAGCAAACGGCCAAGCCCCTGGCTCAACTGCGCCTGTGCCGCCTGGAACTGCGCGACCTTGGCAGGATCGGACAGGTCTTCGGCATTGACCTGTACCGACGTGGCCTTGGCCCGCGCTTCGGTCACCTGGACCAGCGTGTCCTGCTCCTGCTTGCCCGCCGCCTTCACCGTCGCGACCAGATTGCCGACCAGATTGGAGCGGCGCTGATATTGCGCCTGCACGTCGGCCCACTTGGCCTTCGCCTCTTCCTCGGCCGTCGGAACACTGTTGATGCCGCACGCGGACAGGGCGAACGCCCCAAAGAGCGGCAGCAGAAAGGTGGAGAAGCGGCGCAGGCGCGTCATGGGACATCCTTGGCGATTGTTTCGCTGCTGGAAATAGGGCGTTGAACTGATCCGCGCAACGGGCCATGCAGATATTATCGCAGATGGTAAAAGGGCTTAAACCATGGGGCTGCTTTCGGAATTCAAGACTTTCATCAATCGCGGCAATGTGATGGACCTCGCGGTCGGCGTCATCATCGGTGGTGCCTTCGCGACCATCACCAAGTCGCTGACCGATGACCTGATCATGCCGGTGGTCGGCTATATTTTCGGCGGCGCCGACTTTTCGCGCTACTTCATCCGCATGGGTGATCTGCCGGCGGGTTTTCAAGGCAACCCCGAAAGCTATGCCGATCTGAAGGCTGCGGGTGTTGCCATGTTCGGTTGGGGCGAATTTCTGACCGTGCTGGTCAATTTTATGATCCTCGCCTTCATCATCTTCCTGTTGGTCAAGCTGGTGAACAGGCTGACCGCCAAGCAGGAGGCCGAGGCCCCCGCTGCGGCTCCCGCGCCCACGCCCGAAGACATCATGTTGCTACGCGAGATCCGTGATTCCCTCAAAAAATAGTCGTTTATGCGACGAAACGAGACTGCGACGGGAACCATCCCCGGCGCGACCGGTTGATCGCGGTCAGGGCTGAAGGCTGCGTGTGCGGCCTGGAAGCCTTGCGAAGTAGGTAGCCCCAGGGGGCGCAACAGGAGAACAACGCCGTGAAAACCTTCGTCAAAGTCCTTGGCCTCGCCAGCCTTGTCGCGCTCGCAGCGTGCGATTCCGCTAAGGAAAACCAGGTCGAGAACGCTTACGAAAATCAGGCGGACGCCCTCGACAACCAGGCTGACAATATGGAAGCCATGGCCGACAACCTGACCGGCAACGCCGAAATGTCGGCTGAAAATGCTGCCGATGCGCTGGAAAACAAGGCCGACGCCACCCGCGAAGCGGGCGAGAAGGCTGAAGAAGCGGTCGAAGACCAGCAGTAATCTGCTCTCGTCATTCAAGCGAAGGGGCGTCGTGACATGGTCACGGCGCCCCTTTTGCCGTCTGCGTCCCGGCTTTTAACGGCCCCTTAACCACGTCCCGCCAAAGGTGCCCGTCGCGCGCATCGGTGGGGCCATGGCAATGGACGAGTTACTGCAGGAATTCATATCGGAAACCCAGGAAACGCTTGAAGCGTTGGCTGGGGAGGTCGTGGCGTGGGAAGCCGACCCGTCCGACCGCGACCGGCTCGATGCGATCTTCCGTTTCTTCCACACGGTCAAGGGCAGCTGCGGCTTCCTCAACCTCCCCCGGTTCGAACGGCTCAGCCACGCTGCCGAAGATGTGCTGGCGGATATTCGTGCAGGTAAGCGTGGCGCTGATCCTGCCACGGTGAGCGCGGTACTGGGCCTGATGGACCGGATCGGCGAACTGACCGAAGCGGTGGCCATGGGCGCGGCGCTCCCCAATGAAAACGATGATTATCTGATCGCGGCGCTCAACGCGCCAGTGGACCAGCCCGCGGCGCAGGTGCAGGCGGCCCCGGTCGCGGTGGCGCGGCAAGCGGGACAGGCTGGACCACGCACCATCCGCCTGCCCTTGAGCCTCATCGACCAGTTGATGAACGGCGTGTCGGACATGGTGCTGGCCCGCAACGAATTGTCGCGCAAACTGCGCGAGCGATCCGCCGATCCTGAACTCGACAATGTGTTCGAACGGCTGTCGACCTGCGTCGCGGACATGCGCGACGTGATTTCCAAGACGCGGATGCAGCGGGTCGAACGGCTGTTCGCTGCCATCCCGCGCATGGTTCGCGATCTCGGCCGGGATCTGGGCAAACGCATCGACCTAACCTCTCTTATTCACGACGCTCGGTTTCGGGCCCGCTCTGGGCATTTGCTGCGGCTGGCTGTATTGCGCGGACGACCGGCATCGCTG
>MIAK01000056.1:0-14056 GCA_001829085.1 Sphingomonadales bacterium RIFCSPLOWO2_12_FULL_63_15 | reverse complement strand
CACCATGAACCCGCCGCGACAATCTGTTCTCATCCTGATAGTCGCTGACCTCTCACCCAGATCGTCGCGCTATAGTGACCGCCCGTCCGGCGCACGGATCATGCATTTTTGAAGGATTTTCCATGAGCATCGCAGAACATCTTGAAAGCCTCGCCGCTGCTGTTGACGCGACTTGGGTGCGGCTTAGCATTATCGACGCACGGTTGGGCGCGCTCCAACACGAAACCCATGTGGTGCAAAATAAGCAGCCGCACACCGACGACATGATCCACCAAAAGCGCCTTGAACTGGAAAATGCGTGTCTCCGCTTTCAGAGCCGGACTGCTGAACAGAGCAAGAATGGCGCGCCTTCCTTAGGCCAGTCGCTTACCGGCCGCGAAAGTGCCGGTTTCACAACAGGAGACGGCGCGATGAGCGACCAACCTAAACGGCCTGATTTTCTCGACGGCGGCAATCGCTACAAGCTGCTCTATCCGGTCCAATATCGTGTCGGAGAGGAAGAGAAGCTGCTCGAAACGCTCCAGCTTCGCCGCATGACGATGGCCTTCGCTATGATGCACCGCCGTGGCTGAAAAATATCGGCCGATCGACCGAACCGCCCGCGAGCCCCGTGCCGTTCAAGGACGCGAAGGGGAAAGCCCAAGCCGGAAAGATGCAATGGGAAAGGCCCAATGCCGTGCCGTTCGTGAATGCTGCCGAGCCGCAGGCCCGACCGTCGCGCAATGAAGAGTGGCAGCGCGCGCTGCGTCAGCCCAGCCGGACGCCGCCCGCGCCACTTATCAGGGCGAAGCGTGAGCCGACGCAGCAGCCAAGCGGGAAAGTCACAGTCGATATAAATCCGCCCAAGGGATGGTCTGTGACGCCCAAGAAGATAGCGGCAACAAACATGGACCTTGAGGTCAATACGGGCGACCGAATGATGGGCTGGGCATGATTTCCGAACTGGGCATGGGGTCTCTTCTCCCTCATGTCGCCGCCAACGGCCTAGAGCCAAGGCGCGAGCGGTGGGCGGCGTTGGAAGCGCGCCGTCCACCGTCCCTAATGCACTCCTGAAAGGCCTCTGAAATGCCGTTTATAGCCCCTTCAAATGCCCGCCTACGGGGAGCATTATATGTCCGATAGCTTTCGCCTGGACGTTGGGGAATGACCTTGTTCTCCCTATCGAAGCCTATCACAATCATTTTAAGTGGCGCGCATGGGCCGCGTCGAGAGCAGCAGATACTGTCCGTTCGGCTTCGACCTTTTGAAACGAGGGACTTGCCAATTTGCGATGTGTTCCGAGGTCAACCCGCGAACCTGTCCATGAATATAGTCGCGTCACTAAGCGGCATGAGCCTTGCCCAAATACGCAAGATCGCCTTTGAGGATTTCGCGCCGATCGCTGCCACAGCTCTTCAGATGGTCCGCGATGCAAGCGAGGCAATAGGATTGCCACCCGATACCTTCATTACGCCAAGCCAGTCAGACCAGTGCGCAGAGTGAAGGCGCTGTCCGGTATAATCCGACCTTGTCCGACATAATCCGGCGCTACCGCCAAAATCTAAGAGCTAGTGCCAATTACTATGTTCCTGTCTAGCGGCGGACAATCCCATCAGCCACAAAAAAAGGCGGCCCGCACTGGACCGCCTCCTTCAATCTCGCCTTATCCGTCGCGATCAGCTCGCGGCGGCAACGCCCTGATCAGTCATCAGCTGGTGCAGTTCGCCCGCTTCATACATTTCCATCATGATGTCGCTGCCGCCGACAAATTCGCCCTTCACATAAAGCTGGGGAATGGTCGGCCAGTCGGAAAAGGCCTTGATCCCCTGCCGCACGGCCTGGTCCTGCAACACGTCCACCGTGTCATAGGCGACGCCCAGATGCTCCAGGATCGCGATGGCGCGGCTGGAAAAGCCGCATTGCGGAAAGAGCGGCGTGCCCTTCATGAAAAGCACCACGTCATGGGCACCCACAAGGTCGGCGATCCGCTGATGCACGGCGTCGGTCATGATCGAAAGTCCATTCCTGTCTGGCGTCGCGATAGGCGGACGCACACTATCCATGCGCTGCTAGTTGGGAACCGCCGTGGTCAGTTGCAAGGCGTGCAGCACGCCCCCCATCCGCCCGTCGAGCGAAGCATAGACCGCGCGCTGCTGCGCCACCCGGCTCATCCCCCGGAAACTTTCCGCCACCACGCGCGCGGCATAATGGTCGCCGTCCCCCGCCAGGTCGGTAATCTCGACCTGCGCATCGGGAATGGCGGCGCGGATCATATCCGCGATTTCGTCGGCGGCCATCGGCATCGCAGGCGGCCTTACTGCGCTTCGATGAACATGCGGCGGGCAATCACCGCTTGCTCTTCCAACGCGGCGCGAACGCCTGGCTCGTCAATCTCGATCCCGGCCGATGTAATGTCGCCCACCAGCTTGCGGATCACATCCTCGTCGCCCGCTTCCTCGAAATCGGCCTGCACCACCGCCTTGGCATAGGCGTCGGTCTCTTCGGGCGTCAGGCCCATCTTGGCTGCGGCCCATTCGCCGAGCAACCGGTTGCGGCGCGCCTGGATGCGGAACTGCATTTCCTGGTCATGCGCGAACATATTTTCGAATGCCCGTTCGCGATCGTGGAAAGTCGTCATGCCCAAAAGCCCTGTTCAAAGCGGATATCGAAAATCAGATAGGCAGAAGCGCGCGATTACGCAACGGCAGGGATCATCCAGGGGCGATCCTGCGCGACGCTCTTTTCGTAGACGGCAATCCCGTCTGCATCGCCCAGCGTCAGGCCGATCTCGTCCAGCCCCCCCAGCAGGCAATGTTTGCGGAAAGGATCGATCTCGAAGCGGAAACGATCCTGAAATTGCGTCGTGACCGTCTGCTGCTCCAAGTCGACATGGATTTCGTCGGTCCGGGCGACCTCCATCAGCCGGTCGATCGCCGCCTGCGGCAGCACCACGGTCAAGATACCGTTCTTGAACGCATTGCTGGAGAAGATGTCGGAAAAGCTCGGCGCGATCACCACCTTGATGCCCAGGTCGCCTAGCGCCCAGGCGGCATGTTCGCGGCTCGACCCGCAACCGAAATTGTCGCCCGCAATCAGGATCGGGCTTCCCGCATAGGCCGGATCGTCGAAGACATTGCCCGGTTCCTTGCGCAACACCTCGAACGCGCCCTTGCCAAGGCCGGTGCGCGAAATGGTCTTGAGCCAGTGCGAGGGAATGACGATGTCGGTGTCGACATTCTTCATCCCGAACGGATAGGCCTTCCCCTCGACGTTCGTCAGCTTCTCCATCAGCGTGCCTGCTTGGCTTCCGCTGCGGTCAGATCTTCGGCCCGGCCGAGCGTGGCGGCCATCGCGGCACTCGCCAGCGCGCCCAGCGTCAGCAGCCAGAATATCTTTTTCACAACGTCATCCCCTCTTGGTCTTTCAATAATTCGCGCACGTCGGTCAGACGCCCGGTCAGCGCCGCCGCCGCCGCCATGGCAGGCGACACCAGATGCGTGCGCGCACCCGGTCCCTGACGCCCCATGAAATTGCGATTGCTGGTCGATGCGCAGCGTTCGCCCGCCGGCACCTTGTCCGGATTCATGCCCAGGCACGCCGAACAGCCCGGCTCGCGCCATTCAAACCCGGCCGCTACGAAGATGCGGTCCAGCCCTTCGGCCTCCGCCTGTCGCTTGACGAGGCCCGACCCCGGCACGACCATCGCATGCTTGATCCCGCTGGCGATCCGGCGACCGTCCAGCAACGCCGCCGCCGCGCGCAGATCCTCGATCCGGCTGTTGGTGCAACTGCCGATGAAGATATGCTCCACCGCTACGTCGGCCAACCGTTGCCCGGCGGTCAGCCCCATATAGTCGAGCGACTTTTGCGCCGCCGCCCGCTTGGACGCATCCTCGAAACTGTCGGGATCCGGCACCACGCCCGTCACCGCGACGACATCTTCAGGGCTGGTGCCCCAGGTCACGGTCGGCACGATATCGGCCGCGTCGATCACCACGATCTTGTCGAAGACAGCGCCCTCATCGGTAACGAGCGTGCGCCACCAAGCGACTGCGGCGTCCCAATCCGCACCCTTGGGCGCCATCGGACGCCCTTTCAGATAGGCAAAGGTCGTCTCGTCCGGCGCAAACAGGCCCGATCGCGCACCCGCCTCGATCGACATGTTGGCGACCGTCAGCCGCCCCTCGATCGACATGTCGCGGAACACGGAGCCGCGATATTCCATGACATAGCCGGTCCCGCCCGCCGTGCCGATCCGCCCGCAAATCGCCAGGGCGACAT
The DNA here is from genome assembly GCA_001829085.1 of Sphingomonadales bacterium RIFCSPLOWO2_12_FULL_63_15. GTDB lineage: Bacteria > Pseudomonadota > Alphaproteobacteria > Sphingomonadales > Sphingomonadaceae > Sphingobium. The sequence goes on along the minus strand of MIAK01000056.1, from coordinate 9,796 downwards.
CCTTGGGCGTAACGCCAAAGCCCAGTTCGCCTTCGACCACGACCGCCATCGTCTTGGACTGTTTAAGCAGCAGGGTCTGGGTCGCCAGCACATGCTCGACCTCCGACGTGCCGATTCCGAACGCCAGCGCACCGAGCGCGCCGTGCGAACTGGTATGGCTGTCGCCGCATACCAAGGTCGTGCCCGGCAGGGTGAAGCCCTGTTCCGGCCCCACGACATGGACGATGCCCTGTTCGACATCGGCGTCCCCGATCAGGCGGACACCAAATTCCGGCGCATTGCGTTCCAACGCTTCCAGCTGCTGCGCGCTCTGCGGATCGGCGATCGGGATGCGCTTGCCATCGGCGTCGCGACGCGGGGTCGTGGGCAGATTATGATCCGGCACTGCCAGCGTCAGATCGGGCCGCCGCACCTTGCGCCCGGCAAGACGAAGCCCCTCGAACGCCTGCGGACTCGTCACTTCATGGACGAGATGCCGGTCGATATAGATGAGGCAAGTGCCATCCGGGCGACGCTCCACGACATGCGCGTCCCAGATCTTCTCATAGAGGGTGCGGGGTTTAACCATAGTGGCTCCCCCCCTAGACCCGGAATGGCAGGGGGAAAAGGGGGAAGCGCGCCGTAATATGCCCTTTTATCTATCTGGCGGGCAAGAATGTTACGATTGGGGCGGTGGACAGGCATAATTCATCCTCCCCCGGCGGGGCAGGGGAGGATTTTATGAGGCGCGATAGTCCGCCACGATGCGCCCGGCTGCGCCGATCTCCGCCTCATGGCCATCCTCACGCCAGGTTTCGGCGAGCGCCGCCGTCTCCCACGCCTGCATCGCGGGCAGCGCCAGCATATGCTCGACCCAGGCCTGCCCCGCCGGGCCGACATCCAGCCCATAGGTCCGCACCCGATAGCCAACCGGCGCATAAAAAGCATCGACAGCGGTGAAGGCACCCCCCGCCAGAAACGGTCCTCCGAAGCGGGTCAGCCCCTCCTCCCAAAGTTCGGTCAGCCGAGCAATATCCTTGTTGAGCGCAGGCGAGGGCAGATGCGGCTCCACCCGCACACCGACGTTCATGGTGCAATCATTCCGCAGCGTCGCAAAGCCGCTATGCATCTCGGCCGCCGCGCACTGCGCCCAGGCCCGCGCCGCTTCGTCGTGCGGCCACACTTCGGCATGGCGATCGGCGAGATAGAGGATGATCCCCAGCGAATCCCACACCGTCCGCTCGCCGTCGATCAGCGCAGGCACCTGCCCCGTTGGCGAAAAACTGCGGAAGGCGGCATAGTTGGTCGGCTGCAAAAACGGCTCGATCCGGTCGATGAACGGGATGCCCAGCGCGGTCATCAACACCCAGGGGCGCAGCGACCAGCTGCTATAATTGCGGTTCGCGGTGATCAGCGTGTAGGCCATGGCAAGTCTCCCTTGGAGGCGGCTGTCGCATATCCCATCGACATCGCAGCGTATAGCGCCAGTGGCTTTGCGCCGGACTGCCCCTAGCCAAGCCCTTGGGATCGCGGCACAAGGGGACATCGCGGGCGACGCCCCTCGCCGCCCTTCCCCGATTTGTGGAGCCCATAGTCGTGAACCGACGCCAATTTCTCGCCACCAGCGGCGCCACCGCGCTGACCATCGCCGCCTCCCCCGCCCTTGCCCAAGCTGGCAGCGCCGACGCACGGCTGCGCGCCATGCTCGACGGCTTCTTCTACGAACGGCTCGCCGACTCGCCCGAACAGGCGACCCGCCTCGGCCTCGATACCGGCGAGCGCGCCGCGCTGCGCGGCAAGCTCAGCGACACCTCCGCCGCCGGGGTCGCCCGCGACCTCGCCCGCAGCAAGGCGCAGGCCAGGCAACTCGCGACCATCGACCGCAAATCCCTCAGCGACGCTTCGAAGCTCGACTATGATGTCGTCACCTATCAGCTCGACCGCGCAATCGGCGGCGAACGTTTCGGCTATGGCGAGACGGCGGGCCGCTATGCCCCCTATGTGCTGAGCCAATTGACCGGCAGCTATCGCGAGATCCCCGACTTCCTCGATTCGCAGCATCGCGTCGCCAACGCCGCCGATGCCGACGCCTATCTCGCCCGCCTCGAAGCCTTCCCGGCCGCCATGGACGGCGAACTGGCCCGGCAGAAAGAGGATGCGGCCAAGGGCGTGTTCGCGCCCGACTATATTCTCGACACGACGCTCAAGATGCAGGCGTCGCTGCGCGATCAGCCCGCAGCGCAGACCGTCCTCGTCGCCTCTTTCGTGAAGAAGCTCGCCACCGCCGGCCTGCCGCCCGAACGCGCCGCGCAGGCCGAAAAGATCGTCACCGACAAGATCTTCCCCGCGCTCGACCGCCAGCGCGCCCTGGTGCAAGACCTCCGCGCCAAGGCGACCCATGACGCGGGCGTGTGGCGTCTGCCCGAAGGCGAGGCCTTCTACGCTGCCGCCGCCGAAGCGGCCACCACCACCGCGCTCACCGGCGACGAAATCCATCAGATCGGCCTTGATCAGGTCGCGCAGATCAGCGCCCGGATCGACACGATCCTGAAAGGCGAAGGGATGAGCCAGGGGACCGTCGGCGATCGCCTCGTCGCGCTCAACAAGCGCCCCGACCAGCTTTTCCCCAACACCGATCCCGGCCGCGAAGCGCTGCTCGCCCAGCTCAATGTCCAGATCATCGCCATGCAAAAGCGCCTAGGCGAAGCCTTCAACACCGTGCCCAAGGCCCCGGTCGAGGTCCGCCGCGTGCCGGTCACCATCCAGGCGGGCGCACCGGGCGGCTATTATCAGAACGCCTCGCTCGACGGCTCACGCCCCGCCATCTATTATATCAACCTGCGTGACACGTTCGACCGGCCCAAATTCGGCCTCGCGACCCTGACCCATCATGAAGCCGTGCCCGGCCATCATCTCCAGGTGTCGGTCGCGCTCGAATCGGACGCCATCCCGATGATCCGTCGGCGCGGCGGCTATAGCGGCTATAGCGAAGGCTGGGCGCTCTATTCCGAACAGCTCGCCGACGAAATGGGCATGTATGAAGGCGACCCGCTGGGTCAGGTCGGCTATCTACAGTCGCTCCTGTTCCGCGCCACCCGCCTAGTCGTCGACTCCGGCATGCACGTCAAACGCTGGAGCCGCGAAAAGGCGACCGATTATCTGATCGCCACCACCGGCATCGCCCGCGGCCGCAGCCAGGGCGAAATCGACCGCTACACCGTCTGGCCGGGTCAGGCCTGCAGCTACAAGATCGGCCACACCGTTTGGAACGACCTGCGCACGGAAGTGCAGCGCAAACAGGGCGACGCCTTCGACATCAAAGCCTTCCATGATGTGCTGACGCTGGGCGCCATGCCGCTCGACATATTGAAGCAGACTGTCCGGCAGCGGGCGGGGATCGCATAACCACTATACCCATAGGCCGTTCGTGCTGAGTAGGGGCTGAGCTTGTCGAAGACCCGTATCGAAGCATCTTCAGCCCCCTTCGATACGCCCCTTCGACTTCGCTCAGGGGCTACTCAGGACGAACGGCGCGGTGGAATTAAAATAGGAAAAAACGGCCCGGCAGTTTCCCGCCGGGCCGTCCAGTCCTTCCACCCAAACCCGCGAAGGGAGTGTCGAATTCCCCGCGAGCTGGCCCGTAAAGCGGCCGTCATCCTCGCGCAGGCGGGGACCGATCCGCCCCCTGACAAAGCGCGAGAGTCTCAGGCCGCAAACTGGTTCATCGTATTGTGCGCGCCACCAGCCTTCAGCGCCGCTTCGCCCGCGAAATACTCCTTATGATCATCGCCAATGTCGCTGCCCGACATATTCTGATGCTTCACGCAGGCGATACCCTGGCGGATTTCCTTGCGCTGGACGCCCTCGACATAGCCCAGCATCCCGGCCTCACCGAAATACTCCTTCGCGAGATTATCGGTGCTGAGCGCCGCCGTATGATAGGTCGGCAAGGTGATGAGGTGGTGGAAAATCCCCGCCCGCGCTGCCGCATCCTTCTGGAAGGTGCGGATGCGGTCGTCGGCTTCCCGACCCAGATCGGTGGCATCATAATCGACGCTCATCAGGCGCGCCCGGTCATAGCCGCTGACATCCTTGCCCGCTTCGACCCACGCATCATACACCTGCTGACGGAAATTCAGCGTCCAGTTGAAGCTGGGCGAATTATTATAGACGAGCTTGGCGTTGGGGATGACCTCCCGGATGCGGTCGACCATCGACGCGATCTGCTCGATATGCGGCTTCTCCGTCTCGATCCACAGCAGGTCCGCGCCATTTTGCAGCGAGGTGATGCAGTCCAGCACGCAACGGTCCGCCCCGGTCCCTTCGCGGAACTGGAACAGGTTGCTCGGCAACCGCTTGGGGCGCAGCAGCTTGCCGTCGCGGTTCAGGATGACATCGCCATTCTTCGCCGTCGCCGGGTCGATCTCTTCGCAATCGAGAAAGCTGTTATACTGGTCGCCGATATCGCCCGGCTCGTTGCTGACCGCGATCTGCTTGGTCAGGCCAGCGCCCAGCGAGTCCGTCCGCGTGACGATGATGCCATCATCGACGCCCAGTTCCAGAAAGGCGTAACGGCAGGCGCGGACCTTTGCCAGGAAGTCCTCATGCGGCACCGTGACCTTGCCATCCTGATGGCCGCACTGTTTTTCGTCCGACACCTGGTTCTCGATCTGGAGCGCGCACGCCCCCGCCTCGATCATCTTCTTGGCGAGCAGATAGGTCGCTTCGGCATTGCCGAAGCCCGCATCAATGTCCGCAATGATCGGGACGACATGGGTTTCGAAATTGTCGATCGCATGCTGCGCCTTCTGCGCCTTGACCTCGTCACCGTCAGCGCGCGCGGCGTCAAGATCGCGGAACAACATGCCCAATTCGCGGGCATCGGCTTGCTTCAGGAAGGTGTAAAGCTCTTCGATCAGCGCCGGAACGCTGGTCTTCTCATGCATCGACTGGTCGGGCAGCGGGCCGAAGTCGCTGCGCAGCGCCGCAACCATCCAGCCCGACAGATAGAGATATTTGCGCTTGGTCGTGCCGAAATGCTTCTTGATCGCGATCATCTTCTGCTGACCGATGAAGCCGTGCCAGCAGCCCAGCGACTGGGTGTAGTTGGCCGGGTCGGCATCATAAGCGGCCATGTCGCGGCGCATGACACCCGCCGTATATTTGGCGATGTCGAGACCCGTGTTGAAGCGGTTCTGCAATTGCATCCGCGCCACCGATTCCGCGTTGATGCCGTCCCATGTGCCGGGATGGCTGCCGATCAGCGCCTGCGCCTTTGCGATATTTTCCTGGTAGGACATGGACCGTTCCCTCGTGAGCTATGGGCTTGATGCACAGCCCCTACCCCCCGCCCGAACGGCGCGGCAGCCCTGGCGAAGTTCAGTTGTCGATCTTTACAAAAATCTGCTGTAAAGTTGTAAAGCCTGCACAGGAGTCGGCCCGATGCGTAAAGACAGCCCGGTCTATATGGGGCCGCGCCTGCGGCGGCTCCGCCGCGACCTTGGCCTAACGCAAGCCGACATGGCCGCGGATCTCGACATCTCGCCTTCCTATGTCGCGCTGCTCGAACGCAACCAGCGGCCGCTGACCGCGGACATGCTGCTGCGCCTCGCGCGCACCTACAAGCTCGACATGGCGGAGGTGGCGGGCGACGGCGGCACTGAACAGACCGCGCGGCTCCACGCCGTCCTCAAAGACCCGATGTTCGCGGACCTTGACCTGCCCGCGCTTGCCACCGGCGATGTCGCCGTCAATTATCCCGGCATCACCGAAGCCCTGCTGCGCCTCTACACCAGCTATCGCGAGGAGCACCTCGCCCTTGCCGACCAGGGCACCGCCCCCGATGACGCGCCCGATCCGGTCGCCGAATCGCGCCGCTTCCTCGCCGCCCGCCGCAACAGCTTTCCGATGCTGGACGACATGGCCGAAAAACTCGCCGCCGATGCCGAGACGGAAGGCGGCCTCACCGGCTGGCTGCGTGCCCGCCATAGTCTCCGCGTTCGCCGCCTGCCTGCCGACGTCATGGCTTGGTCGCTCCGCCGCTATGACCGGCATCGCGACGCCATACTCCTCGACGACACGCTCGACACTGCCAGCAGCCAATTTCAGCTCGCACTCCAGATTGCCTATCTGGAGATGCGAAAGACGTTCGACGCCATTTTGAAGGACGGGCAGTTCACTACCGAAAGTAGCCGCAGCCTCGCCCGCCGCGCGCTCGCCAGCTATGGGGCCGCGGCGATCCTGATGCCCTACGCCGCCTTCGCCAAGGCGGTCGAGGTGCGCCGCTATGATATCGAGGCGCTCGCCCGCCAGTTCGGCACCAGTTTCGAACAGACCGCCCACCGCCTCACCACCCTCCAAAAACCAGGGCAGGAGCGCGTCCCCTTCTTCTTCCTCCGTGTCGATCCGGCGGGCAATGTCTCCAAGCGGCTCGACTGGGCTGGCTTTCCCTTCGCCCGCCATGGGGGTTCCTGCCCGCTCTGGTCGGTGCATCGGGTGTTCGAGACGCCACGTCAGGTCGTCACCCAATGGCTCGAACTGCCCGACGGCCAGCGGTTCTTCTCGATCGCGCGCACGGTGACAGCGGGCGGTGGTGGCTGGGGATCGCCCAAGGTCGACCGCGCCATCGCGCTCTGCTGCGCCGCCGACCATGCCCATCGCCTGATCTACACCCAAGGCAGCCCGCCCCCGGCGCCCACGCCGATCGGCGTCACCTGTCGCCTCTGCCACCGCCCCCACTGCCTCGCCCGCGCCGCCCCGCCGATCGGCCGCGACATGCTGCCCGACGATTATCGCGGGACGCGCGCGCCGTTCGGCTTTGCGGATGGTTAGCCGTCGATCAAATCCAGATAGGCGACCACATCATTGTCGGTCGCCAGATACAGGCCGTCCTGCATCTCCGTCGGCTGCTGGTCCGCGACGTGGAGCGCCTGGCTCAGTGGCCCGTACATGATGGTCATGGCCGCGCCGTCATCGCCCAGATGGTAGAGGCGGACGGTGGCATCGTCATAGGTGCTGCGCATCGTCCTCTTCTACCCCATCAGTGACACAAAGTCAGCGCCGGTCCTTCACTTTCATGCTTGGAGCCAGTTGGTTCGCGCCGATCTTCACCGCGTCGTCGGTGAAGTTGGCGACGAAGGTGGAGCCGCGTTCCAGGCCGGGCACGAAACCGGCCTTGTTGCCTTCTATCACCAGCCCGCTGCTGTCATGTTCGCGGCCTTCGGGAGCGATGGTGATGAAGGCGGACCAATTATCCTTATCCTTGCCTTGCACCATTTCGTTGCCGCGGATGAGGCCGCTCGCGCCGTTGGACAGGTCGATCATATAGTTGGTCAGCTTGCCGCCGCTATCGTCGAAACTGTTGCCGGTGATGGTCACACGGGCGGTGCGGGTTTTAAGATAATGGCCGCCATCGCCGAGGTCGAAGCGGCTGTTGGTGACGGTCAGGCTGTCGAGCCGCCCGATATAGATGCCATGCGCGCAATCGAGGTCGCGGTCGCAGCGGCCCAGATGGCGGAAGGTCGACTTGTCGATGCTGACCTGGCCGCCATCATAGTCGCCGGTCAAAATCCCTTCCTCGCTGTTGCGGAACAGGCTGTTGCGGACCGTGAGAGTGCCGCTTTCGAGGCGGATACCTGCGCCATTGCCGTCAGGCACGCGGATATTCTGAAAGATGATGCCATCGACCACGCTTGCCCGGCCGCGCAGCACGAACGCGCCCTTGCCCTCGCACGGCACGCCGTCGAAGATGACGCTGCCCGGTGTCGCGGCGCGGATGGTGACGTCGCCGCCCTGCTGCACCGCGCATTGGCGATAGGTGCCCGGTGCCACGACTACCGTGCCGCGCCCGTCGCCAATCGCCCCCAGCGCATCGGCCAGCGACCCGAAGGCGCGGCCCGATTCGGCGAGCCTGAAGGGGGCGGGATTGCCCTGCGCCAGCGCGGTCGAGGCGATGGCGAGGGAGACGAGCAGGCTGGTGGACAAGATACGCATGGCGCGCAGGATAGGCGCGGGCGGCGCGCCGACCAAGGCGAGAAGGAGGTTAATGGCGCGCTGCCCCGCTATGGGACAGATGGGAGGGTAAAGGTTGCAGGCGGCGGTGGTGGTTGCCGGTCCCCTGCCCGTCCGTGCGCCGATCAGGGTCACAGCCACGCGACGGCGGGAAAGTTCACACCGTTGCAGCACCCTATTTCCGGGCGAATCGGGGCGTAAAGTACCGGTAAAGCCTTCGCGACGCGACGGTAACGCGCCTGTTGGGTCACAGCGACGCGACAGGGACGCGCCACCCACGCCTCAGCGACGCGCCGCCCTGGGGGCGGGCGGCGGGGCGAAGGGATTGCCCAGGCTTTGCGCATGGAGCGCCAGCGCGCAGTCCCATGTCCGGTCGAACGGCGTGCCCGCCAACCGCTGCCGCAACCGATGCGCGCTGGCGCGCGACATGCCCGCGGTGCGGGCGGCGTGCGTGACATTGCCGGTGGCGAGCAGCGTGGCGAGGAAAAGCCGCTGCTTGTCCGGCGTCCAGCGGGCGCGATCGGTGGAGGCTGGCGTGGCGGGCGCGGGCGGATGGGGGGTGGGGTGCTGGTCCATCTATGAGGATAGACCAGAGGATTTCCTACATTGGAAGGGGGATTTTGAAGGGTCCAGGCGACCGCGATGCACGGCGCAGAACAAGGAAGAAGAGCTTGAAACGGTAGCGAGGCGCGATGATTTTCGCTATATAGGGGGCATGGCCAAACAACCTCCTTCCAAGCGCTCCTCGTCCGATGGCAAGGTCGTCGCCATCAAAGCGATCGGTAGCAAAAGGAATGTGACGACGCGCCTTGGCAATGTCACGGTCAGCGGGCAACGGCCGAGCGCCGATGTCGTGCGATCGAACGTGGCCGCCAGCACGGCGGCGTTGGCGCGAGTGGGTGTCAAGTTGATCAAGCCCCGCGTGCATCTGCCACCCAAGAAGGGCGTGCCGCGCTATTCCGCCGACGAAAATAATCCCGGTGTCTTCATCCGGCGGCTGGACGGGAAGGTCACGACCGGCAGACTTCAAAACGGCCAATTCGTCGAAGCCGAGTGACCAGGCTTGCGGATGCGGTCGAGCAGATACTCGACGCCCAGAAGCGGACCAAAAAGCCGTTAGCCATTATCCTGGCGGGCCATAACGGGTCCGGCAAATCGACCATGTGGCGCAAGTCCCTTTCGGGGCAGTTGCAAATCCCGCTGCTCAACGCCGACCGCATGATGCTGTCGATCCTTCCAGAGGCCGACAGTAGCGGCGCGCTGGTCGATTGGGCACAGGCGCTGCGCGATACCGATCTTGGGTGGATGCAGGTCGCCCAATCCGGGGTCAAGGCGTTCGCCGCCCATGCCATGGCGGCGAAGGTGCCCTTTGCGATGGAAACGGTCTTTTCTCACTGGGATGTGCAGGCGGACGGTAGCGTCAAATCCAAGATCGACCTGATCACCGATTTGCAGGGTGCGGGTTATTTCGTTCTGCTGTTTTTCGTGGGGCTGGCGAATGTCGATCTGTCCATCCTGCGTGTCCTGTCCAGAGTGGCGGACAATGGGCATGACGTGCCGCAGGACAAACTCCTGGCGCGGTTCCCGCGAACGCAGCTTGCCATTCGCGAAGCCGCCAAGGTGGCCGACGCCACGATCCTGACCGACAATAGCCGGGACGACAGGCAGGCCTTTACCGTATGCCGTTTGCAATTGGGCGAGCGGGCGATCTTTGATGTGCGCGCGGGCGGCGGGGTTGGTACGCCTCCGGTAGCGGCCGCATTGTCGGTCGGATGTAGCCGGCGCATTGCGCGGGCATGGATGAGAT
>MIAK01000055.1:135201-164805 GCA_001829085.1 Sphingomonadales bacterium RIFCSPLOWO2_12_FULL_63_15 | reverse complement strand
CCGTCTCCGCCGAAAGCGGCGATCATCAACAGGATCAGGCCCCCAACGGTCAGCACGAGTTCTGGCATGACCGCCAGGAGGGAAGTGGAGTCAATCATCAGTGCGCCTCCCCCGACGCTGAATGTGAGGGCGCAGAGGCGTCTCCATGATGGGCTTCGCCCGCAGGCTTGGGCGCGCCCAGCGTGATCTGAGCATCGCCTGCCGGTGCGGCGGGCGCGAGGCGGGCTTCCAGCGCAACGATGTCAGGACGCATAGGTGCCAAGAAGCTCTCAGGATAGATGCCCATCCACAAGACGACGGCGGCGATGGGGGCAAGCAGCCACAATTCGCGCGCCGACAGGTCGGGCATGGCGGCCGCGTCGGCATTGACCTGCTCACCATAGCAGATGCGCCGGTAGAGGTAGAGCATGTAGGCAGCGCCCAGGATGATGCCCGTGGTGCAAACCAGCGCGACCCAGGTCGATGCCTGATAAATGCCCATCAGCGCCAGAAATTCGCCGACGAAGTTGGACGTGCCGGGCAGGCCGACCGACGCCATGGTGAAGAAGAGGAACAGCAGCGCATAGCGCGGCATGTTGATCGACAGGCCACCATAGCGCGCAATCTCACGGGTATGCAGTCGGTCATAGATGACGCCGACGCACAGGAACAGCGCGCCAGCGACCAGACCATGACCCAGCATGACCATCATCGCACCTTCGATGCCCGCCTGGTTGAAGGCGAACAGGCCGACGGTCACGATCGCCATATGCGCGACCGAAGAATAAGCGATCAGCTTCTTCATGTCCGACTGCACCAGCGCGACGAGGCTGGTATAGACCACCGCCACCATCGACAGGCCCCAGACCAAAGGCGCGAGCTGCGCCGAGGCTTCGGGGAACATCGGCAGCGAGAAGCGGATGAAGCCATAGCCACCCATCTTGAGCAGCACGCCCGCCAGAATGACGGAGCCTGCCGTCGGTGCCTGAACGTGCGCGTCGGGCAGCCAGGTGTGGACCGGCCACATCGGCATCTTGACCGCGAAGCTGGCGAAGAAGGCCAGGAACAGCCAGGTCTGGACAGCGGGATCGAAATTATAAGCCATCAGCGCCGGGATTTCGGTCGTCCCTGCCTCATGCACCATCCACATCATCGCGATCAGCATCAGGACCGAGCCGAGCAGCGTGTAGAGGAAGAATTTATAGCTGGCGTAGATGCGATCCGCACCGCCCCAAATGCCGATGATCAGATACATCGGGATGAGGCCGGCTTCGAACATGATGTAGAAGAGGTAGAGATCCTGCGCCGCGAAGACGCCGATCATCAGCACCTCCATGAACAGGAAGGCCGCCATATATTCGCCGACCCGCTTTTCGATCGCGCGCCAGCTCGCGCCGATGCAGATCGGCATCAGGAATACGGTCAGCGCGATCAGCATCAGGGCGATGCCATCGATGCCGAGCGCCCAGGCGAATTTGCCGAAGATCGGCGCATATTCCTGAAACTGCCACTGCGCGCCGCTGCCCGACTGATCGAAATTCGCCCACAGAGCCATGCCCAGCACGAAATCAATGAGGGTCGCGATCAGCGCGATCCAGCGCGCGTTGTTCGCGCCCACGAACAGACAGGCGATGGCCCCCGCCATCGGCACTGCCATCATCAGGGAAAGGATGGGGAAGCCGTCCATTATCGTGTCATCGCCCAGGTTGCGGCAGCGGCGAGGCCAATCAGCATCACCAGCGCGTAGGTGTAAAGATAGCCGGACTGGAGCCGACGGGTCACTTTATTGCCCTGCACGACCAAGGCAGCCAGACCGTTTGGTCCGAAGCGGTCGATGAAACCGACGTCACCGAACTTCCAGAAGAAGCGGCCGATGGCGAAGGCAGGCTTGACGAAGAGCAGATTGTACAGCTCGTCGAAATACCATTTGTTGAGCAGGAAGGTGTAGAGGACGCCGAACTGAGCCACGAAGCGCTGCGGCCAGTCGGTGTTCTTGATATAGGCAAGCCATGCGATGGCAAGACCGGTCAGCATCACCGTGAAGGGCGAGAATTTGACCCATTTCGGCACTTCATGCGCGGCATGCATCAGATGGCTGTCGAACGCCAGCGACCCTTGCCAGAAAGCGATGCCGCCTTCTGATCCGATGAACTGGTCGTGGAAAACGAGGCCGGCGAACACCGCGCCGATGCTCAGCACGATCAATGGCACCAACATGACCCAGGGGCTTTCATGCGGATGATAGCCGCCAGTCCCGGTTGCGGGCGCATGGTGCTTATCATCATGCGCGTGATCGTCATGATGATCGTCATGGCCGTGGCCGTGCGCGTCATGCAACGCATGCTGGATATGTTCGGATGCGGCCCAGCGCGGCTTGCCGAAGAAGGTCAGGAATACCAGACGCCAGCTATAGAAGCTGGTGAGCAAGGCGGCGAACACGCCGACCAGGAACGCCCCGTTGCCCGCCCCGCCAGCGGCATAGGCCGCTTCGAGGATGCCGTCCTTCGAATAGAAGCCCGCAAAACCGATGCCGACCAGCGGCAAGCCTACGCCGGTGATGGCGAGCGTACCCAGCGTCATCGTCCAGAAGGTGATGGGGATGCTTTTGCGCAGGCCGCCATAATAGCGCATATCCTGTTCATGGTGCATCGCATGGATGACCGAGCCCGCGCCCAGGAACAGCAGCGCCTTGAAGAAGGCGTGGGTGAAGAGGTGGAACATCGCCGCGCCATAGGCGCCGACGCCCGCGGCAAAGAACATATAGCCCAACTGCGAACAGGTCGAATAGGCGATGACGCGCTTGATGTCGGTCTGCACCGTGCCGACGGTGGCGGCGAACAGGCAGGTCGCCGTGCCGACATAGGTGACGACGGTCAGCGCCGTTTCCGAGGTTTCGAACATCGGCGACAGGCGGCACACCATGAACACGCCCGCGGTCACCATGGTCGCCGCGTGGATCAGCGCCGACACAGGCGTCGGGCCTTCCATCGCGTCCGGCAACCAGGTGTGCAGGCCAAGCTGCGCTGACTTGCCCATCGCGCCGATGAACAGCAGCAGGCACAGCACCGTCATCGTGTCGAAGCGCGCGCCGAGGAAACCGATGGTCGAGCCCGCCATCGACGGGGCCATTTCCAGGATTTCGGGGATCGAGATGGTGTTGAACACCAGATAGGTGCCAAAGATGCCCATCATGAAGCCAAGATCGCCGACGCGGTTGACGACGAAGGCCTTGATCGCGGCGGCATTGGCGCTGGGCTTGCGGAACCAGAAACCGATGAGGAGATAGGACGCAAGGCCCACGCCTTCCCAACCGAAGAACATCTGGAGCAGATTGTTCGCGGTCACGAGCATCAGCATCGCGAAGGTGAAGAGCGAGAGATAGGCGAAGAAGCGCGGCTGATCCGGCTCCTCGTCCATATAGCCCCAGCTATAGAGGTGAACGAGACTGGAGACGCTGGTGATGACCACCAGCATGACCGCGGTCATCGTGTCGACCCGCAGCGCCCATTGGGCGTCGAAGCTGCCCGACTGAATCCAGGTGAAGAGCGGCGCAACATAAGCCTCGCCATTGCCCATCACGAACGGGATGAAGATCGACCAGCTCATCGCGCAAATGGCAAAGAGCGCGCCGGTGGTGATGATCTTGGCCGGCAGCTTGCCGAGCGCCTTGTTGCCAAGACCGGCGATGATGGCTGCGAGCAGCGGAAGAAGGACGATAAGCTGGATCATGTCTGTAAGGCTCAGCCCTTCATCCGGTTGACATCGTCGACGGCGATGGTGCCGCGACCACGGAAGTAAATGACGAGGATGGCAAGGCCGATGGCCGCCTCACCCGCCGCGACGGTCAGCACGAACATGCTGAACACTTGCCCCACCATGTCGCCCAGGAAGACGCTGAAGGCGACGAGGTTGATGTTCACGCTCAGCAGGATCAGTTCGATCGCCATCAGGATGATGATGATGTTCTTGCGGTTGATGAAGATGCCCAGCACCCCCATCACGAACAGGATGGCGCTGACCACCAGATAATGTTGAAGGCCGATCACAGCTCCACCCCCTGCCCTGTGGGCTGATTGATATTGCGGACTGCGTCCTGCGGACGGCGGCGGTTCTGCTTGGCGATATTCTGGCCCTTCACGCCGCCACGGGCACGGTGGGTCAGGACGATCGCGCCGATCATGGCGACCAGCAGGACCAGGCCCGCTGCTTCGAACAGGAAGATGTAGCGTGTGTAGAGCAACGTCCCCACCGCCTTGATGTTCGACATATCCGGGTCGGTCGGCGCGGCGCGCTGCGCCAGCTCGATCGGACCCGCGCTCCACAAGCCAATGCCCAGCACGATTTCTGCCAGCAGCACCAGGGCAATCAGCAGGCCGAAGGGCAGATAGCTGACGAACCCGGCGCGCAATTCGGCAAAGTCGATATCGAGCATCATGACCACGAACAGGAACAGCACCGCGACCGCGCCGACATAAACGATGACGAGCAGCATCGCGATGAATTCAGCGCCGATCAGGATCATCAGACCCGCCGCGTTGAAAAACGCCAGGATCAGCCACAGCACCGAATGGACCGGATTGCGCGACAGGATGGTGAGCGCGCCGCTGCACACCACCAAAATGGCGAACAGGTAAAAGGCAAGCACGTGAATCACTGGATCAATATCCCCTTAGGCCGCGCGGCTTAACGATAGGGTGCGTCGGCGGCAAGGTTCGCGGCGATGGCCCGTTCCCACTTGTCACCATTTTCAAGAAGCTTGGCCTTGTCGTAGATCAGCTCCTCGCGGGTTTCGGTCGCGAATTCGAAATTCGGGCCTTCGACGACCGCGTCCACCGGGCAGGCTTCCTGGCAGAAGCCGCAATAGATGCACTTGGTCATGTCGATGTCGTAGCGCGTGGTGCGGCGGCTGCCATCCTCGCGCGGCTGCGCTTCGATGGTGATCGCCTGCGCCGGGCACACAGCTTCACACAGCTTGCAAGCGATGCACCGCTCTTCCCCATTGGGGTAGCGACGCAGCGCATGTTCGCCCCGGAACCGCGGCGAGATCGGGTTCTTCTCATAGGGGTAGTTGATGGTCGCCTTGGGTTTGAAAAAATATTTCAAGGTCAGGGCGTGCGCCTTCACAAACTCCCAGAGGGTGAAGCTCTTGACGTAATATCCGAGGCTCATTGTGCGCCTCCATAGCGCGTCAGCATGAGGAAGCCCGACACCAGGAAGACGAAGAAGAGCGAAGTAGGCAGGAAGATTTTCCAGCCCAGCCGCATCAGCTGGTCATAACGGTAGCGGGGCACCGTCGCCTTCACCCAGGAGAAGACGAAGAAGAAGAACAGGATCTTGGCGAACAGCCAGATAATGCCGGGCACGTAATAAAGCGGCGCCCAGTCGAACGGGGGCAGATAACCACCCCAGAAGAGAATGGCGTTGAGCGCGCACATCAGGATGACGTTGGCATATTCGCCAAGCCAGTAGAGCGCGAACGACATGGACGAATATTCGGTCTGATAGCCCGCGACCAGCTCGCTTTCCGCTTCGGTCAGATCGAAGGGCGCGCGCGCGGTTTCGGCCAGCGCCGAGATCAGGAACATGACCGCCATCGGGAAAAGCAGCGGGTTGAAGCCGTTGCCGTTAATGAAGCCATAATAGCCCTTCTGGCTCTCGACGATGGCGCTCAGATTGAAGCTGCCCGCCCACAAGACCACGGTGATGATGATGAAGCCGATCGAGACTTCATAGCTGATCATCTGCGCGCTAGCGCGGATCGCGGAATAGAAGGGATATTTGGAGTTGGAGGCCCAACCCGCCAGGATGATCCCGTATACGCCGAGCGAACTGATCGCCAAGATGTAGAGCAGGCCGACATTGATGTCCGCCAGCACGACGCCGACATCGAACGGCACCACGGCCCACGCCATCAGCGCCACGGTGAAGGTGATGATCGGCGCGATCAGGAACAAGGCTTTGTTCGACGCCGACGGAATGATGGTTTCCTGCAGGAAGACCTTGAGGCCGTCCGCGAAGGATTGCAGCAGGCCGAATGGGCCGACCACGTTGGGACCACGGCGCAGCGCCATCGCCGCCCAGATCTTGCGATCGGCATAAATGATCATCGCGACGGCGAGCATCAGCGGCAGGGCGATGACGAGGATGCCGATGATGGTGGACAGCAGCCAGGCGCCCTCGAACGGCATGCCCAGATTTTGGAAGAAAGCGGTCATTATTCCTGAACCTCAAAACCGTTCGGGCTGAGCTTGTCGAAGCCCTCGCCTGAACGAGGTGAAGGCACCTCGCTACGCTCGGTGGAGCCCTTCGACAGGCTCAGGGCGAACGGAATGATGATTTCCAACATCATTCCGCCGCCTCCGCAAATTCGACGCCGTGGACCAGTTCGGCCGAGCATTGCTGCATCGTCGGGCTGGCGCGGCAGATGGCGTTGGTGAGGTAGAAATCCTTGATCGGCGATCCGAATTCGCCGGTCGCGCCGGTCGGCAGCGATGGCATGGACCAGCCATAATGGGCGAGACCCTCGACACCGAGCGCCGGCACGGCCTTGGCCATTTCCGCCCGCAGCGCATCGAAGCTGTCGAAGGGCAGCTTGACGCCCATTACGTCGGACAAGGCGCGCAAGATCGACCAGTCCTCGCGGGCATCGCCCGGCGCGAACACGGCCTTTTCGCCGCGCTGGACGCGACCTTCCAGATTGACATAGGTGCCTGCCTTTTCGGCATAGCTCGCCCCCGGCAGGATCACGTCGGCGGCATGTGCGCCCTTGTCGCCATGATGGCCGACATAGACTTTGAAGCTGTCGGGGAAGGCGGCATAATCGACTTCGTCGGCGCCCAGCGAGAAGAGCAGCTTCGGCTTGGCCGCCGCGATCGCCTTGATCCCGCCAGCGGTTGCGAAGCCGAGCATCAGCCCGCCCATACGCGCCGCCGCGAAATGCAGGACATTATAGCCGTTCCAGCCATCCTTAATCAGGCCCAGCGTCTCGACCAGCGCCAGCGTGTCGCCATGCGCGCCGTCCTTGGCCAGCACGCCACCGCCGACGATCATCGCGGGCCGCGCAGCCTTGCCGAACGCTTCGACCACCGCTTCCGGCAGCTTGGCGAGCAGCGATGCATCATTGCCCAGCCACTGCACCTTATAGGTCAGATCAAATTCAGGGCCGACGGCAAAGACCTTCGCACCCTTCTTGATCGCCTTGCGGATGCGCGTGTTCACCAGCGGCGCTTCCCAGCGCAAATTGGTGCCGACCAGCAGGATGACGTCCGCATCTTCCAGATCAGCGAGCGGCGTGTTGAACACCACCGACGATAGGCTCGACACGTCATAGGCCAGGCCCGTCTGACGCCCTTCGAGCATCGTACCGCCGAGCTTTTCGACCAGTGCCTTGCCCGCGAACATGGTTTCGCAATCGAGCAAATCGCCCGCGATCGCCGCAACGCTGCCACCATGCTGAACCGCCGCGATCGCGGCGAACGCTTCGTTCCAGGTCGCAGGCACCAGCTTGCCGTCCTTGCGGACATAGGGCTTGTCGAGCCGCTTGCGGACCAAGCCATCGACATTGTGCCGGGTCTTGTCCGACGCCCATTCCTCGTTCACGTCGTCATTGATGCGTGGCACCGCGCGCAGCACCTGACGACCCCGGCTGTCGAGGCGGATGTTGGTGCCGACCGCATCCATCACGTCGATGGCGTGAGTCTTCTTCAATTCCCACGGCCGCGCTTCGAACGCATAGGGCTTGCTGGTCAGCGCACCAACCGGGCAGAGATCGACCACATTGCCGGACAGTTCGCTCTTGGCGGCATGTTCCAGATAGGTGGTGATCTGCATATTTTCGCCGCGATAGATGGCGCCGATTTCCGGCACGCCCGCAACTTCCTCGGCAAAGCGCACGCAACGGGTGCATTGGATGCAGCGGGTCATGACCGTCTTGACGATCGGCCCCATATTCTTCTCGGTCACCGCGCGCTTATTCTCGTCATAGCGCGACGCGCCGCGACCATAAGCGACCGATTGGTCCTGCAGATCGCATTCGCCACCCTGATCGCAGATCGGGCAATCGAGCGGATGGTTGATGAGGAGGAACTCCATCACCCCTTCGCGCGCCTTCTTGACCATCTCGCTGTCGGTGCGGATGTCCTGCCCTTCAGCAGCGGGCAGCGCGCACGACGCCTGCGGCTTGGGCGGGCCGGGCTTCACTTCGACCAGGCACATGCGGCAATTGCCCGCGATGGACAGCCGCTCATGATAGCAGAAGCGCGGAATTTCCTTCCCCGCCAACTCGCACGCCTGGAGGACAGTCGCGCCCGCCGGGACTTCCAGTTCTACGCCGTCTACTTTGACTTTAGGCATATCAGTGTTCCGTATCCTGAAGGCCAAGGCGCTTCTCGATCAGATCGACCCGAATTTTCAGATCCGCAATATCGGATTGCATACCGTAAATTGACGTCATGATACCGCGTTGGTGATCCTCCATCGCATGGAGGCGAATGCCCTGCGACGCCTGTTCACGCTTGATCGCGGAAATGTCACCCTGAATGGATTTCAGGATTTCCAGCATCAGGTCTGTGCGGTCATCGCTCACTCCGCTGCCTCCATTACAGGCATACCGCGCTCGTTAATCCGACGCTCGATTTCCGGCCGGAAATGCTTGATCAGGCCCTGAATCGGCCAGGCCGCTGCGTCGCCGAGCGCGCAGATGGTGTGGCCTTCGACTTGCTTGGTCACCTGATGCAGCATGTCGATTTCGGACAGTTCCGCTTCGCCTGTGCGCAGCCGTTCCATCACGCGCCACATCCAGCCCGTGCCTTCGCGGCAGGGGGTGCATTGGCCGCAGGACTCATGCTTGTAGAAATAGGACAGCCGCGAAATGGCGCGAACGATGTCGGTCGACTTGTCCATGACGATGACGGCGGCGGTGCCGAGGCCGGAGCCTAGCGCCTTCAACCCGTCGAAATCCATCGGCGCGTCCATGATTTCGCGCGCGGGAACCAAGGGGACCGACGAACCGCCGGGAATGACCGCCAGCAGATTGTCCCACCCGCCCCGGATGCCGCCGCAATGACGGTCGATCAGTTCGCGGAACGGGATCGACATCGATTCCTCGACCACGCAGGGCTTGTTCACATGGCCGCTGATCTGGAACAGCTTGGTGCCGCGATTGCCTTCGCGCCCGAAGCGGTTGAACCAGGCCGCGCCGCGCCGCAGGATCGTCGGCGTGACCGCGATGCTTTCGACATTGTTGACCGTGGTGGGGCAGCCATAGAGGCCAGCGCCCGCCGGGAAAGGCGGCTTGAGACGGGGCTGGCCCTTCTTGCCTTCCAGGCTTTCGATCTGCGCGGTTTCCTCGCCGCAGATATAGGCGCCCGCGCCGCGATGGACGAAGACGTCGAAATCATAGCCGGAGCCGCAGGCATTCTTGCCCAGGAATCCCTTGGCATAGGCCTGCTCGACGGCGGCGAACAACACCTTGGCTTCGTAGATGAACTCGCCACGAATATAGATATAGGCGGCACGCGCGCGCATCGCGAAACCGGCGATCAGCGCGCCTTCGATCAGCTTGTGCGGATCGTGGCGGACGATTTCGCGGTCCTTGCAGCTACCCGGCTCGGATTCGTCGGCGTTGATGACCAGGAAGCTTGGACGACCATCCTTGCTTTCCTTGGGCATGAAGCTCCACTTCATGCCGGTCGGGAAGCCCGCACCGCCACGGCCGCGCAGGTTCGACGCCTTGATGATGTCGATGATCGCGTCCTGGCCCAGGCTCAGCAGATCCTTGGTATTGTCCCAATCGCCGCGTTTCATCGCCGCGTCGATGGCCCAATCCTGAAAACCATGAACGTTGGTGAAGATGCGGTCCTTGTCCTCCAGCGGGCCGACGAACGGCGGCGGAGGAGGAGGCGCAGCAATTGCGGTGTCGTCGGCCATCAGCGGCCCTTTCCGATCAGTTTTTCAGCCACGAAATATGCGACAACGGCGAGGCCCAGCCCGATGACCAGCCCCAAAACCGCGCCGATGACCTTGAGCGCGATCACGAAGACGATGAGGCCCAGGATGATGGCGATGAGCGCATTCATGCGGCGGCCCCCGATACATCACATCCGTTGGTGTCGAGCGAAGTCGAGACACGCCCGCGCAGCGCTAGCCGCTTCTCGACTACGCTCGAAGCGAACGGACATTGGGGGAAAGCCAAACGGATCACGCCCACTCCCCCCGATAATCATGATTCTCGGCCGCCATGTCCTTCAAGGCAGTCGGGCCACCCTCCGGGCAGCTTGTCTGGCGCTCGATCTGCGGACCGATCTTGGGCTGGCCACCAGCGGCGAGCGTTTCCAGCACCGCGCTCATGCTGTCATAGGTCAGGTCTTCGAAATTATCGTCGTTGATCTGGACCATCGGCGCATTGGCGCAGGCGCCCAGGCATTCGACTTCGGTCAGCGTGAACAGGCCGTCCGGCGTCGTCGCGCCCTTGACCAGACCCTTATTCTTGCAGGCCGCGAACACATCGTCGGAGCCGCGCAACATGCAGGGCGTCGTACCGCACACCTGCACATGATAGCGACCGACCGGCGCCAGATTGTACATGGTGTAGAAGGTCGCGACTTCGTAAACGCGCATATAGGGCATATCGAGCTGATCGCCGATAAACTCCATCACCGGCACGGGCAGCCAGCCTTGCGTCTGCGTTTCCGCGCCAACCTGTCGCTGGGCCAAGTCGAGCAGCGGCATCACGGCGGACTGCTGGCGACCGCCGGGATAGCGCGCGATGATGGTCTTCACCTGCTCGGCATTTTCCGCCGTCCACGCGAAATTGCCCCAGCGCGCGCGGGTTTCGGTTTCGTCGGGGATATGGGGTGCGTCAGCCATTAGTTCACCGTCATCCCAGCGAACGCTGGGATCTCACTGCCTTGAGGAGCAGCGTCAAAGAAAAGAGGGATCCCAGCCTTCGCTGGGATGACGAGAATGGAATAACTCACCGGTCACACTCCCCGAACACGATGTCCATCGCGCCGAGGACGGCGGTGGTGTCGGCGAGCATATGGCCCTTCATCATGAAGTCCATCGCCTGCAGGTGCGAGAAGGCGGTAGGGCGGATCTTGCAGCGATAGGGTTTGTTGGAGCCGTCCGCGACCAGATAGACGCCGAACTCACCCTTGGGGCTTTCCGTCGCGACATAGACTTCGCCCGCAGGGACATGAAAGCCCTCGGTATAGAGTTTGAAGTGGTGGATCAGCGCTTCCATCGACCGCTTCATCTCGCCACGCTTGGGCGGCGAGACCTTGCGGTCGAAGCTCGCGATCGGGCCTTCGGGCATGTCGTTGAGGCACTGTTTCATGATGCGCGCGGACTGGCGGACTTCTTCGACGCGGACCATGAAACGGTCATAACAGTCGAAATTGGTGCCGACGGGCACGTCGAAATCCACCCGGTCATAGACGTCATAAGGCTGCGACTTGCGGATATCCCAGGGGATGCCGGAGCCGCGGATCATGGGACCAGAAAAGCCCCATTTCAGCGCGTCTTCCTTGCTGACCACGGCGATATCGACATTGCGCTGCTTGAAGATGCGGTTGTCGGCGACCAGGCTGATCGCATCCTCGAACAGGCGCGGCAGGCGGGTGTCGAGCCAGTCGGCGATGTCGGTCAGCAGCTTGAGCGGCACATCCTGATGCACGCCGCCGGGACGGAAATAGGCGCTGTGCATCCGCGCACCCGATGCGCGCTCGAAGAAGTTGAGGCAATCCTCGCGGATTTCGAACATCCACAGGTTCGGCGTCATCGCGCCGACGTCCATGACGTGCGAACCCAGGTTGAGCATGTGATTGCAGATGCGTGTCAGTTCCGCGAAGAACACGCGCAGATATTGTGCGCGCAGCGGGACTTCGAGGTTTAGCAGCTTCTCGATCGCCAGCACATAGCTATGCTCCATGCCGAGCGGCGAGCAATAATCGAGCCGGTCGAAATAGGGCAAAGCCTGGAGATAGGTCTTATATTCGATCAGCTTTTCGGTGCCGCGATGCAACAGGCCCACATGGGGGTCGCAGCGCTCGACGATCTCGCCTTCCAGCTCCATGACGAGGCGCAACACGCCATGCGCCGCGGGATGCTGCGGGCCGAAATTGATCGTATAATTCTGGATCTCGGTATCGCCGTAGGTCGGGTCCGACGCATCGGTGCGATGCTCCAGTTCGTCGAGATAATCAGCCATGATACATCCCCGTCACCCCAGCGAACGCTGGGGTCTCACTGGCCTTTGGCGCAGCGCTCAAGAAAAGGGAGATCCCAGCCTTCGCTGGGATGACGACGGTGATAGCGGCACTCATGCCTTATCCTCCGGCTTGGCGACGCCTTCGCCTTCATCAGTGGCCGAAGCCGCCTTGGTCGGCGCATCGTCCGACTTGACTTGAGAGGCCTTGTTCGCCGCTTCGCCAGCCCCGGTGTCGGCCTTCTTCTCGGTCGTCTTGGGCGTCGATGCCGCGGGATCTCCCTTGGGCGCAGCAGGCGGCGGCGGGGCAGCAGGTGCGGGCGTCGGTGCGCCGGGGGCCTGCGGCGCCTTCTCGTCGCCGGGCAGGATATATTCGGCGCCTTCCCATGGCGACATGAAGTCGAAGCTGCGGAAATCCTGCGCCAGTTTCACCGGCTCATAGACGACGCGCTTGTCTTCCTCGGAATAGCGCAATTCGACATAGCCGGTCAGCGGGAAGTCCTTGCGCTGCGGATGCCCCTTGAAGCCATAATCGGTCAGGATGCGGCGCAGGTCGGTATTGCCGTCGAACACGACGCCATACATGTCGAACACTTCGCGCTCCAGCCAGCCGGCAACCGGCCAGAGGTGCGTGACGGTCGGCACCGGCATATCCTCGTCGGTCGACACCTTCACGCGGACGCGATGGTTCCGGGTCACGGACAGCAGATGATAGACGACCTCGAACCGTTCGGGCCGGTCGGGATAATCGACGCCCGCAATCTCCATCAGCTGCTGATACTGCGCCTGGTCCCGCAACAGCGTCAGCGCCTGCGGCAGCGCGTCGCGCAACACGGTGAAGGTCAGTTCATCGGCATGATCGACGGTTTCGATCAGCATCGAACCCAACAAGGCCTCGATTTCCTGCGCGATCCCATCGATGGTCGCGATCCGGGGTGCGGAATGGCCCATTACAGACCTCCGTTCGTATCGAGCGCAGTCGAGATACGCTCGCACTGTGCCAGGAACAGGTTTCTCGACTTCGCTCGAAACGAACGGTGAAAAAGAGACGTCATGCCTGTCATTACCGTTCAATCGTCCCGATCCGGCGGATCTTCCGCTGCAACTGCATCACGCCATAGAGCAAAGCTTCGGCAGTCGGCGGGCAACCCGGTACATAGATGTCGACCGGCACGATCCGGTCGCACCCGCGCACTACAGAATAGCTGTAATGATAATAGCCCCCACCATTGGCACAGCTGCCCATGGAAATGACATATTTCGGCTCAGACATCTGATCGTAAACTTTGCGCAACGCGGGAGCCATCTTGTTGCACAGCGTTCCCGCGACGATCATCACGTCGCTCTGACGCGGCGACGCGCGCGGCGCTGCACCGAAACGCTCCATGTCGTAACGCGGCATGTTGACGTGGATCATCTCGACCGCGCAGCAGGCGAGACCGAAGGTCATCCACCACAGCGAACCGGTGCGCGCCCAAGTGAACAGATCCTCCGTCGAGGTCACAAGGAAGCCCTTGTCATTCACTTCGCTGTTGAGCGAGTTGAAGAAATCCTGATCGGGCTGAGTCCCGACGGGCGGCAAGGTGCCGGGCGCCGGGTTATAGAGTTCTACTCCCAATCGAGCGCTCCCTTCTTCCACGCATAGACGAGACCGAGCACCAGTTCCGCTATGAAAATCATCATCGTCGCCCAGCCGGCCCAGCCGATCTGGTCGAGGCTCACCGCCCAGGGAAACAGGAATGCCGCTTCAAGATCAAAGATAATGAAGAGGATCGCCACCAGATAGAAGCGCACGTCATATTGGCTGCGCGGCTCTTCGAAAGCGGGAAAGCCGCATTCATATTCGCTGAGCTTGGCAGGGTCCGGCTTATGCGCGCCGGTCAGGCGACCGACCAGCATCGGCAGGAAAACGAACGTGCCGGACAGCAGCAAAGCGATCCCCAAAAAGAGCAGGATCGGCAGATATTGGGCAAGATCGACCAATGGTATCCCCTGGGCGAAAAGGTTGTCGGGGCGCTTTAGGCCTGCTGCATATGCGAAGCAAGGGGCCAAGGCTGTGAGAATGAATCGCAAAAAGGCCAAGTGCTTGAAGCGCTTGGCCTAGCTGCACCTTAGCGCAGGGCGTTTGCCACCAACTTGTGCAACTTGCTGTGGATGGCGTCATTGCCCGCGATCACTTCGCGGCGCTCGATCATCTGCTCGCCACCGCGAAAATCGCTGACGAAGCCCCCCGCTTCGCGCACCAGCAACATGCCCGCCGCCACATCCCAAGGTTGCAGGCCGCTTTCCCAGAAACCGTCATAGCGGCCCGACGCCACATGAGCGAGATCGAGCGAGGCGGCCCCGAAACGGCGGATACCCGCAATCGACGACGCGACCGCGCCGAAGATACGCACCCACTGCCCCATGTCGCCATGGCCCATGAAGGGGATGCCGGTCGAGATGACGCAATCGGCGAGGTCACGGCGCGCGGAAACGCGCAGCCGCTGGTCATGCCGCCAGGCGCCGCGATTCTTCTCCGCCCAATAGCTTTCGTCGGTGAAGGGCTGATAGATGAGGCCGGTTGTGATCTCGCGCTTGCCGCCATAAAGCGGCTCTTCGACCGCGATCGAGATGGCGAAATGCGGGATGCCGTGCAGGAAATTGGTGGTGCCATCGAGCGGGTCGATGATCCAGCGCGGCTTGGTCGGGTCGCCCTCGATCACGCCGCCTTCTTCGAGCAGGAAGCCCCAGTCGGGCCGGGCGCGCTGCAATTCCTCGACCAGCGTCTTTTCCGCTTGCTCGTCCGCCTTCGACACGAAGTCGGCCGGCCCCTTGCGGGACACCTGAAGATGCTCGACCTCGCCGAAGTCGCGCCGCAACTTGCCGCCCGCCTTGCGCGCGGCGCGTTCCATGACGGTGAGAAGGCCTGAATGGGATGCCATTTTAATTCTCCCCCCTCCCTGTTCAGGGAGGGGCCGGGGGTGGGTGCGATTGCACGGCAATCGCCTGCAACATCAGGGGTCAGGTCAGACGCTCCCTCCGGTCGCGACCCACCCCAACCCCTCCCTTGAAAGGGAGGGGCGTATCTGGTCGGCTCAGTCCGCGCGTTTTACATATTCGCGCGCGTACACATCGACGACGATGCGGGTGCCGCTGACGATATGCGGGGGGACCATGACGCGGACGCCATTGTCGAGGATCGCGGGCTTGTAGCTGGCCGAGGCGGTCTGCCCCTTGACCACGGCGTCGGCTTCCACAACCGTCGCTTCGATGGTGTCGGGCAACTGCACCGAAATCGGGCGCTCCTCATACATTTCCAGCGTCACTTCCATGCCGTCCTGCAGGAAGTCGGCAGCGTCGCCGAGCAGTTCCTTGGGCAGATTGATCTGCTCATAGGTCTCATTGTCCATGAAGACGAGCATGTCGCCTTCGGCATAGAGATATTGGAAATCCTTGGTATCCAGCCGGATACGCTCGACGCTTTCGGCGGAGCGGAAGCGGACGTTGTTCTTGCGGCCGTCGATGAGGTTCTTCAACTCCACCTGCATATAGGCGCCGCCCTTGCCGGGCTGGGTATGCTGAATCTTGACAGCGCGCCACAGGCCGCCCTCATATTCGATATTATTGCCGGGACGAATGTCCACGCCGCTGATCTTCATGGGAAGAGCCTGCCTATATGTCCAAGAGTGAAAGAGCCGGCCTCGCGGGAGGCTGGGCGGCCGTTTACAGCGGGACGGCGCGAAGGGCAAGGGGGCGATCAGAGCGGATCAGGGCTTGGCCAGAAGCGGATAGGGATTGATGGGGTTGCCGCCGTGCCAAGACGTGTTCGGGCTGGCTCGGTGGATGGCGAAATGCAGGTGCGGCGCGCCGGGGTCCGCATTGCCGGTGCTGCCCACGGTCGCGATGCGCTGGCCACGCCGCACCATCTGCCCTTCGCGCAGGCCCGGCGCGTAGCGATCGAGATGCGCGTAATAATAGAGTGTGCGTCCATCGGGCGCGCGCTGATAGACGGTGCGCCCGCCCTCCTCGCTCCAATGGATTTTGTCGATCCGGCCATCGGCAACAGCCAGCACCGCCCTGCCTCGCGCCGCCATGATGTCGATGGCGTCGTGCGATCTTTCGCTCAAGGCACGGGCCTGGGTGAAGGTGTCGGTCAGCGCGGAGGCGGGTACGCCTTCGACCGGGATCAGCAACGCACCCGGTACAGAATGGGCGGCAGGGGCTTTATCGGCGGGCAGCGGCGCATCGGCTGGCACGATCTGCACGCAATAGTGCGCGAAGGCGATGCACAGCGCGACCGCGCCTGCGCCCCATAGCCAGCGACGCCAGGGAAAGGTCGTCGGCATGGCCCTATGCCTGGAACTTCGCCTTCGTCCCCGGCTTGACCATCTGCGCCAGTCGCGCCGCATCCCAATTGGTCAGGCGGACGCAGCCATGGCTCTCGGTCCGGCCGATCGTCTGGGGTTCGGGCGTGCCGTGGATGCCGTAATGATCCTTCGACAGGTCGATCCACACGACACCGACCGGGCCGTTGGGACCAGGCTTCAACACCGCCTTCTCGTCAGTCGCCCCGGCATCCCAGAAGAGTGCGGGATTGTAATGATAGTCGGGATTGCGGGCGACGCCCTTGATCGTCCACTCGCCGAGCGGCAGCGGATCATGCTCTGACCCCATGGTGGCCGGAAACTGCGCGATCAGGCGATTGTCGGCGTCATAGACTTTGAGCAGCCCCTCGGACTTGTCGACGACCAGATGATCGGCCTGCGGCTGGTCCTTCGCGACGCCAAGGCTGGCGAGCGTCTCACCCCAGCCGCGTTCATCACCCTCGATCTGCGCCACCGCCTGGTTCTCGATTGCGGGCACGCGAATGGTGGTGCCCGCACCGACCTTGGCGCCCGGCGCATTGATCGACACGAGAAATTCCGGCGTAGTGTGGAAACGCTCGGCGAGCTTTTCGAGCAAATTGCGGTAGGTCAGCGCCGGAAGCCCCGCCTTTTCAGTCATCCCCTTGGGCATGTCGAAAAACGGACCGCGCGCAAAGTCGGCCGGGATGCGCACCAGCCAGGTGGTCGGCCGCGCTTCGCCTTCCAGCAAGGCGATCGCGGTCTTCTGGTCATAGTCGCCGGTTACGGGCAGTTTGTTCGCCTCTTGAAAACCGCGCACCGCAGCCTTGAACGACATGCCATCCTTGCCGTCCAGTACGCCGGGCGAGAACCCCCAGCGGTCGAGTTGAACCTGCGCCTGAAATATGCGGTCGGCCTGCCAAGCATTCTGCTCCCTTACGACCTGAAAATCATAGGCTTCGTTAGCAGCAGCCGGTGCAGCGACAGTGCCGTTGACCGGTGCGGCGGCGTTGGCCGCTGGCGCGCTGTCATTGGCATCGGTAACGGACACATTGCACGCACTGCACAACAGCGCGGAGAGCAAAAGCATATGGCGAGGCAGCAGGCGGTGGTGGTTCAAGGCAATTCTCTCCCGGACTATGGGCGAGAAACGCATGATGACGCGGAAGGGTGCGTGGCCGGGCGCAATCTGCCCGGTAGGGCGCAGCGGCCGAAACCCGCCGTCTGGATTGCGTCGGGCACCACAGCACTTGCAATAAACTCACGCACCCGCGATCTTGACCAGCGTTGTCATGAAGCCCATCTGCCGCGCTTCCGCTATTTTGCATTGCAGCATGGAGCAAAGCCATGGGCACCCGCCCCCACCAGGCGCAACCCGCGCTCGTCCTTTTCGCGCTTGCCGTTGGCGCTTTTGCGATCGGGACCACCGAATTTGCGGCGATGAGCCTGCTGCCCTTCTTCGCCCGCGACCTTGGCATCGACGTGCCGACCGCCGGCCATGCGATCAGCGCCTATGCTTTGGGCGTGGTGGCAGGCGCACCGGTGATCGCCGCCTTTGGCGCACGGCTGCCGCGTCGCAAGCTGCTGATCGGCCTGATGGCGCTGTTCGCGATCGGCAATGGCCTGTCCGCGCTGTCGCCCAGCTATGGCTGGATGCTCGCCTTCCGCTTCCTGAGCGGCGTGCCGCATGGGGCCTATTTCGGCGTCGCCGCGCTGGTGGCCGCCAAGCTGGTGCCGATCGAAAAGCGAGCACAAGCCATCGCGCGGGTCATGTCGGGCCTCACCATCGCCACGGTGCTGGGCGTGCCCGTCGCCAACTGGATGGGGCAGGCGCTGGGCTGGCGCTCAGGCTTTTTCGTGGTAACGGCCCTCGCCATCGCGACAATGACGCTGGTGGCGCTCTACGCCCCGCGCGACGCAGGCGACCCCAAGGCGAGCGCCGCGCGCGAACTGACCGCGCTCGCCAAGCCGCAAGTCTGGCTGACGCTGCTGACCGGCGCGATCGGTTTTGGCGGGCTGTTCGCGGTCTACACCTATGTCGCGTCGACCATGATCGAAGTGACCGGCGTGTCCGAAGTCTGGGTGCCGCTGATCCTGATGATCTTCGGCGTCGGCATGACGATCGGCAACCTCGTCGCCGCCTGGATGGCCGACCGGGCGCTCAACCGCACCGTCATCATCGTGCTGTTGTGGAGCGCGGGCGCACTGGCGCTGTTCCCCCTGATGGCGGGCAATATTTGGACGCTGAGCCTCATCATCTTCCTGATCGGCGCGGGCGGCGGGCTTGGCACGCCGTTGCAGGCGCGGTTGATGGATGTGTCGGGCGACGCGCAGACACTGGCGGCCGCGCTGCACCATAGCGCCTTCAACGTCGCCAATGCGCTTGGCCCGTGGCTCGGCGGCATGGCGATTGCGGCGGGCTATGGCCTGACCTCGACCGGCTGGATCGGTGCCGCGCTGGCGCTGGGTGGCCTCGCTGTCTTCCTGCTGTCGATCGCGCTGCAACAGCGGACCACGCGCATGATCGCGGTTCCGGCCGAATAAGCCGCTTTGCCGCAGCGCCCGTCCTCGATAAGGCAGGCGCATGAGCGATCAGGCAAGAGAAGAGGCGCTGGCCCAGGCCGCATTGGTAGCGCTGCGCGGCGGCGATGCGGCCAAGGCACGCGCAACGCTGGCGCAGATGGCCGCGCCGCCGCCGATGCTGCTGGCGCAGGTCTGCAACCGGCTGGGCGATCGGGATGGCGAGGCGGAGGCGCTACGCACGATCCTGGCGGGCGATCCGCGCAACCTCCCCGCCCTGCTCGCCATGGGCCATAATGCGCAGGCGCGCGGTGACGATCGCGGGGCGATCAGCTGGCGGCGCACCGCGCTGGCGCAAGCGGCCGCCCATGGCGCACCGCCGCAACTCCAACCCCTGCTGCAACAGGCGCAAGACTCCATCGCCCAATCGAGCCAGCGCTTCGAAGATCATCTGACCGCCGCGATCCGCGACTTGCCACCGCTGCCCCGCATCGCGCTCGCCACCGACCTGCTGCTCGGCAAGCGCGAGATATATCTGCAGCAGCCCAGCATGTTCTATTTCCCCGGCCTACCTCAGCGCGCCTTTTACGAGCGCAGCGAATTCGACTGGGTCGCGCCGATGGAGGCGATGACCGACGCGATCGTCGCTGAACTGGCGGCGGTGCGCGCGGGCGCGCCGGACTTCGCGCCCTATGTCCAGACGCCCAAGGAGCGTCCCGCGCCCAACAACAAATTGCGCGACGATCCCAGCTGGGGCGCCTATTATTTCTGGCAGAGCGGCGCGCCGGTGGCCGACCATGCCGCGCGCTGCCCAGCCGTCATGGCCGCGCTCCAACACGCACAGATGCCGGTGATCGAAGGGCGATCGCCGATGGCGCTGTGGTCGCTGCTCAAGCCCGGCACGCATATCGCACCCCATCATGGCCTGCTCAACACGCGGCTCATCTGCCACCTGCCGCTGCTGACGCCCCCTGATTGCGCGCTGCGCGTCGGCGCGGAAACGCGCACCTGGCGGCGGGGCGAGATGCTGATCTTCGACGACAGTATCGAACATGAGGCGTGGAACCGCAGCGCCGATACCCGCGTCATCCTGTTGTTCGAAGTGTGGCGGCCGGAGATCGTGGCGGAGGAACGCGCGGCGCTGACGCTGCTGTTCCAGGCGATCGACCAATATGGCCCGGCACAGATCGACACTGGCGGATAAGCGCAGCCTCTTGCAGTGGCGCGCGTCCGCTGTATGAGCAGCGGCAGGGCAAGAGGATGACCGGGGCGTAACGCTTGACGGACACGCCATGACTCCCACGCACGCCTTCCCCGCCCCCCGCCCGCATAATCTCGCCGAAGATGGCTATGCCATTGCGCTGGGCTGCGCTTTCATCGCCATGGGGCTGATGCTGCTCAAACAGGCCAATCTGGTGACGGGTGGCATGGCGGGCATTGCGCTGCTGCTGTCCTATCTGATCCACTGGTCGCCGGCGACGCTGTTCCTGCTGATCAACATCCCCTTCTTCCTGTTCGCCGGCCGGGCGATGGGCGCGGCCTTCGGCCTGAAAACGCTGTTCGCCAATATCGCCATCATGGGGCTGGGCACGATGATGCCGCTGGCGCTGGAACTGGCGCGGGTCAGTCCGCTCTTTGCTGCGCTGTTCGGCGGGTCGATCATCGGTTTCGGTATTCTCGCCATCGCGCGCCATGGCGCGGGCGTCGGCGGGTTGGGCGTCGTCGCGCTCACGCTGCAAAAGACACGGGGATGGAATGCGGGCCGCACCCAGATGATCGGCGACGCCATCATCCTGCTGACATCGCTACCGCTGCTGAGCGCCGACCGCTTTGCGTTGTCGATCCTGTCGGCGGCGGCGATCAATGCCGTGCTGATCGTCAATCACCGGCCGGGGCGCTATATCGGGCATTGACCCAGCGCGTTCAGCTTTTGCAGAGCGGGTCGCCACCTGTCCCCTGCGCACGCAAAGCCGTGCCTGCATCACCCGCGATGCGGGGGAAACTGACCCCCTCCAGCGTACCACGCCCATCGCAGAGCCGCGCACAGGCGAGATCCACGACACCCGGCAGCGCAACCTGATCGCCATCATATTGGGCGACGATGATGCAGCGATCGCCGCTGGCAAAGCGCAGGATCAGCTTGTCGCCCGCACGCCGCGCGGTCCCCTGCCCCCGGCAGGCGAGCTGCTCGCCGAAATTGGCTTCCAGGCCGAAGCGCAGCGTTCCCTTGGCACCCGGCACCACGCACAGCGCATCGCGCCCGGCTTCGTGGCGGCGCTGGAACAGCCCGACCGGCGAAATCTTGGCCGCATCGGTGATGACGCCACTTTCGATCGCGGCGCGCTCCAGCCCGGACGCAGGCAGGCCACCGCCCGTATCGGCCGCCATGTCGTTGGAAACGGCGGCAGGCTGGCACGCCGCCAGCATCAGGCAGGATAGGACAAGGCCGGATCGCCGCATCGACGCCCTAATCGACTGCGCTCAGGCCATCGGGGCCGACCCGGCGGAAGAAGCAGGAGCGCGCGCCGGTGTGGCAGGTAGGCCCGGCAGGGACCGCCTTCACCCAAATAGCGTCCTGATCGCAATCGATGCGGATATCGCGCACCGCCAGCATGTTGCCGGACGTTTCGCCCTTCTTCCACAGCGCCTGGCGGCTGCGCGACCAGAAATGGGCGAGGCCTGTCTCGACCGTCAGCGCCAGCGCCTGCGCATTCATATGCGCGACCATCAGCACGTCGCCGCTGTCCACATCGGTCACCACCGCCGTGATCAGGCCATGGTCGTCATATTTGGGATTGAGGGTCAGCCCCTTGTCGCGCGCATCGGTCATGCCGGGGGCTATAGGGCGCAATCGCGATGCTGCGAAGCCCCTTCCCGCCTGACCGGCAAATATGCGCGGCATCAGGGTGGAAGGGAGAAGATGGGGCGATCGAGGGGTCTTGAACCCCCGACCTCCGGTACCACAAACCGGCGCTCTAACCAACTGAGCTACGATCGCCATGGGGCCAGAAGGCCCGCGAGATGTGGGCACATATGCGGCTCATCCCGCCCCGTCAAGCGGGCAAATGCCGCGATCGGCGCTTTCCGCCGCTTACAGCCCCGCCGCGCGCAACTGCGCGCGCAATTTGCGCAACGTGGCTTCGGGCACTGAGGGGCGCGGCGGTGCCGCCTTGCCCTTGCGCAGCTTCGCGCGATCCTTTTCGGGCGGATCGACCAGCCGCACTCGCACCGGCACATGCCCCTGCGCCCGCACGCCCAATTGCTCGGCCGCGCCGCGCGACAGGTCGATCACCCGCCCACGCCCGGAAAAAGGCCCGCGATCATTGACCCGCACGACGATCGTCCGCCCGGTGTCCAGCGCCGTCACCTCGACATAGCTGGGCAGCGGCAGGCTGGTATGCGCCGCCGTCACCCAGCCGGGACGGAATCGTTCGCCATTGGCCGTGCGATTGCCCGATTCCGACCCATACCAGCTGGCATAGCCCAGCATGTCATAGCCCGGATCAGCCGCAGGCGTGTAGGTAACGCCACGCACGACATAGGGCGGGCCGATCTTGACCGGCACGTCGCGCACCGGCCGATATTGACCGCCACCACAGGCCGACAGCAACAGCGCCACCGCGCCCGCACCGCCCAGCGCGGCAAATCGTCTCATCCTCATGCCGCCTCCCTAACCCGCATGGCCGGGCAGGTCGAGCGTCGGCCCGCCTCTCCGTCGGGTAGGATCAGGCGTTCAGCATCTCCGCCGTCACCGGCAGGCTGCGTATCCGCTTCCCCGTCGCCGCATGGATCGCGTTGACCAGCGCAGGGATGACCGGCGGCAAGGCCGGTTCGCCAAGGCCTGTCGGCGGATAGTCGGTCTTCACGAATTCCACGATGATGGCGGGGGTGTCGGGGATGCGTTGGAGCGGGTGGGTGTCGAAATTGCCCTGCTCGACCGCGCCCGCGACCTGCGTGATCGCCTGCCCGGCGAGCGCCTGCCCCAGCCCCTCGATCACCGACCCCTGCACCTGATGCAGCGCATTGATCGGGTTGATGATCTGGCTGCCGACATCGCCCGCGACCCAGACGGTCTTCACCTTGGGCACGCCATCCGCGACCTCCACGTCCAGCACCTCGGCGAAATAGCCCATATGGCTGTAATAGAAGGCAAAGCCCAGGCCCCGCCCCTTGGGCAACGCCTTGCGGCCGGACCAGTTGGCCATCGCCACCACCTTCTCGATCACGCCCTTGGCGCGCGCGGTGACGAAGGGCGGCTGGTTGGTGCCGCGCGGCAATTCCTTGGGATCGGCGAGCAAGTCTAGCATCAGGCCGGGCAAGTCCTTGCCCGCCGCAACCGCAACCTCGTCCATGAAAGCCTGTGTCACGAAACCCAGCGCATTGGAGCCTGGCGCGCGCAGCCAGCCGGTCGGCATGTTGGTCGGCAGGAAACTTTGTTCCAGCAGTACATGGTCGATCAGCCCGGCGGGCAGTTCATGCGCGGGCAGATCGCCACCGCGCACCGCCTTGCCATCCTTGCCAAAGGTCACGAAATGGTCGTGAAACGCCGTGAGCCTGCCGCCCTTGTCCAGCGCCGCGCGGAACCCGTGCCAACCCGCCGGACGATAGAAATCGCGGCGCATATCGTCTTCGCGGCTGAAGAGCAGCTTGACCGGCACGCCCGGCAACTGCGCCGCGATCTTCGCCACTTGCACCATATAATCGTTCATCAACCGCCGCCCGAAGCCGCCGCCGATGCGCGAGAAATTGATGCGGATCTTCTCCGGCGACAGGTTCAGCGCCTTGGCCACCAGCCCGCGCCCATTTTCCGGGTTCTGCGTCGGCGCCCAGATTTCGATCGCCCCATCCTTGAACAGGGCTGTGCAATTTTGCGGCTCCAGCGTCGCATGGGCGAGGAAGGGGTAGCTATAGTCTGCGCTGACGACTTTCGCCGCCGACGCAAAAGCCGCGTCCACGTCACCCGTCCGCGTGATGTCGGTATCGGCCTTCGCCTTCTCCCGCGCCACAGCCTGCGTGGCATAGCTTTCGGTCGAGAAGCCAGCGACAGCGCTGGTGTCCCATTCGACCTTCAACGTCTCGCGCGCCTTGTTCGCGCTCCACCAGCTGGTCGAGAGGATCGCAACGCCATCATAGCCCGATTCCGCCGTGCCATCGCCCGTGATCGGCAGCACATGAGCGATGCCCGGCAGCGCCTTGACCGCGTCCAGATTGGCCGATGTGAACGTGCCGCCAAAGGCCGGGCAGGTTTCCAGCACCGCGTACACCATGCCGGGCAGCTTGAAATCGATCCCGAACAGCGGCTTGCCCGCGACGATGGCCGGGGTATCGACCCCGACAACCGACTGGCCGATGATGCGGAAGCTGGCGGGGTCTTTCAGCGTGAGCGTGGCGGGGTCAGGCGCAGGCAGCCTCGCCGCCGCGGCCGCCAGCGCCGCATAGGCCACCGACTTGCCGGATTTGGGATCAGTCACCTTGCCGCTACCAGTCGTCAGCGTCGCCACGCCAACGCCCCATTGCGCCGCTGCCGCTGCAACCAACATCGCCCGCGCCGCCGCGCCGGCCTGGCGCGTGGGGATCCATTCGCGCGGCGTCGTGCGACTGCCGCCTGCGCTCTGGCCCCCGAAGATCGCGGCGTCGGCATGGGTCTGCTCCACCGTGACCTGCGCCCAGTCGACGTCCAGTTCCTCGGCGATCATCATCGGCAGCATCGTCTTGGCACCCTGGCCGATCTCGGCATTTTTCGCGCCGATGATGACGCGATTGTCGGGCAGGATGCGGATGAAGGCATTGAGGACGACCGGCGTGCCGTCCGCCGCCTGCGCCATCGGCACAGCCAAGTCGAACAACAAGCCGCCACCTGCGAGCAGCGAAGCGGAGATGAAACCCCGGCGGGAGAGGATCGCGGCGCTCATGCGGCGGCCGCCTTGATCGCGGCGCGGATGCGGACATAGGTGGAGCAACGGCACAGATTGCCCATCATCGCCGCATCGATCTCCTCGTCGCTGGGCTTGGGCGTCTGGCTGAGCAGTGCGGTCGCGCTCATGATCTGCCCGGCCTGGCAATAGCCGCATTGCGGCACGTCCTGCGCGATCCAGCTATCGACGATGCGCTGGCCCACCGCCGTTTTCGCCACACCCTCGATGGTTGTGATCTTCGTCCCCTGCACATCGCCCAGCGGCGTCTGGCACGATCGCACGGCATTGCCATCGACATGGACGGTGCAGGCGCCGCACAGCCCTGCCCCGCACCCGAACTTGGTTCCCACCATGTCCAGATCCTCGCGCAGCACCCATAGCAGCGGCTTGGCGGGGTCGCCCGCCACCTGCCGCGCTACGCCGTTCACCGTCAGACTGATCGCCATACCCGCATTCCCTCTCATGCCCCGCCCAAGATGCCCGATCGCCGCGCCCTGTCCAGCCGGTTCATGACGCCAGCGCCACAATTTTTGTATCCGTATCCTGCCCAGCAGCCGCGTCAGCCTGCCCATGCGCCAACAAGGCTTCGAGTTGCGCGCGCCCGTCGATCGCCCCACGCGCCAGCAGCCGCCCGCCTGCGTCGATCAACGCTGCGCTGGGGCGCGTGCCGATACGGAAATCCGCGCCGACCTGCGCATTGAGGATGATGTCGGTGTTGCGGATGCGATGCTGGCGCAGCATGTCGGCATAGTCCTCCGCCCGCCCTTCGCCCAGGAACAGCAGCCGCAACTGCGTGCGGTTCGTCAGCGCCAGCGCGTCGCGCACGGCGGAACGGCTGGCGGCGCAACCGGGCGCGATGAACAACAGCAATTGCGCGCGCCCGTCCGCACTCGGCCCGCCGATGGTCAGCATATCGCCCGCCAGCGTCGGCGCGCTCACCACCGGGGCAGCGCGGCCAGGCACGGCCACCACGGCGCGGGGCGCAACCGCCCCCACCCCATCCTGCATCGCCCGCACTTGCCGCGACAGGGCGACCACCGCCACCACCAGCAGGATGACGACCATCCACAACAGGAACAGCGACGCGATCAACATAGGGCGGCGCTACCGGAACCGCCAAAGCGCCTCGATAGGGCGTTTGACGTAGGGCCGCGCTCCGGCCCGCTGCTATCGCCTTGGCCGGGATTGCTCGCAGGAGTCCCGACCACGTAGGCAGACGATAATCGCCGCTCCCATGGCCGCTGCCAAGACCCGGACCTTGCACGCAGGGTCCGGGTCTGTTGCTCAGCCGCTACGTCAATCACCCCATTTGCCAGACGCGCACCCCTGCCCTAGCCTGCCGGGCAGAATGGACCAGGGTTCGGGGGAATGAGATGACGATGAAACGCATGGCGCTGGGCGCATTGCTGATGGCGACGGTGATTTCGTCGGCGGCGGTGATCGCCCAGTCCGACAAGCCGACTATTCCCCCCGCGCTGGAGGCCAAGATCAAGGATTTGCCCAAGGCCAAGCGCGAGTTCCTGACATCCGACCCGGCCGAAATGTTCGCCGGTTCCTACGACAAATTGTTCGAGCGGCTGGCGACCAAGAGCCCGCAGGAAATCGACGCCTATATCGAGGCGATGATGGACGCGGTCGCGGCCGCGAAATTCAATGCCAAGACGGACATGGCGGCAATCCCGCTCGATATCGACAATGAGGATTTCAACGGCTGGAAACTGCGCCGCCCATCCGGCCTCGACCCCAAGCGCGAAGCCGGGCCGTTTGAACTGAGCTATTATGCCAATGGGCGCGGCGGCGGCGTCTATGGCGGCGGCATCGCCACTTTCGCTGGCGCACCCGTCGCGATCTTCCCCGAAGATCTGGTCGCAGGCAAAGTGGACGTCGCCATCGTCGGCGCGCCGCTCGACATGGGATCGGGCTATCGCGGGGCCAAGGGCGGCCCATCGGCGATGCGCACTCAGTATGGCGCGGGCGGCATCGACATGTACACGATGGTCGATCCGTCCAAGGAATTGAAGATCGTCGATTATGGCGACATCGCCATCGACAATATGTCGACCGAACGCACCGTCGCCCATGTCCGCGAGCGCGTAGCCGAAATCGCCCGCACCGGCGCGCTGCCCTTCATCGTCGGCGGCGACCATAGCCTCGAATATAGCGATGTCGCTGGCCTTGCCGATGTCCATGGCAAGGGCAGCTTCGGCGTCGTCCATTTCGATTCGCATTATGATGCGGGCAAGGGCGGCGTGCATTTCATCACCCATGGCGCCCCCGTCTATCGCGCGGTCAAGGAAGGCCATGTCCTGGGCAAAAATTACATCCAGGTCGGCCTGCGCGGCCCCTGGCCCGAAAAAGAAGGTTTCGAATGGATGCGCGACAATGGCGTGCGCTACCATGCGATGCCGGAGATCGAGAAAAATGGCTGGCCCGCGACGATGGAGCGCGCACTCAAGGAAGCGCGCGAGAGCGGCAAGAAGATCTTCATCTCCTTCGACGTGGATGTGCTGGACCCGGCCTTCATACCCGGCACCGGCACGCCCGTCCCCGGCGGCCTGACGATGCGCGAGGCGATCCCGATCGTGCGGCGGCTTTGCGCAGAAAATGAACTGGTCGGCTTCGAAATCGTCGAACTCGCCCCCGTGCTGGACCCCACCTATCGCAGCGCGCTCAACGCCAATTTCATCATGCACGCCTGCCTGACCGGCGTAGCGATGCGCAAGAAGGGTATCCGGCAGGCGGGCTTCCTGTCCGACCTGACGACTGAGCATGGCCAGCCCTTCTACGGCGAAAAGGCCGCAAAGGATGGCAAGACCGAGAAGGTCGATCCAACTTATGGGCGGGGTGGGCGGCGGCGTCCGACCACCTGATCACGCACCGCCCAAACACGCAATCCCGTTCCCCGGCGAAAGCCGGGGCCCAGGGCCACATGACACAGCGCTTGGGACCCTGGACCCCGGCTTCCGCCGGGGAACAGTATCGCCGCTATCCCCCACCCCATACGTCATATACCCCATGTCCCGACCACCCGCGCCTGATCAGATGGTGTCCATGACCGTGCAACGCGCCATTACCGTGCCTCCCAAATCCCGGCACCAGCGCGTCGATGGCCGCGCCATGGTGGCGTTCGGGCCGCGCGGCATCCGCGACATGATGCAGGTCGCACCCGCGCGGCTACTGTTCCCCGAAGGCCGCGATGGCGACTTTCCGCTCGCCGTCACCGTCACCACCTGCGGCGGGCTGACCGGCGGGGATCGGCTGGCGCTCGACATCATCGTCGATCCGGGCGTCTGCGCGACCATCGTGCCGCAGGCCGCCGAAAAGCTCTACCGCGCGTTGGACGAGGATGAACCCACCCGCATCGACACGAGCATCACTATTGGCGCGGGCGCGACCTGCGAATGGCTGGCGCAGGAAGCGATATTGTTCGACCGCAGCCGTATGCGCCGCACGCTGAGCGCCGACATGGCCCCAGACGCGCGGATGCTGGCGATGGAAATGCTGGTGCTGGGGCGCGGCGCGATGGGGGAAACCTATCAAAGCGGCCTGATCCACGATAGCTGGCGTAT
This sequence comes from Sphingomonadales bacterium RIFCSPLOWO2_12_FULL_63_15, assembly GCA_001829085.1. GTDB lineage: Bacteria > Pseudomonadota > Alphaproteobacteria > Sphingomonadales > Sphingomonadaceae > Sphingobium. The sequence continues at coordinate 136,292 of MIAK01000055.1, read as the reverse complement.
CCGGCGCGGCGGGCGGCTGGTCTGGGCCGACGCACTGCATATCGAGGGCGACTTCGCCACCGCAGGCCGCGCGCCCTTCGGCTTTGGCGATGCCAGCGCGGTCGCCACGCTCGTCTATGCCGGGCCAGACGCCGCCGACTATCTCGACCTCGCGCGCACGTTGGTCGAAGCCCCGACCGGCGGCGCGACCAGATTCGATGAATTGCTGATCCTGCGCCTCACCCGCAACGATCCCCACGCGCTGCGCAAGGATGTCATGCGCGCGGCGGGCGTGTTGCGCGCCGCGATATTCGGCCTATCGCCCTCCATGCCCACCATCTGCTATTGCTGACGCCATGAACCTGACAGGACGCGAAAAAGACAAGCTGCTGGTCGCAATGGCCGCCATGGTCGCGCGCAATCGACTGGCGCGCGGCGTCAAGCTCAACCATCCCGAAGCGATCGCGCTGATCACCGACCATGTCGTCGAAGGCGCCCGCGACGGCCAGTCGGTCGCCGCCCTGATGGCCAGCGGCGGCCACGTCCTGACCCGCGATCAGGTGATGGAGGGGATAGCCGAGATGATCCACGACATTCAGGTGGAAGCGACCTTCCCGGATGGGACGAAACTCGTCACCGTGCATCGGCCGATCCGGTGAACGGCCTGATGCCCCTCCCCGTGTTCCTGCGAAAGCAGGAACCCAGAGCGGCAAACGCTGCGCCCGGCAACCCTGGGCTCCTGCTTTCGCGGGAGCACGGCGCATGATCCCCGGCGAAATCCTCCCCGTCCCCGGCGACATCCTGCTCAACGAAGGCCGCACCCCCATCACCCTCACCATCGCCAATAGCGGTGACCGGCCGATCCAGGTCGGCAGCCATTATCATTTCGCCGAAACCAACCCGGCCCTGCTGTTCGATCGCGATGCCGCGCGCGGCTATCGCCTCGACATCCCATCGGGCACCGCCGTCCGCTTCGAACCGGGCCAAAGCCGCGACGTGCAACTCATCCCCTATGCAGGCGACCGCATCGTCATCGGTTTCCGCGGCGATGTGATGGGGGAATTGTGATGAATGGCATCACATCAGCCGTTCGTTTCGAGCGAAGTCGAGAA
>MIAK01000055.1:133127-135146 GCA_001829085.1 Sphingomonadales bacterium RIFCSPLOWO2_12_FULL_63_15 | reverse complement strand
GTTTCTCGACTTCGCTCGAAACGAACGGAAGGCCGCCTCATGCCCATAACCATGTCCCGCCGCGCCTATGCTGGCATGTTCGGCCCCACCGTTGGCGACCGCGTGCGGCTGGGCGACTCCTCCCTCCTCATCCGCGTCGAGGAGGACCGCACCGTCTATGGCGAGGAAGTGAAGTTCGGCGGCGGCAAGGTGATCCGCGACGGCATGGGCCAAAGCCAAATGTCGCGCGCGGACGGCGCACCCGACACGGTCATCACCAACGCGTTGATCCTCGACCATTGGGGGATCATCAAGGCGGACGTCTCCATCCGCGATGGCTACATCGCCGCCATCGGCAAGGCCGGCAACCCGGACGTCCAGCCCGGCGTCACCATCCCCATCGGCCCCGGCACGGAGATCATCGCGGGCGAAGGACGCATCCTGACCGCAGGCGGCATCGACGCGCATATCCATTTTATCTGCCCGCAACAGGTGGACGAAGCGCTCAACGCAGGCATCACCACGATGCTGGGCGGCGGCACCGGCCCGGCGCATGGCACGCTGGCGACCACCTGCACGCCGGGCAGTTGGCATATCGGCCGAATGCTCCAGGCGCTTGAAACCATGCCGATGAATTTCGGCCTGATGGGCAAGGGCAATGCCAGCCAGCCAGCCGCGCTGGTCGAGATGATCCGCGCGGGTGCCTGCGGCCTCAAACTGCACGAAGATTGGGGCACCACGCCCGCCGCCATCGACTGCTGCCTGTCGGTCGCGGACGAGTATGACATTCAGGTCGCGATCCACACCGACACGCTGAACGAAGCAGGCTTCGTCGAAAGCACGATCGGCGCGTTTGCGGGCCGCACCATCCACGCTTTCCATACCGAGGGCGCAGGCGGCGGCCATGCGCCCGACATCATCAAGCTGGCGGGCCTGCCCAACGTCCTGCCATCCTCCACCAACCCGACCCGGCCCTACACCGTCAACACGATCGAGGAACATCTCGACATGCTGATGGTCTGCCACCATCTCGACCCGCGCATCGCCGAGGATGTCGCCTTCGCCGACAGCCGCATCCGCAAGGAAACCATCGCGGCAGAGGACATCCTCCACGACCTGGGCGCTTTCTCGATGATGTCGTCGGATAGCCAGGCGATGGGCCGCGTGGGCGAAACCATTATCCGCTGCTGGCAGACCGCCGACAAGATGAAGCAGCAGCGCGGCAGCCTTGGCACCGACGACGCCGACAGCGACAATTTCCGCGCCAAACGCTATATCGCCAAATATACGATCAACCCCGCCATCGCGCATGGCATCAGCCATATCGTCGGGTCGATCGCGGTCGGCAAGCTCGCCGATCTGGTCCTGTGGTCCCCCGCCTTCTTCGCGGTCAAGCCCGACATGGTGATCAAGGGCGGCAGCATCGCCGTCGCGCCGATGGGCGACCCCAATGCCAGCATCCCCACGCCCCAGCCGGTCCATTACCGCCCAATGTTCGGTGCCATGGGCCGCGCGGGCGCGCTGTCGGCAGTGCATTTCGTGTCGGCGGCCGGGATCGCAGATGGCATCGCCGAACGCCTCCACCTCGCCCGCCCGCTCGAAGCCGTCCGCAACACGCGCGGCGGCATCGGCAAGGCCTCGATGATCCTGAACGACGCCATGCCGCATATCGAGGTCGATCCCGAAACCTACGAAGTGCGCGCGGATGGCGCATTGCTGACCTGCGAACCGGCGAGCGTGCTACCGTTCGCGCAACGATATTTCCTGTTTTGACAAGCTGCCTTAACCGCCCTTCACCCGTCATCCCCGCGAAGGCGGGGACCCATCTCCGGGCCTCGCGTCTGGAGACAGGGTGGGAGATGGGTTCCCGCCTTCGCGGGAATGACGGAGTGACTAAATCATGCTGACCGCCCACGAAGTCCTCCCCCACGGCCACTGGTCCGGCCCCGCCGCCGATCACATCACGCTGGACCATGACGCACGCCATCGCCGCCGCTGGGTCTATACCGCCGACCATGGCACGCTGTTCCTGCTCGACCT
>MIAK01000055.1:90417-133103 GCA_001829085.1 Sphingomonadales bacterium RIFCSPLOWO2_12_FULL_63_15 | reverse complement strand
TGGCGATGCGCTGCAACTGTCGGACGGCCGCCTGGTCGAAGTCCTCGCCGCGCCCGAAGCGCTGGTCGAAGTCACCGCCGCAGACCCGTCCGCGATGATCCGCCTCGCCTGGCATATCGGCAACCGGCATCTGCCCGCCGAATTGCACCCCCACGCCATCCGCCTGCGCGACGATCATGTCATCAACGCCATGCTCGAAGGGCTGGGCGCGACCGTCAGCAAGATCAACGCCCCCTTCACCCCAGAAGGCGGTGCCTATTCCGGCGGCGGCCATCACCATCACGGCCATGATCACGATCACCACCACGATCACCACAGCCACGACCATGTTGGCTGACGCGGCCCTCCACCGCCTGCTCGCCTGGACCTCGCCCTCCTATCCGGTTGGCAGCTTCACCTATAGCCACGGCCTGGAAACAGCGGTCGAGGATGGCCGCATCACCACCGCCGCGCACGTCACCGCCTATGTCGAGGCGGTGCTGGCACGCGGCGGCGGCTGGATCGATGCCGTGCTGTTCGTCCACGCCTACCGTGCGGCGCACGATGACGCCGCCTTCGACGCCCTTTCCGAACTCGCCGCCGCCTTTCGTGGCAGCAGCGAAACCGCGCTCGAAAGCCGCCAGCAGGGCGGCTCCTTCCTCTCGGTCACGCGCAAGGCCTGGCCTCACCCCGCGCTCGACGCCTTCGCCGCGCGCAACGGCGATCACCCCATGGCCCATGCCACCGTCATGGCGCTCGCCTGCGCCGTCCACGCCATCCCGCTCGAACCCGCGCTGCACGGCTGGCTCCACGCCACCGCCGCCAACCTGGTTTCGGCGGGCGTCCGCCTCGTGCCGCTCGGCCAGACCGATGGCCAGCTTGCGCTCGCCGCGCTATCCCACGCCATTCCCGCTATCGCAGAGAAGGCGCTCGTCACCCCGCTCGAAGATCTCGGCACCGCCGCGCCCGACCTCGAACTCGCCTCCCTCTCCCATGAAACCCTCTACACAAGGTTGTTCCGCTCATGACTCCGGTTTCTCTTGGTCACAACGGTCCCCTGCGTGTCGGCATTGGCGGCCCGGTCGGCTCCGGCAAGACCGCGCTGACCGACCGGCTGTGCAAGGCGATGCGCGACCATTACAACATCGCCGCCATCACCAACGATATCTACACGCGCGAGGATGCGGAATTTCTCACCCGCTCTGGCGCACTGGTGCCTGAACGCATCATGGGCGTGGAAACCGGCGGCTGCCCGCACACCGCCATCCGCGAGGACGCCAGCATCAACCTCGCCGCCGTCGACACGATGCACCGCAAATTCCCCGGCCTCGAACTCATCTTTATCGAAAGTGGCGGCGACAATCTGGCCGCGACCTTCTCGCCGGAACTGGCCGACATCACCATCTATGTTATCGACGTGTCGGCCGGCGACAAGATCCCGCGCAAGGGCGGCCCCGGCATCACCCGCTCGGACCTGCTGCTCATCAACAAGATTGACTTGGCCCCGCTGGTCGGCGCGGACCTGGGCGTCATGGACCGGGACGCAAAGAAAATGCGCGGGCAGCGCCCCTTCCTCTTCACCAACCTCAAGGACAATATCGGGCTACCCGCCGTCATCGACTTCATCGTCGCCACCGGCGGCCTGCGCCCTTATCCCGCAGACACCGCCGCCCTCTGATGGACCGCGCCGCCTATGTCCTGCGCGAAAAGCGGCTCTACAATAAGTGGGTCGCCAGCCAGACATTGGAGGACTACGCCCTGCGCTACACCGCCGACAGCGCCCGGCGCTGGTCGGCGGGGCAGGTCGCCAACACCGCGATCGGCGCGACCGCCTTCCTCGCCTGCGAAGCGATCGGCGCGTCGATCACCCTGACCTATGGCTTCGCCAACAGCGTCGCCGCCATCGCCGCCGCCGTCGCCTTGATGTTCGTCATCGGCCTGCCCATCGCCTATCACGCCGCCAAGCACGGCCTCGATATCGATTTGCTGACGCGCGGCGCGGGCTTTGGCTATCTCGGCTCGACCCTGACTTCGCTCATCTATGCCAGCTTCACCTTCCTGCTCTTCTCGGTAGAAGCGACGATCATGGCGGTCGCACTCACCGCCATGACCGGCATGCCGATGAGCATCGCCTATCTGGTCAGCGCCCTCGTCGTCATCCCGATCGCCCTTTACGGCATGAGCGCCATCACCCGTTTCCAGACCGCGACCCAAGGCATCTGGATCGTGCTGCAAGTCGCGCCGATCCTTTATATCCTCTGGTCCGGCCCGTCCGCACTGGCGCAATGGTCGCGCTTCACGGGTCAGCTTGGTGCGCCCGATGGCAGCGTAAGCCTGCTCTATTTCGGCTTCGCCCTCTCCACCCTTCTGTCCCTGCTGCCCCAGATCGGCGAACAGGCGGATTATCTCCGCTTCCTGCCCAGCGCCAAGAAGATCGGCAAAGGCAAATGGTGGGCGGCGATGCTCGCGGGCGGCCCCGGCTGGACGCTGATCGGCGGTATGAAACTGCTGCTCGGCTCCTGGCTGGCCCATTATCTGATCGGCGGCGCGGCCTCGGCCAGCGATGCCGCCAATCCAACGGCGATGTTTCAGGCGATCTACACCGCCATGTCGGGCCATGCCGGCCTGTCGCTGGTGCTGACCGGCCTGTTCGTCATCATCTGCCAGCTCAAGATCAATGTCACCAACGCCTATGCCGGGTCCATCGCCTGGTCCAATTTCTTCGCCCGCCTGACCCACAGCCATCCCGGCCGCGTCGTCTGGCTGATCTTCAACGTCCTGCTCGCGCTGCTGCTGATGGAAGTCGGCATCTTCGACGCGATCGAGGCGATCCTGATCCTCTACGCCACCGTCGCGGCGGGCTGGATCGGTGCGCTGGCCGCCGACCTCATGATCTCCAAGCCGCTTGGCCTGTCCCCTGCGGGCATCGAGTTCAAGCGCGCCCATCTCTATGACATCAACCCTGTCGGCATCGGCGCGATGCTGCTGTCCATCCTCGTATCGGGCAGCGCGCATCTGGGCCTGCTGGGACAATTGGCGCAGGCCTTCGCGCCGGTCATCGGCATGGCCGTCGCCTTCACCGCCGCGCCGGTGATCGCGCTAATCACCCATGGCCGCTATTATATCGCCCGCCGCTCGCACTGGGCCGAGGGCGCGGAGACCAAGAGCTGCATCATCTGCGAAAATGCCTTTCAGCCGGTCGATATGGCGCATTGCCCCATGTATGCCGCGCCGATCTGCTCGCTCTGCTGCACGCTGGAAGCGCGCTGCCACGACCGTTGCAAGTCCGACAGCCGCGCCACGCAGCAGGCCGCGCGCTGGCTCGAACGGCTGCTCCCCCAACGCATCGCCCGCTATGTCCATACGCCGGTCGGCCATTTCATCGCCGTCATGGCCGCCATCACCATCGCCAATGCCGCCTTGTTGGGCGGCATCAACTGGCAGATCGGCCGCCGGATGCCCGACATTGCGGCGGAGATGTCCAGCCTGATGCTCGGCCTCTTCCTCCTCTTCTCGCTCATCGGCGGGGTCATCGCCTGGATGATCGTGCTCGCCCACCAAAGCCGCCGCACCGCGATGCAGGAAAGCGAGCATCATGTGCAAAAGCTGATGGAAGAGGTGATCGCCCATGACGTCACTGGCGCGGAACTGCAAAAGGCTAAGGAAGCCGCCGAATCCGCCAATGCCGCCAAGAGCCGCTATCTCGTCAGCGTCAGCCACGAAATCCGCTCGCCGCTCAACAGCATTTACGGCTACGCGCAGTTGATGGAGCGCGGCCACGACATCGCGCCGGTCGAAGCCGCCAAGATCATCCGCCGCAGCGCCGAGCATTTGACCAATCTGGTCGAAGGGCTGCTGGACATCAGCCAGGTCGAAAGCGGCGTCCTGCGCATCAGCAGCGAAACCGTCCGCCTTGCCCCCTTCGTCGACCAGATCGCCAACATGTTCCGCCCGCAGGCCCAGTCCAAGGGTATCGAATTTCTGTTCGAGCGGCCTGAAAAACTGCCCGATTTCGTCCGCACCGACCAGAAACGCCTGCGCCAGATCCTCATCAACCTGCTGTCGAACGCGATCAAATTCACCCGCACCGGCTCGGTCACCTTCCGCGTCGCCTATCGCAGCCAGATGGCGACCTTCGACATCATCGACACTGGCCTTGGCATCGCGCCCGACGACTTGAAGCGCGTGTTCGACCCCTTCGAGCGCGGCAGCAACCCCGACGCGCAACGGCAAAAGGGCATCGGCCTTGGCCTCTCCATCACCCAGGCGCTGGTCCAGATATTGGGCGGCGACCTCTCCGTCGTCAGCGAAACCGGCAAAGGCACCCAATTCACCGTCCGCCTGATGCTCGGCCATGTCGCCAACCCGATCGAGGACGCGCCCCCGGTGGACCGGATCTCCGGCTATGTCGGCGAACGGCGCAAGGTGCTGCTGATCGACGATGATCCGTCGCAAGTAGCGGTGCTGCGCAGCCTGCTCGAACCGCTCGACTTCACCGTGATGGAAGCGCTCAGCGGTCGCGCAGGCCTCGACATCGCCGCGCGCGACGCGCCCGATATCGTGCTGCTCGACATCTCCATGCCCGGCGAATCCGGCTGGGACATCAGCCGGGCGCTACGCGAAACGCTGGGTGGCAAGGTGCGGATCATCATGGTGTCGGCCAACGCCCATGAATATCATCGCGGCGGCGACGGCCGCGCGGCGCACGACATGTTCCTCATGAAGCCGGTCGATCTCGACGCGCTGCTGGACGCCATCGCCGATCAGTTGCATATCCGCTGGACCGGCGACGCGCCGCCACCCGAAACACCCGCGCCCGATGACTTCCTCCTCCCCGATCTGCCGGAGGATGCGCTGCCGATCCTGGCCGATATCGAGCAAAAGGCGATCATCGGCCATGTGCGCGGCATCGAATCGAGCATCCGCGCGCTGGAGCAAGCCGTGCCCCAGGCCCAGCCGCTCGCCGCCCGGATGCTCGCCCATCTCGACCGTTTCGACCTCAAGGGGCTGATCAAAATCATAAGGGCCGTAAAATGACCACCCCGACGCCGCGTTCCGACACCGTCCTCGTCGTGGACGACACGCCCGAATCCCTGCGCTTCCTCACCGACACGCTGGAGGCGGCGAATATCTCCGTCCTCATCGCCACCAGCGGCGAAGCGGCGCTCGAACTGCTCGACCATGTCGTCCCCGACCTCATCCTGATGGACGCGGTGATGCCCGGCCTCGACGGCTTCGAAACAACTCGCGCGATCAAACAATTGCCCCAGGGCGCGCCGGTGCCGATCATCTTCATGACCGGCCTCACCGAAAGCGAGCATGTCGTCCATGCGCTCGAAGCGGGCGGCGTCGATTATGTCCGCAAGCCCATCGTGGTCGAGGAACTGCTCGCCCGCGTCCGCGTCCATATGGCCAATGCGCGCCAGACCCAGGGCGGCCATTATGCGCTCGACGCCACGGGGCGCAATCTCATCGCCGTCGGCGCGGACGGCGCGCTCTCTTGGCGCACGCCGGGGGCCGACAAACTCATGGAGGCGCTGGAACCCGCCTGGTCGCGCACCGACACCGCGCTCCCCGCGATGCTCCGCGCGCCCGTCGGCCGCCTCCTGCCCGACGACCTGCCATCGGGCACCACGGTCAAGACCGAAAGCCCCGGTGGCGACACCGTCGAACTCATCATCGTCGGCCGCCCCCGTCGCGACGAAGTGCTGATCCGCCTCAATCATCTCGACCCGCTCGCCGACATCGCCCGGCTGCAAAGCCATTTCGGCCTGACCCAGCGCGAAGCCGAAGTGCTGCTCTGGATCAGCTATGGCAAACCCAACCGCGTCATCAGCGAAATTTTGGTCATCAGCCCGCGCACCGTGAACAAGCATCTGGAACAGATTTTCGAGAAGCTAGGCGTCGAAACCCGCGCCGCCGCCGCCGCCTTCGCCGTCCGCGTCATCGCCCACTGACGCGACAGCTCTTACCCAACCCCGTTCGTTTCGAGCGAAGTCGAGAAACGCGCGCGCCTCAATCCGTGCCGGTCAATATCGCCGCATAGTCCACCGGATCGACATTGCTCCCCGACAGCACCACCACGCTGACCCCGTCCGTCGGCGGCGCAAGTCCGTGCATCATCGCCGCCAGCGCCACCGCCCCGCCCGGCTCGACCACCAGCTTGAGCGTCGAAAAGGCAAAGCGCATCGCGTCCCGCACCTGCCGGTCAGTCACCACCAGCCCGCCCGTAACCAGCGCCTTGTTGATGGGAAAGGTCATCGCGCCCGGCATCGGGGCCTGCAACGCATCGCAGATCGACCGCGCATCGGCCGCCACCGCCTCGCGCACCCCACTGCGTAGCGACCGGGCGGTATCGTCAAACCCCGCCGGTTCGACCGTATAGATCGCCACCTCCGGCGCCTGCGCCTTCACCGCCGTCCCAATCCCCGCCGTCAGCCCCCCGCCGCCGCAACAGACCAGCACCTGCCCCAGCGTCACATCGCGTTCCTTGACCTGCTCGACAACCTCCAGCCCGACCGTCCCTTGCCCGGCGATAATGAACGGATCGTCGAACGAGGGCACCAGCGTCGCCCCGCGTTGCTCCGCCAGCGCGGTCGCGATCGCCTCGCGGCTCTCGCGCAGCCGGTCATAGGTCACGACCTCCGCCCCCAGCGCGCGCGTATTGGCCAGCTTTATCGCGGGCGCATCGGCCGGCATCACGATGGTCGCCGCGATGCCGAGCAATTGCGCGGCATCCGCAACGCCCTGCGCATGATTGCCCGAAGACCAGGCGACCACGCCCGCCGCCCGCTCTTCCGCATTCAGCCGCGCCAGCCGGTTATAGGCCCCGCGAAATTTGAACGATCCGGTCCGCTGCGCCCCCTCGAACTTGAGCAACACCCGCCGCCCACACAGGGCATTGAGCCGGTCATTCTCGATCAGCGGGGTGCGGACGGCCGCCGCCGCGATGATCCAGGCGGCATCGGAAATGTCGGCGGGGGTGATGGCAAGCGGTTCTGTCATGCCGCATCCTAGCGCCATGATCGACCCGCACGCAATCAGTGCATCGCGCTCCAGCGATCGGCCATCAGGCGAATGTCGATCGCCAGCGACAGCGGATTGAACGGCTTGCTCAACACGCCGGCGGGGTCGAGCGCGCGCATTTCCTCTTCCGCCTCATGGCCCGAACTGTCCGTCAGGAAAATGACCGGCATGTCCGCAAAGGCGGGATCGCGGCGCAACCGCCGCAATAATTCCGGCCCGCTCATATCCGGCAATCGATAATCCAGCATGAGAATGTCCGGCCGCGCATGCTGCGCCAGGCACAGGTCGATCGCCGCCGCGCCGCTCGGCACGCTGCGGATGGTCATGCCGGTGTCCAGCAGCGTCGCCATCTCGACCACCAGCCGCATGTCGCTGTCATTATCGACATGCAATATTCGATAGCTTTGGCTCATCGCCACGGACTTTCCAGATAGGGGATGCAGCCGCGTCATGCCGCGATCATCCTGCCGCGCCGCCGCCGGAACCGGCGGTCGAGGACGATCCCGCGCAACATGAACAGCTGCATCGGTATCGCCCATAAATTATGCAGCCCTTGATAGACTTTGGGCGTCAGTTCGGGCTGCACCAATGTCGTCACATGGATCGCCACCGCCAGAAACTGGCAGGCGGTCGACCAGAGCGGCCAATGGTGGTCGCTGCGCAAACTCAGCCATAGAAAGGCGACCAGACACGCCGCATCCACCTGCAACAGCGAATAGGCGGTGACTTGCCAATTGGGCTGAATAACGGTGACGAGTACGCCCGCTACCGTCTTGAACAAGATGATGGCGGCACCCAAGCGCCCGGTCACGCCGCCCTTTGCCGCCGCATAGAGGCAGCAGCAAAGGGTCATGATCCAATAGGTCAGAAGCAGCATGGCCGTGGGGTCACTTCATGATCACAGGCACCGCATCGTTGCGGATCGGGTTAAGCGACCTCACGCAGTTGCGCTTCCTCAACGAACGGCAACGGACAGATTGGCCCGACCGTGCAACCAATCTCCACCTTGCGCAGATTGGATTCCATCTTCATCTCGATCAGCTTCTGATGCGCACTGACGAACGCGCCGCGCCCGGCGACGATGGTCGAAAAGCCATTGGCGATATCTTCCAGCACCGGCTGCGTCATCGCGTCGTTCAACTGCGCGTCGCTGAACGCTTCCAACACGTCGGTCGTCAGCATCGACAGCTTCTTGAGCGCCCCGTCGATCGCATTATGCGTGCGGCCGATATCGGTCACGACACGGCGGGCGAGCATCGGATTATAATCAGGCATGGCATATCCCCTCGCGGAACCGCATGGCTCCACGTTGCTAGGTTGAAAAGATGGAAAGGTCAGGCGGCGTCGTCAGGGTCAGGACAGGACGACGAACGCACCCTTGCTGATGATGATGATCGCCGTCGCGGTGATCATCAGGAAAAAGGCAATCCGGGCTATCGCATATAGCCTTTGCTGAACGGTCAGGTCATTCGTCTTGCCTCCGACGGGCGGCAGGCCGATCCGTTCGACTAACGTCACTGGCTCGGCAGCCGGTAGGTCCACAATGGAGGAATCCTGCGGGTCATCAAGGCGGGACGGCTTTAATTCAAATTGTTTGAACGGCTGCGCGCTCTCCGCATCCATCAGGATACGGGCCGCATCGCGCCGATTTTCCGCGCCCAGCGTGACGCGGGCGCGGTGGATATATTGATCGACCGTCTGATGCGACAGGCCGACTTCAGGCGCAATTTCCTTGGAACTGCGCCCGCTCGCGGCAAGGCGCAGGCATTGTTTCTGCACGTCGGACAGCTTGGCGATCCGATCTTCCAACATGCGTCTCCCCTGCATCTGCTGCGACGGTACGGGCCGGGCCTGGATCATAAAGGAATACCATGAAGCATGAGCAATATCGCGACCTATTAACGCCTGACCCCTTTCCTATCTCTGAATCGCACCGGGAAAAATCGGAAAATTCGGACATATTTCGCGTGGACTGCGCCCCGACTGGGGACCGTTGCGAAATGCGGATCGCATACGAATCATCGTCATTCCCGCGAAGGCGGGAACCCATCTCCCAACCTTCTGTCTTTCGATAGGGCCGGAGATGGATCCCCGCCTTCGCGGGGATGACGAAAGACCTGTAGATGATGAATAGCGCAACGATCCCCCGACTGGTTCCGCCGCCGCACTTGCCGCATAGTCGTCACCGTCCTTCAGGAGTCGATCCCATGACCAACCTTACTTTCTACACCAACCCCATGTCGCGCGGGCAGATCGCTCGCTGGATGCTGGAGGAAACCGGCGTCGCTTATGACACGGTCATTCTCGACTATGGCACAACCATGAAGGCGCCCGACTATCTCGCCATCAACCCGATGGGCAAGGTGCCCGCAATTCGCCATGGCGATACCATCGTCACCGAATGCGCCGCTGTCTGCGCCTATCTCGCCGACGCCTTCCCGGCCGCCAATCTCGCTCCGCCCACCGATGCGCGCGGCGCCTATTATCGCTGGCTCTTCTTCGCCGCCGGGCCGCTAGAAGCTGCCATCACCAACAAGGCGATGGGCTTCGTCCTGCCCGAAGGCCGCGAACAGTCGGTCGGCTATGGTACACTCGATGACGTGCTGCAGGCTTTGGAACAGGCGGTCTCCGTGCCGCAATGGATTTGCGGCGACCAATTCACCGCCGCCGACGTTTATGTCGGCTCTCAGGTCGATTGGGGCCTCGCCTTCGGCACCATGCCCGCAACACCCGCGCTGACCGCCTATGCCGACCGCCTGCGCACCCGCCCCGCCTATCAACGGCAAAAGGCGATCGACAACGCCCTCATTGCCGAAATGCAGAAGCCGACCTGACATCGCCAACCTTCCGTTCGTGTCGAGCGAAGTCGAGACACGCTGCCACGCGCAGACCCAAAACGAAAAAGGCCCGGCGGATCGCTCCGCCGGGCCTTTTTCTATTCTCTCACCGCAGTCGATCAGTCGCGGCTGCCGCCCATGAAGCGCAGCAGGAACAGGAACATGTTGATAAAGTCGAGATAGAGGTTCAGCGCCCCCATGATGACGGTCTTGCCCATCATGTCCGTGCCCTGGACATAGGCGTACATGCTCTTGATCTTCTGCGTGTCATAGGCCGTCAGACCCGCGAATAACAGCACGCCGACGCCGCTGATGACCAAATCCATCACGCTCGACTTGAGGAACAGGTTGATCAGCATCGCGACGAACAGCCCGACCACACCCATGATCAGGAAGGTGCCGAATGCCGACAAATCCTTCTTGGTGGTGTAGCCGAACAGGCTGAGGCCCGCGAACGCAGCGGCGGTCGCAAAGAAGGTCTGCGCGATCGACGTGCCGGTATAGACCAGGAAGATCGACGAGAGCGACAGGCCCATCACCGCGGCATAGGCCCAGAAAAGCCCCTGCGCAGCCGCCGTCGACAGCTTGTTGATGCCAAAGCTCAGCACCATCACGAAGACCAACGGCGCGAACATGATGACATATTTCAGGATGCCGGGACCGCCCAGCACCTGCGCGGCCATGCCGCTCGACGCGAACAGCATCGCGACGACGCCGGTCAGCAACACGCCGCTCGCCATATAATTATACACCGACAGCATATAGCTGCGCAGTCCGGCGTCGAACGCCGCGCTACGGTCAGCGGTCGCGCCGCCAAAGCCCGCCATATTCGAACGGGTGTCGGAACGGGGGTCGGACCAGTTGGCCATGAAATTCGTCTCCTTTGTCGGTCATCCAATGCCGACACCTCTATTATCGCCCTTTTGCCCGGCATATTCAAGTCCGGGGTGCAGCAGCATTCTTACGTTACAATTGGCGCGGGCGTTCGCTAAACGCTATCACCGCCTTATGCATCGCCTGTTCGTCGCCGTCCGCCCACCTGCCAGCCATCGCGCCGCGCTGCTCGCCATCATGGCGGACATGGCCGGTGCCCGGTGGCAAAGCGATGCCCAGCTCCATCTCACCCTGCGCTTCGTCGGCGAAGTGGATCGCCATCGCGCCAATGATCTGGTCGATACGCTCCGGCTCATCCGCTTTACGCCCTTCGACGTCGCGGTCGCGGGGGTCGGCCTCTTCGATCGCAAGGGCGTGGTCGACACCCTCTGGGCCGGGGTCGAACCGCGTGATCCTCTCGCCAGCCTGCACCGCAAGATCGATCGCGCCTGCGTCGCCGTCGGCTTGCCGCCCGAAGGCCGCGCCTATCGACCGCATATCACGCTGGCGCGCTTCGGTCGGGGCGGCGGTCTGCTCGACCCGTTCCTCGCCCGCCACGCTGCCCTGACCAGCCCGCCCTTTGCGGTCGACAGCTTTGCCCTGTTCGAAAGCCATCTTGGCCATGACGGGGCCAGCTATCACGCGATCGCCCGTTTCGGCGCCCATGTCGGCGAAGGCAATTTCCAAGATTGAAGCGCGGCAGGCCAGGCCCGCCGCGCGCCATCATCACTTCACGACATCATTTCGCTGCGATAACCCCGCACGCAATGCGCCCATCCGCATTACCGGCCGGATCGCTCTTATTATCGTCCGCCTGCGCATGAATCACGACCGCCGCGCCATCGGCATCCATCAACGGCGTCGACCCGCCGCTGATCATGCCGCCCGCAACATGATATTCAATCTCGCCCGTGCCGTCCGGTCCGGCCAGCATATTGGGCATGTCGCCCATATGCATGCCTGCCGGATTATCCTTGCCATGCTGGCGATTGGTCGGATTCCAGTGGCCGCCCGCGCTGGTAAAGTCGGGTCCGGTGCAAGTACCCGTCGTGTGGATATGGACGGCATGCGTGCCGGGCGTCAGGCCCATCGCCTTGACGACGACATGCAGCCCATCGGCCGCCTGCGTGATCATCGCCTCGCCCCGCGCACCACCATCGCCCGCCATCAGCTTGGCCCCCGCCATCGGCGCGGCGCTCGATGTGCTGTCCGACATGGTGGCACAACCCGTCGCGGCCATGGCGAGAGGAAGGGCGAAAAGCAGGGGCTTGAAATGCATGATATACTCCCGGTGAGACGATACTGACTGGGCGAACGCTACAACAGGTCATTTTGTTGCAAATCATCGCCCCTTGTCGTGACGTACACGGAATAAAGATAGCAGACGCAGACCGCCAGCGCGATTTACTGTCGGCACGACCAGATACCCATCCGCCATCTCAGCCTGGCGCTTCCCGGTCCAGGGTTGGCAACACCATGGAAGCAAACCACCCCGCTCCCGGCTATCCGTCGACCCCGATCGTAACTGATAGATCCCGTTCCCCGGCGAATGCCGGGGTCCAGTCCGGAGCATAGAACCGGCTTCGGCCGGAGCACAACGTCCAATGGTCTCTTCACTGCGCTCAGCCATCAGACAAGGCGATTTCGCACATGCCGCGCCCGAACCACTCGGCACCCACAACTTTAAACGCAAAGAAAAAGGGGCTGGTCTTGCGACCAGCCCCTCATCCATTCTCCATCCCGAAGGACGGAAAATCTTACATGCCCGAACCGGGACCGTAGGTGATTTCCACGCGACGGTTCTGCAGTTCGCGAACGCCGTCGGCGGTTTCGACGCGGGGGTTCGTTTCACCGAACGCCTGGGTCGTCATCACGCCGTCAGGGATACCCTTCGACGCCATATAGGCCTTAACGGCGTCAGCGCGACGCTGCGACAGACCGACGTTGTACGAAGCCGAACCCGACTTGTCCGCATAACCTGCCAGCATGACCTGGGCGCTGCCGCAGTTGCTGTAGGCCGAAACCGCGTTGTCCAGGATGGTGGCGGCGTCAGGCGTGACGTCCGACTTGTCCCATTCGAAGAACACGATGTACGGTCCGGGGCTGCATTCCGCGACCGGAGGCGGCGGCGGAGGCGGCGGCGGGGGCGGCGGGGGCGGCGGGGGCGGCGGGGGCGGAGCCGCTTCAACCGGCGAACCGAAGTTGTAGGTCAGGCCGAGCAGCAGGCTGTGCGTGCGCAGCTTGGTGCTTGCAGTCGAACCGGCAACGCCATAGGCCGAAGTGTAGGCCGGGATCAGCTCGATATCGTCCTGGTTGAAGAAGCGATACTTGAGCGAAACGTCGACATTGTTGGTGACGGGGTAACGCACGCCGGCCAGAGCCTGCCATGCAAAACCGGTGTCACTGTCGTTGACGATGTCCGAAGCGACCTTGCCGCGCGAAACGCCGACACCGCCGCCGACGAAGCCCTGCAGGCCGTCATCGGGACCGAAGTCGAGCAAGCCGTTCAGCATGAACGACAGAGCCGAAGCCGCGCCGCCGAAGCCGGTCTTGTCAAGGTCGATCTTGGCGCGCTTGTAAGCCGCTTCGGCTTCCAGGCGGAAACCACCAAAATCATAGCCGATATTGGCATCGACATCATAACCCTTATGATAATCGATCGAAGGCGCTGCACGACCACCAGCCGGAACGGCCGAGAAGGTCATGTTCTGGTCTTCGACCAGGAGCACACCGGCGTCTACGCCAATGTACCAGCTGTCGTCACGTGCCATGGCCGGGGTGGCCAAGGCAGTGGTAGCAAGAGCAGCCGCGAGGGCAAGCTTCCGCATCTGAATTCCCCTTTCAAAAGTGTCACGAAGGACTGCTGAAACCCTGTATCGGGAAGAAGGTTTCATGGCAAGTCCACAAATAGAGAAACCGTTGCAAAAATAGCGCAGTAGCACGCTGTTCGTGGACGGATCAGGCTATTTAACATCCCCCTAATGCTAAAAGGTAAACACCCCAACAAAAAAATGGGATTGTTACAGAATTACGAATGAATGAGGCCATGTGCCCGCAAGGCAGTCAGCATCAGGGCGATGCTATTACGCGCCTGCGCGTCGATCGTTTCGCCCCCGGTCGGGGCTGCGATTCCCGGTTGCCGCGTCCCGACGACTTTCAGCTCGTCGATATACAGCCCGTCGCCCCGCTCGGCAGCACCGCGCCAGGCACTGCCATCATGCTGCAGTGCATGATGGCGATCCACAACCAACAGCCGCAATCCCGCCTGCGGAGCGATAAATCGCCACCCGCCGTCGGTCCATAACGCCACCGCACTGTCATTCCCGTCCCACGCCCCCGTCGCCTCCTCAGCGACGATCCAGCATTGGCCGATCTCCGGCGCAACCGGCGGGCTGGCCAGGTCCGCGCTCTGCGCGACCCCGTGAACCAGCGCGTCGATCCGCACCAGCGCCTCATTGTGGAACATTTCCTTTTGCGCCTGCCCGGCGAATAAAAAGGGCAAGGCCCATCGCGGCGTCCCGTCCATATCCCGTCTCCCGATAAAGTCCGCCGATGATCAGGCGATGAAATCGATCCGCGCCGCCCGTCCGGTCGCCCGCGTCCCCACCTGCCGCACCTCCAGCACCAGCGCGCGCCCAGCCACCCCGTCCGCCGCAATCATCGCCGCGTCATACTGCCATTGCGGCGTCGCGCTTTCGGTCGCCCGCGCCACCGCCCCGCCGTCCAGCACCGTCACCGCATAGCGCTCGCTCTCCTCGCCCAGCGGCACGTCGCCCCCGCTCGCCCAGCGCCACCCGTTGCGGCTGCGCCGTGTCCAGCCGAACGCCCAGCCGTCCGCCGTCGCCCGCGCAACAAGATGCACCGGCGCAGGCGGCATCACGGCATCCCCAGCGATCGTCAGCGCCGCCGCCACCGGCGCAGCATCGCCACGCCCCACCGCGCGCACCTCGACCATCGCGCCGATCTCGCCCTGCCCGCCCAGCGCCGTCAGCGGCTCGACCAGCCGATCCTCCTCGATCAGCAGGAAAGCCTCGCCCGCTTCATGCCCCGCCATCGCCCATTCACTCCCGCGCAGCCCCCGCCGCAACCCGCGCAACATGAACCGCCCGGCCCCCAGCGCCTCGACGCCTGCAAACTGCATCAACTCGCGCCCGACCAGGCACAGATTCCGCCCCTGCGCCAACCCCGCCTCATCGGCCGGAAACACATCCATATCGTCGGCCAGCAACGCCACCGTCAGCGCATGACGCGCATCCACCAACGTCGCGCTCCCGACCGGCAAGGCCGTCTCCGCCACGCCGACCACCGCGCGCGGCGCGCTCGGCCCGATCGGCACCGCCTCGCCCGTCCCGCTCATCACGAACAGCGCCGCGCTGCGCCACCCCGCGCCCCCGCTCGCCGCCGCCACGATCAGCGGCCCGTCGGCCAGCCCCTCGCGCACCGGCGGCAATTCGGCGAGCATCAAGTGCGTCGCCCCATGCGGCGCATCCACCTGCCGCACGATCGCGCCGGATGACGCCGCGCCCGGCATCACCGGCCCGGCCCCCGGCACCCGGCGCAGCGCCAGCCGCACCGCCATGCCCTCCCATTCCCGCTCCTCGATCCGCCACAGTCCCGGCGCATCGGCCACGCTCACCACCGCGCCCACCGCCAGCGCCAGCGCCGACCAGTCGCACCGCAGCGTCATCGTCGCCCGCCCGGCCCATCCCGCCTGCAACCGCGCCCCCGCCAGCGTCCGCGCCGCGCCAGCCTCCAGCACGGCAGGCAGTTCGACGCCGCGCTCGACCCGCCCCGGTCCCGGCCGCATCACCCGCTGCACCCCCGCCTGATAATCGCGCGCGCCGTCATAATGGCGCAGCGACAGCGCCACCGGCACCGTCTCGGCGGCCGCCGCAGACCGCCGACACGCTGACCGATCGCACCCCCGCCCCCGACAGCAATTCGCGCCATCCGCCCGAATCCTTGGACGTAATATTCACCGCCTCGCCATTTACGGACAATTGCGTAGTCCGCATCCCCGCCACGGTCGCATATGTTGCGGGGATGTTGCCGTCCCCCACTTTCAACAGAAACGCACTTCCTTTTTCGACGCCCATGGCGCATCCTTTCATCAGTCAAAGCGTGCAAAACGCAGGTTCAGGAGAGTCCCGATGTTTCTGATTATGTCGCTGGTCACGATGCTGGCCGCCGCCCCTTCGGCCGACGCGGTCGGCACAGGCCGCAAGGCCTATTCCCAATGCCTGTCCGCCCAGGTGAAGCCGGGCCTCGACAAGAAATTGCCGCTCGGCGACTTCCAGTCCGAGATGAAGAAGAACTGCGCCGACAAGGAAGCCGCCTTCCGCGCCGCGATCGTCGCCACCGACAAGGCCGACGGCATGTCGGAAAAGGAGGCACAAGCC
The DNA here is from genome assembly GCA_001829085.1 of Sphingomonadales bacterium RIFCSPLOWO2_12_FULL_63_15. GTDB lineage: Bacteria > Pseudomonadota > Alphaproteobacteria > Sphingomonadales > Sphingomonadaceae > Sphingobium. Next base: position 116,989 of record MIAK01000055.1, on the reverse strand, counting down.
GACGCCGACGACCAGATCGCCGAATATGTCGACAAGATCACCGCCGAATATGAAGACTATAACCGCCCCAGCTGACGGAACATGACTCACGCCCACTGTTCCCCGACGAAGGTCGGGGTCCAGTCCCACCCTCTGAACTGGACCCCGGCCTTAGTGTTTTATCCCGTCTGTTTGTATAGAGTTGTCTGGAGTGGCTGCTGGATTGCGCCATCTTGCCAAGCGAGGATATCATGCAGATTCACTTGCACCCTAATACCCGAACGACGCCCAAGACGCGGGCTTTGATCCAGTCGAGCACGCTGTTGGTGGCGCAATTGGCCCGCCAACTCGGTGTCAGCGAAACCTCCGTGCGGCGCTGGAAAGCCAGAGATCACGTCACCGACGGATCGCACACCCGGCTTAGGCTGGGACAAAGCACCTCGCCGACCGACGAAGCGCTCATTCGCGAACTGCGGCAGGATATCGGCCTGAGCCTCGACGACATCGTCCAGGTCATGCAGCGGTGCGTCAATCCCGCCCTCTCGCGCCGCGCCAGCAGCCCTCGACACTCGCATCCGCGATCACATAGCCGCGCCCGTCGCGGCCGAGGCCCACCACCACGATCCCGCACGCATCGCCATGCGCGGACGCGGGCGGATCGACCGCCACCACCACCCGCGTCAGCGCCGCCGCGTCGCCCGCGCCGCCCGGCACATGCGCCACCCGGCACCGCTCGATCAGGTCGCGGCTCCACAAAGCACCCGCCACCTCCTCGATCAATTCGCCATCCAACTCCTGCCGCCCCAGCCGCGTGCCGCCATAGCTGCGCGTCATCGCCGCGATGAAGCCATCGGCCAGGTTGGCGCTATTTTCCACCGTCCGCCCGCGCGTCACCACCACATCGCCATCCGCCACCAACCGCCGCACCAGCGCCACCGGGCGTGGCGTCGTCGTCGCCATCACCCGCGGCGCGCTGCCCAGCCGCATCGTCATCATGAAATTATCCCAGGCGCTTTCCGCAAAGGGCCATTTGGCGATCTCGTCGGCCCAGCCGTGGCTGAACTGCGGCCCGCGCAAACTCTCCGGCTCCGCTGCCCCGAACAACATCGCCACCGCACCATTGGGCCAGATCAGCTTGCGCAGCGCGGGCGCAAAGACCGGGCGGCACCACCAGGGCGCAATCGCCAGCAGGCCCGACACGCCTTCCACCATCACCCGCCGCGCTTCGCCCAGCGTCGCGCCGACGAGCGCGATCCGCGCGCCCGGATCACTCTCGGCAATCCCGCGCGCCCATTCCGCCCCGGCCCGCGTCTTGCCAAAGCCGCGCCCCGCCATCATCAACCAGATGCGCCAATCGCCCGGCGGCGCCACCTGCCCCGGACGCGCCACCGCGCTCCAATCATGCGCCAGTGCCTCGCTCGCCACCGGCCCCAGCGACCGCAACAGCCGGTCGCGCTCGCCCGGCCGCTCGGCCAGCCATTCGATATGCGAACTCTGCATCGCCCTCCCCTTATCGGGGCGGCGATACCGCCCCCTATTTGCGCGGCGCCATGCCCCCGAACGTCACGATGCTCGCCGCGCCACCCTTGCCGATCGCCGCCACGCCGATGAAATGATCGTCGACCACGACGTCCTTCAGCACCGTCTCGGTCGCGCCGGTCACGACCCGGCTGTCCGCCCAATCCTGCGCATCGGCCCGCCGCCAATAGACCTTGTAAGCGCTCGCCCCCGGCACCGCGTCCCAGAATACCCGCGTATCCATCGACAGCGCGCCATCGAGCGACACGACCGCAGGCGCAGCCGGCGCGCTTGCCAGCGTCCGCAACGCCGCGACATTCAGCGCCGTCACCTTCGCCAGATAGGGAAAGTCCATCCCCTTGACGGTATCGCCATAGTCGCGGCCACCCTCGACGCGCAGGTCCTGATGCTGCCGATCATAATTTTCGATCCCAACCGAAAAGCGCACCGCCGGATAGCCCGCCTCCAGCAGCGGCGTATGATCGCCACCCCGCCCGAAGCGATCGGGCCGCCGCACCGCAAACACATCCAGACCGATTTGCGGATTGGCCTCGGCAATGTCATCGATCGCCTTGGCCAGCGCGCGCGACGGCCCGTCATCCTCGCCGCCAATCCCACGCCGCGTCATCCCCGCCTTGGCATCCTCGGCCGACCGTATCCCTTCGGAAAACACCCGCACTCGGTCAGCGACGATCCGGCCATTCTGCCCGGTCGTATTGCCGACAATATCGTTGTTCAGCATCGCCCGCACCTGCCAGCCGCGCGCCTTGGCGGTGTTGGCCAGCAACTTGCCGCCCAGCAAGCCCTGCTCCTCACCCGACAGCAAAGCGTAAACGATCGTCCCGTCGAACTTCTCTCCGGCCAGCACCCGCGCCGCTTCCATCACCAGCGCGCTGCCCGACCCATTGTCATTCGCGCCCGGCGCATCGCTGGTAAAGTCCATCACATCGCTGACCCGGCTGTCGATATGCGCCGCGATGATCACCACCTGATTGGGATCACCCGCCCCGGTCTGGATCGCCAGCACATCCACCACATCCGCGCCATCAGGCACCCGCGGCCCGGTAAAGCGCTCCGACACGCTCTCGACCTTCAAACACCCGCCACAGGTTTTGGATATGCGCGCAAACTCCGCCGCCGCCCAACCCCGCGCCGCCCCAATCCCCCGCTTGGGGTCGGTCGACGAAGACAAAGTATGCCGCGTCCCGAAACTCACCAATTTCTCGACAGTGGCCTTGAGCCGCGCCGGATCAGGCGCCTGGGTCTGGGCGAGTACAGGAGTGGAAAGCGCCGAAGCAGCAACGAGCAAAGACAGGATTTTCATGAACGCCACCCTATCGCCTGTTACACGCCTGTAAAGCCGTCTTACCCGTCCATCTAAAGCCCTCTCCCGCTCTTCGCGGGAGAGGGTTGGGTGAGGGTCTTTCTTACTATATAACCGAGCGCAATGCATCCGGTCCGTCGCCAGATAAGCCCCCATGCGAGCCGCCTTCGCCGCGACATGACCGACGTCGAGCGCGCGGTCTGGGCCGCCTTGCGCAACCGTCAACTCGAAGGCTTCAAATTTCGCCGACAAGCGACCGTCGGGCCATTTGTCGTGGATTTTCTATGCGTCGAAGCCGCGCTGATAATCGAACTCGACCGCGGTCAGCATAGCGAAGAGGCTGATCGCGCCCGCACCGAATTTCTCGAAGGGCGCGGGTTGTGCGTCATGCGTTTCTGGAACAGCGACGTAGTGGACAATTTCGACGGCGTGATCGAGGCTATTCGTATGGCTCTTTTGCAGAAGAAGACCCTCACCCAACCCTCTCCCGCAGGCGGGAGAGGGCTAGAATTACCCTCCGCATAGCCCTCGACAACCACACCGCACACCGGATTCCACGCCACCCCTCATTTCCCGCTTGACGACCCGCCCTGCCGCATCACAACTGCGCGTCCGGCTCCCACGAGCCGGACCATTTGGGGGGATCATCAATGAACATCGTTACAGGCGCCGTCACCGGCGTCATTGCCTGCCTGTGCGCGACCACCGCCATGGCGCAGGTCACCACCATGCCTGCCGCGCCCGTCGCCACCATCATCGCTTCGCCCGGCAGCAATGTCCTGCGCGCAGGCACGCAGATCGCGCTGCGCACCGCCGAACCACTCACGACCGAAGGCAAATTGCTGCGCATCGGCCAGCGCGTCCAGCTCGAAGTCGCCGAATCCGTCCTGCTCAATAACCAGGTCATCATTCCCGCGGGCAGTCCCGCCGTCGGCGAAATCACCGATGTCCGCAACAAGGGCATGTGGGGCAAATCGGGCCGCATTAACGCGCGCGTCCTCTACGTCCGCGCCAATGGCACCCAGATCCGCCTGACCGGCCAGTTCGATGACAAGGGCAAGACCGGCACCGCCGGCGTCGTTGCCGCCATCGCCTTCATCCCAATCGCCGGCTTCGTCACCACCGGCACCAGCGCCAAAATCCCGCTCGGCGCGCCCGTCACCGGCTTTCTCGACGAAGACATCAGCGTAGCCTTCGCCCCGACCCAGCCGACCACCATCTCGGTGCCCGCGCCCCAGCCGGTCCAGGCCACCCCCGCCGCCCCGGCAACCCAGCCCAAGCCAACAACCGCCGCGCTGGTCGACCCATCGCTGGAAATAAAGCCCCGCTAACCCCCTTCTTCCCTTAAAGCCCTCTCCCGCTTTTCGCGGGAGAGGGTTGGGTGAGGGTCTTCCTTCCTTCTTTCTTCCTGAAAGCACCTCCGGACAACTACCTAACGACCACCCCGCCGCCCCGGCCCATAGTCGCGCCAACCATCCCCATCAGGAGACGACGCATGAGCGAACATGGCCAGGATCTGCACAGCCTCTTCCCGCAAGCCACCGACCGGCTGCACGAGCTGAAACTCAACGACGCGCACTTCCGCGCGCTCGCCGATCGCTATCACGCCCTGCTCGGCGAAATCACGCCCATCGAGGATGGCACCGCCCCCGCCTCGGACGAACGGCTGGAGGATCTCAAGAAACAGCGCCTCGCCCTGCTCGACCAGATCGGCGCGCTGATCGCCGCCGAACCCGCCGCCTGACAGCCTGGCGGGGGCGCCCCTCACGTCCCCGTCGCCGCCCGCTTGCGCGCAATCTCGTCCATCGCGCGGCGCAGGCGCGCCACCGCGTCGGGGCTGTCGGGCCGCTGCACCCCCGCCGCCGCGCGATAGGCCGCCACCTTGTCGCGATGCCGGATCAGCAGTTGCAGCGCCAGTTTCAGGTCGCGCCCGCGCTTCACCTTGCGGCTCTTCACCGCCCCCTCGCCATCCAGCACGATCTCCTCGCTCTCGCTGCCGAACAGCACTTCGCGCATCAGCATCGCCTCGATCTCGGCATAGCCGATGTCGATCGCCCGGTCCCAGTCGGCGGCAAAGCGTGCGTCGCGCTGCCGCCGTTCATAGGCGCCCGCGCGCCGCACCCCCGCCACCCGCGCCGCCTCGCTGACGTTGCAGGTGGTCGCCAGCACCTCCAGAAATTCCCTTTCCTGCGCCCTGGTCCAGCTATCCTTGCGGGCCTTGCGCTGTTGCGCGCGCGTGCCGTCCGCCACCGCCTGCCGCCCCGGCCGCAGTTCCACCCCCGCACCGTCCGCCATCCCAGCCCCCGCAACGCAAAAAGGGCCGACCCGCCCGGATCAGCCCTTTGGTTCGCCGCGTCATCCGCGACTCACATTTTTCCACTATGCCGATATGTGCCAGAACAGCGTGACGATGTCAAGCCCAATGTTCCAGATAGGTTACTTCTCCACCATCGCCGCGATCATCGGCGCTTCCAGATCCATCGCCGCCGCCACGCTCGGCCGCGCCTTTACCCGCTCCAGCCACCCCGCCACCTTGGGCCAGCGCGCCGCATCCAGCGCATCCGACACATAGCCGATATTGATCAACGGACAGCCCGCCGCCAGGTCCGCCAGCGTGAAGCGATCCTCCACCAACCAACCACCTTCCGGCAACACACCCTCCAGATAGTCATAGAGTCCCGGCAGCTCCTCGGCCTCCGCCTTGTCCGCCGCCGCCAGGTCCGGCTCGCGCTTCAACCGTCTGGCCACCGCCCGGTTGAAGAAGATCTTGGCCCCCACCGGCTGCGCCACCGTGTCGCCAAATTCCTCATACCATATGGTCCGCGCCCGCGCTTTGGGTTCGGCCGGGATCATCTCCGTGCCGGGGCGCAACGCATCCATATAGGTTATGATCGCGGTCGAATCGCACAACAGAAAGTCGCCATCCTCCAGCGCCGGTATCTTGCCGAAGGGCGACCCGTTCAGATAGCCCTCGCCACCGCGCCCGAACCCGGCCGCCTGCACCTCGACCTCGATGCCCTTCTCGGCGGCAAAGGCGATCACCTTGCGCACGAAGGGCGACGGCCGCGACCCGTGGATAATCATGCAAACGGCTCCTTTGGTTCGACTCACTGGGCCGAACCATGACAGATCAGTAGCAAATCGCAACCCTCATGCCGCTTGCGGAAGGTCCGCCACAAACGGCGCGATCACCGCCATCACCCGCGCCACCGTCTCCGCCTTTTCGCCGACCGGCGCGACATAGTCGATCACGCTGCGCGCCGCCTCGACGCCCGCCCCGCGCGCGATCGCCCAGGCCGCCAGATAATGCGCCGCCATGCACCCGCCTGCGCTCGCCACATTGTCGCGCGCCACGAACGGCGCCTCCAGCACGCGCAGCCCGGCCGCGATCGCCATCGGCTGGCTCGTCCGGTCGGTGCAGACCGGCATGTCGCCGACCAGCCCCAGCGCCCCCAATATCAGCGCGCCCGAACATTGCGACCCGATCAGCTGCCGCGCCGGGTCCAGCCTTATGCGCGCCATCAACGCCGCATCATTGGCCACCTCCAACCGCCGCGCCCCGCTACCGACCAGCACCACATCCGCCTCCGCCGCCCATTCCAGCGGCTGCTGCGTGCGCACCTCGACCCCGTTCATCGACACCACTTGCGCATCCGGCGCACAAATCTCCGCCCGCCACCCCTTCACCCGGTTCAGCAATGCCAGCGCCACGAAACTGTCCAGTTCATTGAACCCATCAAACGTCAAAACCGCAACCCGCATCAGATCCTCCTGTCGATCCAATGCCCCTACCCCATCGCTATTAGTGACGCCCGATCCGATCCCCAGACATTGGCCCCCAAACCTTCTCCCCCACGGGGAGAGGGATAAGCAGCCTTATCCCGGCGAAGTCCGGGATTAGGCGAAGTTGGAAGAGGGGGCTCAACGCCAGACACCCGCCCGCCCCACCTTGACCCCAAACCATATGATCCATATACGATCCATATACACTTCATATAGCAGGACACCCCATGGGCATCGTAAAAATCGCCGACGACCTCCACGAACAAGCCCGCCGCGCCAGCGCGCCGATGTGCCGCTCCATCAATGCGCAGGCGGAATATTGGATGAAGATCGGCATGTTGGCCGAAGCCAATCCCACCCTCTCCTTCAACGACATCGTCCGGCAGCAATATGCCGCCGCCCATGTCGAACTGGCGCAACGGGCCGCCGCCTGAGATGGTCAAAACCCCCGACGAACTGGCGCTGATGCGGCAATCGGGCCAGCTGCTCGCCGCGGTCTTCACCATGCTCGACCGCCAGCCACTTGCGGGCCTCTCGACCATGGCCGTCAACGATCTGGTCGACCGCTATATCACCCTGGACCTCGCCGCCCGCCCGGCGAGCAAGGGCCAATATGGCTTCCAATATGTGCTGAACTGCTCGATCAACCATGTCGTCTGCCATGGCGTGCCCGATGCCGACACCGTCATCCGCGACGGCGACATCATCAATCTCGACATCACGCTGGAAAAAAACGGCTTCATCGCCGATTCCAGCAAAACCTACCTCGTCGGCGACGTCGCCCTCGCCGCCCGCCGCCTCGTCCGCGTCACCCAGGAAGCGCTATGGCAGGGCATTGCCCAGGTCCGCCCCGGCGCGCATCTGGGCGACATCGGCTTTGCGATCGAGCGCCACGCCAAGCGCAACGGCTATAGCGTCGTGCGCGACTATTGCGGCCACGGCATTGGCCGCGAAATGCACGAAGAGCCGCAAGTCCTCCATTTCGGCCGCCCCGGCACTGGACTTCCCTTGGCCGAAGGCATGGTCTTCACCATCGAACCGATGCTCAACCAGGGCAGCCGCAAAGTCTCGACCCAGGATGATGGCTGGACCGTCACCACCAACGACGGCAAACTCTCCGCCCAATTCGAACACACCGTCGCCGTCACCCGCACCGGCGTCGAAGTCCTAACCCTCCGCCCCGACGAAACGCCACTCTCGGCACGCCGGGCATAGTAGAACAAGTTGCACCCACCCACTCCGTTCGTCCTGAGTAGCTATTGAGCTTGTCGAAATGGCGTATCGAAGGATAAGCGCTACGCGGATGCTTCGATATGGGTCTTCGACTTCGCTCAGCCCCTACTCAGCACGAACTGGCATTGTAAGTACGAGGCGACAAATCTCCCCCCCAAACCTTCTCCCCCACGGGGAGGGATACGCAGCCTTGGCGGCGCAGCCGCCTAGGCGAAGTTGGAAGAGGGGGCTCGACGCTGGCGCATCATCCGACACGCTCCACCCCGACAAAACCCCGTAATATAAGCTAAATCCCGTTCCCCGGCGGAGGCCGGGGTCCAGTTCAGGCCGTCGGACTGGACCCCGGCCTCCGCCAGGGAACGCCCCACTACCCCCCAACCCGCACCCCAGACCGGGTATAATCAATCCGTATCCGCACCCAGCTCCCCACCTGCGGCTTGCCATTCACGCGCGGGGGGCGGACCAGGAATTGCCAGGCGGCCAGCCGCACCGCGCGGGCATAGCCTGACCCCATCGGCGATTCGCCCAATATCTGGCAGTTTTCCACATGATAATGGTCGACCGTCTTGCACGCGACCAGGCCCCAGCCTTCGGGCGGCGCATTGGCGGGGATATAGGTGGACAGCTCGCTATTGGTCGGCCGCCGATACCATTCGGCGTTGAACAATTGCACCCCGCCCGGCCCCTCGCCCGGCCCCGCGACCGCCGCACTATCGCCCTGTCCCGCCGCCGCACCCTGCGCCGCCTTGGGCATGTTGCCGATATCCGCCGCCGCCATCTGGTCGCGGCTCATCGTCAGGAAGGGGAAGGGCGCGGGCGGCTCCTCGACCGGCTGCTCCGTCGGCCGGGGCGGGCGCACCACCGCCTCGGACTGTTTGGGCGGGCTGGCCTCGTCCTGCTCGCGCTTCTCCGCCTTGGGCGCGCGCTTCTGCTCCTGCTCGGTCTTGGTTCCCGTTTCGACATCGAACGTCACCGGCAGCCGGTCCTCGACCTTTTTCGGCTCGAACGAGGGCGACAAAGTGAACAGCCCCAGCAGCAAGATGGCGTTCAGCACCAGCGCAAACGCGATACCGCCCGCGCGCTGCCGCAGCCTGGCCCAGGGAATGGAAGAAAATGTCAAACGCGCGAACCGAACCGAACAGGGGAGAAGGGGTCTTGCCCAGACGGTGCCGCCCCGTCAACGCCGTCGCACCAATTCGCGATGGGCGGTGCCCTTGCGTACATAGGGTCGGCGCTTGGCGGGCCTTTGCATCACACGCCCCCTCTCCCCCCGGTCGCCCTGAGGCTGTCGAAGGGCCCCACTGAGCCGAAGGCGAAGTGCCTTCACTGCGTTCAGGCGAGGGCTTCGACAAGCTCAGCCCGAACGGGGATTGGGTTTACTCTCCCCATAAAGCGTACAATGCCCCCCACCCCAAAACCCCGCCACCACTGTCCGCATCGCTGACCGTTTCACCCCACCAAAATCGCTGGCGACCCGCAACGATCTCGGCTAGGTCGCCGCCCATGCTCAACAGGCTCTATCAATGGACGCTGGCCAAGGCCGCCCATGCCCATGCCGAACGCTGGCTGTTCGTCATTTCCTTTCTGGAATCGAGCTTCTTCCCCATCCCGCCGCACCCGCTATTGGGCCTGATGTGCCTGGCGCGCCCCGAACGGGCGATCCGCTTTGGGTTCATCTGCACCATCGCCTCGGTGCTGGGCGGGATGCTGGGCTATGCGATCGGCTTCTTCCTCTACGAGACGGTCGGACAGCAATTGCTGAGCGCGCTCGGCCTTGCCGATAAATTCCCCGTCGCCGCCTGCTATCTGCGCGAATATGGCGCAGAGATCATCCTGATCAAAGGCGCGACCCCGATCCCGTTCAAGCTGATCACCATCACCGCGGGTTTCGTCGGCCTGCCGCTCTTCACCTTCTTCTGGGCCAGCGTCGTCAGCCGCGCCTTTCAGTTCATGCTGGTCGGCTTCCTGTTCTGGAAATTCGGACGGCCGATCAAAGCCTTCATCGAAAAATATCTCGGCTGGCTCTCCGCCCTGTTCCTGGTGCTGATCGTCGGCGGTTTCCTCGCCGCCTCGATGCTCACCGGCGGCAGCGGCAAGGGCGACAGCTGCAGCCAGGCCACCATGGCAACCGTCGGCTGACCGCCCCCATGCGCGCCCTGCTCGACCTCCACCCTAGGAAGGCCGCGCTGCTGGCGGGCCTCGCCTCCGCCACCGGCTTTGCGCCGCTGTCGCTCTGGCCCGTCACGCTGCTCGCCCTCGCGCTGCTCATCCACCTGACCCAAAGCGCGCCCGACCGCCGCGCCGCCTTCACCTATGGCTGGCTGTTCGGCGTCGGCCAGTTCACCCTCGCCCTCCACTGGATCGCCCACGCCTTCACCTTTCAGGACGCCATGCCCCATTGGCTCGGCTATGGCGGCGTGATCCTCCTCTCCCTCTACCTCGCCCTCTTCCCCGCACTGGCGACGTTGGGCGCCTGGTGGCTGTCCCGCACATCCGTGCTCCTGCGAAAGCAGGAGCCCAGGGTCGAACGCCATGCCCTGCACCCTGGACGCCTGATTTCGCAGGCGCACGGCATATCGCCCTTCCCCCTCCTCCTCGCCGCCCTCTGGATCGCCACCGAATATCTCCGCGCCACCCTCTTCACCGGCTTCGCCTGGAACCCGATCGGCATCATCCTGCTGCCCAGCGGCGCGGCCATCGCCGCCACCCTCATCGGCACCTATGGCCTCGGCGCCCTCGTCATCCTCGCCAGCGCCGCGCTCCTCCTGATCGCCCGGCGGCAGATCGCGGTCCCCGCCGCGATGCTCGCCCCGCTCCTCCTCGCCGCGCTATGGGGCTGGCTCTCCCCCGCGCCCGCCACCCCGCCCGGCGCACCGCGCATCCGCGTCGTCCAGCCCAATATCGGCCAGGACGAGAAATATTCGCTCGAGCGCGAATTTGCCAATTTCCGCAAGCTGACCGCGCTGACCGGCCAGCCGCGCCCTGCCCCGCGCCTCATCTTCTGGCCCGAAGCCGCCATCCCCGCCTATCTCGACATGGAACCCGACTGGCGCGCCCGCCTCGCCGCCCTGCTCGGCCCCGGCGACCTGCTGCTGACTGGCGCCGACAAAGTCTATTTCAAACCCGTCGAGCAGGACGGCATCCTCGTCAACAAGCTGGCCGGGGCCAATAACAGCGTCTGGATCGTCACGCCCCAAGCCACGATCGCCGCCCGCTACAGCAAGGCGCATCTCGTCCCCTTCGGCGAATATCTGCCGCTGCGCTCCGTCCTCGAACCGATCGGCCTGTCGCGCCTCGTCCCCGGCGATGCCGACTTCTGGCCCGGCCCCGGCCCGCAAAGCCTGACGCTCCCCGCCACCACCGGCCGCCCCGCCCTCAGCATGGGCGTGCAGATCTGCTACGAGATCGTCTTCTCCGGCCAGGTGGTCGATCGCGCCAACCGCCCCGCCTTCCTCTTCAATCCCTCCAACGACGCCTGGTTCGGCCCCTGGGGTCCGGTCCAGCATCTCGCCCAAGCCCGCCTCCGCGCGCTGGAGGAAGGGCTGCCGATTATCCGGTCGACCCCCACCGGCGTCTCGGCGATCATCGACGCCCGTGGCCGCGTCGTCCATGCCCTCGGCCTCAACCGCGCCGGTTTCCTCGACTCCGGCCTGCCCCCACCGCTCCCGCCCACGCTTTTCGCACGGGTCGGCAATTGGGCACCCTTCGCCCTCATGCTGGCGCTCCTTGCCCTCGCCATTGCCATCCGCCCCAGCAAAAGCTAATAGCCACATAAACTATTCTTTATATCGTTTATCGGCCCAGCATCTTACGGGAGTCCTATGCGCAATCAATTTCTCTTCACCTCGGAATCCGTGTCCGAAGGCCATCCCGACAAGGTCGCCGACCAGATTTCCGACGCGATCGTCGATCTCTTCCTGTCGAAAGATCCCGAAGCCCGCATCGCCTGCGAAACGCTGACCACGACCCAGCTCGTCGTCCTCGCGGGCGAAATCCGCTGCAAGGGCGTCTATGAAAATGGCGCATGGGCGCCGGGCGCACAGGAAGAGATCGAAGCGACCGTCCGCGCGACCGTCAAGCGCATCGGTTATGAGCAGGACGGCTTCCACTGGGAAACCTTCCGCTTCGAAAACAACCTCCACGGTCAGTCCGCCCACATCGCCCAGGGCGTCGATGAAAGCGGCAACAAGGATGAAGGCGCCGGCGATCAGGGCATCATGTTCGGCTATGCGTCGGATGAAACCCCCGACCTCATGCCCGCCACCCTCTATTACAGCCACAAGATCCTCGAACGCCTCGCCCATGATCGCCACAACAAGGTGGTCGATTTTCTGGAGCCGGACGCCAAGAGCCAGGTGACGCTAGAATATATCGATGAAAAGCCGGTCCGCGCGACCGCACTGGTCGTGTCGACCCAGCATGCCCAGGGCATGGACAATGACGACAGCCGCGCCAAGCTGCGCGCCTATGTCAAGGGCGTGATGACCGAAATCCTGCCCGAAGGCTGGATGCCCGACGACGCCAGCATCTATGTCAACCCGACCGGCCTGTTCGAAATCGGCGGACCGGATGGCGACGCCGGCCTGACCGGCCGCAAGATCATCGTCGACACCTATGGCGGTGCCTCGCCCCATGGCGGCGGCGCCTTTTCGGGCAAAGACCCGACCAAGGTCGATCGCTCGGCGGCCTATATCACCCGCTATCTCGCGAAGAACATCGTCGCCGCCGGGCTGGCCCGTCGCTGCACGATCCAGCTCAGCTACGCCATCGGCGTCGCCGAACCGCTCTCGCTCTATGTCGATCTGCACGGCACCGGCACCGTCGAAGCCGCCGCGATCGAAGCTGTGCTGCCGACCCTGGTGCGCCTGACGCCCAAGGGCATCCGCACGCATCTCGGCCTCAACAAGCCCATCTACCAAAAGACCGCCGCCTACGGCCATTTCGGCCGCACCCCCGAAGGCGACTTCTTCCCCTGGGAAAAGACCGACCTGGTCGACGCCCTGAAGGCCGCGCTCTGACCTTTAAAGTCATCCTAGATACTCCGTTCGTGCTGAGTAGGGACTGAGCTTGTCGAAGGCCCGTATCGAAGCATCTGGCGCAGCGCCCGATCCTTCGATACGCCATTTCGACTTCGCTCAATGGCTACTCAGGACGAACGGATTGGGGATTATAGCCGGGCTCTAAGCAACCGGCCACCAACGGCAAAAAGGGCGCGGGATCAACCCCCGCGCCCTTTTGCATGTCAGCTCAAAAACAGGCTCACCAGATCGGCCGACGAAATCCCCGCCGACCGCAAGAAGCCCTGATAAAAATCGCACCCCTCGCGCGCCAGCAGGTCGAGCTGCTGCTCAGTCTCCACCCCTTCGGCGATGACCTTCAGCCCCAGCGACTTGGCCATATGGATGACCCCGCGCACGATGATCCGGTCGCGCGCGGTGCCTGCAATATCCTGCGCCAGCCCGCTGTCGATCTTGAGATAATCGAGCGGCAGGTTCTTCAAATAGGCCAGGCTCGAATAGCCCGTCCCAAAATCGTCGATCGCCACCGCCAGCCCCTCGGCCCGCAACGCCCTCAAAAGCGCCGACGCCGCGCCGATATCCTCGATCAGCCCGCTCTCGGTAATCTCGACCGTCAGCCGCGATCTTGGGAAACCGCTGCCATCGACCATCCGCAGCAATTCGCTCATGAAGCTCGGCTGGGCAATATCCGCCGCCGTCACATTGATCGACAGCCGCAGCGCCGACAGCGCCCGTGGCCAGGCTGCCGCCTGCCGCAACGCCTCCGCCTGGATATGCGCCGACAGCGGCAGCATATAGTCGGATCGCTCGGCGGTCGCGAACAGGATGCCCGCACCCAGCGGCCCATAATGGGGGTGGTTCCACCGCGCCAGCGCCTCGACGCCGCTGATCTGCGCCGAATGGACCGGATATTGCGGCTGGAACACGATGCCGATCTCGCCCCGGTCCAGCGCCAGCCGCAGGTCGGTCTCCAGCCGGTCGGCATCGACCTGGCGGCTTTGCTTGTCGGCCGACAGGATGCGAATGCCCTCGCCGCCCGCCTGCCGCGCATCGGCCAGCGCCGTCCCCGCCCGGCGCAGCATCAGCGTCGCATCATCGTCGCTCCGCGCCTGCGCAATCCCGCACCGCGCGATCAGGCGAATGAGATGATCGCCCGCGCTGAACGGCCGCCCGATCGCCCCGATCAACTGCCGCGCCAGGAAGGTCGCCCGGTCGCCGCCCGCCGCCTCGCCGGTCAGCCCGACCAGAAATTCCGTTCCGGCAATCCGCGCCACCATAGCCCCCGGCGCGACATCATCGACCAGCCGCTCGATCCGCCGCGCGATCCGCCCCAGCAGCGCATCGCCCACCACCTGCCCATAGGCGGCGTTCATCCGCTCGAACTGACTGATCGACAGCAGCAGCACCGTGGTCGGCAAACCCTGCCGCTGCTCCAACCACGCCAGCGCCGCCTGCCGCGATCGCACCCCGGTCAGATAATCGCGCGACGCGCTCTCGCGCTCATGCCCTTCCGACAGCCATTCGACATCGGCCGCGACCATCCCTTCCTCGACCCGCAGATGATGGACCAGCCGATCGCCCGGTCGACCGGGCAGCCCATGCGCCAGCGCATCGGGCGTCCCGCTGCGCAACATCGCCCGCACCGCCGCCAGCACCGCCCGCCGCTCCCCACGCGGCAAGCGCCGCACCAGAGAAGCAGGCGTCACCAGCGCCTCCGCCAGCCCCAGATGCGCCATCAGCCCGGCGCTCAGCCGCAGCCGCCCGTCGCGCTCCAACTGCCAGTAGAGCGCATCCCCCCGGCGGATACGCTGCGCCCGCTGGCTATGCTTGGCCCCGCCGCCCAGCCGTTCGACCAGCCGATGCGCCGATGCCAGCACCGCGCGCAATCCCGCATCGCCAAAGGGGGCCAGCAGGAAATGCGTCGCCCCCGCTTCCATCAGCGCGGGCACCCGCGCCTCGTCACTCCCGTCGATCAGCACGATCAACGCGCCGCCGCCCGCCTCCATCGCCGGGACCAAGGGCGCCATCAACCGCGCGGCGTCACCACCCTGGCGCATATCGACCAGCGCCACCTGCGCCTCGCTGCGCAAAAAGCGTTGCGGCGCATCGCCCGGCCGCCGCGCGCCGATCGCGCGCCAACCCGCCAGCCGCGCCGCATGGCACAGCCCGTCGCGGTCGCCCGGTGACAGGATGAACAGACTGCGCTGGCCGTCTGCGGCACTTTCTCCGCTCACTATATTCGTCCCCCGGCGCCGCGCATCGAAACGGCTTAACAGCAATGCGTTACCGACCTCTTGCCCCCGCTGCAACCGGGGTGCTTGCGCCGCTCCTGCCCATCGCCTACCTATCCCCCATGCTTCCGGCCCCTCCCCCGCGCACGCCGCTGACCGACGGCCTTGGTCGCCGGATCAGCTATCTGCGCATTTCGGTGACGGATCGCTGCGACCTGCGCTGCCGCTATTGCATGGCGGAAAAGATGCAGTTCCTCCCCAAGAATCAGGTGCTGACTCTCGAAGAGATCGCGCTGCTCGCTGATCTGTTCATCGCGCGCGGCATCACCCGCATCCGCCTGACCGGCGGCGAACCGCTGGTGCGCCGCGACATTGGCGAACTGGTGCGGCGGATCGGGCGGCATCTGGGCAATGGGCTGGACGAACTCACCCTCACCACCAACGGCACCCGCCTCGCCGATCATGCCGCGACGCTGATCGATGCCGGCGTCCGCCGCATCAATGTCAGCCTCGACAGCCGCGACCCCGCCCGCTTTGCCCATGTGACGCGCGGCGGCGACATCGCCACCGTTCTGCACGGCATCAGGACCGCCCGCGACGCAGGCCTCGCGATCAAGATCAACATGGTCGCGCTCAAGGGCGTCAACGAGGATGAAATCTTGCCCATGCTGCACTGGTGCGATGCGGAAGGGCTGGACCTCACCCTCATCGAAACCATGCCCTTGGGCGACACCGGCGAAGACCGCACCGACCATTATCTCCCGCTGACGCAGGTCGCCGCTACGATCGATGCCGCCCACCCGCTGACGCCCGTGCCCGACCGCACCGGCGGCCCGGCCCGCTATCACCGTGTCGATGGCCTGCACGCCCGGCTCGGCCTCATCACCCCGCTCACCCAGAATTTCTGCGCCGACTGCAACCGCATCCGCATGACCTGCGAGGGCAAGATCTTCATGTGCTTAGGCCATGAGGATCATGTGGATTTCAAGGCCGCCCTGCGCGAAGGCGGCCTGGACGCGGTCGAACCGCTGATCGACCGCGCGCTCCGCCTGAAGCCCGCCCGCCACGATTTCCGCATCGGCGCGGGCGAAACCGGCCCCGCCACCCGTCGCCACATGAGCGTCACCGGCGGATGATCGACGAACCCCGGCGCGCCCTCGTCGCGTCCCCTACCCAGGCCGCCAGAGCCGCCGAGGAGCGGCTCCGCGCCGCCTATGACTTCGTGCCCATTGAACAGGCCGACATGGTGATCGCGCTCGGTGGCGACGGCTATATGCTGCAAACCCTCCACGCCATGCTGGAGGCGCGGCGGATCGTCCCCGTCTTCGGCATGAACTTGGGCACCGTCGGCTTCCTCATGAACGAATGGCGGCTCGAACGGCTCGACCAGCGGCTGGAAAAGGCCAAGAGCTTCAAGGTCCACCCGCTACGCATGGTCGTCGACACCGTCGATGGCGAACAATTTTCCATCCCCGCCATCAACGAAGTCTCGCTGCTGCGCGAAACCCGCCAGACCGCCAAGCTGGAGGTGCAGGTCAATGGCCGCGCTGTCCTGCCCGAACTGGTGTGCGATGGCGTGCTGGTCGCCACCCCGGCCGGTTCTACCGCCTATAATCTCTCCGCCCATGGCCCCATCCTGCCGCTGGGGTCGGGCCTCGTCGCGCTGACCCCGATCAGCCCCTTCCGCCCCCGCCGCTGGCGTGGCGCGATCCTGCCCGAAAACACCGTCATCCGCTTCACCGTGCTGGATCCGGTCAAGCGCCCGGTCAGCGCCGTCGCCGACCAGCGCGAAGTGCGCGACGTCGCCCAGGTGGAGGTCCGCATCGACCGCGCGACCCCTTTGACCCTGCTGTTCGACCCCGAACACACGCTCGATGACCGCATCGCGGCCGAGCAGTTCATCGCCTGATCGCAAGCCAAAAAAATCATCAGATTAACGCTTGCCATTCCGCAAAACCCGCTGCTATAGGCGCGCTCTGCCCGGTGAGAGCCGGGCTGCTCCCTGATAGCTCAGCGGTAGAGCATTCGACTGTTAATCGAATGGCCGTAGGTTCGAATCCTACTCAGGGAGCCAACATCCTTCTCTTACGAAGGATCAGCCAGCGTCAGCCACCTGGCCATTTTCACCCCCCGACGTCGCAATCAATCGCGCCCGCAACCAGGACAGACCCCGGTCCGCCGCCCGCGCGCTGTGAAACTGCATCATCTCGCGCATCGACGGCAACGGGAATGGCGGCTCGCACACGATCAGCGATAATTGCGGGGCCAATTCGCGCGCCAACCGCTCATGCATCAACGCCAGCCGCGTCGTGCCGGGCAGCATCCAGGGCACCTGGGTAAAGGCCGCGCAGATGATCTCGATCCGCCGCTGCCGCCCCTGATCGCGCAGCACATCGTCGATAAACGTCCCGTCCCGCGACACGCTCACCACGATATGCCCGCTATTGTAAAAGGTGTCGGCATCTAGTGGCTGGTGCAGCACCGGGTTGTTGGCGCACCCCACCACCACATGCCGCTCCTCGAACACCAGTTCGCGCGGATGTATGGGACTGAGATATTTTTCCGGCGAGATAATGAGGTCGATGTCACCATCGTCCAGCCGTTCCAAAATGTCCGATCGCGGCAGCGTGATCTCGATCTGCACCCCCGGCGCTTCCGCCTGCAAAGACCGCAGCGCCGGACCGAGCAGGACGGTCGTGATATAGTCCGACGCAACGATCCGAAACCGCCGCCGCGACTGCGCCGGATCGAAATGCATCCCGCTCGCCAAGATGCCGCGCAGATTCAGCACCGCCGCCGCAACATGGGGGGCGAGCGACAGCGCGCCCGGCGTCGGCACCATCCGCTTGCCATGCTGCACCAATATGTCGTCGGAAAAAGCCTCGCGCAGCCGTTTCAGCGCTGCGCTCATGGCCGATTGCGTCAGGTTCAGCCGCTCCGCCGCCCGCGTCACGCCGCGCTCCTGAATCAGCACGTCGAAGGCGATCAGCAAGTTCAGATCAAATTGGTCGAGTCGCATCCATCAATCCTATTTGTGGAACTGCATTGAAACAAATCGTTATGATAATTTTACCGAACTTGCCACAGGTCAATGCGAAGGCGCTGCCCGATACGACGCGCCGCATGGGAGGATATCATGAAAACATTGCTTCTGGCTGGAACTGCCGCCATCCTGACTTTCGGCATCGCACAGAGCGCCTCGGCTCAACAGGCCGATGTCGCCGTGCAGGACAGCGCCGAACCCGCCAATGACGGCCTCGCCGACATCGTCGTCACTGCCCAGCGCCGCACGGAATCGCTGCAGCGCGCCGCGCTTGCCGTATCGGCCGTGACCGGCGACGATCTCGCCAAGTCGGGCATCACCGAAACCGCCAATCTCGGCAAGCTGGTCCCCTCGCTGGTCGTCCAGCCGACCGGCGGCACCACCAGCTTCTTCCTGCGCGGCGTCGGCACCAGTTCGCAGAACAGCTTTTCCGAAAACGCCATCGCCTTCAACTTCAACGGCGTTTATGTCGGCCGCCCGACGGCCCCTGCCGGCGTGTTCTATGATCTGGAGCGGGTCGAAGTGGTCAAGGGACCGCAGGGCACGCTTTATGGCCGCAACGCCACCGGCGGCGCCATCAACGTGCTGCCGAAAAAGCCTGAACTGGGCAAATTCGGTGCTTAAGGCCTCTTCGAATATGGCAATTACGACAGCAAGAAGGGCTTTCTGGCGCTCAACGTGCCGATCGGCGACACCGTCGCCCTGCGCGTCGCTGGCCAGATCGTCGATCGCGACGGCTATATCTCGGATGGCTATGATGACGACAAGGGCGAAGCGGTCCGCGCCTCGCTGCTGATCGAACCGTCGGACATGTGGTCGATGACGCTGGTCGCCGACTATTTTCGCCAGCATGGCAAGGGGGCCGGTGCCGTCCTGCTGCCCAGCGCCGCCTTCGCCGTGCCCGACCTCGAAGATCGCGTCAGCGTATCGGACCCGCGCGCCCAGGCCGCCATTGCAGGCTATGCCGCCACCATCTTCGCGCCGCCCTTCTGCGGTGGCTTTGGCGGCTTCGTGCGCAGCGGCTGCGTGGCGCAAGCAGGCTCCGACGGCTTCCTCGACAATAAATTCTACGGCCTCAGCGCCACGATCGTCGGCGACATGGGCTTTGGCACGCTGACCGTCATTCCCGCCTACCGCAAGTCGGACGTGAAGTTCCGCACCTATCTGCCGGGCTTTGCCGGTGATTTCACCGACCTCGCCGAACAGGCGTCGCTCGAAGTCCGCTTGTCGTCGAAGGAAGATCAGCGGCTGCGCTATGTGCTGGGTGCCTTCTATTTCGGCGAAAACCAGGAGACCGAAAACTTCTTCCGCCAGGGCAATATCTCGACCACCCGCTTCACGCCTCGGCTCGATACCGAAAGCGTCGCCGCCTTCGGTCAGCTGACCTTCGACGTGACCGATACGTTGCGCCTGGTCGCTGGCGGTCGCTACACTCGCGAAGACAAGCGGCAGCTGACCTCGACCGCTGCGGGCGGCCTGCCCGGCCCAATCAACCCGCCGCTCAGCGCACCCTTCACCGGCGACCTTAGCTTCGAGAAATTCACTTGGAAGGCCGGCGTGGAGTTTGACGCAGGCCCGGCCTCGCTCGTCTACGCCAATGTCGCGACCGGCTTCAAATCGGGCGGTTTCTTCGTCGCCCAGCCGCCAAACAACACCTTCGCCCCCGAAACGCTGACCGCCTATACGGTCGGGGCCAAGAACCGCTTTTTCGACAATAAGCTGCAGCTGAACTTCGAAGCCTTCTACTGGGACTATAAGGATCAGCAGATCACCTTCGTCGGCGGCGTCCCCACCGGCAACGGCCTGTTCGCGCAAGGGTCGACCACCGTCAACGCGGGCAAGTCGAAAATCTACGGTGCCGAATTCGAAGCCCGCTTCGCCCCCAGCCGCAACGACCTGTTCAACCTGAACGTCCAGTTCCTCAAGGGCAAATATGACGAGCTGGTCACCGCCAACTTCTCGCCCACCGGCGCGCCGGTGACGACGGGTTGCACCACGCTGGGCAGCCGCCTCGCCAATCCCGGCGTCAACGGCGCGCGCTTCTACGACATCGACTGTTCGGGCAAGCCCACCGCCAATGCGCCGAAATGGGCGATCAATGTCGGTTATGAGCGGACCTTCCCCCTGTCGGACGAATTGTCGCTGGTCGCGGGCGCGCGCGCCAACATCGAATCCAGCCGCTATATGAACACCAACTATCGCGAGGAAGAAAAGCAGGACGGCTTCATGATGGCGGATGCCTTCCTGACGCTCGACAGCCGCGGTGGCTGGAACATCACCGGCTTCATCAACAACATCACTGACAAGGAAGTCTTGGCCCGCGCCGGCACCCGGCCGATCCTCGACTTCCCGGTCGGCACCCTGCGTCCGCCGCGCACCTATGGCGTCCGCCTCGGGTTCGACTTCTGATGCGCGCGCGTCTCTCCCGGCTGGCCCTTGCGGCACTGATGGCGACCTCTCCCGCCTTCGCGCAGCCTGGGCCTGCCGGGGGAGACGCCTTCGTGACGCTGGGCACGATGGGCGGCCCGGTCCCCAGCCGGGACCGGTCGCAGCCCGCCAATGCGCTGACCCATGACGGGCGCATCTATCTGGTCGATGCGGGCGACGGCACGGTGCAGCAACTGGCGCGGGCAGGCATCCTCCTGCCCGCGGTCAAGGCCGTGTTCCTCAGCCACCTGCATGTCGATCATACCGGCGGCCTGTCGGCGGTGCTTGGCCTGCGCAACCAGACCAATATCAACGAACCCCTCACCGTCTATGGCCCACCCGGCGCACGCGAACTGGTCGCGGGCATGGTCGCCTCGATGCAGCCCGCCGCCCGCGTCGGCTACGGCATTCCCGGCAAGCCCTGGACGCCCCCTGCCCAGACCGTGGACGTGATCGAACTCACCGATGGCGAGAGCATCAAGGTCGACGGCATGACCGTCACCGCCGCGCAGAACAGCCATTATGACTTTGCCCCCGGCAGCGTCGAGGATCGCAACTACAAGTCGCTCTCGCTGCGCTTCGACCTGCCCGGCCGGTCGATCGTCTATACCGGCGACACCGGCCCCAGCGCGGCGGTCGAAAAACTGGCCAAGGGCGCGGACCTGCTGGTCAGCGAGATGATCGACATGGACGGTACGCTGGCCAATGTCGCCCGCAATTCGCCGAACATGCCGGCCCCCGCCCGGCAACAGCTCGAACAGCATCTCTCCACCCATCATCTGACCCCCGATGCGGTCGGACGGCTCGCCGCTGGCGCAGGCGTCAAGTCGCTGGTGGTCACCCATTTCGCCGCAGGCACGCCCGACCCGGCGCGCACCCGCAGCTATGTCACCCAGATCCGCACGCATTTTCGCGGGCCGATCGCCATCGCCAATGATCTCGACCGTTTCTGAAAGGCACTTCATGCAAGCCTGTAATATCCTCGTCATCGGTGGCGGCATCGGTGGCCTGACCGCCGCCATTGCCCTGCGCGCGCGCGGCTTTGCGGTCACGGTGATCGAACGCGATCCCAACTGGTCCGTCTATGGCGTCGGCATTATCCAGCAATCGAACGTCATCCGCGCCATGTCGCAACTTGGCCTGATCGACGAATATGTCTCGGCCGGCGTCGGCTTCGACGCGGTCGAAATCTACACCCCCACCGGCGTCCGCGTGGCGCGCGTCCCCA
Organism: Sphingomonadales bacterium RIFCSPLOWO2_12_FULL_63_15; assembly: GCA_001829085.1. Classification (GTDB taxonomy): domain Bacteria; phylum Pseudomonadota; class Alphaproteobacteria; order Sphingomonadales; family Sphingomonadaceae; genus Sphingobium. The sequence goes on along the minus strand of MIAK01000055.1, from coordinate 95,205 downwards.
CCCCCCGGCTGGTCGATGGCTATCCCGCCAATATGGGCATCGGCCGTCCTGCCCTGCACAAGATGCTGGGCGACCGCACCATCGCCAGCGGCGCCCATGTGCTGCTGGGCGTCACCGCGACCGAATGGAACGACGATGGCGAAGGGGTGGACGTCCGCTTCTCGAACGGCTCATCCGAACGCTACGACCTGGTGATCGGCGCGGATGGCGTCTATTCGCAGACCCGCGCGATGCTCTTCCCCGATGCCCCGCGCCCCGAATTTACCGGTCAGGCAGTCTGGCGCTACAATCTGCCACGCCCGGCCGATCTCGACGCGCTGCACGTCTATAACGGTCCCACCGGCGTCGGGCTGGTGCCGATCTCCAACGACCTCATGTATATCTATGTGACCACCCCTGAACCCGGCAACCCGCGCTACCCGCGCGAGGGGCAGGCGGCACTGATGCGCTCGAAGATGACCAGCTGCGCGCCCTTCATTCAGCAACTGGCCGAACAGATCGTCGATGATGCAGGCGTCGTCTATCGCCCGCTGGAAGCGATGATGATCGACGGTCCCTGGCACAAGGGCCGGATCGCGCTGCTGGGCGATGCCGTCCACGCCACCACGCCGCATCTCGGCCAAGGCGCAGGCATGGCGATCGAGGACAGTCTGGTGCTGGCCGAGGAACTCGCCACCCATGACGATATCGAAGCGGCCTTGAGCGCCTATCATGACCGCCGCCTGGAGCGCTGCGCCTACATCGTCCGCTCCAGCATCGCCATCTGCATGGGCCAGATCGGCAAAGGCCCGCCGGTCGACAATGCCAAGGCGACCCAGGAGATGTTCGACGTCGTCGCGCAGCCGATCTGACCTCGAAGCAGGAGCAAGGCCGATGCGACACGCGACAACCCGCCATGGGGTGATCCTCATGCTGGCGGCGGTGATGCCGACCATGGCGATCATCGCGCTGGTCCCCGTCCTGCCCTTGCTTCTGCGCGAATTTGCCGACGTGCCGGGCGCGGCGGTGCTGGTGCCGATGGCGCTGACCGTGCCGGCCCTGTGCGTGGCGCTGTTTTCGCCGCTCGCGGGCTGGCTGTCCGACCGACTGGGGCGCAAGCGCCTGCTGATCGGCGCGCTGCTGGGCTATGCGGGCTTTGGCCTGCTCCCGCTCCTGCTCGAGAGCCTTCATGCCATCTTCGCCGTGCGCATTGCGCTGGGATTGGCCGAAGCGGTGATCATGACCGTCGCGACCGCCATGGTCGGCGATTATTTTGAGGGCGAACGGCGCGAACGCTGGGTGTCGATCCAGATCGCGACCGCCAGCGTCAGCGCCATCGCGCTGATCGCCATGGGTGGCGCGTTGGGCGAAATCTTCGGCTCGCGCGGGCCGTTCTGGATGTATCTGCTGGCGCTGCCAGTGGCCGCTGCCGCTGCCCTCATCCTGTTCGAACCGCATCAGGTCGCCAAAGCGCGGACTGGACTGCCCGATCCATCGGTGCTGCGGAGTATCGGTGGCCTTGTCGCCATCACCTTCGGCATCGGCCTGCTCTTCTACACGATCGTCGTGCAGCTCGGCCCGGTGATCGAGGCGACCGGCGTGACGTCGCCCGCGCTGATCGGCGTGGCCGGGGCCGCCGCCAATGTCGGTGTCATGCTCGGCTCGCTGCTGTTCGGGCGGGTCAAGGCGCGGCCCGCGCCGCACCTGCTCGCCTGGGGCTTGCCGCTGGTGGCGCTCGGCTATGTGGGCGTCGCCCTATCCACGGATTTCGCCCTGACGGTCGCGTCCGCCATCGTCATCTGCATCGGCAACGGGCTGATGCTGCCGACCATGTTGGCCTGGGTATTGCGCCGACTGCCGCCCGCCACGCGCGGGCGCGGCACGGGTGTATGGACCGGCGCCTTCTTCCTAGCCCAGTTCATCGCGCCGATCGTGGCAACCGCCTTGTCCAGCCTGCTCGGCGGGATGGCAGGCACCTTTCTTTTCTTCAGCGCGGCGGCAGCGATCGGTGCAGGCATCGCCCTGCTGCGCTACGGACAAGCACAGCCAAATCTTCAAGGAGTAACATCATGACCATCCCCGTCCGCCGCGTCGTGACCGGCCATAATGCCCAAGGGCTGGCCATCATCCAGGAAGATGGCGCCGCGCCGCGCGTCCAGCAGGTCGGCGGCCCGGCAGGACCAATGTTCCATGAAATCTGGAATACGCAGGCAACCCCTGCACCGATCGACGCCGCATCGGGCGAACCGGCCGAAGACGGCATCAAGCTCGCCCCGCCCAAGGGCGGCACCCGCATCCGCGTGCTGGACATCCCGCCCGAAGGCGACACCATCCGCACCATGTCGCCCGAAGAGGCCCGCGCCCATTTCGCCGAAGTGGGTGCCAGCGACGCCTCCGCCCATAGCGGCGAAACCACCCGCCACGCGCTGATGCACCGCACCGAAACCATCGATTATGGCATCGTGCTGGAGGGCGAACTGGTCTTGATCATGGACGAAGGCGAAACCACCGTCCGCGCCGGCGACATCGTCATTCAGCGCGGCACCAACCATGGCTGGTCCAACCGCTCGGACAGCAATTGCCGTATCGCCTTCATCCTGATCGACGGCACGTTCGAGCCAGACCTGCAACGGTAATGCGGATCGCCATCACCGGGGCGGCCGGGTTCGTCGGCCAGGCGGTCGTCCGCCAACTGCGCCAGAGCCGCCCCGATGTGGATCTGCTGCTGGCGGATCGGGCCTTCACCGGCCCGTCCGCCTATCCCACGCTCGCCGGCGACCTGACCGACCCGGCGATCGTCCGCGCCCTGTGCAGCCCGGAAACTGACATCCTGCTGCATCTTGCCGCCCTCCCCGGCGGCGCAGCGGAACGCGATCCGCAGGCATCGCGGGCGATCAATCTGGACGTGCCGCTGGCCCTTGTCGAAGCGATGGCGGGCCGCCGCCTGATCCTCGCCGGGTCGATCGCGGTGTTCGGCGGCACATTGCCGACACAGGTTGACGATACGACCCCACCAGCCCCGGCCAGCGTCTATGGCGCGCACAAATATATGGTCGAAATCGCCTTCGCCGATGCCGTTCGGCGCGGCGCGATCCAGGGCATGGTCCTGCGCCTGCCCGGCATCGTCGCCCGCCCGGCAGCCGCTGGCGGCTTCGGCTCGGCCTTCCTCAGCGACATCTTCCACGCGGCAAAGGCGGGCACACCCTATACGATCCCCGTCGCCCCCGATGCGACCAGTTGGCTCCTGTCCGCCCGGACCTGCGCCGCCAATCTGGTCACCGCCGCGCTGGGCGATGCGACCGCGCAGGCAGCCGTCACCCTCCCCGCCTTGCAAGTCAGGATCAGCGATCTCATCGATTCGCTCGCCCGCGTCGGCGACGTGCAGCGATTGACCTTCGACGAGGACGCCACCACCCGCCGCACCTTCGGCAGCTATCCGCCGCTGACCACCCGCTGCGCGGATGATCTCGGCTTCCAGCATGACCGCAGCTTGACCCAATTGGTGGAGACCGTGCTTGCAGACCTCTGATCCGCTTGGCGCCTTCCGACTGGAGGGCAAGACAGCGCTCATCACCGGCCCGACGCGCGGCATCGGCCTCGCCATCGCCCACCTGTTCGCTGGCGCGGGTGCCAGGCTGGTGCTGGCCGATATCGACGCCCCGGCCTGCGACGCGCTCGCGGCTACGCTAGGCGCGATATCGCTGCCCACCGATGTCAGCGACGCCGCCGCCCTCACCCGCCTGGCGGACCAGGCCGAAGCCCAGACCGGCGGCATCGATATCTTGGTGTGCAATGCAGGCATCGCCGGAACGCCAGCGCCGATGCACGCCATGGCGGAGTCCGACCGCGACACGCTCTATGCGGTCAACCTCCTCCACCCGCTCCGCCTCACCGGGCTCATCGCCCCCCGCATGGCCACGCGCCGACGCGGCAGCATCGTCCTGCTGTCCAGCATCGCGGGCCTGCGCGGCAACGCCATGCTCGGTCATTATGGCATGACCAAAGCGGCACTCGCGCAGCTCGCCCGCAATCTCGCGGTCGAATGGGGACCATCGGGCGTCCGCGCCAACGCCATCGCACCGGGCCTCATCGCAACCGAATGGGCGGCCGCGATCCTCTCCAGCCCCGACCGCGCCGAACGCCGCCTTGGCCTCACCCCGCTCCGCCGCGCCGGCTCCCCCGAAGAAGTCGCCGCGACCACGCTCTATCTCGCCAGCGACGCCGGCGGCTTCACCACCGGCCAGACGATCGTGGTCGATGGCGGCACACTGATCTCCGACGGCAGCTAAGGACCAACGCCTCCTGAAATATCAGCCGATCGGCGCTTCGATCGACACTGGCGGCTTCGAGAACCACGCCGGTCCCTGCGCCGTCATGTGGAAACAATCCTCCATCCGCACGCCCATGGTGCCGGGCAGATATAGGCCCGGTTCGTTGGAGAAGCACATGCCGACGTCCAGCCGGGTGGTTTCGCCATGGACCAGGTTGACCGGTTCATGCCCCTCCATCCCGATGCCATGGCCGGTGCGGTGGGACAGGCCGGGGAGCGCATAGCCGGGGCCATAGCCACGGCCTTCATAATGCGCCCGCACCGCGTCATCGACGGCCCCTGCGGGCGTGCCGAGTTTGGCGGCGGCAAAGGCGATCGCCTGCCCCTGCGCCACGTCGTTCCAGACGCTGCGCTGTTGCGCTGTGGGCGTGGCACCGTAAACGAAGGTGCGGCTGATGTCGGACTGATAATCGCCTACGGTGCAGCCGCAATCCATCAACACGACCTCGCCAGCCCGCACCGCCTGCGGTTTGCCGGAG
>MIAK01000055.1:27336-90408 GCA_001829085.1 Sphingomonadales bacterium RIFCSPLOWO2_12_FULL_63_15 | reverse complement strand
GGTGCTGCCGCAGGCGCGGGTGACTGGGTCGGTGGTCAGCCGCGCCTGCGGCAGCGCCGCCTTGAGGCCATCGACCGCGAAATAGCGCACCGTCTCCTCGATCCCGATCCGCCCCTTCGCCAGCCCCTTTTCCGTCAGGAAAGCGGCGACCAGCGTATGCGGGCTTTCATGCTCCTGCCACACCCGCACCTCTGCCGGGATGCCGAGCGATTCGTCGATCGAGGGCTTTTCGAAGAAGGGGCAGATGATGAGCGGCGCGCCCGACGCGGGGATGACCAGCGCGGTCAGCCGTTCGCTGCGCCACCAGCGCACGCCACTATAGTAATTGAGGCTCGCCCCCGGTTCGATCAGCAGCGCGTCGATGCCCTGAGCCTGCATCATCGTCTGCGCGCGGGACAGGCGGTCAGCGCGTTCGGCCGGGCCGATGGGCTTAATGCCTTGGGTCAGGGACGTCAGCGCCTCGGCCGCCCGCTCCTGCGCGAACAGGCGCGGGGTGACGGCGGCGGCGATGCCAGCGGCGGCATAGCCGAGCAGGCTGCGCCGGTCAGGCGTAAGCATAAGGGCCACCGGCCTGCAACGCGGCCTGATAGGCGGGACGGGCGTGCATCTCGCTAAGCCAGCGCAGGATATGCGGCCGACTGTCGTTGAGGCCACCGCGCGAACAGGCGGCTTCCAGCGGAAAGCTCATCATCATGTCGGCCGCCGTAAAGGCCTCGCCCGCAAAATAGGGGCGGCTAGCCAGTTCGCTTTCGATCCAGTCGAGATGATCGTCCAGCATCCCTTGCACCGTGGGGCGCGCGGGACGGCCGAGCAGGCCGAGCTTGCCGATGATGAGCAGCGCCAGCAGCGGCGGCATCAGCGATCCTTCGGCATAGTGCAGGAATTGGCGGTAGCGGATCGCGCCGTCCGCATCAGCGGGCGGGCCGAACCGATTGCCCGCGCGCCCGACCAGATAGTCCATGATCGCGCCGGTTTCGATCAGGCGATGGCCATCCACCTCCACCACCGGCGACCGACCGAGCGGGTGAATGGCGCGCAGCGATGTGGGCGCGCGCATGGTCTTGCGATCGCGTTCATAGCGGCGCACCTCATAAGCCTCGCCCAATTCCTCCAGCATCCACAGGATACGTTGCGAGCGGCTGTTGTTGAGATGGTGGACGATGATGGTCATGATGGCTCCGATGCTGCGTGGCGGTCAGGGCTAACGCAGCCGGGAGGCATTGCCAAGTTCAAGCAAAGCCACGTCATTCCCGCGCAGGCGGGAACCCATCTCCGGCCCCATCCTCAGGCGCGAGGTTGGGAGATGGATCCCCGCCTGCGCGGGGATGACGAACAGTTTTATGCGACCGCCAATTCCGCCGCCGCCTTCTGCTTAGCGCGATAGGCGTGCAGCAGCGGTTCGGTATAGCCGTTGGGCTGGACGACGCCCTCGAACACCAGCGCACGCGCCGCCTGGAACGCCAGGCTCTCTGCCTCGCGCCCACTCATAGGCTGATACAACGGATCGCCCGCATTCTGCGCATCGACCTTGGCCGCCATGCGCCGGAGCGCGGCATCGACCTGCTCGCCGGTGCAGATCCCATGCAGCAGCCAATTGGCCATATGCTGCAAGGAAATGCGCAGCGTCGCGCGGTCTTCCATCAGGCCGATGTCGTGGATGTCGGGCACCTTGGAACAGCCGACCCCCTGGTCAATCCAGCGGACGACATAGCCCAATATGCCCTGCGCATTATCGTCCAGCTCCTGCGCGATCTCCTCTTCCGACCAGTTGCGCCCGGTGGCGACCGGGATGGTCAGCAGCTTTTCGAGGGGAGCGATGCCCTCCGCTGCCCGTTCGGCCTGCCGCGCGAACACGTCGAAGCGGTGATAATGGGTCGCGTGCAGCGTCGCGGCGGTGGGCGATGGTACCCAGGCGGTATTGGCCCCGCTCTTGGGATGGCCGATCTTCTGTTCCAGCATGTCGGCCATGCGATCCGGCGCGGCCCACATGCCCTTGCCGATCTGCGCCCGACCCGACAGCCCGCAAGCGAGGCCGATCTGGACGTTGCGATCCTCATAGGCGGTGATCCAGTCGCTGCTCTTCATCTCGCCCTTGCGGATCATCGGTCCGGCCTGCATCGACGTATGCATCTCGTCCCCGGTGCGATCGAGGAAGCCGGTGTTGATGAAGACGATACGGTCGCGCACGGCATGGATGCAGGCGGCGAGATTGGCCGAGGTGCGGCGCTCCTCATCCATGACGCCGACCTTGAGCGTGTTGCGCGCCATGCCCAGCATGTCTTCGATGGCGTCGAACAGGCGGTTGGTGAAGGCGGCTTCGTCGGCTCCATGCATCTTGGGCTTGACGACATAGACGCTGCCCGCACGGCTGTTGCCACCTTCGCGGGCCAGATCATGCAACGCGATCAGGCTGGTGACGATGCCGTCGAGAATGCCTTCGGGCGCTTGCGTCCCACCGGGCAGCAGGATGGCGGGCGTGGTCATGAGATGGCCGACATTGCGGACGAACAGCAGGCTGCGGCCAGGTAGCGTAAAGCTGGTTCCGTCGGGCGCAGTATAAGCGCGGTCGGGGTTCAGCGCACGGGTCATCATCGCGCCGCCCTTTTCGAACGTCTCGGTCAGGTCGCCCTTCATCAGGCCCAGCCAATTGACATAGGCCGCAACCTTGTCCGCCGCATCGACCGCCGCGACCGAATCCTCCAGATCGCAAATGGCGGTCAGCGCCGATTCGAGAATGACATCGGATATGCCCGCAGGATCGGTCGCGCCGATGGGATGGGCCGAATCGAAAACGACTTCGATATGCAGGCCGTTATGGCGGAACAGGCGGCCCTTCTCGCTGCGGCCCAGATATTGGGTCGGATCGGCAAGGATGATCTCGTCGCTCGCAAGCTCGGCCCAGCGACCGCTGGCGAGCGGGATCGCATCGTCCAGAAACGCCTTGGCCCAGGCGATGACCTGCGCGCCGCGTGCCGCATCATAGCCCTTGCCTGCCGCTGCGCCGGGGATCGCGTCGGTGCCGTACAGCGAGTCGTACAGACTTCCCCAGCGCGCATTGGCGGCGTTGAGCAGGAAGCGGGCGTTGAGGATGGGGACGACCAATTGCGGTCCGGCCAGCCGCGCGACCTCGTCATCGACATGCTCGCTGCCGATGGTGAAGGGCGCGGGTTCGGGAACCAGATAGCCGATGGCGCGCAGGAACGCCTGATAGGCCTGCGCATCATGCGGCTGGCCTGCCCGCTGCTCATGCCAGTCATCGATCTGCGCCTGCATCGCATCGCGGGTTTCCAGCAGGGCGATATTGTCCGGGGTGAAGCGCGCGAAGATGTCCGCAGCCCCCGCCCAGAAAGCGGCTGGTTCGATGCCGGTGCCGGGCAGCGCCTGACTGTCGATGAAGTCGGCGAGCGATGCCGCGACCTGCAGCCCGGATTTGTCGATCATGTGGTCGGTCATCAATCTGCTCCCAAATATTGTCGTCATCCCCGCGAAAGCGGGGACCCATCTCCCACCGTAGCGACGGGGGACAGCGCCGGAGATGGGTTCCCGTCTGCGCGGGAATGACGGTGCTGTGTGAGACATCTACCCCATTCCCATTATGGCGTATATTCACTATTATACGAACATAGTCATTCCCATGGTGAACGAATATGATGGACCCCGACCATGAACTGTTCGTGGCGATCGTGGATGAAGGCGGCCTCGCCGCTGCCGGTCGCCGCCTCCACATCTCGCCCGCCATGATGTCCAAGCGGCTCGCGCGGCTAGAGGAGCGGCTGGGCACGCGCCTCGTTCATCGCACCACGCGGCGGCTGGCGCTGACCCCAGCGGGCGAGCGGCTCCACGCCGATCTGCGCAGCATATTGGCGGCGCTGGACGAGGCCGAGCGGCGCGTGTCGGGCACGTCGGCGATCGTCGCGGGGCCGCTGCGCATCACCGCGCCCACTTCCTTTGGCCGGATGCATCTCGCGCCCTGGCTGCCGCGCTTCATGGAGGCCCATCCCCGTGTCGATCTCGCCATCAACTTGTCGGACGATTTCGCCGACCTGATCGACACCCGCGCCGACCTCGCCATCCGCATCACCGGCGATCCGGGGCCGGGCCTCTCTGCACGACGGCTGGCGACCAACCGCCGCATCCTGTGCGCCGCGCCCGCCTATCTCGACCGCTATGGCACGACCGCCACCCTCGCCGATCTCAAAACCCACCGCCTGCTCGCCGCCGATGGCCAGATGCCCTGGCGCCTCGTCGGCCCGAAAGGCCCGGTGACGGTCGAGGGGCGCAGCCATGTCCGCACCAACAGCAGCGAAGTCGTGCGCGAACTGGCGCTGGCGGGCGGCGGCATCGCCCTGCGCTCGCTCTGGGATATCAGCGACGCGCTGGCGCGCGGCGATGTTCGGCAGATTTTGCCGGAATTTGAAGGGTCAACGGATGTCGGCCTGTTCGCGGTGCAACTGCCACAGCATAATCCGCCCGCCGCCATCACCGCCTTCGTCGATTTTCTTGTCGGACTATATGCGCCAACGCCCCCTTGGGCGCGTTCCACCATTGCCCTTGCGGAACGCAGCCCTTAAGGCCCATCGCATGGACGATAATACCCGCCGCGCCGCCCTCGACTATCACCGCTTTCCCCAGCCGGGGAAGCTGCGGATCGAGCCGACCAAACGCATGGTCAACCAGCGCGATCTCGCGCTGGCCTATTCGCCCGGCGTCGCTGCCCCCTGCATGGAGATCGCCGCCGATCCCGACAAGGCGCTCGATTACACCGCGCGCGGCAATCTGGTCGCGGTCATCTCCAACGGCACCGCCGTCCTTGGCCTCGGCGCGATCGGCGCGCTGGCGTCCAAGCCGGTAATGGAGGGCAAGGCGGTCCTCTTCAAGAAATTCGCCGATATCGACGTGTTCGACATCGAACTCGACACCACCGACCCCGAAAAATTCATCGAAGCCGTCGCCCTGATGGAGCCGACCTTCGGCGGCATCAACCTTGAGGATATCAAGGCGCCCGAATGTTTCGCGATCGAGGCGCGGTTGAAGGAACGGATGAATATTCCGGTCTTTCATGACGACCAGCATGGCACCGCCATCGTCGTCGCCGCCGCCGTGCGCAACGCGCTGGTGATCCAGGGCAAGACGCTGGCCGATGCCAAGCTGGTGACGTCGGGCGCGGGCGCGGCGGCGCTCGCCTGCGTCGATCTGCTCGTGTCGATGGGCCTGCCGGTCGACAATGTCACCATGACCGACAAGGATGGCGTCATCCATTCCGGCCGCGAAGGCATGTTGCCCAACATGGCGCGCTATGCCCGCGATACCAATGCGCGTACCCTGCCCGACGTGCTGCCGGGCGCTAATCTTTTCCTCGGCCTCTCCGCGCCCGGCGTGTTGAAGCCCGAATGGTTGCCGTTGATGGCCCCCAACCCGCTGATCTTCGCGCTCGCCAACCCCGAACCCGAAATCCGCCCCGAAGCCGCGCGCGAAGTGCGCCCCGACGCGATCATCGCCACCGGCCGCTCGGACTATCCCAACCAGGTCAACAACGTCCTGTGCTTCCCCTATATCTTCCGGGGCGCGCTCGATGTCGGCGCGACCCAGATCAACGAAGCGATGAAGGTCGCCGCCGCCGACGCGATCGCCAGCCTCGCCCGCATGCCCGCGCATGACAGCGTGGCGCAGGCCTATGGCGGGCGCAGGCTGGTCTTCGGCCCCGACTATATCATCCCCACCCCCTTCGACCCGCGCCTGATCGGCGAGATCGCGGTCGCCGTGGCACGCGCGGCGATGGACAGCGGCGTTGCCCGCCGCCCGATCGATCTGGACGACTATCGCCGTCGCCTGACGCGGCAGAATACCCGCTCCGGCCAGCTGATGCTGCCGGTGTTCGAGGCCGCACGCGGCGGCGCACGCCGCATCGTCTATGGCGAGGGCGAGGATGAGCGCGTGCTGCGCGCCATTCAGGATGCGCTGGACGAAGGCATTGTCCGCCCGACCATCGTCGCGCGCCGCCGCATCCTGAACCAAAAGCTGCCCGACCTTGGCCTACGCTTCGAACTCGGCCGCGATGTCGAAGTGATCGACCCTGAAACCGACCATGAGATCATGGCGCAGTTGGTCGAAGGCTATCGCGAAGTCGCATCCCGCCGGGGCGTGCCCGCCGCCGAAGTGCTGCGCCATGTCTATCGCCGCCCCAGCGTCACCGCCGCCATGCTGTTGCGCCTTGGCCATGTCGATGCCGCGCTGATCGGCGGCAATTCGGAATATTGGGGCCAGGTCGAACATGCGCTGCGCATCATCGACCGGGTGCCGGGCCGCAACCGCGTCTATGCACTGTCGGGGCTGATCCTCGACGCGGGCGCGCTGTTCATCACCGACACGCATATGGTGCCCAATCCGACGCCCGAACAGGTTGCGGAAATGACGCTGCTGGCGGCGACCGAGCTGGAACATTTCGGCCTGGTCCCGCGTGTCGCCCTATTGTCCCACTCCAATTTCGGTGCCTCGCACAGCGACAGCGCGCGCAAGATGCGCGCCGCGCTCAAACTGGTGCGGCAGGCCGCGCCCGACCTTGCGGTGGATGGCGAAATGCACGCCGATGCGGCCTTGAGCCAAGCGCTGCGCGAGAAACTGATCCCCGATTCGCGCTTCGAAGGGCCGGCTAATCTGCTGGTGATGCCCAATCTGGATGCCGCGAACATCACGCTCACAGCACTCTCCGCCTCGTCCAGTTCGCCGACCGTCGGGCCGATGCTGATGGGCCTGACCAAGCCCATTCATGTGCTGACCCCCGGCGTCACCTCGCGCGGCATCCTCAACCTCACCGCCATCGCGGCAGCGGAAGTCGCGCGCGAAGGCTGAGCTTAACCTTTTGCCGCTATGGCGGACGATGGTAATCCTCCCCTGTAAGGGGAGGTGGCAGGCGAAGCCTGACGGAGGGGTGTCCCCCCATCGTGACGGCGACACCCCTCCACCACTTCGCGGTCCCCCGCCCCTTACAGGAGAGGAATTTGTTTGAGGATGATATGGCAGCTCTGCTCAAAGCATTGGCGAAAAGCGCTGGTCCCAAGCTGGCGATCGGCGCAGGGCTGGCGGGCATTGGCCTGCTTGTGTCCAGCTGGATCGACCGCCCCGCCGCCGAAGAACCCGCCCCGCCTGCGCCCATAGCAAAGGCACCACCTGCCCCCGCCCCAGCTCCCGCAAAGCCCGCCGAACGCCGCAGCGATCAGCCGATGACGATCGATCCGCGCGCCCTGACGGTCAAGCGCGTCCTCAAGATTGACGGCCCATTCCGCCATGGCGACTATGCCTGGGACGAAAGCGGCGCGCCGACGACAGGCCCCGTCATCATCACCGTGGACCTGCGCGCGCAAACGCTATCTGTGTTCCGCGCGGGCTATGAGATCGGCGCGGCGGTCATCCTCTATGGCGCGACCGACAAGCCAAGCCCCCTGGGCGCCTTCCCGATAACACAGAAGGACGCCGACCATTATTCCAACCTCTACGACAATGCGCCCATGCCCTATATGCTGCGCCTGACCAGCGACGGCGTGGCGATCCATGGCAGCGACGTCCAATGGGGCAAGGCAACCCATGGCTGCATCGGCGTGCCCGTCGCCTTCGCGCAAAAATTGTTCGGCGTGACCAAATTGGGCGACGTCGTCGTCATCACCAACGGCAAGCGACTCGACGTCAGCAAGGCGCAGGTCGGGGCGTAATACCGAGGTGCATTGACGGGAACCTATAGCTCGTTATTCCCCGGCGAAGGCCGGGGTCCAGTCCCACGGTCAGAACTGGACCCCGGCCTTCGCCGGGGAACACCGCGCATGAGTCAGCCTTATTGCGCGATGGCACAAGCGCCTCCGTCCTGCCCCCGGATCAGCGTGGCGGCGGGGGCTTGCTCGCCAGCACCTCGGCGAACGCGGCGACGCCTGCCTTCGGGCCTTCGGGATGATCCCATACCGCGCTGCTGACGGCCAGAAAATCCGCGCCCGCCATCACCAGCGGCCCCGCATTGTCAGCCGTCACGCCGCCGATCGCGACGCAGGGCAGTTCGAACAAAGTCGTCCACCAGCCCAGGATCGAGGGTTCGGCGCGATGCTGCGTTTCCTTGGTCGTGGTCGGAAAGAAGGCGCCAAAGGCGACATAGTCGGCCCCCGCCTCGCCTGCTTCCATCGCCAGATGGCGACTGTCATGGCAGGTCACGCCGATCTGGACATTGGGACCAAGCTGCTTGCGCGCATCGCGCGGGTCGCCATCCTCCTGCCCCAGATGCACGCCATCCGCACCCAACCGCTTGGCGAGGCCAATGCTGTCGTTGATGATGAAGGCGACCTCATGCTCAGCGCAGATCGCCTGCAACGGCGGCGCGAGCGCGGCGATGGCATGATCGTCCACCCCCTTGAGCCGCAGTTGGAACGCAGCAACCTTGCCGCCTTCCAACGCTTGCGCCAGGCGCGGCGCAAAATCCGCGTCGATCGCGGGGGGCGAGATCAGATAGAGTTGGCAAGCGGGGCGAAAGCCCGTCTGGAACTGATCGGCAAAATGCGGATCGAGCGCCAGTTCTTCATCGGTAAAATCGGTCATGGCCGACGCCCTAACCGATCCCGCCGATCCGGGAAAGGGGGGCCGGGCAGGCGCAAGGCCCGCCCGGCCGATCCGGTTCAGGCCGTAACCGCCGTCTTGGCGACCGATGCGCCGTGGATTTCGTCGATCGCTTCGCCCAGCGCCGCGTTGAATTCGTCATCGCTCATCTGGTGGCGCAGGTCGTTGAGCAGCGCGCGGCTGAAGCTGGCGATGATGCCACGATTCTTGGCCAGTTCGACGCAGGCTTCGGGACGGGCAAAGCCACCCGACAAAGCGACGACGCGCAGCACGCGGGGATGATCGACCAGCGGATCGAACAGGCCGGCCTTGGTCGGCAACGACAATTTCAGCATCACCTGCTGGTCTTCCGGCAGCGCGTCGAGCGCCTTGACCAGTTCGTCGAGCAGGATCGCGTCGGCTTCGGCGCGTTCGGGCGACTTGATGTTCACTTCCGGCTCGATGATCGGCATCAGCCCGGCGGCCAAGACTTGCTGCCCGGTTTCGAACTGCTGCTTGACGACGGCGGCAATGCCTTCGCGGTTGGCGAGGTTGACGACCGAACGCTCCTTGGTGCCGAACACGCCCAGCGCCTTGGCGCGGTGCAGCAGGATGTCGAGATCGGGGTTCGGCTTCATCAACTGAACGCCATTGGCCTCGTCCTCCAGCCCCTTGTCGATCTTGATGAAGGGCACGACGCCCTTCTCGATCAGCGCCTGCGGGGTCGGCTTGCCGTCGACGGTGCCGTCCATCGTGCGCTCGAACAGGATCGCGCCCAGCACCTTGTCGCCGGTGAATACGGGCGCGGTGATGATGCGGCTGCGCATCGCGTGGATCAGGCCGAACATTTCCTCGTCATTGGCCCAGGCACCTTCCTCAATGCCATAGCCCTTGAGCGCCTTGGGCGTCGATCCACCGCTCTGGTCGAGCGCGGCGATGAAGCCCTCCCCATCGGCGATCTTCTGCTTCATGGTCTGATCCAGCATCTGCACATACCTTCTTCATGATAGAGGCCCCGCCCCCTCGGCGGCACCTGGTCAATCCTGCGCAGCGCTCGCCCCTCTCCATGGGCGGTCGCTGGCCGTCAGCCTGTCGTCAGGCCATCAGCGCCTTGACGCCGGGCAAGTCCTTGCCTTCCATCCATTCCAGGAACGCGCCGCCCGCGGTCGATACGAAGGTGAAGTCGGCGGCTGCGCCCGCATGGTTGAGCGCGGCAACAGTATCGCCGCCGCCCGCGACCGAGGTCAACTGGCCTTCCTTGGTCAGCGCCGCCGCCGTCCGCGCCAGCGCGACCGTGGCGGTGTCGAACGGCGCAATCTCGAACGCGCCGAGCGGGCCATTCCACACCAAGGTCCGGCAGTTTTTCAGCACATCGGCCAGCGCCTCCACAGCGGCCGGGCCGACGTCGAGGATCATTTCATCCTCAGCGACTTCATGCACGTTGCACGTCCGCACCGATGGCGGGTTGGCGGCGAATTCCTTGGCCACCACCACATCATAGGGCAGATGGATGGTGCAACCGGCCGCTTCGGCCTTGTCGAAAATCGCTTCCGCCGTGTCCGCCAGATCTTTCTCGCACAGCGACTTGCCGACATCGACCCCGCGCGCGTGGAGGAAGGTGTTGGCCATGCCGCCACCGATGATCAGATGATCGACCTTGGTGACGAGATGGTTCAGCACATCGAGCTTGGTCGAGACCTTCGCCCCGCCAACGACCGCTGCGACCGGCTTGACCGGCGTGCCCAGCGCGACCTGCAACGCATCCAGCTCACGCTCCATCGCGCGTCCGGCAAAGGCGGGCAGCTTGTGGGCGATGCCCTCGGTCGAAACATGGGCACGGTGCGCGGCGGAGAAGGCGTCGTTGACATACATGTCGGCGATCGCCGCCATCGCCTCGGCCAGCACCGGGTCGTTGCTTTCTTCGCCCGCATGGAAACGGGTGTTCTCCAGGATCGCAATGTCGCCGGGGCGCATCACCGCAATGCCATCGATCGCCGCCTGACCGGCGCAATCGGGAATGAACTGCACTTCGCGGCCCAGCACCTGGCTCAAGGGGCGGGTGATCTTCGACAGCGAAAATTCGGGGTTTTTCTGGCCCTTGGGACGGCCGAAATGGGCGAGGATCAGCACCTTCGCGCCGCGATCGGCCAGTTCCAGCACGGTCGGCATCGCCGAACGCAGGCGGGTATCGTCGCTGACCGACCCTTCATGCATCGGCACGTTGAGGTCTTCGCGCACCAACACGGCCTTGCCGCTGATGTCGCCCATATCGTCGAGTGTCTTGAACGGCTTGGTCATGTTGGCTTCCTGATGCATCCGTCATCCCAGCGAAAGCTGGGATCACTCTTCCTGTATCGCCGAAGAGAAGAAAAGCGGGATCCCGGCGTGCGCCGGGATGACGAAAAGGGGGCAAGTCACCTTGCCCCCTCCGTATCTTACAGGAACTTCGCCACCACGCCGCTGGTGTCGATCATGCGGTTGGAGAAGCCCCATTCATTGTCGTACCAGCTCAGCACACGGACCAGCGTGCCGTCGATGACGGCGGTTTCCAGGCTGTCCACGGTCGAGCTGCGCGGATCGCCATTATAGTCGATCGAGACCAAGGGTTCGTCCGAATAGCCCAGCACGCCCTTGAGCGGCCCTGCTTCCGAAGCGGCCTTGAGCAGAGCATTGACTTCCTCGACGCTCGTGGCGCGCTTGGCGTCGAACTTCAAATCAACCACCGACACATTCGGGGTCGGCACACGGACCGACGAGCCATCGAGCTTGCCCTTCAGCTCCGGCATCACCTCACCCACCGCACGGGCAGCGCCCGTGGTGGTCGGGATCATCGACAGGGCAGCGGCGCGGGCGCGGCGCATATCCTTGTGGATCTGGTCCAGCGTGTTCTGGTCGTTGGTATAGCTGTGGATCGTCGTCATGAAACCGCGCTCGATGCCGATCGCATCGTGCAGCACCTTGGCGAGCGGGGCCAGGCAGTTGGTGGTGCAGCTGGCGTTCGAAATCACGATATCGTCGGCGGTCAGCGCGTCATGGTTGACGCCGAACACGATCGTCTTGTCCACGCCGGTCGCAGGCGCGGAGATGATGACGCGCTTGGCTCCGGCGGTCAGGTGGGCGCTGGCCTTGCCCTTGTCGGCGAAGATGCCGGTGCATTCCAGCGCGATTTCGACGCCCTGCGCGGCGTGGGGCAGGTTGGCGGGGTCGCGTTCGGCGGTCACGGCAATGCGCTTGCCGTCGATGACCAGGAAATCGCCGTCGACGCTGACGTCACCCTTCCAATTGCCATGGACCGAGTCGCGCTTGAACAGCAGCGCGTTGGCCTTGGCATCGCCCAGATCGTTGATGCTGACCAGTTCCAGGTCATGGTCGGTGCGCGAGAGGATGGCGCGCGCCACCAGGCGGCCGATACGTCCGAAACCGTTAATTGCTACCTTCGTTGCCACTGCACTAGCCTCCCTTAAGGTGTTGATTGTCGATTAATTGTCGAGCGCGGCCAAGATCTGCGGCGCGATCTTCACGGCGGTCAGGCCGAAATGGTCGTAAAGCGCTTCGGCCGGCGCGGACGCGCCGAAGCTGTCGATACCAAAGCGCAGGCCGCCGATGCCGGTATGCCGTTCCCAGCCAAAGGTCGTCCCCGCCTCGATCGACACGCGCAGCACATCATAGGGCAGCACCCCATCCTTGTAGGATTGCGGCTGCGCCTCGAAATGCGCCCAGCTCGGCATCGACACGACATCGGCGCCGATGCCCTGCTCTTCCAGCAGCTTGGCGGTGTCGACGGCGATCTCCACTTCCGAACCCGTAGCCATGATGACCACGCGGCGATCGCCGGTCGCGGCGCGCAGGCGATAGGCACCCTTGGCGCACAGATTCTCGCTCTTCTCGGTGCGCAACTGCGGCAGATTCTGGCGGGTCAGCGCCAGCACCGATGGGCCGGTCGCGTCCTTCAAGGCCAGTTCCCAGCATTCCGCCGTCTCGACAATGTCGGCCGGGCGATAGACGTCCAGGTTGGGGATCATGCGCAGCGACATGACATGCTCGATCGGCTGATGGGTCGGGCCATCTTCGCCCAGGCCGATGCTGTCATGGGTCAGCACATGGATGACCCGCTGCTGCTGCAGCGCGGCCAAGCGGATGCCACCGCGCATATAATCGGAAAAGACGAGGAAGGTGCCGCCATAGGGGATCACGCCGCCATGGAGCGCCATGCCGTTCATTGCGCAGGCCATGCCGAATTCACGAATGCCATAATAGACATAGCGACCCGCATAATCATCCTTGGTCAACGGGCCGGTCGACTTGGTCTTGGTATTGTTGGAGCCGGTGAGATCCGCCGAACCGCCCAGCGTTTCGGGCAGCAAGTCGTTGATCGCGCCCAGCGCCAATTCGCTCGCCTTGCGAGTCGCGACCTTCTGCGGCGCGGCGATCAGGCCGTCGACATAGGCGTCGAGCGAGAAATTGGCGGGCAGTTCGCCGCCCATGCGACGCGCAAATTCGCAGCCCTTCTCGGCACTTGCAAGCCGTGCTTCCCATGCGGTGCGCGCCTCGCCGCCCTTGGCGCCGATCGCCTTCCAGGCCGCGGCAATATCTTCGGGGATGACGAAGGGTTCGGCGGTCCAGCCCAGAAATTCGCGCGCGGCCGCGACTTCGTCCGTACCCAGCGCGGAGCCATGCACGCCCGATGTGCCCGCCTTGTTGGGCGAACCATAGCCGATCTTGGTCGCACAGGCGACGAGCGAGGGACGCGGATCGGCGATCGCTTCGGCCAGCGCACGGCGCACATCGGCAACGTCATGGCCATCGCACGACACGACATGCCAGCCAGTGGCGGCATAGCGCGCGCGCACATCTTCGCTGCTCGACAGGTCGACCGCGCCGTCGATCGTGATCTTGTTGTCGTCCCACAGCACGATCAGGCGACCGAGGTTCAGGTGGCCCGCAAGGCCGATTGCCTCATGGTTGATGCCTTCCATCAGGCAACCGTCGCCCGCAATCACCCAGGTCCGGTGATCGACCAGATCATCACCGAACTGCGCATTCAGATGGCGCTCGGCAATCGCCATGCCGACAGCGGTGGCAAGGCCCGAACCCAGCGGGCCAGTGGTCGCTTCCACGCCCGCCAGCTCGAAATTCTCAGGATGGCCAGCGCAGGGGCTGTGCAACTGGCGGAAATTAGCGATGTCCTCGATCGTCGGCCGCGCATAGCCGGTCAGGTGCAGCAGGCTGTAGATCAGCATCGAGCCATGGCCAGCCGACAGGACGAACCGGTCGCGGTCGGCCCATTTGGGCTGGGTGGGATCGAATTTCAGATAATCGCTGAACAACACCGTCGCGACATCGGCCATCCCCATCGGCATCCCCGGATGGCCGCTATTGGCGGCCTGCACCGCGTCCATGGAAAGCGCGCGAATGGCGTTGGCGAGCGACTTATCAGTGACGGTCATTATGGGCGGGCGTCTTTCCTGAACGAATAGGGCGGATCGTTTGCGGGCGGGCGAACGAGTCGAGATCGCGCTTCCTTTGTCGCGTCAAGCCCCATGCGTCAACCATAGCGGGGCGCAATGCCCGTCGCTTAGGCCCAAAGACCGCTTTTGTAGGCGCGCGAATCGGGCTATGCTTGGGCCATGGCAAGCGAGCGCATGATGCTGGCGATCGGCACGCTGGAGCGGGCGATCGGTCGGCTGGAACAGGATGTGACCCATTTCGTCGCGGCCATCCCGCCCCCTGCGCCGCCGGACGCCCCGCAAATCGACCTGCCCGCCGCCCGCGAAGCCCTGCGCTCGCTCGATCAGTTGATCGATGACCTGAAAGCCAAGGCCCATGGCTGAAACCACGCTGCACATTGCCGGACGGCAATATGACATACGCTGCCGCGATGGCGAGGAAGCGCATCTGGCGCAGCTTGCGGCGATGATCGATGGCAAGGCGCGCGCCGCGCAGCAGGGCATGCCGGGCATGACCGAAGTGCGCAACCTGCTCTTCGCCGCACTCTTCCTGGCCGACGAGGTGACCGACCTGCGTCGCGAGGTTGCGGGGCGGCAGGAGAGACTGGCGCTGGAAACGCAGGATGACGATGCGGCGCAGGCGGTCGAGGCGCTGACGGCCCGGATAGAAAAGCTGCGCGAGAGACTTGCCGCGCCGCACGCGGACGCCTAGATTGGGGATGACGGGTACTGCCTGGTACGAGCTTTAGCGAACATCCCTGAGGCGATAAGCACATCCTAGGGGGCTGTCCCTGGGCGGGTTCCGGCCCGATCTACATGGTCCCCACCTGACGTTGAGGCGTCAGAGGATCTTCCAGCACACGGCCAAGGTGGTCCCGTCACCCCTGCCAAATGCGCTTAATGATTTGGTGATGATGCCCCTGACCTATTCGATACACGCCCATCCTCCCCTGGAAGGGGAGGTGGCAGGGCGAAGCCCTGACGGAGGGGTGTCACCCTATCGAGGGGGTGACACCCCTCCGGCTGGCCTACGGCCATCCACCTCCCCCACAGGGGGAGGATCGTTTGACGCACGGGAAAACCGCAATGACCAGGCAGACATTTGAGTGAATAGCGACAGCGCCGACAAAGCCGACCTGCGCGTCCTCGCGCGCGATCAGCGGCGCGCCTTCGTCGCTACGCTCGATCCGTTGGCCCACCGGCTGGCGTTCAAGGTGCTGCCCTCCCCGCTCGCCCGCCGTCTCGCCGATGCGCGCACCGTCGCCCTCTATATGGGGCTGGACGACGAAGCCCCCGCGCAGCGGCTGGCCGCGCCCTTGATCGCCATGGGCAAGCGGGTGGCGCTGCCGCGCGTGCTGGACCGGCTGGGGTCGATGGATTTCCTGCGCTGGACGCCGGACGCTCCGCTCGTGCCCGGCCCCTTCCGCACCAGCCATCCTGAACCCGGCGATGGTCCCGTGACGCCCGACGCGATCATTGCGCCGCTGGTGGGGTTCGACCGCGCGCTTAACCGGCTGGGCCAGGGCGGCGGCTATTATGATCGCGCCTTCGCCCGCTTTCCCGATGCGCTACGCATCGGCCTTGCCTGGTCGGCGCAGGAACTGGACGATGTCCCCGCCGACCCGTGGGACTTGCCGCTCGACATCATCCTGACCGAGGCGGAACTGATCGAAGGACCGGACGCATGAGCATCGACCCGCGCCATTATCATCAGCCCAGCTGGCGCAAGCCCGTGGGGATGCTGGCGATCGTCGGCCTGATCACGCTATGGGCGGTGATGGTGGGCAGCCTGTCGGGCCAGATCGGCCTGCTGCCGATGTGGGCGCAGGTGCCCATCTATCTCGCGCTCGGCATCATCTGGATCTGGGTCTTGCCGCTCCGGCGGCTGCTCGCCTGGATGGAAACGGGCCGCTGGCGGCGCGGCTGAAACCAAAGCTATCGAAATGCGCGGTTTGCGTCACTTCTTGCCTTGGCAGGAAGTGGCGCGAGTGACGGGGCTCGAACCCGCGACCTCCGGCGTGACAGGCCGGCACTCTAACCAACTGAGCTACACCCGCGTTCGGTGTGGAAGCGCCGTCTATGGGCGCGCGCCAAAACTGTCAACCGTCCGTTTCGGCTGTTTTGCCATTCTCGTCATTTTCTTTGCGCGGCGCAACCGTCAGCGTCCCCTGCTCGAACAGGAAACCAGCGATGTCGGGCGTCCCGGCCGCCTGTACGACGGTCTGAATGATGATCAGCAGCGGCACGCCCAGTAACGCGCCGGGCGTCCCCCACACCCACCCCCAAAAGGCCAGCGACACCAGGATCAGCAGCGGATTCATCGTCAACCGCCGCCCCAGCACAGTCGGCGTCACCACATTGGCCTCGACCATGTGGAAACCGACCTGCAAGGCTGCAGGCAGCAACGCCACCCAGATATCGTCAAACACCATCAGGCCGCCCAGCCCCAGCAGCACGGCCGCCAGCATCGGCCCGAAATAGGGAATGAAGTTCAGCAACGCGACGATGCCACCCCACATCCAGGGCGACGGCATCCCGATCAGCCACAGCGAGACGGCAACCGCCAGCCCCAGCCCCAGATTGATCGTCGCGATGGTGATGACATAGGCCGATGTCGCATCGACCACATTCTGGATCACCCGCGCAACCGCCAGCGCGCCGTCGAAACTGTCGCGGCTGTTGATCGTGCGACGGCGCAGGCGGGTCCATCCGGCGAGGAAGAAATAGATGATGAGCAGCGCGAACACCATCTGCACGATGGCGGACGGCGCCGAGGCGGCGGCGAACTGCAACAGCGAGCGCGGCGTGTCGATCGCCGCCGTCTGCGCCGCGGCCACCGGCCCCGTCGCCAGCATCCGCACGGTTTCATCGACGAACCGCTGCAGATTGGCATAGAAATCGATCAGCGGCGCGAGATT
Organism: Sphingomonadales bacterium RIFCSPLOWO2_12_FULL_63_15; assembly: GCA_001829085.1. Taxonomy (GTDB): domain Bacteria; phylum Pseudomonadota; class Alphaproteobacteria; order Sphingomonadales; family Sphingomonadaceae; genus Sphingobium. The sequence goes on along the minus strand of MIAK01000055.1, from coordinate 73,472 downwards.
GGCCTGAATCTGCGGCAACCGTTCGGGCAGGATGCGGAACCAGTCGGTCGCCGGCACGATGATCAACACCAATGCCGTATTGGCGACCAGCAGAAAGCCGATCAGCGCCAGCAACGCCGCCAGCCCCGACGGCAACCGGCGTCGCTCCATCCACTCCAGCAACGGCACCAGCGCGATCGCGATCACCAGCGCGGCGGTCAGCGGCAGGAAGAACTCCGCCCCCGCCCGCAACGCAAAGGGCAGCGCGATGATCAGGCCAATGCCCGCCGTCAGCGCGATCGACGCCAGCAGCCGGTCGCGCCTGCGGTTGATTTCCTGTTGTTCGCCGACTGTCACTTTTGTCCGATTCGCCAAAGATTTCACTCAGATGTGCGCTGCCCGTCACGGGCCGTCAATTTGCAAAGCAATGCACGCGCCCATGCCGCAAATTCAGCCTCTTAACCAAATATTGGGCGGCGGGGTCTATGTCCGCCATCGGGGATGCGACAACGGGGTTCGGCATGAAGACAGCCACAGGATCAGCGCTGGCCGCGCTGGCGATCATCATCGGCGCGCAGGCGGCGCAGGCGCAGCCCGCCGTGCGCGTCGATACGCAGATGTTCGTCGAGCGCGTCAGCACCGACGTCAACGGCCGCACCCGGCGCGTGCTGGCCAGCGCGAACCGCGTCGCACCGGGCGACCAGCTGATCGTCATGGTCCACTGGCGCAACCAGGGCGGCGAGCCGCTGCGCGACTATGCACTGGTGCGGCCACTGCCCAAGGGCGTGGAACTCGATCCCTCCGACCCCGCCCTGCAAGTCTCCGTCGATGGCGGCGTGCGATGGGGCCGCATGGCGCAACTCTGGCTGCCGACGCCGCTCGGCGGCGTGCGCCGCGCCGTCCCGGCCGATATCACCCATGTCCGCTGGACATTGCCTGACGGTGTCCCGCCGGGCCAGGCCGGACGGCTCAGCTATCGCGCGACGATACGGTGAATGGAACAAGGGTAGCGACAAGCGCGCTTGAGCAGGGCGACGCCACGGTCTAGGGCCGTCGGCTCGACCGGAGACCCCATTGATGTCCAAAGACGCCGAGCGCGCCTATCTCGCCAATCTGGGGGAAGGCGGTGCCGATCATTCGCTGAACAAGCCCTTTTCCGATCCGCAATGCGGCATCCAACTGGCGTCGATCGGCTTCATCATCAGCCTGCTGCCCCCGACCCCGGCCGCCGTGCTGGACCTGGGCTGCGGCGGCGGCTGGACCAGCCAGTTCCTCGCCCGCGCGGGCTATAGCGTGACCGGGCAGGACATCGCGCCCGACATGATCGCGCTGGCGCAGGAGAATGCCCGGATCAACGGCGTCGGCGACCGCACGACTTTTATATGCAGCGATTTCGAGAATCTCGATCTGGACGGCCAGTTCGACGCCGCGCTCTTTTTCGACGCGCTCCACCATGCCGATGACGAAGCGCTGGCGATCCGCAGCGCCTATCGCGCCCTGAAGCCGGGCGGGATGCTCATCACCCATGAACCGGGCGAAGGCCATAGCCAGTCGCCGGAATCGATCGAGGCAATGGCGAAGTTCGGCGTCGCCGAACGCGACATGCCGCCCCACCTCATCATCGCGCGCGGCCGCGAGGCAGGCTTTACCAGCCATCGCGTGCTGCCGATCCCCGCGCTGCTCCACAGCACCTTCTAACAGGAACGCGACTATTCGGGCCGCTGGCTAAGCAAGCGGCGCTGGAAGATGATGCAGCGCGCGGTGCGGATGCTGTTCAGCCCGGATGTGAAACAGGGTGCCATTGTCGTCATGACGAAATAGGCACCCGGCCCAGCGTCAATCCACGAACAGGAAAGCGGGCGCTTCCAACAGCTTGCGCACCGCCTGCACGAAGCTCGCCGCGTCGAAGCCATCGACCACGCGATGATCGCAACTGATCGACAGGTTCATCAGCTTCGCCGCGACGATCTCCTTACCCCGGAACATGGGCCGTTCGATCACGCGGTTGGGACCGATGATCGCGACTTCGGGCCGGTTGATGACCGGCGTGGTGGCGATGCCGCCCAACGGTCCAAGCGATGTCAGCGTCAGCGTGGAGCCGGACAATTCCTCCGACTTCGCCTTGCCGGTGCGCGCAGCGTCGGCAAGGCGGCGGATTTCGCTGGCGAGCTGCCAGACATTGCGGTTCTGCGCATCGCGGATAACGGGCACCATCAACCCCGCATCGGTCTGCGTCGCGAGGCCAAGATGCACCGATCCATGGCGTGTGACCACGCCCGCTTCATCATCATAACGGGCATTGAGCATCGGAAAATCAGGCAACGCCTTGCACAAAGCGACGATCAGCAGCGGCAACATGGTCAGCTTGGGCCGATCCCCCCGCCCGTCGTTCAACTGCGCGCGCAACGCTTCCAGCGCGGTCACGTCGATTTCCTCGACATAGGTGAAGTGGGGAATATGACGCTTGGACGCCGCCATGTTCTCCGCGATGCGGCGACGCATGCCAATGACCTTGATCTGCTCGTCCGGCCGCGTGGCGGACCGCCCCGCCGGGCGATAGCCCTGCCCCTCGCTATAGAGCAGGAACGCATCGAGATCGGCATGGCGAACATGCTCGCCACTCGCCTTCACCTGCGCCAGGTCGATCCCCAGATCCTTCGCGCGGGCACGCACGGCAGGGGAGGCGAGGATGGGCGAGGCGTGCGACTCCGCCGAACTTAAAGGTCCGTTCGGGCTGAGCTTGTCGAAGCCCTGCCCTTCTTCCTTGGCGATTTGCTCCGAAGAAAAGGTCGGCCCTTCGACAGGCTCAGGGCGAACGGATTGAGAGGGTGTCGGGTCGATGACCGCTTCACCCGGAACCTCCGCCTCGATCGCCTCGACCGAAGGCGGCGGTGGCGCAGCCACATCGTCGCCCTCGACCTCAATCTCCACCAGCATCGCGCCGATCGGAATCTGGTCGCCCGGCTCGCCCGCCAGGCGGACGACGGTGCCCGCCACCGGGCTTTCCATCTCGACCGTCGCCTTGTCGGTCATCATGTCGGCGATCGGCTGGTCTTCCTCGACCCGATCCCCGACCGCGACATGCCAGCCGACGATCTCGGCCTCCGAAATGCCTTCGCCGATATCCGGCAGCTTGAATGTAAAAAGGGCCATAAAAAGCTCCGTTCGTGTCGAGCAAAGTCGAGACACTTGACTTGAAACTGCGCTTCCGTTTCTCGACTTCGCTCTAAACGAACGGAAGCTGGGTGAAGGCTTAGTCCTTCATGATCTTGGTAATGGCTTCGCGGATACGCACGGGGCCAGGGAAATAGGCCCATTCCAGACTGTGCGGATAGGGCGTGTCGAAGCCGGTGACGCGCTCGATCGGCGCTTCGAGATGATAGAAGCAGCGCTCCTGCACCTGGGCCAGCAATTCCGCGCCAAAGCCGCTGGTCCGCGTCGCTTCATGGACGATCAGGCAGCGGCCCGTCTTCTTCACCGACGCCTCGATCGTGTCGATGTCGAGCGGGATCAGGCTGCGCAGGTCGACAATGTCCGCGTCGATACCCATCGCCTTGACCGTATCTTCGACGACATGGACCATCGTGCCATAGCAGAGGATGGTCAGAGCCTCGCCCGGCCGCACGACGCGCGCCGTGCCCAGCGCAATGCGATAATAGCCGGTCGGCACCTGTGCATCGGGGTGCCCGGCCCAGCTTTTGGCCGGCGTATCATAATGGCCGTCGAACGGGCCATTATAGATGCGCTTGGGCTCGAAGAAGAGCGTCGGATCATTATCCTCGATCGCCGCGATCAACAGCCCTTTGGCGTCATAGGGGGTGGACGGGATCACCGTCTTGATACCCGAACAATGGGTGAAGATGCCTTCGGGGCTTTGGCTATGCGTCTGCCCGCCGAAAATGCCGCCGCCAAAGGGCGACCGCACCGTCATCGGCGCGATGAACTCGCCCGCCGACCGATAGCGCAACCGCGCCGCTTCCGACACCAACTGGTCGAGCGCGGGATAGATATAGTCGGCAAACTGGATTTCGGGCACCGGCCGCAACCCATAAGCCCCCATCCCCACCGCCACGCCGATGATCCCGCATTCGGTGATCGGCGTGTCGAACACGCGGTTCTTGCCATATTTATCCTGCAAGCCCGCCGTGGCGCGAAACACCCCGCCAAAAAAGCCGACATCTTCGCCCATCACCACAACGGTCGGGTCGCGTTCCATCATCACGTCCATGGCGCTGTTGATCGCCTGGATCATGGTCATTTGTTGCATATCAGTCATGGGATATCCCCAATGCCGTCATCCCAGCGAACGCTGGGATCTCGCTGCCTTCCGGCGCGACGATGAAGAAAAGGGAGATCCCAGCCTTCGCTGGGATGACGGTTGTGCTGATAGTCCCCATCACAACCCCGCCGCCTTCCATTCGTCCAGCATCTGTTGCTGCTGGTCCTTCAAATGCCGGGGCATTTCCTCAAACACGTCCTCGAACATCGATTCCATCGGATGATGGTGCAGGCCGTGGCCAAGAATGCCGTTCTTCTCCGCCTCCCGCGCGGCGTCGCGGACATATTCGGCCAATTCCTTGTCCATCGCGGCGTGCCGCTCTTCGTCCCATATCCCCAAGCCAATGCAATGCTGCTTCAACCGCGCGATCGGGTCGCCCAGCGGCCACAGGCTGCTTTCCTCGGCCGAACGATAAGCGGTCGGATCATCCGACGTGCTATGCCCTTCGACGCGATAGGTGAAATGTTCGATCAGCGTCGGCCCGGCATTGGCGCGCGCCCGGTCGGCGGCCCAGCGCGTGGCGGCATAGACCGCCAGCACGTCATTACCATCCACCCGCAGGCCGGCAATCCCATAGCCGATCGCGCGCGCCGCGAAGGTCGTCGATTCCGCTCCCGCAAAACCTGAGAAACTACTGATAGCCCATTGATTATTCACGACATTCAGGATCACCGGCGCGCGATAGACGCTGGCAAAGGTGCAGGCCGAATGGAAATCGCCCTCCGCCGTCGATCCCTCCCCGCACCAGGTCGCGGCAATGCGCGTGTCGCCCCGCGCCGCACTCGCCATCGCCCAACCGACCGCCTGCGGATATTGCGTGGTCAGATTGCCGGAGATGGAGAAGAAGCCCGCCTCGCGCGCCGAATACATGATCGGCAGTTGGCGGCCCTTCAGCCGATCACCCTTGTTGGAATAAATCTGGTTCATCATGTCGATGATGGGCCAGTCGCGCGCGATCAATATGCCCTGCTGGCGATAGCTCGGAAAACACATATCGTCGCGCGACAGCGCCAAGGCTGCGCCGATCGACACGGCCTCCTCGCCGGTCGACTTCATATAGAAGCTGGTCTTGCCCTGCCGCTGGGCACGGAACATGCGCGCGTCGAAGGCGCGGGTCAGCGCCATCGCGCGCAACATCCGCAGCAGCGTTTCGGGTGGCAGCTTGGGGTTCCACGCCCCCACGGCCGCACCCTCTTCGTCCAGCACGCGCACCAGGCCATAGGCCATGTCGCGCATGGTCGCGGGCTGGGCTGCCTCGTCCGGGCGGGGCGCCGCGTCGGCAGCGGGAATGTCGAAATGGGTGAAGTCGGCGCTCTCGCCCGGCCGGGCTGGCGGCTCTGGCACATGCAGGCGCAACGGGGGCAGATTGCGCCCCGGTTCGCCTTGCGTGGCGCCTATATCGAGAGGATCGGTCATCCTGCCTCCTATGCTGCGTTGCAATAATATTGCTTGGCTTGGATATTAAATTACAACGCGCAGAAAGGCAAGCCTCCCTTACCCAATTTTTCTCAAACCTATGTCCCCCTCGCTGTCCGCTTCACACGGCGACGGGCGCGGAAATGTGGGATTGCGGCGCATAATCGACCACCTCGAAATCCTCGATGGCATAGTCGAAAATGGATGAAGGCCGGTTTTTGATCCGCAGTTTCGGCGCACCCGACGGAATGCGACTCATCTGCTCCTCCACCAGCGCGGCGTGGTTCAGATAGAGATGCACATCGCCCCCCTGCCAGACCACCTCGCCCGGCTCCAGATCGCATTGCTGCGCCAGCATCCGGGTGATCATCGACAGGCCGAATATGTTGAAGGCAAAGCCCAGGCCCAGGTCGCAACTGCGCTGGAACAACAGCCCATTGAGCTTCCCGTTCGACACCTGGAACTGATAGGTCATGTGGCAGGGCGGCAGCGCCATCTGCGCGACTTCGGCGACGTTCCAGCCGGTAAACAGCAAGCGGCGCGATCCCGGCGTCGCCCGGATCGCATCGACCAGCGCCGCAATCTGGTTGTGCCCCTTCTCCGCCCGGCGATACAGTCCCTCGCCCGCCGGTTCGTAGCGCGGCCAGTTGACCCATTGCGCGCCATAGACCGGCCCCAGATCGCCCCACTCCAGCGCGAACCCTTCGTCCGCGATGACCCGCGCCTCGAACGCATCCCGGTCGATCGTCTCGCCCGTCGCCTTGCGATAGGCGTCGAGCGGCCAGTCGGTCCAGATATGCACCCCCTGCCGCACCAGCTCGCGGATATTGGTGTCGCCGGTCAGGAACCACAGCATCTCGCGCGCCGCCGCCTTCCAATAGACTCGCTTGGTGGTCAGCAGCGGCACCGCATCGTCGGCCAGGGAAAAGCGCATCGTCGCGCCCAGGATCGACCGGGTGCCGACCCCGGTACGGTCGATCCGCTCGTCGCCATGCCGCCAGATATGCCGCATCAGGTCGAGATATTGCTGCTCATAATGGGGCGTGTCGGGCAAGGTGCTGGTCCTGTCGGAATCGAATCTGTGATCGACAGGCTTTAGCGCATCGAGGCATCGCTCCGCCCCGTAAAAAAAGCGTCGCTCGCCGCTTGCCAGCCCGAAAACCCGTCTCTATAGGCTGCGGCCTGCCTTACGGGGTCGCTTCACGGCGGCGTCGGCATCGGTCGGGGAATAGCTCAGCCTGGTAGAGCACTGTCTTCGGGAGGCAGGGGCCGGAGGTTCGAATCCTCTTTCCCCGACCACATTTCTTCACAGGTTCGTATAGATCAACCCCTTGCGGGGGAACGCCTTTTCGCGCGCGTCTTTCGTTTCGCGCACCCGCGCGACTGGGGCGCTTGCATCCCTCTGGCCAGCCGCTTTCGACAGATGTCATATGTCGAAAGCGGCGACCCCCATGTTGTTCGAATGTAAAAGATATTTGACCCGCCGCGTCCACCCGGCGATGATCCCCCGCATCGGACGGCCGACCGGCCGCTTCCCAATCACTATCCGACCCGCATCATGCGGGCGTTCCGCAGGTGGGAGACGAACCTTGCACAGACGTGATTTTCTGGCTTTTGGGGCCATGGGTGTCGGGGGGATTATCCTCCCATCGATGTTCGGCAAGGTCATTGCCGCCGAAGAATTGAACAGCGCGATCGACGTCGCCGTCAAGAAGGCGCTGGCCGACGCCGCGATGAACGCCGCCAAAAGCGCGGGCGCATCCTATTGCGACGTGCGCGTCGGCCGCTACCTGCGCCAGTTCGTCATCACCCGCGAACGCAATGTCGAAAATGTCGTCAACACCGAATCGAGCGGCGTCGGCATCCGCGTTCTGGCCGACGGTGCCTGGGGCTTTGCCGCCACCAACGCGATGACCACCGATGCCGTGGCAAAAGCCGCGCAGCAGGCCGTCGCCATCGCCAAGGCGAACGCCCCGACCCAGACCGCCCCGGTCCAGCTTGCCCCGGTCAAGGGCGTGGGCGAAGTATCCTGGCGCACGCCGATCGCCAAGAACAGCATGACCGTGCCGATCAAGGACAAGGTCGACCTGCTGATGGGCGTCAACGCCGCCGCCATGGATGCGGGCGCGGACTTCATCAGCTCCATCCTGTTCCTGGTGAACGAGCAGAAATATTTTGCCAGCACCGATGGCAGCTATATCGACCAGGATGTCCATCGCATTTGGGCACCGATGGAAGTCACCGCCGTCGACAAGAAGACCGGCAAGTTCCGCGTCCGCGACGGCCTGTCCGCACCCATGGGCCTGGGCTTTGAATATCTCGACGGTCGCGCGGCGGATAAGACCGTCGGCCCCAATGGCATCATCAGCTACGGCATGTCCTACGACATGAAGGAAGACGCCATCGCCGCGACCAAACAAGCGCGCGAGAAGCTGACCGCCAAATCAGTCAAGCCTGGCAAATATGATCTGGTACTCGACCCCAATCATCTCGGCCTCACCATTCATGAAACGGTGGGCCATCCGCTCGAACTGGATCGCGTGCTGGGCTATGAAGCCAATTATGCCGGCACCAGCTTCGCGACGATGGACAAGCTCAAGGCCAATTTCCAATATGGCAGCGACAAGGTCAACATCGTCGCCGACAAGACCCAGCCCGGCAGCCTGGGCGCGGTCGCCTATGACGATGAAGGCGTGAAGACCAAAAAGTGGGATCTGATCCGCAACGGCAAGCTGGTCGGCTATCAGGCCACCCGCGATCAGGCGCATATCGAGGGCAAGAGCGAAAGCGACGGCTGCTCCTACGCCGATAGCTGGTCCAATGTGCAGTTCCAGCGCATGGCCAACATCTCGCTGGAACCCGGCAAGGACAAGATGAGCGTCGCCGACATGATCAGCAATGTCGAAGATGGCATCTATATCCTCGGCCGCGGTTCCTTCTCGATCGATCAACAGCGCTACAACGCCCAGTTCGGCGGCACGCTGTTCTACGAGATCAAGAACGGCAAGATCACGCAGCCGCTGGAGGATGTCGCCTATCAGATCAGGACGCCCGAATTCTGGGCCGCCTGCTCGGCGATCTGCGATTCCAGCGACTATCGCATGTTCGGCTCCTTCTTCGACGGCAAGGGACAGCCTTCGCAGGTTTCCGCCGTGTCGCACGGGTCATCGACCACCCGCTTCGACGGCATCAACGTCATCAACACCGCGCGTTCGCTCGGCTGATCGCTCAGGGGAGTTAGTATAATGGGCATCTTTACCGAAGCACAGGCGAAGGACATTCTGACCAAAGTGGTCGCCATGTCGAAAGCCGACGAATGCACTGCGCAACTGACCGGCCAGATTCAGGGTAATGTGCGCTTTGCGCTCAACAATGTCTCGACCGCCGGCCTGACCGACGACACCGACCTGCAGGTCCAAGTCGCCTATGGCAAGCGGGTCGGCATCGCCACGATCAACCAGTTCGACGCCGCCTCGCTCGAACGAGTCGTGCGCCGCGCCGAAGAACTGGCCAAGCTCGCTCCGGAAAACCCGGAATTCATGCCGGCCGTGGACAAGCAGGTCTATAAGACCAGCCCGACCTTCAGCGAAGCGACCGCCGCGATCACCCCCGTCTATCGGGCCAAGGTCGCCGCCGCCTCGATCACGGCCTGCAAGGCGCAGAATCTGATCGCCGCCGGTTTTCTGGAGGATGGCCAGAGCTTCGTCGCCTTCGCCAACAGCAAGGGCAATTTCGGCTATCAGCGCTCGACCGTGCTGGACTATACCTGCACCGTCCGCACCGAAGACGGGCGCGGGTCCGGCTGGGTCGGCACCGATACGCAGGACGCCACCCGCTTCAAGGTCGAGGATGATATCCAGATCGCGATGCGCAAGGCATCGGCCTCGTCCGAAGCCAGGGCGCTGGAACCGGGCAAATATACCGTCATTCTGGAACCGATGGCGGCCGCCGGTCTGATCGGCTTCATGTTCAACTTCTTCGGCGCGCGCGAAGCCGATGAAGGCCGCAGCTTCCTGTCCAAGGCAGGCGGCGGCAACAAGATCGGCCAGCAGGTGTTCGGGCCGCAGGTCAATTTCTACACCGACCCCTGGGATCCGGTCGCACCAAGCCTGCCCTGGGACGAAGAGGGCGTGCCGCGCAAGCGCATGGACCTGGTCAAGGACGGCAAGGTCGTCGCGCTGGATTACAGCCGCTATTGGGCGCAGAAACAGGGCAAGGCGCCTGTCGGCCAGATGGGCAATATCCTGATGACGGGCGGCACGAAGTCGACCGCCGAACTGGTGCGATCGACCCAGCGCGGCGTGCTGGTCACTCGCACCTGGTATATTCGCATGGTCGATCCGCAGACGGTGTTGCTCACTGGCCTGACCCGCGACGGCACTTTCTACATCGAAAACGGGCAGATCAAATATCCGATCAAGAATTTCCGGTTCAACGAAAGCCCGGTGATCATGCTCAACAATGTCGAAGAACTCGGCAAGCCCGTCCGCGTGCCGCCCGACGAAGTATCGATGAACATCATGGTCCCGCCGATGAAACTGCGCGACTTCACCTTCACTTCGCTCTCGGACGCGGTGTAATATCCTCATGATCCTCCCCTGAAAGGGGAGGTGGCAGGGCGTAGCCCTGACGGAGGGGTGTCACCCTCACGATAGCGTGACACCCCTCCACCACCAGCTTCGCTGGCGGTCCCCCTCCCCTTGCAGGGGAGGATCATGCAAGAACAGGCGCTTGATTGAATTTCATGACCCGCAGCGATTTCCTCCGGCTGATGGCAGGCGGCCTGGCCAGCGCAATGCTGGCCCGGCCGCTCCTTTCAGAAGCCATGGCGGCCGCCGGGGGCTATGATTTCTGGTTCACGCGGCTGCGCTACGAATCCGGCGACTGGGATGTCGATCAGCGGATGCCGTCCAACGTCATCACCTCGCTGATCGACTATACGACCTTGCGGGTCGATCCGAAGGAGCATGTCCTCGCCCTGTCGGACCCCAAGATGCTGACCGCGCCCTTCTGTTACCTCGCCGGGCACAAGCTGGTCGAGTTCTCACCCGCCGAGCGGCGCAATTTCGAACGCTATGTCCGCAATGGCGGCTTCGTTCTGGTGGACGATTGCAACCATGACATCGATGGCCTGTTTGCCCGCTCGTTCGAAGCGCAGATGGCCAGGATTTTCGGGGCCAAGGCGATGAAGACGCTGCCCAAAAACCATGGCCTCTATCGCAGCTTCTTCACCTTCGACGGGCCACCCAATACCGGCCTCGAACTCAACGGCTGGGGCGATGACCTGGTCCACGACTATCTCAAGGGGATAGAGGTAAATGGCCGACTGGGCGTTCTCTACAGCAACAAGGATTATGGCTGCGAATGGGACTATGATTGGCGCAACAAACGCTTCCTGGCCGAAGACAACACCAAATTCGCGGTCAATATCGTAATGTATGCGCTGTCGGTTTGATGACTTGAAAATCCGTCATCCCCGCGAAGGCGGGGACCCATCTCCCACCCTGTCCCCATCCGCCCAACTGGGAGATGGATTCCCGCCTTCGCGGGAATGACGATGCGTAAAATCCCAGCAAGGGAAATGATATGACCGACCTCACCGAAGCCGAAATCCAGACGCGCCTGGCCGCGCTTACCCAATTGCGCGCGGCGATCGGCCAAGCGATCGTGGGCCAGGCCGATGTGGTCGAACAATTGCTGATCGGCCTTCTCGCCGGTGGCCATTGCCTGCTCGAAGGCGTGCCGGGCCTGGGCAAGACGCTACTCGTCCGCTCGCTCGGCGAAGCATTGAAGCTCGACTTTCGCCGGGTCCAGTTCACCCCCGACCTGATGCCCAGCGACATATTGGGCACCGAATTGCTGGAGGAGGACCATGGCACCGGCCATCGCAGCTTCCGTTTCCAACCCGGCCCGGTCTTTACCAATTTGCTGCTCGCCGACGAACTCAACCGCACCCCGCCCAAGACTCAGGCGGCCCTGCTGGAAGCGATGCAGGAAAAGACGGTCAGCTATGCCGGCGTCACCCACCGCCTGCCCGCCCCCTTCTTCGTGCTGGCGACGCAGAATCCGCTGGAGCAGGCAGGCACCTACCCCCTGCCCGAAGCGCAGCTCGACCGCTTCCTGCTGCATATCCGCGTCGATTATCCGAGCGAAGCGGAGGAACGCGCGATCCTGGCGCAAACCACCGGGTCCAAGCCCGGCACCGTCCCCGCCGTGATGGCGGGCGAAGAAGTGCTGGCGCTGCAGAAACTGGTGCGCGACGTGCATTTCGGCGACGAGCTGCTCGACTGGGTGACGCGGATCATCCGCGCCAGCCGCCCCGGCGAAGGCGCGCCCGACGATATCGCCCGCTATGTCAAATGGGGCGCCGGGCCGCGCGCGGGCCAGTCGCTGATCCTGGCCGCCAAGGCGCGCGCGCTGTTGCAGGGTCGCCTCGCCGCCACCCGAGACGATATTGTCGCGCTGGCCGCGCCGGTGATGCGCCATCGTCTGCTGCTGTCCTTCGCGGCCGAGGCCGAGGGACGCAGCGCCGACGATGTCATCGCCTCGCTGCTGCGCGCCGTGCCGCTCGCCTGATCGCGCACCATGGCCGACCTGATCCCCGCCGATGTTCGCCGCAGGCTGAAAAGCCTGCGCCTCGTCACGCGGCGCGCGGTCGGGCAACATGGCATCGGCCTGCACCAAAGCCACAGCCGCGGCGCGGGTTTGGAATTCGCCCAATATCGCGCCTATGAACCGGGCGACGAGTTGCGCCAGATCGACTGGAAACTCTACGCCCGGTCGGACAAATTCTTCGTGCGAGAGGCGGAACGCGAAAGCCCGGTTGCGGTCTGGATAGTGATCGACGCCAGCGCATCGATGGGCCAGGCCGATGCGGGCCGCCCCGACTATAGCCGCTTCGACGCCGCCAAGGCGATGGCCGCATCGATCGGCGAACTGGCGATGCAGCAGGGCGACCGGTTCGGCCTGATGGCCTTGGGCGACAGCGGCCTCACTTTGCTCCCCCCCGCCACGGGCCTGCGCCAGCGCGACCGGCTGCTGCTCGACCTGCTGGCGCTGCGCACCGCGACCGGCTTCCCGCCCGAAGACCAGCTTGCCCCGGTGTGGGAGCGGATCGGCGCGCATGATCTGGTCATCCTGCTGAGCGACTGTTTCGACGAGGGCGCGGTCGCGTTGGTCGAGAAATTGGCCGCCGCCGGGCGCGAGACGCTGGTGGTGGAGATGCTGACGCTTGCCGAGCGCGATTTCCCCTTCAGCGGCGGCTATCGCTTTCGCGATCCCGAAACCGGCGAGGAACTGCTCGCCGATGGCGTCGCCCTGCGCGCCGAATTTCTGGCCCGCTTCGGCGAAGCGCGCGCCGCGCTCCATGCCCGGCTGGACGCAGCGGGCGTGACCCATGTCGCGCATATGCTGGACGAGCCGGTCGATCTGCCGCTGCGCCGCCTGTTCGCGGCGGTCTGACCATGGGGCTCAGCCTGCTCTTTCCCGCTGCATTGGCGGCGTTGCTGGCCCTGCTGGTGCCGCTGGCCATCCATATCGCGCGCAAGAGCGAACAATTGCCGACCGACTTCGCCGCATTGCGCTGGTTGCGGTCGAAACCCAGACCTCGATCGCGCCTGCGCTTCGACGAATGGCCGCTGCTGCTGCTCCGCCTCCTGCTGCTGGCGCTGGTCGCGCTGTGGCTGGCGCAGCCGGTCCTGTCCGGCGCAGGCGACGATACGCCCTATGTCGCGGTCGTGCCCGGCGCGCGGATGGATCGCGCGCAATTGGCCGATGCGCGAGTCCATTGGCTCGCCCCCGGCTTTCCGTCGATCGAAGAAGCCGCACCCGGCGGCCCCTTGCCCGTCGCCAGCCTGATCCGCCAGCTCGACGCCGATCTCCCCGCTGGCACCCCGCTCACCATCCTCACGCCGCAAGTCATCGACGGCGCGGATGCCGCCCGCCTGCACCTGTCGCGCAAGGTGGACTGGCGCATCGGACCCGGCACCATGGCCTCGTCCACCACGGCAGCCGCCCCCGCCCCAACCGTCGCCATCCGCTACGACGCCGCACATCGCCCCGCCCTGCGCTATCTGCGCGCCGCCGCGATGAGCTGGCAGCCAACCGAACGCCCGATCGACAGCGCCCCGCTCGACATCCCCTTGCCCGACCGCCAGCAGGTGCTGATCTGGCTCGCAGGCGGCACCCTGCCCGACAGCGTCACAGACTGGATCACGCAGGGGGGCACCGCCCTGATCGCCAGCGATGCCACCGCACCGAAAGGCACCCCGACGCCGCACTGGCGCGATGCGCTGGGTGTGCCCTCGGTCGAAGGCGCACCGCTGGGCGCGGGCCGATGGCTCCGCTTCACCCGGCCGCTACGCCCCGCCGACATGCCCGTCCTGCTGGATGGCGATTTCCCCGCGCAACTGCGCCATCTGCTCGCGCCTGCTCTCTCGCCGCCCACACGCGTCGCCGCTACCGACTATGCGCCGCTCCCCGGCGGACGCGCCTATGACCAGCAGCCCGAACCGCTCCGCCCCTGGCTGGCGCTGCTCATCGCGCTGATGCTGATCGCCGAACGCTGGCTCGCCACCCGCCGCAGCCGGGGTGTATCGCCATGAGCGCCACCGCCCTCACCCGCCAGTGGACGACCCCCGCCCGCAACCGCGCGTTCCTCAACGCTATCGCGATCGGCGTGCCGCTGGCGATCGGCGCCGGTGCCGTAGCGTGGCGACTGGCGGGGATCGGTGCGGCACTAGGCACCATCGCGATCGGCCTGACCCTATCGCTGCTCATCGCGCTGCGGCTGGCGGCTCGGTTCGACCAGGACTGGCTGATCCGCACGCTCGACGCCCGCCGCCCCGACATGGAGGACAGCGCCGCGCTGCTGTTCGCCGACGAAGCGACACTCGGCCCGCTGCAAAGGCTACAGCGCGCGCGCATCACCGCCCGGATCGACGCCGACACGCCCGACCGCCTAGCCCCCGACTGGCATCGGCGCAGCATCGCCCTAACCGCTATCGCCGCCCTGACCATCGTCGCGCTCGCCTTGCTCTGGCCGCGTCCCGGCCAAGGCCCGCCCACCCTCGCCCCCGCCAGCGAAGGCGTCGCGGCAGCGCCGGGCATCCCGCGCCTCGTCGCGCAAAATCTCCGCATCCTCCCGCCCGCTTACACCGGCCTGCCCGTCCGCGATTCCCAATCGCTCGACGCCCGCGTGCCGCACGGATCGCGGCTCGAATGGACCTTGCGCTTCGATCCGCAAGCCAGCGTGCCGCGCCTGCTGATGCTCGGCGGCGAACCACTCGCGCTGCGCCGCGACGGCGCGGACTGGATCGCCAGCCACGCGGCCGACGCCGCCTTCCTCTACCGCGTCGATCCCGCCGCCGGGCGCGGCCCGACCCCGCCGCTGCACCGTATCGATGCCATCGCCGACGCCGTGCCACAGGTCAAAGCCATCAACCCGAAGGCCAGCCTGACCCTGGTGACGCGCGGACAGCGCAGCTGGTCCCCCGCCTTTGCCGCCACCGATGATTATGGCGTGGCCGCCAGCGCCCGGCTGCGCATCACGCTGGCCATCGGCGAGGGCGAAAATGTGACCTTCACTGAGCGCGAGATTGCGGTGAGCGGCAGCGGCCCGGCGCGCGACCGCCGCTTCACGCCGCGCCTCGATTTCGGCGCGCTGGGCTTTGGCCCCGGCAGCGACATGGTCGTGCAACTCATCGTGCGCGACAATCGCAGCCCCGCCCCGCAGGAAGCGCGCAGCCCCAGCCTGATCCTGCGCTGGCCATCGGCGCAACAACCCGACGGCAGCGGGCTGGAGGGCATGGTCAACACCGTCCTGCCCGCCTATTTCCGCAGCCAGCGGCAGATCATCATCGACGCCGAAGCGCTGCTCAAGCAAAAGTCCCGCCTCAGCGCCGACCGCTATCTCGCCCGTTCCGCCAGCATCGGCACCGATCAGCAGATTTTGCGCGGCCGCTACAGCCAGTTTCTGGGCGGCGAGGAATCGGCCCAGCCCCAACTCCCCACCGCCGACGCCGAAACCCATCATGACGGCGACGGCCATGACCATGGCCCGCCGCGCCAACCCGCGCCGGGCTTTGGCGTCGCCGAAGATGTGCTGGCCGACTACGGCCATCCCCATGACGACAGCGCCGCCTCCAGCCTCGATCCCGAAACCCGCGCCATCCTCAAAAACGCCGTCGATGAAATGTGGCAATCCGAAGTGCATTTGCGGCAGGGGCATCCTGACCTCGCCCTCCCCTTCGCCTATCGCGCGCTCCGCTTCATTAAGGAGGTGCAGCAGGCGACCCGCATCTTCCTGTCGCGCGTCGGGCCGGAATTGCCGCCCATCGACCCCAGCCGCCGCATGACCGGCAAGCGCGAGGGCGCGGCCAGTCGCACGCTGGCGGTCGCACCGGTCGAGCGCGGCGATGGCCCGGCTGCCGCCGCGTGGCGGGCGCTGGGCGACGGGCCAGGCGCGATCCGGGGACCGATCGCGCTTGATGCGCTGGACCGCTGGGTGCGCGGCGAAGCCGCCCGCTTGCCCGACCCACTGGCCCTGTTGGGCGCGCTCGACGCGGTGCGGCGCGACCCGGACTGTGCCCCCTGCCGGACGAAGTTGGGCGGATTGCTATGGACGGCAATGGAACGCCCGCCCGCTCGCCCGGCGCGCCGCCCCGCACCCGACGCCAACGGCACGCGCTATCTTCGCGCGATCGAGGGAGCCGCGCCATGACCATCGAACGGATCGTCGCCGCTCTGCTGATCCTTGCCGTGCTGATAGCCTCGCTGCGCCTGATCCTGTGGCAACGATCAAGCGCGTCCGCGCCATGGCGGCTGGCGGCGCTGCTGGCGCTCCAGCCGATATGTGCAGCTTTGCTGTTCCTGACGCTCTACCCTCCACCAATTCCCACGACCGCCGACACGCTGCGCATCGCGACCGCCGGAACGCAGCGCTTGGCTGCCGCGACGCCGGGCGCACCCTTGGTCATCCTCCCCGAAGCCGGCGACATCAGCGGCGACGAAAGCGCCCCCGATCTCGCCACCGCCCTGCGCCGTCATCCCGCGGTCGGCACCATCACCGTGCTGGGCGAAGGCCTGCCCCCTCGCGATCTGGAAGCTGCGCGCGCCGTCGCGGTGCGCTTCACCCCGCCCCCGTCCCGTCCCGGCATCAGCCATATCGCCCCGCCCCGCAGCGTCGCGCCGGGCGAAGCGTTTGCCGTGGGTGGCCAGCTAACCGCCCTGCCCCGCGCGACCATCGACCTGCTCGACCCCGCCGGGCGCGTGACCGATAGCGCGACGCCCGATGCGAACGGCCATTTCACCCTGACCGGCACTGCCCGCGCCGCCGGAACCACCGCCTTCACCCTGCGCGTGCGGGATGGACAGCGCGTGGTCGAGCAAGCCGCCGTCCCGCTGCTGGTAACGGACAGCGCCGCCCCCCGCCTGTTGATCCTGGCCGGCGCACCGGGGCCGGAGGTCAAATATCTGCGCCGCTGGGCGACTGACGCAGGCTTTGCCGTCACCACGCAAATGAGCGCGGGCGGCGGCATCGCACTCGGCGATCCCGCCATCGCCATCAACGGCGCAACGCTGCGGCGGTTCGACCTCGCCATCGTCGATGATCGCAGCTGGGCGGCACAGCGCGGCGTCCTGATCGGCGCAGCGCGCGAAGGACTGGGCTTGGTCCTGCGCCCCAGCGGGCCGATCGACGGCGCGACACGCGCGCAGTGGCGCGCGCTGGGCTTCGGCATCGGCGGCGGCGATCTCGCCCCCATCGCCCTGCCCAAAGTCGCCGCGCCCGCGCTGAGCAGCACCCGTCTCGGCATCGGCAGCACGGACGCGCCGGTCGATATCGCCACGCCCGACGATCTGCTGCCCGATGTCAGCCGCCTGCCCCTTACCCCCGCCGCGCAGGCACCCACATTGTTGCAGGACGCCAGCGACGCACCGCTCGCCCAGTGGCGCGCGATCGGCACCGGGCGCATCGCCCTGTTCGCGGGCGTAGACAGCTATGCGCTGACCCTGACCAGCCATCGCGCGCTGCATAATGATTGGTGGAACGCCCTGCTGCGCACCGTCATCCGCCCGGCATCCGGCGTGCAACAGTCTGGCCTGATCGGCTGGGCAAACGAGCGCCTGACCCTGTGCGGCCTGCCCGCCCCGACGCCGGTCGAGCGCCCCGATGGACGGCGCACGACGATATTGCCGGTGCAGGGCTGCGCGGCCTTCTGGCCCGATAGCGCAGGCTGGCACCGGATCGGCACCGGCCAGTCCTTCTATATCTATCCCGCCCAAGCCCTGCCCGCGATGCGCGCCGCGCGCGATCGGGCCGCCATGCTCGCGCTCCGCCCGCCAACCGCGACAGACAGGGCTGGCGACAGCGCACCCGGCCCGTCCTGGCCGTTCGCCCTCGCCTGGCTGATCGCCAGCGCCTTGCTCTGGTTACTGGAACGGTCGCGTCGCGGTCGTCAGTCAGCCATGTAGAAATCGCGCAACGCCCGCGCATCATGCAGGGCATTGTGCGGCACCCGGCTATTGGCCGCCGCGCTGAACCCCGCCGCGTTTATCAGTTCAAGCCGCAGCCCGAAATCGACCCCCGCCATCTGTCCTGGCCCCGTCACCAGCAGCGCACAGAAATGCGCGAGATCTTCCGGCCAATCGGCGATGATGACGGGATCGCTATCCCCCTCCAGATAGGCCGCGACATGGTCCGCCGCCTCCACCCGGTTCAATTCCAGGTCGATGCCCGGCGGCACATGGCGCAGATAGGGGACGACATGCTGCGCCACCCAGGGTTCGACATCGTCGGGCAGCGGCAGCGAGACGTAAAATTCCTCATCATCCGCATGTTCGGGCACCAGCGCGACGCTGATCAGCACGCCGCCAAAGCCGTTAAATTCGGTGTCGAGAAAATAGCGCATGAAAAGAGGAACTGCCTTGTCCGTGTCCGATAGGACAGGGCCGATAGCATCGCCGCCGCCCACATGCCATGCCGTGCGACGCGCCGTAGCATTTGCGCGACGCACGCCAAGCTGCCATGCGCGCCACAACGCCATCACCAAAGGATCGATCAATGACGCCGCGCGAATTTCTGGGGTCCGCCGCCGTGCCTGGGGGGCAGGAACTGATGCTATACCGGCGTGGCGGCGATTTCATGATCGTGCTCGACCGCAATGAATTGATGAGCAGCCGGATGAGCGGATCGGAAAAGGCGCTGGCGCTGATGACGATCGAGCGGCTGGCGGGGCGCAAGGCACCCCATCTGCTGATCGGCGGCTATGGCATGGGCTTCACCCTGCGCGCGGCGCTCGGCGTATTGGGGCAGGATGCGCGCATCACGCTCGCGGAACTGGTGCCCGAAATCATCGACTGGGCGCGCGGGCCGATGGCGGAATTGGCCGACGGCTGCCTTGATGACCCGCGCGTCGATCTGAAGATGGGCGATGTCGTGCCCGTTATCGCCGCGGGCCGCGCCTGTTATGACGCCATCCTGCTTGATGTCGACAATGGCCCGGACGGCCTGACCGCCGCCGCCAACGACCGGCTCTACAGCGCGACGGGGCTTGCGGCGGCGCGGGCGGCGCTGACGCCGGGTGGCATCCTGGCGGTCTGGTCGGCCGGGTCCGACGATGCCTTCACCCGCCGCCTGGCCAGCGCCGGATTTGCGGTCGATGAAGTCGCCGTGCGCGCGCGCGACAATGGCAAGGGGCCACGCCATGTCATCTGGTTTGCACAAAAGCGTTGAACATGCTGGATTGAAAAGGTCCGTCCAGCCGGGCCATAGAGACAAGAACCGACACTAAAGGGATGCCCGCGTGATCCAGACCGTTTCGACCCAGCCCTTCACGGACCAGAAGCCCGGCACGTCGGGCCTGCGCAAGAAGGTACGCATCTTCGCGCAGCCCCATTATGCCGAAAATTTCGTCCAGTCGGTGTTCGACAGCCTCGACGGTTTTGCGGGGCAGACCTTGGTCGTCGGCGGCGACGGGCGCTATCTCAATCGCGAAGTCATCCATATCGTGCTGAAAATGGCAGCGGCCAATGGCTTTGGCCGCGTGCTGGTGGGCCAGGGCGGCATATTGTCCACGCCCGCCGCCTCGCACCTCATTCGCGCATCGGGCGCCTTTGGCGGTCTCGTCCTGTCGGCGAGTCACAATCCGGGCGGCCCGGACGAAGATTTCGGCATCAAATATAATATCGGCAATGGCGGCCCGGCCCCTGAAAAGGTGACCGACGCGATCATCGAGCGCACCCTGTCGATAGAAAGCTACAAGATCCTCGACGCCCCAGACATGGATATCGACACGATCGGCACGGCCACGCTGGGCGGCATGACCGTCGACGTGGTCGATCCGGTCGCCGCTTATACCGACCTGATGGAAAGCCTGTTCGATTTCGCCGCGATCCGCGCAAAGATCGCAAACGGCTTCACCCTCGCTTTCGATTCGATGAGCGCGGTGACCGGGCCTTACGCGGTCGAGATTTTCGAAAAGCGGCTCGGCGCGCCGCAGGGCACGGTGATGAACGGCACGCCGTTGCCGGACTTTGGCCATCATCATCCCGACCCGAACCTCGTCCATGCCAAGCAATTGTACGACCGGATGATGGCCCCGGACGCGCCCGATTTCGGCGCAGCGTCGGACGGCGATGGCGACCGCAGCCTCATCATCGGACGGCATTGCTATGTCACGCCGTCAGATTCGCTCGCGGTGCTGGCGGCCAACGCCCATCTCGCGCCCGGCTATGCCGCGGGTCTCAAGGGCATCGCCCGCTCCATGCCGACCAGCGGCGCGGCCGACCGCGTGGCCGAAAAGCTGGGCGTGCCGCTCTACGAGACGCCCACCGGCTGGAAATTCTTCGGTAACCTGCTCGACGCGGGCATGGCGACCATCTGCGGCGAAGAAAGCGCGGGCACCGGCTCTGACCATGTGCGCGAAAAGGACGGCATCTGGGCCGTGCTGCTATGGCTCAACATTCTGGCCGTGCGCGGCGAAAGCGTCGCTGCGATCATGGCCGATCATTGGGCGACCTATGGCCGCAATTACTATGCCCGCCACGATTATGAAGCCATCGCCAAGGACAAGGCCGACGCGCTGATGGCGGCGCTGCGCGCCTCGCTCGACCGCCTGCCCGGCACGACTAACAGCGGCGGCACGATCAAGAGCGCCGACGATTTCGCCTATACCGATCCCACCGACCAGTCGGTCAGCCGCAACCAGGGCGTCCGCATCCTGTTCACCGACGGATCGCGCGTCGTATTCCGCCTGTCGGGCACCGGCACCGAAGGCGCAACCCTGCGCGTCTATCTCGAACGCTATGTCGGCACCGATGGCGACCTTGGCATGGCGACGGGCGACGCCCTCGCCCCGCTGATCGCCGCCGCGCAGGAAGTGGCGGACATTGCAGGCTATACCGGCATGGACCAACCCAGCGTCATCACCTGACATCCATCGACGCTGACCAGTAAAGGAGCGCCGATGCGCCGCCTACCCCTCATCCTGTCCGCGCTATTCATCGCCGCGGCGACACCGGCTCACGCCCAGACCAGCCAGGACGAACAGGTCTGGCTCAACCTGACCGCGATGGGATCGGTAAAGGGCGACCTCGTCTATTTCGCCGAGATCCAGCCGCGCATCGGCGATGGCGTGTCGCGGGTCAATCAGGCGATCTTTCGCGGCGCGCTGGGCTGGAAATTATCCCCCACCGTCACCGTCTATCAGGGCTATGCCCATATCGTCTCGCCGGTCGAAAACGGCGTGGATGTGAACGAGGATCGCAGCTTCCAGCAACTCAACTGGACACTCGGCAAGCCCTGGGGCGGCGAACTCATGTCGCGCACCCGGCTGGAACAGCGCTGGCGATCGGACGGCGATGATATGGGCTGGCGGGTGCGCGAAATGCTCCGCTACGAAAAGCCGCTGCGGCCGGGCAGCGATGCGGTCAACGCGCTGGTCTATGCCGAAGGGTTCGTCGCACTCAACGACACCGACTGGGGCGTGAAAGGCGGATTCGATCAGGTGCGCGGCTTCTTCGGGGTCGAATTGGGCCTGCCCGGCGCCTCCACGGCGGAGGTCGGCTATCTCGCGCAAGTGGTCGATCAGCGCGGCGGGCGCACCGCCGT
This sequence comes from Sphingomonadales bacterium RIFCSPLOWO2_12_FULL_63_15, assembly GCA_001829085.1. Classification (GTDB taxonomy): domain Bacteria; phylum Pseudomonadota; class Alphaproteobacteria; order Sphingomonadales; family Sphingomonadaceae; genus Sphingobium. The sequence continues at coordinate 51,690 of MIAK01000055.1, read as the reverse complement.
CAATCATGTCGCCTCGCTGACGCTCTTCTTCCGCCATTGACGCGCGCGATCCGGCTGGGGGCAAATGGCCCTGTCGTTAGTTGACGGGGGGCACTATGGCCCCTTGCATGACCAACCACCCGCCTTTGCCCGATAGCACCCTTAGCGACAGCATGACCGCCATCGGCTATGCCCGGCTGGAGGGGCACGACACGATCGCGCGGCTGCATGCCGATGCGGCCGATTGGCACGCCTTCGCCGCGAGTTGGATAGACCTCGGCCCCGATCTCTACATGGCCGATGGCGGCCGCTATCGCCGCCGCCGCCACGCCGTCTTCCTGTGCGACCATGGCCGTTTTACGCGCATGCCGCACCAGCCCCATTATCAAAGCCGCGACTACAACCCGCTCAACGGCGACGTGCAGCGCTGGTTCGATCCGGTCGAACAGGCGGTCATCGACAATCCGGTCTGCCAAGCGATCTTCGCCCTGTGCGCCGCGCAGTTCGACCCAGCAGCCCAGGGTCGCTGGCACGTCGAAATGCACCAGTTCCGTATCGAAGCGAAGCCCGACGAAGTCGGCCGCCCGACCCCCGAAGGGCTGCACCGCGACGGCGTCGATCATGTCTTCGTCATGCTGGTCGAGCGCAACAATGTGCGCGAAGGCGTCACCCGCATCGGCGCGCCCGACGGCACGCCGCTCGGCGAATTCATGCTGGCGCAACCGGGCGACGCCATGCTGATCGACGATCGCCGCATCCTGCATGGCGTAACCGAAATCCACCCGCACGACCCCGCCCGCCCCGCCTGGCGCGACGCGCTGGTAGTGACCTTCGCTGCCCTTAGCGCAGAGGAAAGCGCGCCGCCCTCATAGGCCCCGTCCCGCAACCCAAATCCGCGTCGTCGCCAACATCCGCGCCGCGCGTTCGTTGAGGTCCGGCCACCCCTCCCGCAACGCGATCGACCGTTCCTCGACAGCCACCGGCAGCCCCGGCGGTATCGCCTCCAGCAGCGCGCCGATCGGCAATCCCCCCGCGCCCAGCGCCACGCGCCCGTCGATCGCTTCGGTCAGAATCGCGTCCGCGTCGGCCGGGTCCGCGCCAGGGTCGGGCGCGTCGCATAATTGCACATAGCTGAGCCATGCGGGCGGCACCGCCGCCACCTCCGCCAGCGTCCCGCCCGACCGCCGCCAATGCAGCGCGTCGATCAACAGGCCCATCGCCGGATGATCGATCGCGCGCAGTATCGCGCTCGCCTGCCCGATCGTCTTGACCTCGGTAAAAATGCCGAATTCCAGATTGATGCGGATCGCATCCCCCGCCCGCTCGGCCAATATCGCCAGCTTGTCGCGCGTCGCCCCATCGTCGGGATCGCTGCTGACGCACAACACATTCTGCGCGCCCAATTCCATCCCCACATCGACCAGCCTCAGATGATCGGGATCGGGCGGCCCCGGCTTGATCCACACCACTTCTATGTCGATCAGCGGTAGGCCCGTGTCGCGCAACGCGGCCTTCACCTGCCGCGTGGTCGCATCCGTCCACTCGGCCGCCTCGAACCACATGCCGCCATAATCGAACCCGGCCCGCGCCGCCGCCTCCACCAATTGCAACGGCGTCGCTTCGGGCATGATGCCCGACGCCATGCAGAGTGGCGGCGTCACGCCCCGGCGGCAGCCATCGCGGCGGCAACCGACGCCTCGATATCCGCCTTGGTCGGATTGGCGCGCAGCGTCAGCCCGCCATTCACCTGCAAATTCTGCCCCGTCATGAAACAGCCGTCGCTGGCCAGGAACACGCACGCCTCGGCCACATCGTCCGACGTGCCATAGCGGCCCAGCGGATAGCCCTTGCGAAACGCATCCATCAACCCCGGCACCGCCGCCGCATCCGCCGTCATCGGCGTTTCGGTGATGCCGGGCGACACGCTGTTGGCGCGAATGCCCATGCTCCCAAATTCATTGGCGACGGTACGGACCAGATGGTCGGTCCCCGCCTTGGTCGCCATATAGGCGGCATGGTCGTGGAACATGATCGTCGCGGTCGCCGAACTGATCTGGATGATCGACCCGCCGCCGCGCCGCTCCATCGCTGGGATCAGCGCCTGGAAAAACTGGAACGGCCCGCGCAGTTGCAGCGCATACATGGCGTCCAGATCGTCCTGCGTCGTCTCCAGAAACGGCTTGAGCAATCCCCAGCCGGTCGCGTTGATCGCGATGTCGACCCCGCCCAATGCCGCTTCCGCGTCGGCCACCGCCGCATTTATGCTCTGCTGGTCCGTCATGTCGCAGGCAACGGCGACCCCGCCAATCTCGTCGGCAAAGGCGGACAGCGCGTCGGCCTTGCGCCCCGCCACCGCGACCCGCGCCCCTTCGGCGGTCAGGCGGCGGGCGATGACCTGCGCCATATTATCCTTGCCCGCCGCACCGACGATCAGCGCCAATTTGCCGTTCAACCTGCCCATCATCTCTTCCTTCGCGCATCTATTTTATGCGCCAAGGTAACGGGCCGGGACGATGCGCCAAACTCGGCTTTATGCTAGGCCACCCGCACCAGTCCGGTGAAGCCCGCGCCGACGAAATCGACCATCCGCTCGACCATCGCGTCCAGATCTCTGGAGCTGAACCGCCCGCCCGACTGGCGATCCAACATGCCGCTTTCGGCCAATATATGCGTGATCATCGCCTGGAAGAAAAAGAAACCCCACTGCACATCGCCCTCGTCCATCTCCGGGTGCAGCGCGCGTAATGCCTCGACATAGGCGGCGATCACATCGTCGAAATGCTGGCGAAACGGCGATATGAACGCTTCCTGCTGCGGCATGTTCGCCACCAGCGCCATCAGCCGGATATAATTTTTCCACCCCGCCCCGCCGCGCATCGATCGATCGACGATCGGCGTGATGAAGGCGCGGATGATCGCGCGACGGCGGGTCGCCTGATCGCCCGCAACCTGCCGCGCCTGCACCAGCGCGTCCGCCATGCCCGCCACATGCGCGTCCGCGCGCCGGTCGATCACCGCGCCGAACAAATCTTCCTTCGACCCGAAATGATAATGGGTCAGCGCCACCTGCACCCCGGCCTGCGTCGCAATGTCGCGCAACGACACGCCATGATAGCCCCGGATCGAAAAGAGCGACTCCGCCGCGTCCAATATCCTGGCCGCCGTGTCCGGTGCCCGCCGCCGATCGAGTTTCGGCGCCGCCGCCCCCTCCGGCCCACCTGTCGTTTCCGCTAGTTTCAACGCTTTCCTGCCCATCGGACAGCTATGGCGAAGATATTGACAGGCAACAACCGATTGGAGTAAATTTAGTCGATCGTTCAACTAAAAAATAGCGAGAGGGTATCATGACCATCGAGTCTTTCCTGGGCCGCGCCATTGCCGCCTATGATCCGCCCGTGCGCGGTGACCGTATCACGGGCGAACGCTATCATGAAAAACGCTGGGCGGACGCTGAATGGGCGCATGTCTGGACCAAGGCCTGGCATATCGGCGGCATGGCCGCCGACCTTGAGGAAGCGGGCGACTTCCTGACCCATAATATCGGCCGGGAATCAGTCGTCATGCTCTGTCAGGAGGATGGATCGGTCAAAGCCTTCTACAATGCCTGCAAGCATCGCGGCTATCGCCTCGCCTGGACCGAAGTTGGCGGATCGCCCTTTCTCACCTGCGGCTATCATGGCTGGAAATATGCGCCCGACGGCACGCTCGCCCATGTCCAAGACCCCGATGATTTTCCCGGCGGCTCACCCTGCGGCAAGGTGAAGCTGGAGGAAATTCCCTGCACCGTCTGGGGCGGCTTCGTCTGGTTCACCATGGATCGCGACGCCGCACCGCTCAAGACATGGCTCGGCGCTGCGGGCGAACAGCTCGAACAATGGCAGATGGGCAAGATGACCCGCGTGCTGGCGCTCAGTTCCGACGTGCCCTGCAACTGGAAGATCATCCGCGACAATTTCAACGAAAGCTATCACCTCCCCAATCTCCACCCGCAAATCGCCGGGTCGATCGACGACGCGCTGGAAGGCACCATCTTCGAGATGAACCCCGAAGGCCATAATTGCATGATCATGCGCGGCCTCAAGCCATCGGGCCGCTATCCCACCTCCGACATCCTCGAAATGCCGCTGGCCCAGGCGCTCGAATATTGGGAGCTGGACCCCAAGGATTTCGAAGGCCGCGCCAGCCAGGCGCGCGACGCCATCCTCGCGCAAAAGCGCAAGCTGGGCGCGGAAAAGGGCTATGCCCATTATGCGACCATGGGCGACAGCGAGATTGTGGATTATCACCACTATACGCTCTTCCCCAACATCACCTTCACCATGTGGCCGGACGGATTCCAGCTGCTGCGCTCCGAACCGCACCCGACCGACCCGGAACGCTGCATCTTCGACCATTGGTTCATGGCGCATGAAATGCCCGGCAGCGATGTCGTGATGGGACCGATGGGGCCAACCCCCTTCCGCCATGTCGAGCGCGAAAAGATCGAGTTCGGCACCAGGTCGCTGGGCGATGTCGCCGATCAGGATATGAGCGTCGCGATCGGCCAGCAACTCGGCCTCCATTCGCGCGGCTTTACCGGCGGCATCCTGCCCAATCAGGAAAAGCGGGTGCAGATGTTCCATGAAAAGCTGAACGACGTCTGCGGCATCCATGACTGATCCCGCGCTGATCGACGCCCTCGTCGCGAAGCAGCAGATTGCCGACCTGACGGCGGCCTATTGCCGGGGCGTCGATCGCGCCGATGCGGCGTTGCTGGGTTCGCTCTTTCATGCCGACAGCCATGTCGAAAGCGGCCCCTTCAACGGCAGCGGCCAGGATTTCGCCCGCGAAATCTGCGCCATCGTCCGCACCGTCTTTACGCAGACCAGCCACGCCAATGCGCATCAATGGGTGGAGATTGATGGCGACAGCGCGAAGGGCGAAACCTATGTCACTGCCGCCGCCACCCCGCGCGGGCAGGAGGGCGACCCCATCCATATGCTGACCGGGGGCCGCTATCTCGACCGCTTCGTCCGCACCAACGGCACATGGCAGTTCATCGAACGGCGCTTCGTGTGCGACTGGGTCGTCCGCCAGCCCGCCGGTGGCGGCGACGACCTTTATGCCGGTTTCCTGCGCGGCGCGCAGGGACCGTCCGATCCCGTCCATAGCCTCTGGGGAAACACCGCATCATGACCGCCTCCGTCAATCGCCGTTTCCTCCTCGTCTCCCGCCCCGACGGCTCGCCGCGCGAAAGCGACTTTCGGCTGGAGGACAGCCCGGTCCCCACGCCCGGCCCCGGCGAAATCCTCATCCGCAACCAGTACGCCTCGCTGGACCCCGCGATCCGTGGCTGGCTTGACGATGCGCCAAGCTATCTGCCGCCCATCGCCATCGGCGATCCCGTCCGCGCCTCCACCATCGGCACGGTCGAGGCGAGCGGGGTCGATCGCTTCAAGCCCGGCGATTGGGTCATGGGGCTGAACGCGATCGAGGAATATAGCCTCGTCACTCCCAATGACTTCATGCACCCGATCGACGTGTCGGCGGCCCCGTCTGTCACCAGTTACCTCTCCGCCATGGGCGCGGTCGGCCTCACCGCCTGGTTCGGTGTCAGCGACGCGATGCAGCCGACCCCCGGCCAAACCGTGCTGGTCAGCGGCGCGGCGGGCGCGGTCGGCTCGATGGTCGGGCAACTCGCCAAATTGCGCGGCGCGCGGGTGGTCGGCATTGCCGGGGGCGCGACCAAATGCGCGCGGCTGACCGATCGCTATGGCTTCGACGCGGCGATCGACTATCGCGGCAAGGACGAAGCGGCACTCGCCGACGCCATCGCCACGGCCTGCCCGGACGGCATCGACCATGTCTTCGAAAATGTCGGCGGCGTCTGCCTCGACGCCGCCTTGCGCCACATCAACCAGAACGCGCAGATCCTCCTGTGCGGCCTGATCTCCGAATATAATGGCGACCCCCACGGCGCGCGCAACATCTGGCAGCTGATCGTCAAGACCGCCACCATGCGCGGCTTCCTCATCGCCCGCTATGCCGACCGCTTCCCCGAAGGCAGCCAGGCCATCGCCGCGCTGATCGGCGAGGGCAAGCTCGTGTTCGACGAACATATCGAACAGGGCATAGACAACGCCTACCCCGCCTTCATGCGCCTCTTCGACGGCACCAACGACGGCAAGATGATCCTCAAACTATAACCAAATGAACATGGGACGGCGCCTAGCGCCGTCCCGCTAGATAGTCGTTCAATACCTCATGGAAATAGCGAACCCGCGTTTCCTGCGCACTCAAATAAGCATCGCCATAGCCGCGCGAATGCATCCCCCGCTGCATCCCTTCGGCCAGCATCATGTCCTGATAGACGATCTGCCCCTCAATCTCCGGCACGCCCCGGCCATTGTCGAAATCACGCCAAAGCATGTCCGCTTCGCTGAACGGTTGTGGTCCCGCCATGATCGATTCCACCTCCGTCTGCCCCGCCACCGGAAAGGCCATGCACCATAGATCGAAGGTGCATTTGCCCGGATCATCGGCATGGGGTTCGGTGCGGAAGAACAGGATATTGTCGGGCAGGAAGGAAATGGTGACATTGGGGAAGATCACCGTATGCGGACTGTCGGTGATCTGCTCGTCATCCATATGTTCATAATGGAGATAGCCCCGCTCGCGCCATAGCCGCCGCTTGGCCGCCTTGAGGTCCAGCCAGCCCTGCATCGCCTTGGTCTCATAGTCCGGGTAGCTGTCCGGGTCGATGTCCCACTGGCGCAGGATATGGTCGAACGGATGCGGCACCCCGTCGGGCAGCCGGTCGCTGAGCGAGGGCCGCATCGGCTGGACAGTGCGCCCATGGCCTGCGGGATACATTTCATGCCGGGCCGTATCGACATCCTGGTCGATCCACGGCGGCACCTGCGGATGAGCGGTCCGGGTGTGATAGCTTTCGGAAAAATTGTCGGTCGCGAACTTCCAGTTGGTGTTGAGGTTGATCTTCATCCAGAACACCCGGACGCCCGTGTCCATCGGGTAATTTTTGTAAAGCTCCGGCATCGGCGCAAGATAGTCGAGCAGGTCGGGCGCGGTATCGTCCATCGTGTACCAGACGAACCCGCCCCAGATAGCGCAGCGCAATTCCTTCAGCTTCAACTTGCCGCAGGGGTTGCCTTGCGGAAAATCATGCGGGTCCTGCGCATATTGGAGCATGCCGTCCTTGCCCCATTTCCAGCCATGATAGGGACAGGTGAAGGCCTCGGCAAAAGCGCTGCCATCGGTCAGGCGCATGCCGCGATGCCCGCAGGCATTGTAGAAGGCCTTGATGCTCCCATCGTCCTGTCGAATGCAGATGACGCTTTCATGCCGGAAGTCGTGGACGACATAGTCGCCCGGCTCCTCCAACTCCGCCGTCCGCCCCGCGACATGCCAGATCCGGGTCCACAGATGGTCCCATTCCTGCTGCATGAAATCGCGACTGGTATAGCGGTCGCCGCTGATCGGATCGCCGCGCAGTGCGGCGGGATCGCGACCGTCCATGGTCAGCGGATGAATGGCGGGCTGGTCCATGCTGCTCTCTCCTGCTGGCATTCTTGAACCCAAGGGATAGGCGTCATGGCCTGCCCCGTCGCCTTGCACTTCTGTCAGGCGGCACGGGCTGGCACTTGTCGCAGGTGGGGCGGGACGATGTTAGACCGCATAAGAGCGCGCTATAATCGATGGGAGATGGTGGCATGGATAGCGTCGAGACATTGCTGGCGATCGAGGCGATCAAACAGCTCAAGGCCCGCTATTTCCGCTTGATGGACAATAAGGACTGGGCCGGATTGCGCGACGTCTTCTGCGACGATGCCCTGTTCGACGCACGCGCATCGCTCAGCATCGACGGCAAGGGCGACGAAGGCCGGGCGGTGGAAAGCAATGATTGGGTCTATGAAGGCGGCGACACCATCATCGCCTTCATCCAGGCCGCGATCGGCACGCAACGCACGGTCCATCATGGCCATTGTCACGAAGTCGAGATCATCGGCCCGGATGACGCGCGCGGCGTCATCGCGATGGAGGACCAGATTTGGGACGAAAACGGCACCAGCATGACCCTGCATGGCTGCGGCCATTATCATGAAGACTATAAGCGGGTGGACGGCCGCTGGCGCATCCACCGCTCGCGCATTTCGCGGCTGCAGGTAATGATCGGAGGCTGAGCCCTTAGCCGATCATCATCAGGCTGGCATTGCCCCCAGCCGCGGTCGTGTTGATCGAGGTGGAGACTTCCTCCAGCAACCAGTCGAGGCAATAGCCGCCTGCTGTTTCGGCATGGACCGGCACGATCCGGCCGGGCAGATCAGCAGCGGCCTGGACCGCAGCGGCGACGCGCTCGGCGTCTCCCTCGACCAGTATCGCGGCAATGGGCGCATTGGCCTCTGCCGTGAAATGCGAGGCCACCTCCGGCGGCAGGCTTGGCGGGACTGTCATGCCCTGCACCGTCGCGCTGTTTCCGCTGGCGAGGATCGCGGCCATCTGGCGGAACAGTCCGGCGCGGGTGGCAGGGCGCAGCAGCATGGCCCCGCGCGGATGGAGGGTGTAGAGATTGCGCTCGCCGACCGGCCCCGGCAGCGTCATTTCGACACCCAGCGCCGACGCATCGCCCGCCCGGCGCGCCTCGCTCGCGGCCTCGCCATAGCCCTGCGCATCAAGCCAGTCCGCAAAGGCGTGGAGCGGCGTTTGCAACCGGCTGCCCCGCGCTGCCAGCACCGCCGGCGTGGTGACCAGCCGCCCAAGATAAAGCGGGCCGCCAGCCTTCGGCCCAGTGCCCGACAGGCCACAGCCGCCAAAGGGCTGAACCCCGACGATCGCGCCGATGACGTTGCGATTGATATAGATATTGCCGACCTTCACCCGGCGCGTGACCCGCGCGACCGTTTCATCCAGCCGAGTGTGCAGGCCGAAGGTCAATCCATAGCCGGTAGCGTTGATCGCATCGACCAGCGCGTCCAATCCGTCGCGACGGAAGCGCAGGACATGGAGGACCGGGCCGAAGACTTCGCGATCCAGGTCGGTGAGGCTGTCGATCTCGATGATGGTCGGCGCGACGAAGGTGCCGTGCGCGGTTTCGGGCGGCAGCGGGCGTTGATCCACCGTCCGTCCCATCGCCCGCATGGCGTCGATATGAGCGTTTATGCCCGTTTGGGCTTCGGCGGTGATGACCGGGCCGATATCGACCTTGAGCGCATCGGTGCGGCCGAGGCTCAGTTCGGCGAGTGCGCCCTTGAGCATCGTCAGCGTACGATCGGCGACATCCTCCTGCAGGCACAGGACGCGCAGCGCCGAACAGCGCTGGCCCGCGCTGTCGAAGGCCGAAGCGATGACGTCGGCGACAACCTGTTCGGCGAGCGCCGATGAATCCACGATCATGGCATTTTGCCCGCCGGTTTCGGCGATCAATGGGATCGGCCTGCCCTGCGGCGACAGGCGGGTGGCAAGCTGGCGCTGGATCAGGCGTGCCACGTCGGTCGATCCGGTGAACATCACGGCCCCGGTTTGCGGCGCGGCGACGAGCGCGGCCCCAATCGCGCCATCGCCCGGCAAAAGCTGGAGCGCGTCGGTCGGCATGCCCGCGGCGTGGAGCAGGCGGACGGCTTCGGCGGCGATGAGCGGCGTTTCTTCGGCGGGTTTTGCCAGGACGGCATTGCCCGCGACCAGCGCGGCGGCGACTTGGCCGGTGAAGATCGCCAGCGGGAAGTTCCACGGGCTGATGCAGGTGACTACCCCAAGCGCCTGCTGCTGCGGGCCGAAGGTGGTGCGGGCCTGCTGCGCATAATAGCGTAGAAAGTCGATCGCCTCGCGCACTTCGGCGATGGCGTTGGGGATGGATTTGCCCGCTTCGCGGACGATGAGGCCGAGCAGGATCGGCATCCGCGCCTGCATAGCGTCGGCGGCGCGATCGAGCGCGGCGGCGCGATCGGCGACCGGTGTGTTGCGCCACAGCGATGCGGCCGCGCGGATCGCTGCGGCGCGGGCATCGTCCACCGTTGCTTCGACCACAGTGCCGACGATATCGCGATGATCGGCCGGGTTGCGGACGGGTCGCCCCTCGCCCGCCCTGCCTTCCGGCGCAGCGGTCCAGTCCAGCGTAGCACTGAATTGGAGCGCTTGCGTCAGGCTCGCCAAGGCTTTTTCGTCGCTGAGGTCGATGCCATCGGAATTGCGACGGTCGGGGAAGATGGCGTCGGGGAGTGCGATCTGGTCGTGACGGGCGCCGGGGTTGGGCATGGCGCGGACGGTATCAACGGGGTCGGCGATCATCTCGTCCACCGATACGGCCGGATCGGCGATGCGATTGACGAAGCTGCTGTTCGCGCCATTTTCGAGCAGGCGGCGGACGAGATAGGCGAGCAACGTCTCATGCGTGCCCACCGGCGCATAGATGCGGCAGGGGCGGTCGAGCTTGCCCGCGCCGACCACCTGTTCGTAAAGCGGTTCGCCCATGCCGTGGAGGCACTGAAATTCGTAAGTGCCGATGCTGAAATCCGGCCCGGCCATCGCATGGATGGTGGCGAGCGTCTGGGCATTATGGGTGGCGAATTGCGGGAAGACCGCGTCCTTGGCGGCGAGCAGTTTTTGCGCGCAGGCGATATAGGCAATGTCGGTGTGCAACTTGCGGGTGTAGACCGGAAAATCCGCGAGGCCATCGACCTGCGCGCGCTTGATCTCCGCATCCCAATAAGCGCCCTTGACCAGACGGACCATGATGCGGCGATCGGCGCGACGGGCAAGGTCGATGATCCAGTCGATGACGAAGGGGCAGCGTTTGCCATAGGCCTGAACCACGAAGCCAAGCCCGTTCCAGTCGGACAAAGCGGGATGCAGCGCCAGACTTTCCAGCAGGTCGAGCGACAGGTCGAGCCGGTCGGCCTCCTCCGCATCGATGTTGAAGCCGATATTATAGCTTTTGGCGAGCGCGGCGAGTTGCTGCACGCGGGGCAGAAGCTCGGCCATGACGCGTTCTGCCTTGGCGCGGGCATAGCGCGGGTGGAGCGCGGACAGCTTGATCGAGATGCCGGGACCGGCATAGACGCCCCGCTTGGCCGATGCCTTGCCGATGGCATGGATCGCCTGTTCATAATCCGCATAATAGCGGCCAGCGTCGTCCGCCGTCGTCGCCGCTTCGCCCAGCATGTCATAGCTGTAGGCAAACCCCTTGGCCTCCATCACCTTGGCGCGCTTGAGCGCTTCCTTGATCGTTTCGCCGGTGACGAACTGTTCGCCCATCATCCGCATGGCGAGGTCGACGCCGCGCCGGATGACCGGCTCGCCCGCTCGTGCGACGAGGCGCGTCAGCGCTGCACCGAGGCCGCGATCATCGACGCTGCTAACCAGCTTGCCGGTGACCACCAGCCCCCAGGTGGCAGCATTGACGAACAGCGACTTGTCGGTGCCCAGATGCGATCCCCAGTCGCCGTCCGCGATCTTGTCGCGGATCAGGGCGTCGCGGGTCGCTGCGTCAGGGATGCGGAGCAGCGCTTCGGCAAGGCACATCAGCGCAACGCCCTCCTGGCTGGACAGCGCATATTCCTGCACCAGGCCTTCGACGCCGGCGCCCTTGTGGTTGGCGCGCAGGGCCGTGACCAGGGTGCGGGCAGTCTCCCGCGCCGCGGCGCGGGTGGCGTCGGGCAGTGTCGCCGCCGCGATCAGCGGGGCGAGCGCCTCGGCTTCATCGCGGCGATAGGCGTCGGTGATCGCCTGGCGCAGCGGGGATTGGGCGCGGATGGCAGGGGCGAAGGCGGCAAAGGGGGGCTGGACGGTCATACCATTCATCATATCGCATATGGTGGCGTCGATCTGCCTTATCAGGTCCGTTTGCATGGCGGATGTGACTTATTCGTGCCTCTATGTTAGGCAGCAATGATGGATAAAGCCGCCTCAACAGTCGATCTGGACGAATTCGACCGCAAGATCATCGCCGCTCTGGTGGAAGACGGCCGCATGACGGTGACCGATCTGGCGGCGCTGGTCGGCCTGTCCAAGACGCCGTGCCAGGTGCGGCTGAAGCGATTGATCGAAACCGGCGTGATCCATGGGTTCCGCGCGATCGTCGATCCAGCCAAGCTGGGGATGGACCATGTCGCCTTTGCCGAAGTCAAGCTGAGCGATACGCGCGAAGCGGCGCTGCATGAGTTCAACATGGCGGTGCGGCGGATCGCGGAAGTCGAGGAATGCCATATGATCGCGAGCAGCTTCGACTATCTGCTCAAGGTGCGGACGGCGGATATTCGGCGCTATCGCATGGTTATGGGCGAGAAGATTTCCGCCCTGCCCCATGTCGCCAGCACCTCGACCTTCGTGGCCATGGAGACGGTACTGGATGCCGGGGGGCGGCGGAAATAGCGTCTGCCGGTCAGTCGAACAGGTCCAGCGCGATCGCGTCGCCCATCGCCCGATAGCCGCGCGGGGACGGGTGGAGCGCGTCGCCACTATCATAGGCGGGGGCCAAGCGGTCGGGCCGTGCCGGGTCGCGGGTCGTGGCATCGAAATCGATCACTGCGTCGAAATTCCCCGGCTGTCTGATCCAGGCGTTGACGGCCTGGCGGTCGGCCTCATTCTGGGCGTCGGCGTGATAATAATCATTGCCGACGAAGGGCATGACGGTCGCGCCGATGACCTTGATCCCTTTAGCACGGGCGCGGGCGATGATCTGGCGATAGGCGCCGATGATGCGGGCGACATGGGCCTGATGCGCGGCGGTGCTGACGGGGGCTTCGCGGGTGAGCGTGCCGAGATCGTTGATCCCTTCCAGCAGGATCAGATGCGTGACGCCGGGCTGCGCCAGCACGTCGCGGTCGAGCCGGGCGAGCGCATTGGGACCAAGGCCATCGTCGAGCAGCCGATTGCCGCCGATCCCCTGATTGACGATCGCGATGTGGCGACGCTTCGGGTCGGCTTGCAAGCGTTCCGCCAGCCGGTCGGTCCAGCGATCATTGCCGTTGGTGGTGCTGTTCTTGCCGTCGGTGATCGAGTCGCCCAGCGCGACGATGAGTTGGGCCGGGGCGCAGCGTTCGACTTCGAGCGCGGCGAGGTTGAACCAATGGTCGAAACTCGCCGCTCCGGCGAATTGCGGGTCGGACAGATGGTCGCCGGGCAGATGCCAGGAGGTGGCCCGCGAGCCGGGATGCGATGTCTGTTCGGGGTCGGCGGCGGCGTAGCGGATCGAGATGGCGAGCGTGTCGAGCGCTTTGGCCGATAGCGGGACCGGGTCGGACAGATAGTCCGCGCCGGGCGGGATGATGACGTCGGGCTTGCCATCGAAGCGGAGCGCGATCCGGGTGGCGGGATCGATGGTGGGCGCGGCGGAACTGGTCGCGCGAGCTATACTGGCACCCAGGATGGGGAGCGGCCGGGTGCCAGCGAGATTGGAGAGGCGGACACGGACGCGGTCGCCGCTGACCGAGGGGCGGACGACCTGCCGCAAAGTCTGGTTCGCCAGCGTGCCGGGCGGAAGCGCGGCGTCGCCGGTGGGGCGGAATTGGGACGAGGCCCAGCCCGCGACCCAGGTCGGGGTGCAGCTTTGCGCGTAGGCGGGCATGGCGGCCAAGGCAGTGGCGATGCAGGCCAAGCGGACAGCGACCCGTACACTGGTTGACGCTTTTTGCGGGAGGCGACGGGTCATGGTTCAGCCCTGATGGCGGCGCTATCGACGGTCTGATAGCGCGGGATGATGAGGTGGATGGTGCCAAGCGCGATCAGATAGGCGCAGGAGGCGACGGCGAAGATGGGACCGTAGCTGCCGACGGTTTCGAGGATGACCCCGGCGAACTTGGCCATCATCATGCCGCCGATCGCACCCGCGAGGCCGCCGAGGCCGACGACCGATCCGGCCATCCAGCGCGGGAAGACGTCGCCCGGCAAAGCGTACAGGTTGGCGGAGAAGCCCTGATGCCCGGCGCACGCTAGCCCAATTAGCGCAACTGCAACCCACATATTGGGTGCATGCGTAGCAAAGGCGATCGGGACGGCGCAGAGCGCGGCGAGCAGCATCGCCGTCTTGCGCCCGCGATTGATGCTCCAGCCCCGGCCGATGAAGCGCGACGACGCCCAGCCGCCCGCGACCGAGCCGACATCGGCCAGCAGATAGACGGCGATCAGCGGCGGGCCGAAGTCGAGCATCTTGACGCCATATTGTTTGTTGAAGAAATCGGGCAGCCAGAAGAGGAAGGTCCACCAGACCGGATCGATCAGGAAGCGCCCGGCCATATAGGCCCAGGTCTGGCGCAGGCGGAACAGCGTCGCCCATTTGACCGGGCGTTGTGGTTCGACGGGGTCGGTTTCGATCCAGGCCAGTTCTTCGGCGGTGAGGCTCTTCTTCTCGCGCGGACTGCGGTAGAAGCTGAGCCAGGCGACGAGCCAAACGACCGTGAGCAGCCCGGTCAGGATGAAAGCCCAGCGCCAGCCGAGGGTCACGGCGATGATCGGGACGATCAGCGGGGTGAGGATCGCGCCGACATTGGACCCGGCATTGAAGATGCCGATCGCGAAGGCGCGTTCCTTCTTGGGGAACCATTCATTGGTCGCGGCGATGGCGGCGGGGAAGGTGCCAGCCTCGCCGATTGCGAGCGGGATGCGCGCGAGCAACATGCCCGCCGTCGAGGTGAAGAAGATGTGCGCGACATGGCCGATGGTCCACAGCGACACGGCCAGCGTATATCCGGCCCGCGCGCCGATCTTGTCGATCAGACGGCCGAAAAAGACGTAGGAGATTCCATAGCCCGCCTGAAACCAGATGGCGAGATCGGCATAGCCGCTCTCGCTCCAGTCATAGCGCGCCTGAAGATCGGGCTTGAGCGTCGGCAGCACGAGGCGATCGACATAGCTCAGCACCACGGCGAAGAAGAGCAGCGCGCAGACGATCCAGCGGACTTTGCCGGAGGGTTTGGGGATGGTCGGGTTACTCATTGGCCTCTCCAAATACGTCGTCATCCCCGCGAAGGCGGGGATCCATCTCCGGCCCTGTCCATCGCCGCTATGACGGGAGATGGGTTCCCGCCTTCGCGGGAATGACGAAACTGCTTAGGGGCAATTCACCCCATCACCAGTTGAACATCGTGCCGTCTTCCAGCCGGTTCACTGGCAGGAAGGCGCGGCTATACTCATATTGCGCGGCCAGTTCTTCGTCGATGTCGACGCCTAGCCCCGGCGCTTCGCCGGGATGCATCGCCCCGTCCGCGAAGCTGTAGGCGTGGGGGAAAACCGCGTCGGTTTCGGGCGTGTGGCGCATATATTCCTGTACGCCGAAATTGGGGACGCTCAGATCAAAGTGCAGCGCGGCGGCCATGCAGACCGGCGACAGATCGGTCGCGCCGTGGCAGCCGGTGCGGACCTGATAGAGATCGGCGAGGTTCGCGATCTTGCGCAGGTGGCTGATGCCGCCGGCATGGACCACGGTGGCGCGGATATAGTCGATCAGCTGGTTTTCGATCAGTTCGCGGCAATCGTGGATGGAATTGAAGATTTCGCCCACGGCGAGCGGCGTGGTGGTGTGCTGGCGGATCAGCTTGAAGGCTTCCTGATTTTCAGCGGGCGTCGCATCTTCCAGCCAGAAGGGGCGATAGGGTTCGAGATCCTTGCCCAGACGGCCCGCCTCAACTGGCGTGAGGCGATGGTGAATGTCGTGCAGCAGGTGGACGTCCCAGCCCAGCGCTTCGCGCGCGGCTTTGAACAGTTCCGGCACGACGCGCATATATTTGGAGGTGTTCCAGACATTTTCGGTCGGCAGGTCGGCGTCGGCGGGTTCGTAGAAATATTTGTCCTTGCTGACGCCATAGGTGGACGCCATGCCGGGCACGCCGCACTGGATGCGGATCGCCTTATAGCCCTGCCGCTGATAATCGAGCGCGACCTGCACCGTATCCTCGATCGTGGTGCCGTTGGCATGGCCATAGACCATCACATTTTCGCGGCTGGCCCCGCCGAGCAATTGATAGACCGGCAGGCCCGCCAGCTTGCCCTTAATGTCCCAGAGCGCGGTATCGACGGCGGCGATCGCCGACATGGTGACCGGGCCGCGCCGCCAATAGGCGCCCTTGTAGAGATATTGCCAGATATCCTCGATCCGGTGCGCATCCCGGCCGATCAGGCAGGGAATGACATGGTCCTGCAAATAGCTGGCCACCGCCAGTTCGCGGCCGTTGAGCGTCGCGTCGCCAAGGCCATAGACACCATCTTCGGTGATGATCTTCAAGGTGACGAAATTACGGCCGGGGCAAGTGATGATGACCCTGGCATCAAGGATTTTAGGCATGTGCGTGGTCCTGTTCAGAGTATTTCGAGCGTGACGGTCTGGAGATTTTCGCTGTCCGGCCCGACCATGATGTCGAACAGGCCGGGTTCGACCACTTCGCCCATGTCGAGATTCCACAGCGCGAAAGCATCCGGGCCGAGCGGCAAGCGGACGGTCCGGCTTTCACCGGGGGCAAGGGTGATGCGTTCGAAGCCTTTGAGTTGCTTGATCGGGCGGGTGACGCTGGCGACTTGATCATGGACGTAGAGTTGGACGACTTCGTCCCCGGCCCTGTCGCCCACATTGCGGACATCGACCTCGACCGTCACCTGCCCGCCTATGCCGATGCGCGGCGCGGACAGGCGGGGTTTGCCAAATTCAAAGCGAGTGTAGCTGAGGCCATATCCGAACGGAAAGAGCGGCGTGTTTTCGGCGAACAGATAGCCCCGGCTGGCCGATGGCTTGCGGTTGTAGAAGATCGGGATCTGGCCTTCATCCCGTGCGACGCTGACGGGCAGTTTGGCGCCGGGATTGACGTCACCGAAGAGAATGTCGGCCATCGCCGTGCCGCCCTCCTGCCCCGGATACCAGCATTCGAGCAGCGCGTTCGCGCCTTCGACGACCGTGGGATAGCTGGGCGGGCGGCCGTTGATGGCGCAGACGATGACGGGCTTGCCGGTCGCCTTCATCGCCACAAACAGCTCATTCTGTTCGCCCAGCAGGTCGAGGCTGGTGCGGTCGCCAAGATGGTTTTTGGCAAAGCCTTCGCGGCTGGTCTGTTCGGTGTCGCCGATTGCGAGGATGATGACATCGGCGCTGCTCGCGACCTCGACCGCCTGGGCGATCAAGGCGCGATTCTTGGCGGGATCGGCGAGCAGCACGTCGTCGGCCGAGCGATCCTCGCTCTGGGTGATGAAGACGCCCTGAGCATGGACCACCTGCGCCTTGCCCTTGAGCTTGGCCTCTATGCCTTCGAGCAGCGACACTTCCTGACGCGGGATAGAGGAATAGCCGCCAAGGCGCGCGACGGCGGCATTGGGACCGATCACCGCGACGCGCTTGTGTGTGCCCGCCGTCAGCGGCAGCGTGCCGTCATTTTTGAGCAGCGCGATCGACTTGTGCGCGGCCTTCAAAGCGAGTGCACGCGCTTCGGCATTGCCGGTCAGCGTGGCATAATCCTTACGCGGCCAGGGATTTTCGAACAGGCCAGCCCGGAATTTGAGCGTCAACATGCGGCGCACGGCCATATCGACCGCTTCGACCGGCACCTTTCCGCCACGCACCTGAGCCACCAGCGTCCGATAGGTCAGGCCATCGGGCAATTCGCAATCCACCCCGGCGCGCAGCGCGGCGCGGGCTGACGCCTCCGGGTCGGACTGGACATGGTGGATTGTGTCGAGTTCATGGACCGCGCCATAATCGCTGACCACCGCGCCGTCGAAATGCCATTCGCCGCGCAAGATATCGCCGAGCAGCCATTGGCTTTGATGACTCGGGACACCATCAATTTCATTATAGCTGGGCATGACGGCGGCGATGCCGGTGCGGCGGACGACTTCGCGGAAGGGCGGAAAGAAATTCTCGCGCAATTCGCGCTCCGAGATCGACGCGGGCGCAATATTCTGGCCGCTTTGGGGCTGGCCATGGCCGGTCATATGTTTGAGCGTCGCCATCACCTTGTCGGGGCCGAGCTGCTTGCTTTCGCCCTGCAGACCCAGCACGGCGGCGACGCCCATTTCGCCGCACAGATAAGGGTCTTCGCCAAAGGTTTCCTCGATGCGGCCCCAGCGCGGATCACGGGCGATATCGACCACCGGGGACAGAGCGAGATGCACGCCCCGCGCGCGGACTTCGCGCGCGGTGACGGATTGGATGTCGTGCATTAGCTGGCGGTCGAAACTGCCCGCCAGGCCGATCGCCATCGGGAAGCTGGTGGCTTCGGTCGCCATATAGCCGTGCAGCGATTCTTCATGGAAGAGAACGGGGATGCCGAGTCGGGTCTCTTCGATCGCCCATTTCTGGATCGCGGTGATGAAGGCGACGGTGTCCGCCGGGGTGCGCCAACGCGCGCCGACGCCGCCTGCTTGCTGCGATCCGTCGGGCGCGCCGCGCTTGTCGGACGGGCGGGTGATCTGGCCGAAGCTCGCCGGATAGGCCTTGCTCGCCTTGGCCGGGGAGAAGGTCAGGCCGTCCATGATGTCGGCCTTGGTCGCCCAGAGCGCAATGATCTGACCGACTTTTTCCTCCAGCGTCATGCGGCCGAGCAGGTCGCGGACGCGCAGGTCGATCGGCGCGGTCGCGTCCTTGTAGAGCGGGCCGGTTTTCTTCGCGGCGATGGCCGGGGTAGCGGCGACGAGCGAGCTGGACGCGAGCAGGCCGAGCGCCTGGCGACGGGCAAAGGCCATGGTCATCGCGCCGTCAGGACGATGGAAATCGTCGCCCTTTTCGCTATTGTGCGGGGATGGGTCATGATGCGCCTCTCCAATTTTACCGAGCTGTCACGTTTCTGCTTGCCGGATTATCGCTGATAGCGTTACCATTGGTAAGACAAGTCGCGATTGTCAATGCCCGATAACGGGCTGGCGACGCCGACGCGATGGAGAGGAAGACATGATCGCGCGCCTGATTTTCTGGATGATGGCTATGGCCATGACGGTCCTGACGCCCGTGGCGATGGCCGAGGATGGCTATGATCTCTGGCTGCGCTATGCGCGGGTGGACGGGGCGGCGGCGGCGCGGATTGCGGCCCATGCTAGCGTGATCACCGCGCCCGGCGACAGCGCGACGATGCAGATCATCAGGGACGAATTGCAGCGCGGCGTCACCGGTATGACCGGTACGGCCCCGATGATAGCGGATAGCATGCGTCCGGGTGCGCTGTGGCTGGCGATGCCGGGGACGGCCCCTGCCCTGCCGCTGACATTGGCGGGGCTGGGCCAGGAGGGCTATGCGATCCGGTCGATCCGGGTCGAGGGCAAGCCGGTCACGCTGATCGCGGCGAATAGCGAGATGGGGTTGCTGCATGGCGCGTTCCATTGGCTGCGGCTGGCGCAGTCGGACGCGGCGCTCGATGCGATCGATATACGCAGCGCGCCGCGCATCGGGCTTCGGCTGCTCAACCATTGGGACAATCTGGATGGCACGGTGGAGCGTGGCTATGCGGGGTCGTCGATCTGGGACTGGTGGCGGCTGCCCGACTGGAAAGGGCCGCGTTATAGCGACTATGCCCGCGCCAATGCGTCGATCGGCATCAACGGCACCGTCCTCAACAATGTGAATGCCAAATCGGACAGCCTGACCGCGCCCTATATCGCCAAGGCGGCGGCGCTGGCGGATGTGTTCCGGCCCTATGGGATCAAGGTCTATCTATCGGTCAAATGGACCGCACCGATGGAGTTGGATGGGCTCAAGACCGCCGATCCGCTCGATCCGACCGTTGCCGCCTGGTGGAAGGCCAAGGCCGACGAGATTTACGCGGCGATCCCCGATTTTGGCGGCTTCCTGGTCAAGGCGAATAGCGAGGGGCAGCCGGGTCCGCAGGATTATAACCGCACCCATGCCGATGGCGCGAACATGCTGGCCGCTGCGGTCAAGCCGCATGGCGGGATCGTGATGTGGCGCGCCTTCGTCTATGCCCATGACGATCCCGACGATCGCGCCAAGCAGGCCTATGCCGACTTCAAGCCGCTCGATGGGCAGTTTGCCGACAATGTCATCGTGCAGGTCAAGAATGGCGCGATCGATTTTCAGCCGCGCGAGCCCTTTCATCCGCTGTTCGGGGCGATGCCCAGGACGCCGTTGATGATGGAGTTCCAGATCACCAAGGAATATCTGGGGCAATCGACGCATCTGACCTATTTGGGGCCGTTGTTCGAAGAGACGCTCAAGAGCGATACTTTTGCTAAGGGCAAGGGATCGACCGTTGCCAAGGTGATCGACGGGTCGCTGGACGGGCATAGGCTGACCGGGATTGCGGGCGTCGCCAATATCGGCACGGATCGCGACTGGAGCGGGTCGATCTTCAACCAGGCGGACTGGTATGCGTTCGGACGGATGGCCTGGAACCCGGACCTGACCGCCGGGGCGGTGGCGCGCGAATGGGCGGCGCTGACCTTCACGCCAGACAAGGCAGTGGTGGAGCCGGTGGTCGCGATGATGATGGGATCGCGCGAGGCGGCGGTGGACTATATGACGCCGCTGGGCCTGGCCCATGTGATGGATACCGGCCACCATTATGGACCCGGCCCCTGGGTATCGGAATTGGCGCGGCCCGAATGGAACCCGGTCTATTATCATAAGGCGGATGCGAGCGGCATCGGCTTTAACCGGACGAAGAGTGGCAGCAATGCCGTCGCCCAATATGCGGCGCCGCTGGCCAAGCGGTTCGCCGATCCGCGCACGACGCCGGAGCGGGACTTGCTGTGGTTCCATCATTTGCCCTGGGACTATCGCTTGGCATCGGGCGAGACGCTGTGGGATGGGATGGTCCATCGTTATGACCGGGGCGTTGCCTATGTTGCGGGGATGCGCGGGACGTGGGAGGGGCTGCGCCCCTTGATCGATGCGGAGCGTTTTGCGCAGACGCAGACCTTCCTTTCCATCCAGCAAAAGGAAGCCCAATGGTGGCGCGATGCGAGCATCGCTTATTTCCAGTCGATCGCCAAGCGGCCCCTCCCCGCCGGGGCTGCGCCGCCGCCGGAGAGGCTGGAGGCCTATAAAATGCGCAAATTCCCCTATGCGCCCGGCAATCCGTGATTTTTCGCTTTAATCCGGCGGGGTGATGTCGCTACCACTCCGGCGACATCATTACCGACCCGAAAGCACCCCGCATTGACCGACACCCGATCCTCCCGCCGTCAGCGCAATGCCCCAACGATCAACGACGTGGCGCGCCACGCCGGGGTGTCGCCCATGACGGTGTCGCGCGTCATCAATGGCGAGCAGGTGGTGCGGCCGGCGACCAAGGCTAAGGTCGATGCCGCCATCATCGCGCTCAACTATGCGCCGAGCGCGGCTGCGCGCAGCCTGGCGGGGGGCGATGAACTGCGGATCGGCCTGCTCTACAGCAACCCGTCCTCCTCTTATCTCAGCGAATTTCTGGTCGGCAGCCTGGACCAGGCCAGCCGCAGCGGCGTCGATCTGGTCGTGGAGAAATGGGACGAGCAGACGTCGGTGAAGGCAGTGGTCGATCATCTGCTGCGCGGGCGGATCAACGGCGTGATCCTGCCGCCGCCGCTGTGCGATCTGGAGGAAATGGTGGCGGCATTGAAGGCCGCCGATATTCCCGCCGTCGCGGTGGCGACCGGCCGGGCACCCGGCGACCTTGCCGCGGTCAGCATCGACGATTTTCAGGCCGCCTATGAAATGACGCGCCACCTGATCACGCTCGGCCATTCGCGCATCGGCTTCGTCAAGGGCAACCCCAACCAGACCGCCAGCGGCAAGCGGTTCGAGGGCTATCTCGCGGCGCTAAGCGAAGCGAACCTGCCGGTGCTGGACGAGCTGATCGCGCAGGGCTATTTCACCTATCGGTCGGGGCTGGACGCGGCCGAACAGATATTGTCGCTGCTCGATCCACCCACCGCCATCTTTGCCAGCAATGACGATATGGCGGCGGCCACCGTGGCGATCGCGCATCGCAGCGGGCTGGATGTGCCGGGCGACCTGACGGTGTGCGGGTTCGATGACACGTCGCTGGCGACCACCATCTGGCCCGAACTGACCACCATCCGCCAGCCGATCAGCGCCATGTCGCGCGCGGCTGTCGAGGTGTTGGTGCGGTTGCTGAAAGGACGGCGTGGCGCAGAGATGGCGTCCGAACATCTGGTGCTGGCGCATAAGCTGGTGCGGCGGCAATCGGATGCGGCACCCCGGATGCGGCCGAGGTTGGGCGTGCGATAACGGCCTGTAGCTCAGGTTCCCCGGCGGAGGCCGGAGTCCAGTTTCACGCTCCGAACTGGCCCCCGGCTTTCGCCGGGGAACAGAGTCTATAGACTTACGCCTCGCCGAAGACGCGGCGGAAGATCGTGTCGACTTGCTTGAAATGATAATCGAGGTTGAATTTTTCTTCGATCTGTTCGGGTGGCAGCGCGGCGGTGACGTCGGTGTCGGCTTTGAGCAGTTCCAGCAGCGATAGCTGGCCGTCAGATTCCCACACTTTCATCGCGTTGCGCTGGACATAGCGATAGCTGTCTTCGCGGCTGACACCGGCTTGCGTGAGGGCGAGCAGCACCCTCTGCGAGTGGACGAGGCCGCCCATCTTGTCGAGATTCTTCATCATCCGCTCAGGATAGACGAGCAGCTTGTCGATCACCCCGGTCAGGCGACCCAGCGCGAAGTCGAGCGTGATGGTCGCGTCGGGGCCGAAGAAACGCTCGACCGACGAATGGCTGATGTCGCGTTCGTGCCAGAGGGCGACATTTTCGAGCGCGGGCACGACGGCGGCGCGCACGACGCGGGCGAGACCGGTGAGGTTTTCGGTCAGCACCGGGTTGCGCTTGTGCGGCATGGCCGACGAACCCTTCTGGCCGGGCGAAAAATATTCCTCCGCCTCCAGCACTTCGGTCCGCTGCAGATGGCGGACTTCGACCGCGAGCCGTTCGATCGAGCTGGCGATGACGCCGAGTGTCGCGAAGAACATGGCGTGGCGGTCGCGCGGGATGACCTGGGTCGAGACGGGCTCGATCGCGAGGCCGAGCTTTTCGGCGACATGTTCTTCGACGGCGGGATCGATATTGGCGAAGGTGCCGACCGCGCCCGAAATGGCGCAGGTGGCGACTTCCGCGCGGGCGGCGATCAGGCGTGCCTTGCAGCGGGAAAATTCGGCATAGGCTTCTGCCATTTTGAGGCCGAAGGTGACCGGTTCGGCATGGATGCCGTGGCTGCGGCCGATGGTGGGGGTCAGCTTATGCTCGAAGGCG
The DNA here is from genome assembly GCA_001829085.1 of Sphingomonadales bacterium RIFCSPLOWO2_12_FULL_63_15. GTDB lineage: Bacteria > Pseudomonadota > Alphaproteobacteria > Sphingomonadales > Sphingomonadaceae > Sphingobium. The sequence goes on along the minus strand of MIAK01000055.1, from coordinate 28,542 downwards.
CGACGCTTGATGACGGCGAGCAGCTGATCGAGATCCTCGATCAGCAGGTCCGACGCGCGGGCGAGCTGGACCGCGAGGCAGGTGTCGAGGACGTCGCTCGACGTCATCCCCTGATGCATGAAGCGGGCTTCGTCGCCCACCTGTTCGGCGACCCAGGTGAGGAAGGCGATGACGTCATGCTTGGTGACCGCCTCGATCGCGTCGATCGCGGCGACGTCGATCACGGGGTTGGTGGCCCACCAGTCCCACAGCGCCTTGGCAGCCGAGGGCGGCACGACGCCCAGTTCGCCCAGTTTCTCCGTCGCATGCGCCTCGATCTCGAACCAGATCTTGAACCGGGCTTCCGGCTCCCAGAGGGCGGTCATTGCGGGGCGGGAATAGCGAGGGACCATGAGCGAATCCTGCAACTGGAGGAGATACGATGCCGCGCCGCCTAGCAGCGTCGGCAGCGCGGGGCAAATCGGGCGGCGTGGTGTGGACGGCAGGGGCGCACGAGAAGGCCGCACAGACAAACAAGATGAATTGACGGAATTTGCAAGACGAATGGGTCAAGATGAACGCATGTTCAGGAACAATCCGGCGGTTTCAATCTTTCTTATTGCGCTATTCATGCAGCATGGAAGTCAAACACAGGCTGCACATAATGGGTCGTAAAATAGGAGATTGTCATGATCCGCACGCTTTTGTTTACCACGGCTTTGGCCGTTGCCGCGCCCGCCATGGCGCAACAGACGATGACGCCGGATACAGCCATGCCCCAAGCAGCGCCGGTGCAGCCGGACGCCGCGACGCCGCAGGCCGGGACGCCCGGTGCAACCACACCGCAGGCCGCGACGCCCGCCAACCCCGGCAATGCGGTCGCGACCATCGTGGATACCGAGTTTCCGGCCTATGATGCCGACAGCGATGGCGAGTTGAGCCAGGCCGAGTTTTCGCGCTGGATGGTGGCGTTGAAGGCGCAGGAGACCAAGGCGACCGGGCAGACGCTGCCGGAAGCCGAAGTCACCGCCTGGGCCAATGGTGCCTTTGTGACCGCTGATACGGATAAGAATGCGACGATCAGCAAGCCCGAACTCGTCACCTACCTAAGCGGTGGTGCGGCCTAACAGGCGCAATAATCCCCGAACTGTCACGAGGGACGGGACATCATCTAGTCGGGTCGCACCGACGGCGGCATGGAGCGAAGGCCATGCCGCCATTTTTTTG